>CANJNI010000027.1 GCA_947475995.1 Beijerinckiaceae bacterium | reverse complement strand
GGGACCGCCGCCGCAACCGACCATGCCGGCCATCAGGCAAGCCATCCTCGGCTTCTTCGCACGGCCTCCTCCCAGGCGATGCCCCCACTGTGAGAAACTCCTCGCCGACGCCGTCAGATCTAATCTGCCAAAGTAGTGCTAGGAGCCCGCCCCTTCGCCGTCAGATCATTGTGTGAGCGGCGCGGACCCGTTGGGAATGCGCTGGAACACGACGTCGCGATCCGCCGGCCATTTCATCCGGTAGGCCAGACGGATTTCCTTCGCGTCGTTCGGCTTCATCTCGTAAGTCCAGCCCATCACGCCGCGTTTGTCGGCGACGATCTTTTCCGTCGGCTGCGTCGTGGCCGGCAATTGCTCGATCACGATGGCGGCGTTCTCGGAAATCGGGATCTGGTCAATGACGTTCACCCGCATGGGAAAGTCGTGCAGGTTGCGAACGGTCGTCTTGAACTCGCGGATTTCGGTCTTGGTCTGCCCGAACCATGTGGGTTCGTTTTCCTTGCGGCTTACGGGCGCGCGCTCGACCTTGATGCGGTCGTCGGCCCCGAAGGAGAGGTCTGCGCTGTCGCCGCTCGCCACGAAAGACAATCTGCCATTGCCCACATACATGCCGTCGCGATGGATCGACACTTCGCCCGGCAACAGCGGGGCTTCTTCATCGTGTTTAATCCGCGCCGTCAGATAGGCGGTCGGGTCGAGCGCCGGAACGCTACGGGCAGAGAGTTGCGGCTCCATCTTGCGAGAGCCTATGCGCAATTGATGAGCGGCGCCGTCGCTGGGAATATCGACATTGCCGGGCACACGGAACGAGGCCTGAAACGACGAGGATTCCAGCGACGCCTGCTGTTCAACGGCTTCCTGCATGGGCGCGGGAGCCGCAGGGGCGGCTGGCGAGAGCCGGGCCGTCTCGTCCGCAATTGCATTTGCGGCGGCCTCCTTTCGCATCACCTGCCCGCGCGTGACGGGCGGCGGAGGCTCCCAGAAGGCGAGGCGCTGCGTGTGCATGTCGGGCGGCTGCACGCCGCGCCGCGCCTGGACGGTCGAAACGGAAACAGAGACGCCACTCCAGTCCTCGCCGGTGCGCTGCGTGATGCTGGCGCGACGCACGAGCTCGACCGAGGGCGCGCGACCCTTGCCGCCTGTATCGAGCTTCGCATCGTAAAGCGGTTTCCAGCCCGCAGCCGCAACCCGATAGGTGAGCGTCACCCGGCCCTTCAAGGCCGCAGCGGCTTCGAGTTCCACGCTCACGATGCGGCGCGGCCCGTTCTGCGGTTGCGGGCGCTGGCGCGCCTGTTCGAGCCCGCGAATCTGCTCGTCGAGATCGCGCAAGGCCGCGCGCGCAATGCGAAGATCGTCGCCGACTTTAGCCAGCCCCCTGCCGACCGCATCCCATGCGGCGGTCCACTTATCGATGTCGACGGCCTTCGAGTCGGGGCTCAAGGCATCAGGACCGGACTGGCCGAACCGGCTGATCATCGCCTTTTTGGCGTCGAGCGCCTCGGCGACAGCCTGCTGCGCGTCGCGCTCGGCGCGCAACGTTTTCAGCTTCGCCTCCACTTCCGTATCTGGTTGGGGCGCAATGGCGGGCGCAACGCGCGCCTCGACCGAACCGATGGAGAGCGCGCCGTCCGCTGCGCCTTCGACGCGCAGCGACGATGGGTCGATCGTATTGGGCAGATCGCGGAAGACCAGAGAGGTTGCGCCCGCCGGCAGGTCGATTTCGGCGAGCCGCGTGACGGTGGCGGCGTCCGGATAGACGGTGACGGACTCGATGCGGGATCTGGCCTCCATTTCGGCGGCGAGCGACGGAACGGCCGCCATCAGGGCGGCGGCGGACACCAACAGGCCCGAAGCGGGCGCGCGAATGGTACGGATCATGTTTTCCCCGGGGCATTGGGCGCAACGTCGCGCCAAGCTTGATCCTGACCAGCAATACGTTGGAATCAGGGCCTGCCTGCGTCAGCTTTGGGCCGAAATCTTTCCGGGCCTTTGACCAGCCGGGATTTTGCGGCTCATGGTCAACAAGACGATTCACCAAAGCCGAAATCCCGAATGATTTTTTCTCCGACCCACCTGTTTCCCCCTGCGCCGGCGTGCGGACCGGAATGATGGGGTCGCTTCGCGGAGCTTTGAGCGGAAATGCCTGGCTGCTGCTGACCCTGACGTCGTTGAGCTGGGGCGGCAATGTGGTGGCCGGGCGGCTTGCGGTCGGGGAGATTTCGCCGATGGTGCTGATCTGCCTGCGCTGGGCGCTGGTGAGCGCCGGGCTCCTGCTGCTGCGCCGGGACCGGATCGTCGAGGACCTTGAGAGCCTGCGGCCCTACAAGCTTCACCTGTTCTGGCTGGGCGCGTTCGGGATTACGCTGCCCAACGCCCTGTTCTATGAGGCCGCGCGCTTCACCACCGGCGTCAATGTGGCGATCATCCAGGGCGTGCAGCCGGTGCTGGTGCTGATCGGCGCATTTCTGGTCTTCCGCACACGCATCGGACTGGTGCGGCTGTTCGGCGCGGCAATCACCATTGTGGGCGTGATGCTGATCGGCGCGCGCGGCGATCTGGGCAGCGTGGCGGCCCTCTCGTTCAATGCGGGCGACCTGCTGGCCTTTCTGGGCGCGGTGGCGGCCACCGGCTATGCGCTGGCGCTGCGGAACCGCCCGCCCGTCTCGTCGATGGCGCTTTTCGTCGGCGTGGCCATCGGGGCCTTCCTGTCGTCGCTGCCGATGCTGGCGATCGAGACGGCCCTCGGAGAAACCATTTGGCCGGGGCCGAAGGGCCTGCTGATCCTGCTCTACGTGGCGGTCTTCACCTCAATGGTCGGCCACATCACCTACATGCGCGCCCTGGCGTTGATCGGCGCGCAGCGCGTGACGCTCATCCTCAACCTGATCCCGGTTGTCGGGGCATTATTGTCGGTGCTGATTCTGGGGGAAACATTCGCGCTCTATCACGCGACCGCGCTGGCGCTGGTGCTCATCGGCATCTGGATGTCGGAGCGGCTGGGCGGGCGGTGATGCAATCACGGAGCCCCCTCGTGCTTCGAGACAGCCGCTACGCGGCTTCCTCAGCATGAGGGGCTGGTTCGTTACTGCCGATGAAAAAGGCCTCATCCTGAGGAGCTTGCAAGGCAAGCGTCTCGAAGGACGAGGCCGACATGGAAAACGGCAGCAATTGCGCGCTGCGGGCAGCGCGCAATCGCAATCAGAAGCGCAGCGCCTTCGCCTGCTTGACGCCCGGAAGCGTCTGGATCTTGTCCACGACCGACGGCGGCACGTCGCCGTCGACCTGCACGAGCGCAATGGCGGAGCCGCCCGGCGCATCGCGGCCAAGCGCGAAGGTCGCGATATTCACGCCTGCATCGCCCAGCAGACCCGCGAAGCGGCCGATGAAGCCCGGCTTGTCCTCGTTGGTCACGTAGATCATGCTCGGCGAGAATTCGGCGTCGACCTTGATGCCCTTGATGTCGAGGATGCGCGGCTTGCCGTCCTGGAAGACCGTGCCGGCGATGGAGCGCTCCTGCTTGTCGGTCGTGACCGTCAGGGTGATCAGCGATTCATAATCGCCTTCTGCGGCGCGCGTCACTTCGTCGATCACGATGCCACGCTCCTTGGCGACGATCGGGGCCGACACGACATTCACGTCCGACAGCACGGGGCGCAGCAGGCCCGCAATCGCCGATGACGTCAGCGCCTTCACCTTGAGAGCCGCCACATCGCCCTCGTAGGTGATGGTCACCTTCTTGAGGCCGCTCTCGGTGAGCTGCCCGGCGAAGGAGCCGAGCTTTTCGGCCAGCGCGATGAAGGGCTTCAGCTTCGGGGCTTCCTCGGCGGTGATCGACGGGAAGTTGATGGCGTTGGTGATCGCGCCGCGCACCAGATAGTCCGACATCTGCTCGGCGACCTGCAGGGCGACATTTTCCTGCGCTTCGGTGGTGGAAGCGCCAAGGTGAGGCGTGCAGACCACGTTCGGATGACCGAACAGGGGATTGTTCACCGCCGGCTCTTCGGAGAACACGTCGAACGCGCCCGCCGCCACATGGCCCGAGTCGAGCGCAGCCCGCATGGCGGCTTCGTCCACCAGTTCGCCGCGCGCGCAATTGACGATGCGCACGCCCTTGCGGGTCTTGGCGAGGTTTTCGGCCCCCATGATGCCGCGCGTCTGCGGCGTCAGCGGCGTGTGCAGCGTGATGAAATCGGCGCGCTTGAGCAGGTCTTCGAGTTCGACCTTCTCGACGCCGAGATCACGGGCGCGCTCGGGCGACAGGAAGGGATCGAACGCGATCACCCGCATGCGCAGGCCGACCGCCCGGTCAGCCACGATGGAGCCGATGTTGCCGCAGCCGATGATGCCGAGCGTCTTGCCGGTGATCTCGACGCCCATGAAGCGATTCTTTTCCCACTTGCCGGCCTGCGTGGAAGCGTCGGCGGCAGGAATTTCGCGCGCGATGGAAAACATCATCGCAATGGCGTGTTCGGCGGTGGTGATGGAATTGCCGAAAGGCGTATTCATCACGATGATGCCGCGCGCGGTGGCGGCCGGAATGTCGACATTGTCGACGCCGATGCCGGCGCGGCCGATCACCTTGAGGCGCGTCGCCTTTTCCAGCAGTTTCGCCGTCACCTTGGTGTTCGAACGGATGGCGAGGCCATCATAATTGCCGATGATCTCGGCCAGTTTGTCCTTGTCCTTGCCGAGGTTCGGCTGGAAGTCGGTTTCGACGCCACGATCCTTGAAAATCTGAACCGCGGCAGTTGACAGGGCGTCGGATATGAGTACGCGAGGAGCCATGGGTCTTTCCTTGTGAGATCGCCTTCTCCGACCGGAGAGGGTGTCGCGCCGGGCGCGACGGGTGAGGGGTATTCCGGTACGGGCGCTTCCGCTGTTCGGGGGGACGCGAAGTAGCCCGCGGGAACTCCTCACCCGGTTCGCTCAAGCGAACCACCCTCTCCGGCCGGCGATCCGGAGATCGCTGACGACCCGGAGGCCGCCTGCGATCCAGAGATCGCCCGGAGAGGTGGAACGCTGATTACGACTTGATGTCTGCCTTAGCCTTGGCGAAAGCCCAGTCGAGCCACTGGGTCAGGGCCGCCACGTCGCTGGCCTCCACGGTCGCGCCGCACCAGACCCGCAGGCCCGGAGGCGCATCGCGATAGCCGTCGATGTCGTAGGCGACCTTTTCCTTTTCCAGCAGCGCCGGCAGTTGCTTGACGAAAGCCGCCTGCGCGTCCGCCGACAGAGCCGTGATGGCCGGATCGACGATCTTCAGGCAGACGCTCGTGTTGGAGCGGATGTCTGCGCTTTTCGCGAGGAAATCCACCCACGGGGTTTTGGCCACCCAGTCGGCGATGACCTTGGTGTTGGCGTCGGCGCGCGCGACGAGCGCGTCGAGGCCGCCGATCTGCTTCGACCACAGGAGGGCGTCGATATAATCCTCGACGCAGAGCATGGACGGCGTGTTGATCGTCTCGCCGACGAACAGGCCTTCGGTGACCTTGCCGTTGTTGGTCATGCGGAAAATCTTCGGCATGGGCCACGGCGGAGTGTAGGTCTGCAGACGCTCCACGGCGCGCGGGCTGAGGATCAGCATGCCATGCGCGGCCTCGCCGCCGAGAACCTTCTGCCACGAGAAGGTCACCACATCGAGCTTGGAGAAATCCATGCGCTGCGCGAAAGCCGCCGAGGTGGCGTCGCAGATCGTCAGGCCCTTGCGGTCGCCCGGAATCCAGTCGGCGTTCGGGACGCGCACGCCCGAGGTCGTGCCGTTCCAGGTGAACACGACGTCATTGTCGAAATTGACCGTCTTCAGGTCGACGATGT
The DNA here is from genome assembly GCA_947475995.1 of Beijerinckiaceae bacterium. Taxonomy (GTDB): domain Bacteria; phylum Pseudomonadota; class Alphaproteobacteria; order Rhizobiales; family Beijerinckiaceae; genus Terripilifer. The sequence continues at coordinate 58,264 of CANJNI010000027.1, read as the reverse complement.
CGCCGTAGCCGGCCTTGAGGGTGCGGGCGTCCTTGAGCTTCAACTGCTTGGCGACGTCCGTCACCCAGCCTTCGCCGAAGCTTTCCCAGGCGAGCATGTCGACGCCGCGTGCGCCGAGCAGCGACCACATGGCCATCTCGACCGCGCCGGTGTCGGACGCGGGCACGATGCCGATGCGATAGTCAGCCGGGACCTGCAGGATTTCGCGGGTCAGGTCGATGGCGAGCTGGAGCTTCGCCTTGCCGACCTTGGCGCGGTGCGAGCGCCCGAGCGGCGCATCCTTGAGATTTTGGAGGTTCCATCCGGGGCGCTTCGCGCAGGGGCCGGACGAAAAATTGGCATTCGCCGGCCTGACGCCGGGCATCGCATTTGTCATTTTAATCCATCCTCACAGATGGGCGCCTCTCGTTGGGGAGAGGTGTCCCGGGAACGCCGATACGCCCAAACGGGGAGGATGGTCAAGTCGAAGGCAGCCGGATGAAGGTTCCGGCCGCCTCCGGATCGCAGGTCTTACGGCTCCAGGGACGCCACATAGGCCGACAGGGCAATCATATCGTCGTCGGTCAGATTGGCGACCACCTGACGCATGAGGGCCATTGCTTCGCCGGAGCGGTTGCCGGTCTTCATGTCGTTCAATTGCCGGAATGTGTACATGGGCGAACGGCCCGCGAGTGACGGGACTTCACCAAGTCCCTTCAGGCCCGGCCCGTGGCAGATCGCGCAAGTCACGGTCTTGTCCATGCTGGACGCGAGCGCCTTGCCCTTTTCGATGCTGCCTGTCGGCACATAGGCCGTGAAGCCTACATGGGCGTTGCGATAGCGCGCCTGCAGATCGTTCCCGGGCAGTTCGATGATGCGCTGGCCGATCGGCTCCGTACCGCCGTCGGCGGTCAGAAAGCGCATGCCGCCTTCCTGCACGACGCTTTTGGCGACCATGTCGGTCTCAACCACTTTCGTGCGCACGGTGGGCTTCAGCTTCGAATAATAGGCCCATGCTTCCCGGACCTCCGCATCCGTCATGGTGGCCGCGATGGCCACCATCGTGTTGGCCCGAATGCCCTTGCGGAGGTTCTGTTTGAACTGCTGCATGGCCTTCACGAAGTAAGCTTCGTTCAGGTTGGTCAGGCTTGCCGATTCGGGGTGGCCGTCGCCGGTCGGTCGATAACACAAGGCGCAGGCGCGCACGGCGGGCGGCCTGCCATTCGCCACCACGGGCGGCATGGCCGGATGTTCTCCCGGAAACCAGTCGGGAGGATTGAAGCCGTCGCCGATCTGCTTGCGCGTGTAGGATTTGTCACTGCCCGGTATCTGGATTTTCACGGTGTCGTCGGGCGCGGGAACCTGCGGGGTGACCGGATAGGCCCAGTCGGGATTGTCGGCAGAATGCGCCACAATCGGCGCGCAAAGGATCGCAAGAGCTGCGAGCAGCCTTTTCATGAATTACCTCCCCGGTTTTGCCGCAGCTTTTGCGCTGCGTGCATCGCAATCTATGTCCGGGAGAGTTGCAAAAGCAATTGTCATGCAGACGATGCGCAAAAGAAAAAGGCGGGCCGAAGCCCGCCTTTTCTCAGGAATGCCCGCAGGCCCTAGTAATCAGGGGCGTAGCGGAAGCCGACGCGGACCTCCTGCGACTCTCGCTTGAAGCTGCGGTCGCTGTAATTCATGTAGCGATAGCCGATGTCGAGTTTGGCGTGCGGCGCGACGTCGATCGCCACGCCCGCCATGACGGACCATGCGAAATTGTACTTGATGCTCTTCGTGGACTGATTCCAGTTGGGCGGAGTGGTGACCGAAACCGGCGTCGTGGTGTTGGGAATCGTTGGACTGACATAGTTAAGCGCGACAGGTCCCTGCCCGTTGTGCCATGCGACAGGCGTACCGGCCGTGAGCGTCCAGTTCGCGGCCGCAGGCGCATAGAGAGCGCCATCCGATGTGCGATAGAAGTTGTCATTCGCGCTCAGGTCGATACGCGCCGTTCCGATACCCGCACCGACATAAGGAGTGACCTTGTTCCAGGTCCCGAGGTCCAGATACGCGTTCAGCATCATGAACATGGTGCGCTGCGTGGAATTCTGTCGCTCGGAGCACGTTCCGGCGTTCTGCGACCACAGATAACCCACGTTCAGGTTAGTCGTCGGGTCTGTCAGCACCGTCAGATTGTTGGGGCAGATGATGTTGGTGACGCCGTCATTCAACGTGGTCGTGGTGCGGCTCGCCTTCACGATGTTGCTGACATCGAATGTAAAATCGGCGCGAAACCAGTTGTTGAACTTGTAGCCAGCGCCCAGCCCGAACGCATAATTGCTGGATTTCTTGTTGTTGGCGGTCAGCGATCCGTCGCCATTGAGACGCGGCAGAACGGTGCTGCTCCAGGTCGTGTCGCCACGAAGATACCAGCCGGTGCCGAGTTCCATGGGCCGTTCAGCTTCGAGCGGAGGCGGCGCGAACATCGGATCGCCGTAGTCGGCGGCCGTCGCGGCGAAGCCGATCAGGGAGCAAGCCGCGCCGATCGCTGCTGATTTGAAGAGACTCATGTTCAATCCTCGTCCACGCAGGCAAGACGCTTCACATCCGCCATGATGAATCATCGCCTACATTGCTTAAAGCTGGCTTAACCATGCCGGGCTTTTTGCTTTGACTTTCATTTTTCCGCTGGCGGCCAACCGCGAAGCGCAAAAAAAACGCGGGCCATAAGGCCCGCGTCTTGTTCATCCTGCCGGATCGATTTCAGAACTGCGCTTCGACGGAAGGAAGCGGCTGAAGCCTGGGAACCGACGCCACGACGCGCTTGCGGGGAGCCGCCTTGCGGTGGACCGGCGCCACATAGGTGGAGGAAGCGCCCGAAGCATAGCTGCCCGAGCCGTACATCGAGCCCGCAGGAGCGGCGGCCGGATATGCGGTGGCGCAGCAATTGGCGGAACCGGCGGTCTGGAACGTCGCCTGCGTCGTCGCAGAAGCTCCAAACATCCAGCGCATGCCGATGCTGATGTCGTGCGACGCCAGCTTATAGTTGTGAACCTCGAACGGGCAGGTCGCGACCGGCTGCGTCTGACATACGATCGCGGCCGACTTGGCGGTTCCCAGATCGAGATAGCGGTAGCCGATGTCGAGCTTGAGGTTTTCGTTCACGTTATAACCAAGGCCCGCCATGAGCGCCCAGGCGAAGCTGCCGGTGGTGCGCGAAGGCGCATATCCGAGGCCGGAGATGCCGAACTGGCCGGGCGCGAAGGACGACACGCCGGCGTAATCGTGCAGGCCGGAGACGAAGTGATAGGCATAGCCGACGCCGACGCCCAGATAGGGGGTGATGCGGTTCCAGGTGCCCAGATCGACATAGCCGTTGGCCAGCACGACCGCATGAGCGACATTGCCGCTGTAGTTGTCGTAGGAGCGATCGGACGTCTGCGGGGCGAAGAAGAAGCCCTGGTTGAAGCTCTGTACGCCCTGCACGTGGGAGCCGATGCGGTATTCGCCGGTCAGATCGGCCCTGAACCAGTTGTTGAACTGGTAGCCCAGACCGACGCGCACGAAGGCGGTGTCGCTGACCGATTTCGAATCCCAGCGCGGGTCGGGGACGTTCACCGCGAAGGTGGAGCGGAAGCCGTTGACGACCGTCATGCCGACGCCCGCATCGCCGCGCAGGTACCAGCCATCGGTCTCGGTCACCACGACCACGCCCGGATCGAGCGGCGGCGGCGGAGGCAGAAGATCGGCAGCCAGACCGACGGTCGCGGAGCCAAGGCAGAGGGCTCCCGCCAGCAAAAGGGCCTTACGTGCGCCCATGTCCAATTCCCCTCAGGTTGCCGGGCAGCAATGCCCGTGCTCGATTTCACTGAGAGGAAGATGCCGGAAACTCGTTAATGGCGACTTAACCCTAATTATTAAGCTTAATATTATGTCCGTTGCGGTTACGGTACGGAAATTCCTGACGATTGTTCAAAAGCTTGCCGGTCAGGCGGCGACCGCGCTGGAGCTGCCGCGGATCACCTGGCAGAGCGTGTCCACCACATCCTCGACGAGATGGTAGTCGTCGGCCTCGGCCATGACGCGAATCACCGGCTCGGTGCCGGACGGGCGGATGACCAGACGGCCGGACGAAGAAAGGCGCTGTTCGGCCTGCCGAATTGCGGTCTGAACGTCGTCGCGGTTCATCACGGCCGAGTTCGCGACGCGCACATTCTTGAGAAGCTGCGGAAGCGGTTCGAACCGGCGGCAGACATGGCTGACGGGCTTTTCCTGTCGCCGCACCACCGCCAGCACCTGCAGGGCGGCCACGAGGCCGTCGCCGGTCGTCGAATAGTCGGACAGGATGATGTGGCCGGACTGCTCGCCGCCGACATTGTACCCATGCTCGCGCATGTGTTCGAGCACGTAGCGGTCCCCGACCGCCGTGCGGGCAAGGTTGAGATCGATCGAATTGAGGTAACGCTCGAGACCGAGGTTCGACATGATCGTCGCCACGATGCCGGGGCGGGACAGGCGGCCCTCTTCCTTCCAGCTCTGGGCCACGACCGCCATGAGCTGGTCGCCGTTCACCAGTCGGCCCTGCTCGTCGACGATCAGCACGCGGTCGGCGTCGCCGTCGAGCGCAATGCCGATGTCGGCGCGCACTTCCCGCACCTTGCGGATCAGCGCATCGGGAGCCGTGGACCCGACATCCTGGTTGATGTTGAAGCCATCGGGTTCGTCGCCGATCGTGAAGACTTCGGCGCCGAGTTCCCACAGGGCCTCGGGGGCGGCCCGATAGGCCGCGCCATTGGCGCAATCGAGCACGATCCGCAGGCCTTCGAGCGACTGGTTGCGCGGCAGGGTGCGCTTGGCGAATTCGATGTAGCGGGCGCGCACGTCATCGACGCGCCGGGCGCGGCCCAGATCGCGCGAACCCGCCAGACGCGGGGCGAGGTCCTGCCCGAGCAGCTTCTCGATCTCGATCTCGACCTCGTCCGAGAGCTTGTAGCCGTCCGGTCCGAACAGTTTGATGCCGTTGTCCTCGAAGGGATTGTGGCTTGCCGAGATCATGACGCCCACGTCGGCCCGCATGGACCGGGTCAGCATGGCGACTGCGGGAGTCGGCATCGGACCGAGCAGCAGCACGTCCATCCCGACGGAGGTGAAGCCCGCCACCATGGCGTTCTCGATCATGTAACCTGACAGGCGCGTGTCCTTGCCGATGACGACCCGGTGCCGGTGTTCGCCGCGAATGAAGGCCAGCCCCGTGGCCTGCCCCACCTTCATGGCGAGTTCGGGGGTGATGATGCTGTTCGCCCTGCCCCGGATGCCGTCAGTGCCGAAGAATTTGCGCGCCATCGAATCTTTCCTGTCGATTTTCTGAGCCGCCCGCACCAGGCCACAAACGCCTTTCGGAATGGTCAAGCTTCCGTCCGGAGGGCGGCGATTCGATTTTGTTCTCTTTAAACGATGCCGTAAGCCTATCAAAGCCTCGTGAATTCACGAAATGAGACATTTGTAACTATTTGATTCGATAGCTGGACGACGGCCACCCGGGCCGGGAGAATCATTCGCACATGCGTTTCGGCATTCTCGATAGCTGGCGCGGCGTCGCGGCCCTTTTCGTAGCGCTCTACCGCTTTCAGGCGGAAGGCTGGCTTTTCCATCTGCCGCTGGTGCGCCATGCGGCTCTTTTCGTGGACTTTTTCTTCGTCCTGTCGGGCTTCGTGATCGCCCACGCCTATCTGGACAAGATCCGGAGCGGCCCCGCGCTGGGCAATTTCGTCATCCGCCGGTTCGGACGGCTCTGGCCGCTGCATGTGGCGATGTTCCTGCCCTTCCTGATGTTCGAGCTTTTGCGATTGGTCAGCGGCGCGAGCGACGACTCGCCGCCCTTCACCGGCTACCGGGCCCCCGGCACAATTCCGGTGGAGCTCGCCTTCCTCAATTCGGTCGGTCTTTATGCGACCACCGGGTGGAACACGCCGAGCTGGTCGATCTCGTCGGAATTCTGGACCTACATCCTCTTCGGCCTGCTCTGCCTGCCGGCCCGCCGCCTGATGCTCTGGATCGCGGCTGTGATCGTGGCGGCGGCGCTCATCATCATCTGGCGCTATGGACCGGGACATCTGGACATCACCTTTGCGGCCGGGACCGTGCGGTGCCTTGCGGGGTTCTTCGCGGGCGTCGTTGTCAATATCGGGTGGCGCGCGCTGCGGCCTTCTCTGCCGGACATGCGCGCCGCCATGGGCGCCATGGAGATTCCGGCCGTGCTGCTCGCCGGGGCTTTCATCTGGTTCGCGGGCGAGACGCTCGCATCGCTCGCCGCGCCCCTCGTGTTCGGGGTTTTTGTCTTCGTCTTCACGGCTGAGTCAGGACCGGTCTCGCGCCTGATGGGCGGGCGCGCCCTGAGGCTCATCGGCGACCTGTCCTATTCGATCTACATGACGGCCCTGTTCATCGCGCTCGTTTCGGGCCGCGTGATCATGGCGGCGGTTCGGCAAACCGGGATCGGGGTCAATCGCGAAATCCGCGTCGCAGGCGATCTGTGGGACGTGTTTTCCTTCCCGTGGCCGGGGGCCAACGATCTGCTTGCACTGATCTATCTCGGCGGCGTGGTTCTGGTTTCATGGCTGACATGGCGCTTCGTGGAGAAGCCAGGCCGCGAATGGTTCAACGCGCTGGCAGACCGGATGACGTTCGACGAAAAGGCGAAGGCCGAGCGCGCGCTTTCGAATTGAAATGCAGCGCGCTATAAGTCGGCATGGATACGACAATCTATCACAACCCCAAATGTTCGACCTCGCGCAACGTGCTCGCCATGTTGCAGGAAAAGGGCATCGAGCCCGAAGTGATCGAATATCTGAAGACGCCGCCGTCGCGCGCGAAGCTGAAAGAGCTTCTGAAGAAGATGGGCTCGTCGCCGCGCGACATTCTTCGCCGCAGCGGAACGCCTTACGATGAACTCGGCCTTGACGACCCGAAGCTGACAGACGAGCAGATTCTCGACGCCATCGAGCAGCATCCGATCCTGATCCAGCGGCCCATCGTGGCCGGCCCGAAAGGCGTCGTGATGTGCCGCCCGAAGGAACGGGTTTACGAGGTCATCTAGCTCGCGAGTTCCTTCAGGCCGCGCCGGATCAGCGCGCTGGTTTCGGCGCCCTCGCCGAGCGCCTTGACGCTTGCGGCGACGGCGGCGGCGGCTTGCGGCCGCCCGTAGCCGAGATTGACCAGAGCCGAGATCGCATCCTGCACGGGCTTGGGGGCCGCCTTCGCCTCGTCTTCGCCGGCCAGTTGCGCGATCTTCGGATCGACGCTCCCGAAGGCCGGCGCCTTGTCCTTCAGTTCCGCCACGATGCGGGCGGCGAGCTTGGGGCCGACGCCGGACGCGCGCGCCACCATCGCCTTGTCCTGCAAAGCAATGGCGGAGGCGAGATCGCCGGGGCCCAGAATGCCCAGAATCGCCAGCGCGACTTTCGCCCCGACGCCCTGCACGGTTTGCAGCAGCCGGAACCAGTCGCGTTCGGCATCGCTCGTAAAGCCGAAAAGCCGGATGGAATCCTCGCGCACCTGCGTCTCGATGGCGAGCGCCGCAGCCTCGCCGGGACGCGGGAGATTCTGCAACGTTCGAACCGAGCAACTCACCACATAGCCGACGCCATGCACGTCGAGGATGACAAAGTCATCGCCGTAGGAATCGATGACGCCCTTGAGTTTGCCGATCATGCCTGTTCCGAATCGCTGAAGCCCTCAGCCTAGCCTCAGGCCGCCGCAGGCGCGAATCGGCGCTTCATCATCAGCAGGCTGATGATCGCCACATTGACGAGATTCCACGCAAGGCCGTTCACGAAGGCCATCTGGTAGGAGCCCGTGACGTCAAAGATCCAGCCCGAAATCCAGCCCCCGAACGCCATGCCGAAAAGCGTCGCCATGATGACCAGACCGAGCGTGCCGCCGGATCTGGCGGCCGGAAAATATTCGCGCACGATCACCGCATACATCGGGACGAGTCCGCCCTGAAACAGGCCGAACAAAGCCGAGATCACATAGAGGGAGGTAAGCCCGTCGAAGAACAGATAGAGGAACAACGTGATGCCCTGCAGGGTCGAGCCGATCAGCAACGTCGCCAGCCCGCCGATGCGATCCGCCACGAAACCCGACACGATGCGGCTGATGATCCCGAAGCCCAACATGGCGGACAGCATTTCAGCCCCGCGGGCCGGCCCGTAACCGAGATCGGCGCAATAGGCCACGATATGAACCTGCGGCATCGACATGGCCACGCAGCAGGCGACGCCTGCGACGATCAGCAGGCCGAGCAGCGCATTCGACGACAGGTCTATCGTCCCGAACCGCGACAGGGGCGCGCCCGACGAATGAGCCGCGACAGGGGCGCGCGCCCGCAGCGCGAAGGCGAGCGGCAGCAGCGTCACCAGACAGAACGCCCCCACCGCCAATGTGGTCGGACGCCAGCCGTTCTGGGCGATGAAATGCTGAACGAGCGGCGGCCAGATCGTTCCGGCGAGGTAATTGCCGGAGGACGCCAGCGCGACCGCGATGCCGCGCCTCTTGGCGAACCAGTGGGAAAGGTCGCTCATCAGCGGGGCGAAACTTGCCGACGCTCCCAGCCCGACCAGCAGATGCGCGACCGCATACAGCAACAGGCTCGGCGCGAAGCTCGCCGCAATATATCCGAGGCCGAGCGCTGTTCCGCCCAGCAGCAACGGCGGCAGCACGCCATACCGGTCCGAAAGGCGGCCCATGAACACGCCCCCGAACGCAAAGCCGATCATGGTCAGCGTATAGGGCAGCGAGGCCTCGCCGCGCGCCACTGCAAAGTCGGCCTGCACGGCCGGAAGCGCGACCACGAAGGACCACATGCCGACAGAGCCGATCGTACCGATCAGCATGGCGATGGCGAGGCGTTTCCAGGCGGCGGGAGAGTCAACGAGCGTCATCCGCAAGGGCTGCCCCTTCGGAACGCGCTTGTCAAACCGGAGCCAGCTTCAGGCAGCGCGCTTGCGCGGCGACAGCTGCCTAATCCAGTTGCGCATCTGGCGGCGCAGGTAGTGCTGGCCGCGGTGCGCTTCCCAGCGCACGCCGCGCCCGATGGTGGAAGCACGGCGGTATTCGGCCGCGTCGGCTGCGCGTTCATCGCAGGCGATCTTGGCTTCATCCTCGTAATAGGCGGCGAGCTTGAGGCGATCCATGCCGGGCGTCGAAAGCCAGTCCGGAATGTAGATGTTGCAGAGGATGTCCACATCGGTGAGCAGGCGGCTGAGGCCCGTACCGACCGCCGGACAGGAGGTGCGGAACGCATCGCCGATCAGCACCACGCCGTCCTGCAGGAAGTGTTCCGTCTGCATGAGATCATTGACGCGCATGTCGATCTTGCTGGTCACGGTGAAATCGCCGAGGAAGCGCCGCGCGCCGGGCAGCACTGAATAGATCGCCTCGCGCGGATTTTTCTTCATCTCCTGCACCCACGGATCGCGGATGTCGCGATAAGCGAAGAGATTGGCGCGCAGCACGTTCCCGATGGGAAACACGCTCAGATAATCGACGCGATGCGCCGCGTCCTCGCCATAGGCGCTCATGCCTGAAAATTCGAAAGCCTGGTCATGGCCATGCTCGATGTTGAAGCCGAAGGCCAGCGAATGCGCATCGCGAACCATGTTGCGCTCGATGCCGAGCTTGCGGCGCAGCACGTCGCCGAGCCCCGTCGCAAGAACGATCAGGCGCGCGGATAACTCGCGACCGTCCGACAGCCGCACATGCTGGACATCTCTTTCGGGGCGCAGATCGCTGACGCGCCCGACCATGAAGGCGACCGATGGCGGCAGCGCGCCGCGCAGCGAGGCGATCATGTCCTCGTAAAGGAGGCCGTATTCTTCAACCTCCGCCAGATCCACCACGCGGCCCTTGCGGGTGTTCAGAATCGTCCCGACCGGAGTCGCGCCGCTGACAAGCGTTTCGAGCAGATCATTCTTGCGCAGCAGGCTGATCTGGTCGCCGGCGATCTTCTCGGCGCGGAAGTCCGTCGGATAAACCGCATGGACGTCGATCAGCGCGACGCGGAATCCCTTGCGGGCCAGCAGCATCGCGGCAGTCGTGCCGCCGAAGCCGCCGCCCACGATCGCCACATCGAAATGCCCGCAGAAGGTCTTTGCAGTTTCGTCGGCGATATCGGTCAGATTCTTCATGGCTTTCACCCTGCTCGGAACCACGCAATCCATTGTGGTTTACAGAGTCTTAATCGGAACTTCGAAACGGGGCTTGCGCATTCGCGTTTTAACGTTACCGCCCAGGTTGGCGGGCGTTCGGCCGCATGTGGCGGCGCGCCGCAGCCGTCCGCAAATCGTTCATGCTAGAAGGCCGCCATGAAAGCCGACCATCCGCCGCTTGAGCCGATCAGCACGGGAATTCGCGGACGTTGCCCCCGCTGCGGCAAGGGCGCCCTGTTTCAGGGATTTCTGAAGTTGCGGCGTTCGTGCGAAGTCTGCGGCCTCGATTATTCCTTCGCGGACCCGGCCGACGGCCCGGCCTTCTTTTCCATGATGGTCATGGCGTTTCCGGTGACGGGCTTCGCGCTTTGGCTGGAGGTCGCGTACGAAGCTCCCGTCTGGGTGCATCTGGTGACATCGCTGCCGCTGTTGCTGGCGCTCTGCATCCTGCCGCTGCGGCCGCTGAAGGGCTGGCTCGTCTGCTCGCAATATTTTCACAAGGCTGAAGAGGGGCGTCTCGCCCCGCCAGACCGGCCCGAATCGGGTCCCGCAAGCCCCAAATAGCTCGGCTCAGAGCATGCTGGGCAGAACGCGGTCCGGCGGACGGTGACCGTCCATGAAGGTCTTCACATTGATGATGACCTTCTCGCCCATGTCGATGCGGCCTTCATGCGTGGCTGAACCCATGTGCGGCAGCAGCGTCACCTTGCCGGACTTGGCAAGGCGCATCAGCTTGGTCGAGACCGCCGGTTCGTGTTCGAACACGTCGAGACCTGCGCCCGCCAGTTCGCCGGCTTCAAGCATGCGGGTCAGAGCGTTTTCATCAATGATCTCGCCGCGCGCGGTGTTCACCACGATGGCGTTCGGACGCAGGCACTTGAGCCGGCGCGCCGAGAGGAGATGATAGGTGGCGGGCGTGTGCGGGCAATTGACCGACACAATGTCCATGCGGGCCAGCATCTGGTCGACGGAGTCCCACCAGGTCGCCTCCAGCGATTCCTCGACGGCGGCCGGAAGGCGGCGGCGATTGTGGTAATGGATCGAGAGACCGAAAGCCTTGGCGCGGCGGGCCAGAGCCTGGCCGATGCGGCCCATGCCGATGATGCCGAGGCGCTTGCCGGTGATGCGCGCTCCCAGCATCCAGGTCGGGGACCAGCCTGTCCATTCGCCCGCCGGAATTGTCCGCGCGCCTTCGACGATCCGGCGCGCCACGGCAAGAATCAGCGCCATGGTCATGTCGGCAGTGTCCTCGGTCAGGACGCCGGGGGTATTGGTCACCGTAATGCCGCGCTTGAGGGCGGAGGCCACGTCGATGTTGTCGACGCCGTTGCCGAAATTGGCGATCAGCTTCATCTGCTCGCCCGCCTGGGCGATCAGGGCCGCGTCGATCCGGTCGGTGACGGTCGGAACCAGCACGTCGGCCGTCTTCATGGCCTCGGCGATCTCGGCCGCGCTCATCGGTTTGTCGTCAACGTTCAGGCGCGTGTCGAACAATTCGCACATGCGCGTTTCGACGATGTCCGGCAATTTGCGAGTGACGACAACGCGAGGCTTTTTCTTGCCCATAACAACAGCCCTTCGGCGCCCTCTGGCCGCCGCAACGGCCACGGTTGCGGCGCTTTGGCGATCGATAAAAGTCTATGCATTCACCGGGCTTTAACCTCGTTGGGGACAGATGAACGGGTCAATGCCGTCCGCCGGTTCCTCGAATGCGTCAGGCCTCTCTAGCAGATGGAAGGCCAAAGACAAGGACGCCGGAAGTCTTAAGGGGCGGCGTCCCGTTGAGTGAGTTTGCGGTGGAGAGCGCCCGGACATGAAGATCTGGAATGCCTGCAAGAACATGTTTCGTTCAAACCTCGCCGCACTCGTCCTGCTTTCCTTGCCCTCAGCCCCGGCTCTGGCCCAGCAGCAGCTCGGCGTCTCGACCGGGCTGCCGATTCCCCGTTATGTGAGCCTCAAGTCCGACCGCGTGAACCTGCGCGAGGGGCCTTCCAAGGATCACCGCACCGCCTGGGTGTTCCAGCGAGCCGGGCTTCCGGTGGAAATCACCGGGGAGTTCGAAAACTGGCGCAAGATCCGCGATTCCGAAGGGGCGGAGGGCTGGGTGCTCCAGTCGCTCCTTTCTGGACGGCGCACGGCCCTGGTTTCCCCCTGGCGCAAGGACGGACTGATGATCCTCAAGGTGAAGGCGGGCAGCGACGATTTGTCCGCCCGCCTGCAGCCCGGCGTCGTGGCCAACGTGAAGTCCTGCGACGGCAAGTGGTGCCGCATCTACGGCGAGGGCTATGACGGCTTTCTGGAGCAGACGACCCTGTGGGGCGTCTATCCGGGCGAAAAGGTCCAGTGAATTCAGATTCCTGACCGTTTCGACTTGCGCCACACGCCGGATTCTGCCAATAGACCCGCCTCCGAACCGCCCGGCCAGTAAGGGCTGCCGTGGCGGTTCTTTCGCTCATTCCGATGCGAACCGGTCAGCCGAAAGGCCGGCCGGACAGAATAACCGAAGGGCGGGCAACCGTCTGATTTGGAGAGCAAAATGCCCAAGTTGAAGACCAAGTCGGGCGCTAAAAAGCGCTTCAAGATCACCGGCACCGGCAAGGTGCTGTACGCCCAGGCGGGCAAGCGCCACGGCATGATCAAGCGGACCAAGAAGCAGATCCGGAACCTGCGCGGCACCAACGTTCTGTTCAAGACCGATGGTGACAACATCAAGAAGTACTTCCTGCCCAACGGCTGAAGTCGCGTTCCCTCTTTGCTTCATTCCAGTTCGTCAGGAGATCAGTCATGGCTCGTGTAAAACGCGGTGTAACCGCTCACGCCAAGCACAAGAAGACATATGACGCCGCCAAGGGTTTCAGCGGTCGTCGCAAGAACACCATCCGGGCCGCCAAGGCTGCCGTCGACAAGTCGATGCAGTATGCCTATCGCGACCGCAAGAACCGCAAGCGCACCATCCGCGCCCTGTGGATCCAGCGCCTCAACGCCGCCGTGCGTGAACTGGGCCTGACCTATAGCCGCTTCATCGACGGCCTCACCAAGGCTGGCATTCAGGTGGACCGCAAGGTTCTGTCCGAGCTCGCCATCACCGAACCGGCGGCCTTCAAGGCGCTGGTCGAGAAGGCCAAGAGCGCGCTGCCTGCCGCCGCCTGAGGCGACGCCGCATACGAAACAAAAATCCCTCCGCGGCAGCCGCCCCGGAGGGATTTTTTTGTCCGGCTCTCCCCGGAGCGCCGTCGGCGGTCCGGGGAAACCAAAGGCATCAGATCGCCGGGCCCTTGAGCTTCGGCGTGTCGATGACGCCCACCATCGTCTCTTTCGGAATCGCCATGATGGCCGGTTCGTCGAAGACGTCGCCCATGAGGGACTTCACGCCGGTCTTGGCGATTTCCTCAAGGAACTTGCGGTGGATGCGGTTGTCCTGATCCTCGTACTCGATCTGGCGTCCGCCCTGTTTCACCGAAGTCGAGCCGCCGCCTTCGGTCGAGACGCGGCGCAGCGAGATGAACGGATAGCGGGCGCTGCCGATGGCGCAGGCCAGATAGCGCGCCGGCTTTTCCGACGTGTTGAAGTGCTGGTGGAACATCCAGAACGGCGGCGTGTACATGATGCCGTGACGCCACGGCAGTTCGACGAACTTGTCGTCGCCATCGTACCAGAGCAGCGAATAGCCGGTGCCGTCGATGGCATGCACATGCGTGCCGGCCGCGTGCCGATGGGCTTTCTTGTAACGGCCAACCGGGATCTGCGACACATGCGCGTGCATGGTGCTGTCGGCCATCTGGAAGAAGACGTTCATCGAGCCCTTGCCACGCGCTTCAAGCTCGTAAAGCTGGAAGCTGGTGAGGTCGTGAACGAAGTTGGTCTCCCACACATTGATGGTGGCCTTGGCGCCCTTGCGGTCGAAAGCTTCGTGATCGCCGTCGCCGTCGAAGTGCTTTGAATCGCCGACGCGCTCGGGGAACTTGAAGTCGTTGGCGAAGACGAAATCGAGATTGTGGTAGAGATTGATCGTCAGCGGCGCATCGTTCGTGCAGGAAATGCGCGCGCTCTCCTGACCTGACCCGTTGAAGATCTGGTACTTGCAATTCAGCGGCACCGTGAAGAACGCCTTCGGACCCCACTCGAATGTGCGGGTCGCCCCATCCGGCAGCCAGACGGTCGTCGAGCCCTGACCTGACAAAACGAAGAACAGACATTCGTAGAGGTGCTTCACCGGCGCGGTCTTCTTGCCCGGATCGACTTCCAGAATGTAATTGGCGCAGAAGTCGCCACGCCCATGCGTGTGGGCGAAGCAGCCCCTGGCGTCGTAACGGTCCCAACGCTTCGTCTCCAGCGCCAGCAGGTCATGGCCGAAGTCGAGATGGACCGGAATGTTCTCGCCCTTGCACCAGTCCATGTAGGGGTCCAGCAGAAACCGCGACGTCAATCCGACCGGGTCCTGAGCGCTTCCTGATGCCGACATGCTTTCTCCCGCAAGGCTGTTGAATTCTTTGTCTTCTGCGCTGCCCGGCAGCGGATTGCAAGATGCTGCGCAATTGGGTCATTGCAGCCCTTCCGCCCGACCGTTACGTCTTTGGGATGCAGAACAGTCGTTCCTCATTGACGCCTGCCCACGGCGTCTCGTTCGCCGATGCCTTTTGGGTCTGGCTGCGCATCGCGGCGCTGAGTTTCGGCGGCCCCGCCGGGCAGATCGCCGTGATGCACCGCATTCTGGTCGACGAGAAAAAATGGGTCTCGGAGAGCCGGTTTCTGCACGCGCTGAATTACTGCATGTTGCTGCCCGGTCCGGAGGCGCAGCAACTCGCCACCTATATCGGCTGGCTGATGCACCGCACGGCTGGCGGCGTCATGGCGGGCGGGCTGTTCATCCTGCCGGGCGTCATCTCCATCATGGGGTTGAGCTGGATTTACGCCCTGTGGGGAGAGACCACGCTCATCGCGGGGCTTTTCTTCGGCATGAAGGCTGCTGTGCTGGCCATCGTGATCGAGGCCGTGATCCGCGTCGGGCGGCGGTCGTTGAAGACCCGCGCCATGCAGGCGCTGGCGGCGGCGGCGTTTGCGAGCCTGTTCCTGTTCGGCGTTCCGTTTCCGGCGGTGGTTCTGGCTGCGGGGCTCATCGGTTATGCGGGCGGCAGAGCCGGACGCGCGGAATTTACAGGCGGCGGCCACGGCGGCCCCGCAAGGCCCGATACGGACAGCCTGCTGGGCGACGCCTTGCCGGACCACGCCCGCCCGACCATCGCGCAGACCCTGCGGGTCGCCTGCGTCTGGCTGGCGGTGTGGCTCGTTCCGGTCGGGACGCTGTTGGGGCTGCTCGGCCCCGATCATGTGTTCAGCAATATCGCTGTCTTCTTTTCCAAGATGGCGATGGTGACGTTCGGCGGCGCCTATGCGGTGCTGGCCTATGTGGCGCAGCAGGCCGTGGAGAACTTCCATTGGCTCACCCCGCCGGAAATGCTGGACGGCCTCGGCATGGCGGAGACGACGCCCGGCCCGCTCATCATGGTGTTGCAGTTCGTGGGATTCATGGCGGCTTTCCGGGATGCGGGCGGATTGTCGCCGCTCGTCGCCGGAACGCTGGGCGGATTGCTCGCCACCTGGGTGACGTTCGCCCCGTGCTTCCTGTGGATATTTCTGGGCGCTCCTTTCGTGGAGCGTCTGCGCGGCAACCGGGCGATTGCGGGGGCGCTGGCGGCCATCACGGCGGCGGTGGTGGGGGTGATCCTCAACCTCGCCGTCTGGTTCGCCATCCACACGATCTTTCGGAAAACCGGCGAGTGGCGCGGCTTCGGATTGAGCATTGATGTCCCCGTATGGTCGAGCCTCGATGCATGGGCGCTCGCGCTGGCTGCGGCTGCGATGCTGGCGATCTTCCGGTTCAGGGTTGGAATGCTGACAGTGCTGCTTGCCTGCGCGATCGCCGGACTGGCGCTGCGCGTTTCGGGCCTTGCCGGATAGCGCCTCCTCTTTCCGGGGCGCGCGCAACTGCCTATGCTGCGCGCAATCAAACCCCGGAGAGGAAGCAATGGACGATCTCAAAACCATCAAGGTCACGCGCGAAGGCCGCTGCGCCACAATCGCCTTTTCGCCGCCCCAGCTGGTTCACAAGGACGGCGAGACGCTGCGGCCCGGCCGCCACCGCGAACTCGGCATCGCCCTCGAGCGTCTGCGCTTCGACAACGAGATCCGCGTCATCGTCATCACCGGCGAGGCCGATGTGTTCTGCATGACGGGCGCGAACCATCCGCATTTCCACGGCCACACGCCGGACAAGACCTGGGATGGTCTGCAGGCCCTGCAATACACCTTCAATCTGGTGGTCGAGACCGAGAAGCCGATCATCGCCAAGGTCAACGGCGGCGTGAAGGGTTTCGGGTCGAGCCTCGTGTTCGCCTGCGATTTCGTGATTGCGCGCGAAGACGCCGTGTTCTGCGATCATCATCTGGGCATGGGGGACGGCAATCCTCCTGTTGGCCGTCCCGGCGCCGGCATCGTGCCGGGCGACGGCGGCACGATCTTCGTTCCGCTCAACATGCCGCCCGCGATGGCGCGCGACTATCTGTGGCTCGGCAAGCAGTTCACCGGACGCCAGTTGGCCGACAAGGGCGCAATCGCCGAAGCGGTTCCGGCCGACCAGCTTGATGCTGCCTGCGACAAGCTCGTCGATGCGCTGCTGCGCCGCCCGCCCTATGCGCTGGCGTTTTCAAAGCGCTCGTTCAACCGCTTCTATGCGGACCGCTTCAACCTGATGTTCGATCTCGGCTACGCCTACGAGATGATGAACAAGGAGCAGCACGACCGCTATGTGGACGGGCGCGGCACCGATACGTTGTAATCAAGACGCTGCAAATTCGGCTGTGGTTGACGCCTTGCGAGGAAACCACAGCCGTTCATGGTAAAAATCAACCAATGTCGGCGTCCGGGTAAGAAAGCGGCAACTTCCCTTTGTCATGGTGAATCCGTCTCGCGGAAAGTTCTGATCCCGGCCGACCGGCCGGGCTCAAGTGTTCACCTGCGTCCGGAGAGTTGCGTATGAAGTCGCGGGATAGTCTGATCCGCCTGAAGCGTTTTCAGGTCGACGAAAAGCGCCGCCGTGTGGCCCAGATCGAGGCCATGATTGCGGAATTCTCCCGCATGGCGGGCGATCTCGATCGCGAAATCGCGAGCGAGGAACAGAAGACCAACAATAACGACCCGACGCACTTCGCCTATTCGACCTATGCGCGGGCGGCGCGCGGACGGCGGGACAATCTCAAGCAGTCCACCGACGAACTTCGCACGCAGCTTGATGAGGCCAAGGCCCGTCATGAGGAAGCGCTCGAAGAGCTCGCCAAGGCGCAGTCGCTCGAAGGCCGCGAAAAGGCCGCCGAACGGCCCGTCGAGGTCATGAGCGATGCGGGCTACATGGGTCTGCGGACAGCCGGCGTCTGAGGTTTTGGGCGGGTGGCGGATTCTGCCGCCCGCAACCTTGAATCCGTCACATAGATCGTGCAGGGATTGACCGTCCAGGCTCGGCTGAACGTCGCGCGTCGCGCGCCGGTTGGTGGCGGTGAGCCTCCAGCATCGGTCGTGCAGCACATATGAAGCGCATTCTGGACTTCTTCTGGCCGCTCCTTGGTCTCGTGGCGGTCGTCTGGTCGGTTCGGCTCCTCTATCAAAAGCTGTTTGCGGAAGCCGCGACGGATGCGGTGGTCAAGCGCGTTCTCGATCAGGGCGGGCTCTGGAACGATCTGCGGGTGATCGCGAGCGTTATCGGACGCAAGCTGTCGATCATTCCGATGGAGGGCTATCTCCTCGCCTTCGCGTCGACGCTGCTCGCCTATGCGGCGCTCGCCTGGTACGACCGGATCGCCCTGATCCACCTCAACCGCGAGAAAAACATCTCGTGGCTGTATATTTCGGTTTGCTCCTTCGTCACCTATGCGCTGTCCCACAATATCGGCGCGAGTGTTTTTTCCGGCGGCATGGTGCGCTTCCGCGCCTATACGGCGAAAGGCCTGACGCCGACCGAAGTTGCTGTGCTGGTGGCGCTCTGCTCTTTCACCTTCGCATTCGGGACGATCCTGATGCTCGGGATGGTGCTGGTGTTCGAGCCGCAGATTCTGGAGCCGCTCGGCACGCTGTCGCAGCATTTCGCCATCGGCCCGCATGTGGCGCGCATCATCGGGCTCGCAATGCTGGCCTTTGTGGCGCTCTACACCATCGGCGCCTGGATGCAGTTCCGGCCGATGAAGATCAAGTCCTTCGAGATGGTCTATCCGCGCATGCCGGTCGTGATCCGCCAGTATATTGCGGGTCCGCTCGAACTGATGGGCGCAGCGGGCATCATCTATTTCGCTTTGCCGGCCGAGGGAAATCCCGGTTATTTCGTCGTGCTGGGCGCTTTCCTTCTGTCTTTCTCGGCGGGACTTCTATCTCAGGTGCCGGGAGGAGTCGGGGTGATGGAAGCGGTGTTCCTGGCGGTGATGCCGGGCATTCCGGCGACCTCGGTTTTCGCGGCCCTGCTGATCTGGCGTCTGTTCTACCTGATCATGCCGCTCGCCATGTCGATCCCGGTGATCCTGCTGTTCGAGCGCTCGCAACTCGGCAAGGCCTCGAAGACTCCGCCTGCAGCCGCCTGACCGGCAAAAAAAAAGACGCCGGCCACAAGGGACCGGCGTTTTCCGTCTGGAAGGGACAGAGAATCTTACTGGCGGTATTGCTGGATGCGGGTGGTTCGAAGTCCCGCGAGCCCGTGCTGGTCGATAGACATCTGCCAGCTCAGGAATTCATCGACGGTCAGCGTATAACGGCTGCACGCTTCTTCGAGGGACAGCAGTCCCCCGCGTACAGCGGCCACCACTTCGGCCTTGCGGCGGATGACCCAGCGCTTCGTCGACGTCGGCGGAAGATCCGCTATCGTCAACGGGCTGCCATCCGGCCCGATCACATACTTAACCCGCGGACGAAGCGGCTCGGTCATATTGATACTCACACGCGCTACTGACCCAACTGTCATTTGACTATAGGCGCGCCCATTTAAGATTTGCCTAAACGCCCGACGCCAATTTCTCCCGAAAATGCCTTGAAAATCCTCGGTTTATTGCTGAAGTCCTTACAAACGGCCGGTTTGCGTATCCATTCGGCACAGACGGTTGCGGACCGTTAACCATGTTCTCCGCAGCCTCCGGAAAAACCTTCCCGTTGCAATTGCAGCCGGAATGGGCTTTCTCAAATACGTCGGTCCCGCGAGGGGCCCAGATGCGTTCGAACACGGCGTTTTTCGACCCATGTCCACCACGCTCCAGACCAATCCGGGACAGGCCGATGCGCAGCACGGGCTGAACTCGCTCGGCCTGCGCAAGCCGCCGGCGGAGACCCGCGTGGTCGTCGCCATGTCGGGCGGGGTGGATTCCTCGGTCGTGGCGGCGCTGCTCAAGCGCGAGGGCTACGATGTCGTGGGCATCACGCTCCAGCTTTACGATCATGGCGAAGCCACGCACCGCAAGGGCGCCTGTTGCGCCGGGCAGGACATCCACGACGCCCGCACCGTGGCGGAACGGCTGGGCATTCCGCATTACGTGCTCGATTACGAGAGCCGCTTTCGCCAGAAGGTGATCGACAGCTTCGCCGAATCCTATGTGGCGGGCGAGACGCCGATCCCGTGCGTCGCCTGCAACCAGCACATCAAGTTCGCGGACCTGTTCGACACAGCCGTCGACCTGGGGGCGGACGTGCTGGCGACCGGCCATTACATCTCCTCGCGTCCCGATGGCGAGGGGCGCGCCCTGTACCGCGCCGCCGACGCCGACCGCGACCAGAGCTATTTCCTGTTCGCCACAACCCGCGCCCAGTTGCGGATGCTGCGCTTCCCGCTGGGCGACATGCCCAAGGCGCAGGTGCGCGAACTCGCCCGCGAATTCGGACTGGTGGTGGCCGACAAGCCCGACAGCCAGGACATCTGCTTCGTGCCCGCCGGCAAATATACCGACGTGATCGAGAAGCTGCGCCCCGGCGCGGCGGAGCCCGGCGAGATCGTCCATGTGGACGGGCGGACGCTCGGCCGCCATCAGGGCGTCATTCATTACACGATCGGCCAGCGGCGCGGCCTCGGCCTCACCAACGCACAATCGTCGTCGGGCGAACCGCTTTATGTGGTGCGGATCGACGCGAACCGCCGTCAGGTCATCGTTGGGCCGCGCAGCGCGCTCGGGACCGGCGTCGTGCATCTGCGCGACGTGAACTGGATCGGCGAGGGCGATTTCGCCGGCCTGCCCGCAGGCGGTCTGGAAGTCGCCGTGCGGTTGCGCTCGACCCGCCCGCCGGTTCCGGCCTTCCTGTTCGCCGACGCCAAGGGCGTGCGGGTCGAACTTCTGGAAGGCGAGGACGGCGTGTCGCCCGGACAGGCCTGCGTTTTTTATGCCTCCGCCGATCCGCGCGCCCGCGTGCTGGGCGGCGGCTTCATCAAGACGACCGAATTGCGGGCCGACCTGATGCGCCCGGCGCGTCCGGCGGCCGTTTCCGTTCCCTAACCCACAGAGAGCAGCGCATGGCGGCCGACAGTCAGGAGCGCGTTTCCTCCATCACCCACTCCGACGTCGAGGACGCCTATGCGCGCTGGGCGCCGATCTACGACAAGGTGTTCACACTGGTGATGAAGCCCGGCCGCACGGCGGCTGCGGAGGCGATCAACAGGCTCGGCGGAAAGGTGATCGACGTCGGCGTCGGCACCGGCCTCGAACTGCCGATGTTCACCAGAAACGTGCGGCTCACCGGCATCGACCTGTCGGACCCGATGCTGGAAATCGCCCGCAAGCGCGTTCAGGACGAGAAGCTCGACAATGTCGAGGGCCTGCTGGTCATGGACGCCATGAACCTGACCTTCGAGGACGGTTCGTTCGACCATGCGGTCGTGCCCTATGTGCTGACGACGGTGCCGGACCCGGTGCGCACCATGGACGAGATCGCCCGCGTGGTCCGCAAGGGCGGCGAGATCGTTCTGGTCAACCATATCGGGGCGGAGTCCGGTCCGATTGCGGCCATCGAGGGCTGGCTCGGCAAGCGTGGCGCCTCGCTCGGCTGGCGGCCGGAATTCCCTTGGGCGATCCTCGGCGACTGGATCGCCTCGCGCCCCGACATCACGCTGATCGAGCGCCGCAAGCTCTCGCCGCTCGGCCTGTTCACCCTGGTGCGTCTGGCGCGCGGATAGGCGAACATCGCGCTGCGAGATGCGGACAGGCGCTTGACACCCAAGGGTCCGAAACCCTAAATGCGCGGGCTTCGCGAGACGGCATTGCCTCTCGGGTCGCCGTGGCGGGGTAGCTCAGCTGGCTAGAGCACGGGAATCATAATCCTGGGGTCGGGGGTTCGAGTCCCTCCTCCGCTACCACTTGAAATCATTAGATAATTTGGCTTTTGGCTAGGTGCAGCACGCACGCTGCGCCAGCGCCGTTGATACCCTGTTGATACCAAAAACGTGAACGGGGGCAGCTGGCAAGGCACTGGGCAACCTCGCCAGCTGCGGGGCCCGGCGCACCGGACCCGAAACTTATCGCCGTAGCGGGGTGATGTAGGGACGAGCGACTTGCGGCCTGCGGGGCACTTCATCAACGTGATCCAAGGCTGCGGTGCGGTGGGTGTCGACGCTATTGAGTTCGATCCACCGCAGGACGGCCGAAACCGGGTAGAGGACATTTTTCCCGAGCTTCGAATAGGACGGACCTTTTCGTTCGCTGCGCCACACCATCAGCGTGTAGGGCGAGATGCCCAGCGCCGCCGCAAGCTCTCCATCGGACAGGACTCCTAGGGAAGCGCGAACCGCCGCCCCGTTGACGGCCGGTGGGACCGCCTGTCCGGGCTTATTTTCATCCTGCATCATTTGAATCCCTTTTCGCTTGGTTTCGCTTAATCACGAAAAAGGCTAGCAGGTGCGCCGTGGGATTAGGGGGCCCCCGGGGGGTATATGGACAGGCCGGGGGTGGGGGGTGCGGGCCTTTGTGGGGATCCCGCTCAAATATGCAGCACTAAAAAAGCATTTATATGGGTGCCTGCCTAGGCAACGCGCCGGTCAATAAGCAAAATGCGGTAAATGCGATAGGATAAAATTGGCCTCTATCGCAAAACTTTCCTATGTTCTCCAGAAACTCGCCGCATAATATTTGCCCGCCCCGCATTTTCGACAGATATTTTATTTGATCCATGATCTCAATTCCTTTTATATAATCATTTTTGGCGAAGAATAGATCGTATCCGATGTCTTTATTGTGAAACTGGAAAGCCCAAAGGCAATCCAAATCTTCTTCAACCTGAGACATTATATAGTTGTACTGATTTCTGGCTAAGCTATCTCCCCTGTCCAAAACCGATCTTGCGTCGTGCCTCTTCAGCAAAAACAATCTGACCTGCCACTGAGTTGTCATCCAGCGGTGATTAGAGCCTCGGTGGATTTTACGCCGTTGGGCGCGTGGGTAGCAACAGGGGGGCGGCGGAGCTGATCGGGGTTGCGCAGCCGACCGCCTGTTGCGGTGAGATTGGCGGCATAGACCGCCGGTGTGAGATAGCCGAGGGCGGAGTGCCAACCTCGCCGGCGCGCCCCTGCATCCACTGATCCAGATCACTGACGCGGTAGCGGACGAAGCGCGGGCCGTGGCCGGAGTACTTCGGCCCGATCCGCTCGCTACGCCAGTTTCCGAGGACGGCAGGTGTAGTCCCCAAATAGCAAGCAGCTTCCAGCGACGTCAGAAACACTTGGGCAGGCAGTTTGGAGATTGCATGCAGGACGCGGGCGCGATCTTCAAGAGAAACAGCCATTTTGGCACCTCTATTCTGTTGGTGCCGCGAAATATGCGCTGTTTTTCGGTTACGTCAAGTCTTTCAGAAATATTACAAAATTGTTTCCCTAGGATTATAAATAATAATTTTGAAATCTTTACTTGAGAGAAGCCCCCAAAGCCTTCTCGATTGCGTCCCGCGCCGTCTCCACGTCGAGATGCACATAAGCCCGGGCCGACTGCGGCGACACATGCCCAAGCGCTTTGGTAATGGTGGCGCTGGGCGCGCCGGATTT
Source organism: Beijerinckiaceae bacterium (assembly GCA_947475995.1). Classification (GTDB taxonomy): domain Bacteria; phylum Pseudomonadota; class Alphaproteobacteria; order Rhizobiales; family Beijerinckiaceae; genus Terripilifer. The sequence continues at coordinate 35,047 of CANJNI010000027.1, read as the reverse complement.
GGCGAGGCTGGACCCGAGCGTGCGGCGTACGTCGTGAAGCGTGGCCCGTTCTGTAATTGCTGCCGCTTTGAGGAACGCGCGCCACGGCTTTTCGGGGTTCACCACATGCCCGCCCGCTGCCTGCTCAGACGGCCAAACCCAAGGCCCCGCATTCGGCCCGCGTGCAACCCAGCGCGCTCCGAGAATATCCACGGCGATTGCTGTCAACGGCACTGCAATTTCGCGCTTGTTCTTGGACCATATGGCAGGCACCGCCCAAACGCCGTTGGGTAGGTCGATATCCTGCCAGCGCATCGCGCAGAGCGCGCCGCGCCGTGCGCCCGTCAGGACCATGATGCGAAAAAAGTCAGCCCAGAGCTCGCCCGCCCGCGCGGACAATGCAGCCCAGAGCCCGGATAGTTCCCCCTGCGTCAGACGGCGGGTGCGGACCTTTTCGTCAAACCGCTTCACGTCACGTGCGGGATTGTCTCCACGTCGTCCGGAGCGGTTCATGATCGCCGCCAGTAGCACCACGACCTTGTTGGCCGTGCGCTCTTTCGATTTGCCTATCGAGGTGCGCAACTTCTCAATGTCGGATTGCTGGATATCTTCAACGGCGCGGCGCTTGAGAGCGTCAGGGATATGCAGACGCCATACGGTCTCGTAGTCCGATAGAGTGGATGGCCTGCGCTGCTTCTGCGACTTGAAGGCTGCGAATGCGTCCGCCAGCGTTAGGGCCTTCTGTGCAGCCTGCGTCCGCACGGCCTTTCGCGTGGCGACGATGTCCACTTGTTTTGCAATGTCGCCATTGAGTACAGCGGCAGCCTTGCGCGCTGCTTCGAGCGTCAGTGCGTCCGCCTTCCCTAGCGTGATCCGCAAGAGCCGCCCGTTTACCTTCCGGGTAAAGACGTAGCTTTTGACGCCCCGATGCGTCACCCGGACCGACAGGCCCGGCATGCGGGTGTCATTGGCGTAGTAAGTCTGGGCGCGGGGCTTCAAGTCGCTCACGCGCTGCTCCGTGAGCGCGATGCGGTTTGCGACTTTGCGGCGCTTGGGAAGCGGCAGTTGCACCACGACTGCGGACATGGGGTGACCCTTTCCGTTGATACCCAGTTGATACCGTGGCGGGTGATCTAGCGTGTTTCGAGCTATCGGTCGATGTAATAAAGATGAAATAAATCAGCAAGATTCTTGAAATGTCGCACCCCGCCGAAAAGCGAGACACAAGGAATCATAATCCTGGGGTCGGGGGTTCGAGTCCCTCCTCCGCTACCACGAACTTTCACCATTCCCTCAATACCGAATATGCCCCGGCGTGCCGCCGCCGACCGGGATGCTTTCGCCCGTGATGGCGAATGATTTCGGCGAGGCGAGGAACGTCACCACATCCGCCACTTCTTCGGCGGTGATCATGCGGTGGACACTGTTTTGCTGCGCGCGGCGGCGGACCATCTCGTCGACGGTGATTCCTGCGGAAGCGGCCGCGCGGGCGGTCTGCTCGTCGGTCTTTTCGGTGCGGGTTGCGCCCGGATGCACGCAGTTGACGTTGACGCCGTCGGGTCCGAGTTCGTCGGCGAGATTTTTGGTGAGCGCCGCGACGCCGATGTTGCGGACGCTGCCGATGATCGACCCTGTGCGGAGCGCCGCAAGGCCGCTGATGTTGACGATGCGGCCCCAGCCGAGGCGCTTCATGTGCGGCGCAACCTCGCGGGCGGTGCGAATGTAGCCCAGCACCTTGATGTTCATGTCCGCCCAGAAATCAACGTCGGTGATGTCGGCGAGCTTGGGCACGCGGGCCGAGCCGCCCGGCTGGGCGGCGCAATTGACCAGAATGTCGATGCGCCCGAACCGCCCGGCGATCTGGTCCACGACGGCCTTCACTTCGGCGTCGGAGCCTGTGTCGGCCCGGAAACCAAGGACTTCGGCCTTCGTCTCGGCGGCCAGTTCGGCGGCTGCGGCCTGCGTGGCCGCAAGATCGCGCGCCACCAGCGCGACGCGGGCGCCCTCACGGGCCAGAGCCCTCCCGATGGCCTTGCCGATGCCCCGGCTGCCGCCCGTTACGATGGCGACCTTGCCCGCCAGTTCAAGATCCATGGCGATTCCCCTGCTCTCGCGCCCAAGTCTGATCGTTTCGGGACACAAGGTCCAGCGCCTCAGGAGCGCCAGCGCAGCCAGCGGCGCAGATAGGCGGCGATGAAGCCGCCCGCGACCAGAAGGGCCAGAGCGGGGATCACGACTGCCAGAATGCTCGCGAAGACGAACAGGATCGCGGCGATCACCAGCACGGCCAGGACGCCGTAGAGCGTCATCTGGAACGGGCTGATGCGCCCGACATAGATCCGGAAGCTCTCCGGTCCGGCACGGCGCGCGTCGTCCCACCCGCTCCGGAAGGGGCGCGACTTGCGCTCCGGCGGCAGGATTTCGGGTTCGGATCGCGGGTATTCGGGTTCGGACATGGGTGGATCGTACCAGCGAAATGCAGGCCTTTGTAGGGCGGCGTTTCAGCGCGTCCTGTGACCACCCGTGCGGCGGCTGCACAAATCCTGCGCAGTATTTGCATCAACGCCAATTGTCAGGCCTGTCGGCCGGCACGACGAAATCGAGGATTTTCGGGCCTGATTCGCCCGAACATTCGGCATGATGCTTGCTTCCGTTTCACCGGAAATCAATTTTCGGTGGAGCGATGACCAGCCGTCAGTCTTTCGATTTCAGGGGTCTCGAAATCTTCCTCGCAATCTGCGAGGCGGGCGACCAGACGTCTGCGGCGCGACAGCTCGACCTGACCCAGGCGGCCGTCTCCCAACACCTCGCCAAGCTGGAGCGCGATCTCGGCGTTCCGCTGATCAATCGCACGATGCGGCCCGCCCAGCTGACCCCGGCGGGCCTTCACCTGCGCGGGCGGGCGCTTTCGCTGTTCAAGGATATTTCCGAACTGCGCGACATGCTGCTGCGGTATCGCGATTGCGACATTCTCGAACTGCGGCTCGGCATCATCGAATCCATCGCGGATGCGGTCGTGCCCCATCTGGTGTCGCGGCTCGACGGCAAGGTGGGGGACCTGTCGATCAGCAGCAGCACCAGCAATTCGCTGATTCCCGAACTGCTGAACGGCGAGATCGACATGATCGTCACCAGCGAAACGCTGGACGACCGGCCCGATCTGGCGGTCCAGCCGCTGCTCACCGAGCCTTTCGTGCTGGTTCTGCCGCCCGGTCATGCGCCGCCCAAAAGCTGGGCCGAAGTCGCCGATCTGGCGCAGTCGCTCAATCTAGTGCGCTACACAAGGCATCGCCGCATGAGCCGCACGGTGGCGCATGTGTTCGAACGGTTCGGCATCAACATCCACGGGTCGCTGCATTTCGACACGACCAACGCGCTGCTCGATACCGTGAAGCACGGTCAGGGCTGGGGCGTCACGACGCCTGTCAGCATTGCGGCGGCAGGCGTCAAACGCGGCGATCTGACCATTGCGCCGTTTCCGTCGAGCGCCCCGATCCGCTGCGTGCAGATGGCCTGGCGGATCGACCGCGAGACGCCGGCCTTCCGGACGGTGCTGGGCATTTTCCGGGAGATCATCGAAACGGTGCTGATGAACGAAATGCGCCAGAACTGGCCGGACGTTCCGACCATCCACATGGCGGACCAGCAGGCAGCCTGAGACTGCCTGCGCGGCCCCTTGCTCAGTGGCGGAAATGCCGATGCCCGGTCATCACCATGGCGAGACCGGCTTCGTCGGCGGCCTTGATGACTTCATCGTCGCGCATGGAGCCGCCGGGCTGGATCACGGCCGTCGCGCCAGCTTCCGCAGCCGCCAGCAGCCCGTCCGCAAACGGGAAGAAGGCGTCGGACGCCACCACGGCGCCCCTGGCGAGCGTCTCCGCAAGCCCTGCTGCCTTGGCGGCTTCGGCAGACTTCCAGGCCGCGATGCGCGAGGAATCGACGCGGCTCATCTGGCCCGCCCCGATGCCGACCGTCGCGCCGTCCCTGGCGTAAACGATCGCGTTCGACTTCACATGCTTGCAGATGCGAAACGCGAATTTGAGGTCTGCCAGTTCGCGCGCTGTCGGCGCGCGCTTCGTGACGACCCGCAGGTCCATGTCGTCCACCACAGCGTTGTCGCGGCCCTGCACCAGAATGCCGCCCGCAACGGTGCGCACCGTGAGCCCGCCGGTACGCGGATTCGGCAAGCCGCCCGTCAGCAGCAGGCGCAAATTCTTTTTCGCGCCGACGAGACGGATCGCTTCTTCATCCGCATCGGGCGCGATGATGACTTCCGTGAAGATCTTCACAATCTCCGACGCCGCTTCAGCATCGAGCTTGCGATTGAGCGCCACAATGCCCCCGAAGGCCGAGACAGGATCGCAACGCAGGGCGAGTTCGTAAGCCTCGCGCAAGGTCGCGGCTTCCGCCACGCCGCACGGATTGGCGTGCTTGATGATCGCCACCGCAGCCGTGCGGGCCGGATCGAATTCGGCCACGCATTCGAAAGCCGCGTCCGTATCGTTGACGTTGTTGTAGGAGAGAGTCTTGCCCTGAACCTGACGGGCGGTCGAAACCCCGAAGCGCTGTTCGGGCGTGCGATAGAATCCCGCCGCCTGATGCGGATTTTCGCCATAGCGCATCTTCTCCGCCAGCTTGCCCCCGATGGCGCGGTAGTCGGGCGCGTCTTCCTTCAGGACGCCCGCGAACCAGTTGGAGATTGCGGCGTCGTAAGCGGCGGTGCGCGCATAAGCCTTCTGGGCGAGCCGCTTGCGCAGATCGAGACTGGTCGAACTGTTCTGGGCTGCGAGCGCGTCCAGAATGGTCTTGTAATCCTCAACATCGACCACGACCGCCACGTCGTTGTGATTCTTGGCCGCAGCGCGGATCATGGCCGGGCCGCCGATGTCGATATTCTCGACGCAATCGTCGTAATCCGCTCCCTTCTGCACCGTCGCCTCGAACGGATAGAGGTTCACGACCAGCAGATCGATGCGCCGGATGTCATGCGCCAGCATGGCGGCTTCATGTTCGGGATTTTCGCGGATCGCCAGAAGCCCGCCATGCACCTTGGGGTGCAGGGTCTTCACCCGTCCGTCCATCATTTCCGGAAAGCCCGTAAGGTCGGAAACGTCCGTCACCTTGAGGCCGGCATCCGCAATGGCCTTGCTGGTGCCGCCGGTCGAGACGAGTTCGACGCCGTGCGCGGCGAGCGCGCGGGCGAAATCGATCAGGCCGGCCTTGTCCGAGACGGACAGAAGCGCGCGGGTTACGGGGCGAAGATCACGGGGCATGACGGCTCTTTTGGTTGGGCAGCTAAAGCGTTGAGGGCAGACCCCTCTGGTTCGAGACGGCGCTGCGCGCCTCCTCACCATGAGGGGCCTGCGAGCTCGCCCGAAGCCCTCATCCTGAGGAGCCGCCGCAGGCGGCGTCTCGAAGGACGAGGGCGTTTACGCCCGATTAGCCGCCTGAATGCGACAGGCGCGCGATTATCACGTAACCGCCGCCGCCGGAAGCAGACCTTCCGCTATTCCTCGCCCGGAATCTCGATTTCCTCGGGCGGGTCCACAAGGACGCGCCCGCCCGCCACATCGACGCGCGGCACGACGGCCTTGGTGAAGGGCAGCAGGATGGTTTCGCCAGCAGGCGGGGCGATCTCCAGAATGTCCCCGCCGCCGTAATTCATCACGCGCAGCACTGTCCCGAACAGGGTTCCGTCGGCGAGTTCGGCGCGCAGGCCGATCAGGTCGGCATAATAAAATTCATCCTCGTCGGGCGCCGGCAGGTCGGCGCGGTCCACAAAGAGGTCGAGGTTGGTGAGGGCTTCGGCGGCGGAGCGGTCGCGCACGCCGGCCAGCCGGACGACGCACATGTCGTCCTTGATGGGCCGCAGGGCTTCGATCGTGAAGCTGCGGGTTCCGGCTGCGTCGGACAGGGCCGGATAATTCGCAATGTCGGCAGGGTTCTGGGTGAAGGACTTGAGACGAATCTCGCCCTTCACGCCATGCGCCGCGCCCAGTCTTCCGACCAGGACGCGGCCCGAATCGCCGCTCCCCGCAGGCGGGGAGGGGGCTTTCGGCATATCAGGCGGCCTTTTCGGCGGCGGCGGCCGCAGCGGCTGCGCGTTCCTGGGCCTTCTTCTTCGGCTGGGACTTCTCGGGATTGTTGCGGGCTTCGCGCTTGCCGACGCCGACGCTTTCCAGCAGGCGAGCGACGCGGTCGGTCGGCTGGGCGCCCTTGGCGATCCAGGCGGCGGCCTTTTCGGCGTCGACGACCAGACGGGTCGTGTCATCCTTGGGGCGCAGCGGATCGAAGGTGCCGAGCTTCTCGATGAAGCGGCCATCGCGCGGCATGCGGGAATCGGCGACCACCAGACGGTAGAACGGGCGCTTCTTGGCGCCGCCACGGGAGAGGCGGATCTTCAGGGACATGCTGTTTTCCTTTGGTTAGATTGGGGTTTCAAAAACATATTTTCGCACGGCGGCAGCTAAAGCAGCCTGCGAATTCCAGAAGTCGCCGCCGTCCGAATTGGGGTCGAGATGGACAAGCATCTCTTGCAACTTATCCCGGATTAATGCTTCCCGGAGATCAACGTGCGAGAGGCGAAGTTTCAGATATTCCGAGCGTCTGAAGGCACTTAACCTCGCAACATCGACTTTGTCAGCATCGTCCTTTCGGGACAGCGCGCTTTCTCCTCGGTGCTTACTCGTGTTCACCGACGCTTGGAGATTTCGGGCGATTTGAATATCAACAATAAAATCGGCCACTTCTTTCAAAAGCTCGCGATTTTCGTTCCACTTCTGATCGGCGCGCATCGCAGCATCCCGACTAGATGCATCGCTGTTAGCGAGTGCACGCTGGTGCGCTAAGGTCTTATTAGTTTGAGAGAGCGTGGCAAAGACGACGAACAGCGTGACCATTGCTACGGCAACATTGCCGATGTCAATTTGGCTCTTGTTCTGGAACCACTCCCAAAATGTCATCACTTCTTCTTGCCTCCGAACGGGTTGAAGCCGCCGAGGCCCGGCAGTTTCGGTCCGCCCAGCCCCGGAAGGCCCGGCATGCCGGGCTTGGGCCCGAACAGGCCCGGCGGGGGCGCGGAGGGAAGTTTCGGCATCTGCGGAGGCAATCCTCCGCCGGGCGGGACGCCTGCGCCGCCGCCCATCTGCTGCTTCATCTGCTCGATCTGCTCGGGCGAGGGCATCTGCATGCCGCCCCCCAAGCCGAACATCGAGGCCATCTTGGCCATGGGGCCGCGCTTGGCGCCGGCGCCCATCATTTTCATCATGTCGGCCATCTGCCGATGCTGCTTGAGCAGCTTGTTGATGTCCTCGGGCTTGGTGCCGGAGCCGGCCGCGATGCGGCGCTTGCGGGAAGCCTTCAGAAGGTCCGGGTTGCGGCGCTCTTTCGGGGTCATCGACATGATGATCGCCCGCTGCCGCTTGATGACGCGCTCGTCCAGATTGGCCGCCGCCATCTGGTCCTTCATTTTGGCCATGCCGGGCAACATGCCCATGATGCCGCCCAGGCCGCCGATCTTCTCCACCTGCGCCAGCTGCTCGGCGAGGTCGTCCAGATCGAACTTGCCCTTGCGCATCCGCTCCGCAATGGCCTGCGCCTTTTCAGCGTCGATGGTCTGCGCGGCCTTCTCGACCAGCGACACGATATCGCCCATGCCGAGAATGCGGTTGGCGATGCGGGAGGGATGGAAATCGTCGAGATCGTCAACCTTTTCGCCCGTGCCGATGAGCTTGATCGGCTTGCCGGTGACGGCCCGCATCGACAGAGCCGCGCCGCCGCGACCGTCGCCGTCGGTGCGGGTCAGGACGATGCCGGTGATGCCGACGCGGTCGTCGAAGTTCTTGGCCAGGTTCACCGCGTCCTGACCGGTCAGGGCATCAGCGATGAGCAGGATTTCGTGCGGACGGCTGGCGGCCTTGATCTCCGCCATTTCGAGCATGAGCGGCTCGTCGATATGGGTGCGGCCGGCGGTGTCGTAGATCACGACATCGTAGCCTTGCAGGCGGGCAGCCTGCTCGGCGCGCTGGGCGATCTGGACGGGCGTCTGGCCCGGCACGATGGGCAGCGTATCCACGCCCACCTGACGGCCCAGAACCGCGAGCTGTTCCTGCGCGGCCGGGCGCTTCACGTCGAGGGAGGCCATCAGGACCTTCCGCTTCTGGCGGTCGGTGAGGCGCTTGGCGATCTTGGCGGTGGTGGTGGTTTTACCGGCGCCCTGCAGGCCGACCATCATGATGGCGACCGGGGCGGGAGCGTTGAGGTCGATCGGATCGGCGTCCGCGCCGAGCGTCTCGATGAGGACGTCGTTGACGATCTTGATGACCATCTGGCCCGGCGTGACCGACTTGACGACATTCGCCCCGACCGCGCGGGCGCGCACCTTGTCGACGAACGAGCGCACCACATCGAGCGCCACATCGGCTTCGAGCAGGGCGCGGCGCACCTCGCGCATGGCGGCGTCGACATCGGCCTCGGAGAGAGAGCCGCGTCGCGTCAGCTGATCCAGTATGCCGGAGAGCTTCTGGCTGAGCCCTTCGAACATGGCGTACTCCTGTGCGGTCGCCCGGACGCCCAAAGCAAAACGCGCCCGGGGGCGCTTGGCGCTGCCGGACGTGGGCCGCCAGCCTCGAAGGCTGGTCGGCTTTTGCAATAGGCATCTCTGACGAGATGGCGGGGACATACGCCGCAGACCGGCGAAAGTCAATGAAACGGCGGGGGACGCCGCCGGGCGTGTTCGCGGTCGGGCCGGAGGCGTCCGCCGGGCGCGGCGCATTTGACACAGGTTGCGGCGTGGTCGCGCATCGCGAAGTTCCTATTTGACAGCCGCCCGCCGCGCGACTAACGAGCGAACCTGTTTTTCCGCAGCCGGCTGCTTCGCGGAGCGCCCGATCTGCAACCCGCCCTTCATCGCCAACCGTCTCAGGGATCAGCAACACGTGGCGAAACCAGATCTCGGCAGCAAGCGCCAGTGCCAGAATTGTGGCGCCAAGTTCTTCGACCTGAATCGCGATCCGATCCTGTGCCCGAAGTGCGGCACGGTGTTTCAGGTCGTCGCTGCGAGCCGCGCTCCGGCGCGCGCAGCAGCCGCCGACGACGAGGCGACCCCGGACGCCGCCGCCGAGCTGGTGCCGCTGGAAGACGCTGACGCAGCCGACAGCAAGGCTGTGGCGGCTGTCGAGGACGATATCGAGATCGAGGACGACGATACTGCCGACGAGACATTCCTGGCCGAAGAAGAGGAAGAAGACGACGATGTCGCCGGTCTCATCGACGGAGATATCGAAGACGACGAGGAATCCTGATCGACACAACGTCGGGGACGCGATTTTTCCGCAAAGTCTGTCCCTGAAGGCTTGTGAAGCCCGCCCGATGCGGCTATAGAGCCGCCCACCGGTCGCGGCGACGCAACGGACCGATCCGACCCAAACGGATCGAGACATATTCGGGCGAAGCCCGAAACGTGGGGCCATAGCTCAGTTGGGAGAGCGCTTCAATGGCATTGAAGAGGTCGTCGGTTCGATTCCGTCTGGCTCCACCAACATCTCCCTGAAAGCAGGCGCGTCAGTCCTGTCCTTGCGCGTCAACGGCGACTGCAAACTGGACCTGCGCATTGCACACGCTTGAGCGATTCACGTTGCGCTTGCGCGACTGCAGCGGCGGACCGGGCTTTCAATCGGCACCCGCAGGCTTGGACAAAACTGGCGAACTTCCCTAAGTTCGAAACCAGCAAAATCGGGCGATATCGGGGAGCGAAATGCAGCGTCAAGGTAAGGCAGACAGCGTCGTCGTGACGTTCAGGGCGCTGGCTTTCGCGGCGGCGTGCGGCGTCGGCTGCTCTTCGGCTCATGCGGCGGACAGCATCTTCACCTACACCGGCCCCGACCGCACACAGAAGTTGCTTGAAGGAGCTCGCGCGGAAGGATCGGTCGTTCTCTACGCCACGATCATCGTCAATCAGGCCTTGCGGCCGCTGGCGGAAGGATTTCAGAAGAAATATCCCTTCGTCAAAATGACCTTCTGGCGCGGCGATTCGGAAGAAATTCTCACCAAGGCGTCCGTCGAGCAGCGCGCCGGAAACATCACCGGCGATGTACTCGAAGGTCCCGGCGTCGGGGAACTGGCCGTGCAGGCCAATCTGGCGGAGCGCTATTCGACGCCCGCCATCAACGAATATCCCAAGGCCTATCACGATCCGCGCGGTCTCTGGACGGTGGATCGCGTCAGCTATTACAGCCTTGCTTACAACACCAAGATGGTGCCGAAGGATCAGGTTCCGAAATCATACGAAGATCTGCTCGACCCGCGCTGGAAAGACAAGATGGCGTGGCGGATCGGCACATCGGGCGGCATGCCGCTGTTCCTGACCACTCTGCGCGTCGCATGGGGCGAAGAGAAGGCCATGGCGTATTTCCAGAAACTGCGCGGGCAGAACATTCTCAATTTTGCCGCCGGCAGCGCCCGCACACTGGTGGACCGTGTGATGGCAGGCGAATATCCGCTGGCGATCAACATCTTCGCGCATCACCCATTGATCAGCGCCGAGAAGGGCGCGCCGGTGAATTCCCAGTTGCTGGATCCGGTGACGTCCACGTCTTCGGCGCTGATTCTGGTGAAAGGCACGCGCCACCCGCACGCTAGCCTGTTGCTGATCGATTTCATCCTGTCGCGGGAAGGTCAGGAAATTTTGGCCAAGGCGGAATATTATCCGGCGCATCCGGACGTGCATGCATTGCCGACGCTCGACTCCGTCGTCCCCAAGCGCGCCGGCGTGCCCGAAGCTTTCATCGCTCCGGAGACATCCGTGAAGTATCTGGCTTCCAGTCTGAAGATCTGGGAGGACCTGTTCCGATAGAGGTCGCTGCTAAAGGCCGCGAAATACCGGTTTGCGCTTTTCCTTGAAGGCGCGCCGACCTTCCTTGTAATCCTCGCTGGCCTTGCAGGCATCCGACCATTTCTGGCACAGCGCCATGTCGGCATTGGCCAGGCCGCCTGCAACTTCGTTTGTGATCGCCTTGGACGCCTGCATGGCGATCGGCGCATTCTCGGCCATGGCTGCGCAATAGGCGTTCAAAGCTGCATCGAAATCCGCAGCCGGCGTGACGCGATGGACAAGGCCCATGCGCAAGGCGTCCTGAGCGCCGTAGCGTTGTGCGGTGATCAACATTTCCTTGGCATTCGCGGGTCCGACGGCCTCAACGAGCCAACTCGTGAAGTCGGCCCGATATCCGATGCCCAGCCGAGCCGATGGGATCGAGAAGACAGCGTCATCCGCCGCGAATCGCAGATCGCATGCGACCGCAATCGCCACGCCCCCGCCAAAGCAGAAGCCCCGAACGCCCGCCACGGTCGGCTTGCGAAATTTGCGGAGGTCGCCGAACGTCTTCTGTGAACGCGCTGCGTTTTCACGCGCGGCTTCGGGACTCGCTTCCTTTTTGTCGAATTCGGATATGTCCGCGCCTGAGATGAAGGACTTGTCTCCGGCTCCTGTAATGACCACGACCTTGATGGCCGGGTCCGCATCGAAGTCAGCCAGAAGCTCCGGTAACTGATGCGCCATCGCAATGGAAATGGCGTTGCGTTTTGACGGATTGTCGAAGATGAGCCAACCGACCGGGCCATCTTTTCTTGCAACGATACGCCCCTCGCTCATGCATATCCCCAACTGCGTTCAGACAATGGCCTTGGCGCGCAACTCGTCGATTTCTGACCGGGCATAGCCCAGTTCGAGCAGAATTTCGTCGGTGTGCTGGCCGTGTTCCGGCGTGCCGGCGACAATTGCGTGCTTCGCCCGGCTCATATGGATCGGCTGTCCGAGCAATTCCGTGCGCCCCAGTGCAGGCACATCGACGCCTTGCGCAATCCCCAGATGCCGCACCTGCGGATCGGCGAATGTTTCATCGATGGAATAGACCGGCCCGCAGGGCACGCCGACGGCATTGAAGGCATCGACCCAGTATTTGCGATCATGCTGCGCGATGATCTGTTGCACGGCCGCATTCAAGGCCGGCCTGTTGCGGTTGCGCAATTCGCGTGTCGCATAGTCGGGGTTCGAGGCTATGGGTTCATCGCCCAAAGCGTCGCAAAATTTCTTCCACATTCGGGCCAGCGGCGCGACATTGAGATAACCGTCGCTCGCCATGAAGACGCCCATCGGGGTGAGCTGGGCATGATTGTTGCCGTCCTGTCCGGGCTTGTCCTTCTTGACCAGCCAGCGCACCGCCTGAAAGTCGAGCATGAAAATCTGCGCTTCGAGTAGCGACGTCTGGACCCATTGGCCCTCACCCGACCGCTCTCGCTCCAGCAATGCGGACATGACGGCGTTGGCGCACAGAATACCGGCAAACATGTCAGAAAGCGCAGCGCCCGACCGCATGGGCCCGCGACCGGGTTCTCCGGTGATGGACATATGCCCGCCCATGCCCTGGATGACCTGATCGACGCCGGGTCTGGCCGCATAGGGGCCATCCTGTCCGAAGCCGGAAATCGAGCCATACACAAGGCGCTTGTTGTGAGCGCGCAACGTCTCGAAATCGACGCCGAGCCTGTGTTTCACGTCGGGCCGGAAGTTTTCGAGCACCACGTCCGCGCCCGCCACCATGCGGTAGAAAAGCGCACGCCCTTCGGGCTTCTTGAGATCAAGGGTGATGCTGCGCTTGTTGCGATGAAGATTTTGAAAGTCTGCGCCGTTGCGATGCCCCATATCCTCGCCGGTGTCGTCGGGAGGCTCAACCTTGATGACATCCGCTCCCCAGTCGGCAAACTGGCGAGCCGCGGTGGGGCCTGATCGCGCCCGCGTCAAGTCGAGCACTTTGAGGTGGGACAGGGTTGCCGCAGCCTGAATTGCCGGCATTCGAAACTTTCCACATTGATTGCAGGCAATTTAGGCTCTGCCTGTTTGGTTCACAACGCCAAAGTTCCGGCGAGCAGTCAGGGCCGTTCATCATCCCCATCAGCAATGTCGAGCAATCAGGCGCGTGCCGGTCTCAACGTCAGTTTCCGAGTTTACTGCAAATGATGCGGAGGATCAGTTTCGTTTGGCATTCGCCGGAACGGAAGTTTTGCCCGGCTGAGAATTGCGCCCGCCCCCCGGCGCCAAGGCAGCCGCTTTAGAAGGCGCATTATTCTTTTTAAGCCCTGCGCCCTGCTTGTTCTTGGGAAAGGTGAGAACCCAGTCGGTTGGATCGTTCCGGGCCAGCTGGCGTGCCTTGGGGGTCGGCGAGTTCGCGTCCGGCCCGGCGATCGGAATGTTCGGATTGTAGGCGAGGGCCATCTGATGCGAGCCTGGAAGTCCAATGGCGAATGCCAGAAGGGCAGCGTTCAAGCGATGCATGTTTCTGTCCTCCAGTGAGCTTGATCAGGGAAAAGACCTGCACCATGAATCTCAGCAGGGCGACCGACCTTTGTCCAGAGGCCTTGTTGACAGGCAGCCCTCAGGATAAGGTTGTGACGAACAAGAAGAAATTGCGCTTCATCCCTGCAGGTGAATCGCTCGCGCATCGCGTCGCAGGCGGCATACATTCAGGCCCAGACTTCAATCGAGATCCGGCTACGACATCGGACAGCAAGTCATGAATCCACGCATTCTTCTTCTGGCTTCGGCAGCCCTGCTGGTCGCGACGCAATTCGCGCAGGCGCAGAATTCCGGGAACAAGTCCGGCAAGGCGTCGGGCAATGCCAAACAGGGCATTTCCTCCAATGCCGACTCCAACGGGAGCGGCGGGCTCCGCAATAGCGGGGGCACTCGTGGGAATTCTTCTTCTAGTTCGCTGCGTATCGAAGGACATATCGGAAAAGCGCAGCCGACGGTCCGGCAATCCACTGCCGCCGGAAATGGTCCTTCAAAGCCGCAAAGACGCAGCGTCGGATTTGCGCCACTTAGACCAGCTGAATTCAAGACCGTCAGATAGCGCATCGCGCCTGAGGCGGCCGGTCGATATTAAACTTTTCAGTCGTATGAGATCGCCTGTTCGACCTGCATGACGAACGTTGTGCGGCATCTATGTTTCGTTCGTGACGTCAGGTCGCGCGATCTCATCAAGCATGTCGTCGATCGCCGCAACGTGCACGCGCTCGGAAATATAACGTCGGGATGGCCGGTTGTGGCTATCCTCCCACAAGCATCAGAATGGCTTGTGCATGCGCTTTCCGGTTGGCAGGGCCCTTTGCGAGGTGGACGACGCGGCCTTCGCGGGGAGCGCCTTGCGGTCGCTGGTTACGGGCGTTTTCGCCAAAGCTTTTGGGGGCTTTTTTGGGACGACGACATCGATTCCGGGAATTGGACAGCACCCTGTGGCCTGCGCTTTGGCGTGACCTGAGACGCCCATCGCAGCGCCGAAGGCCGCGACACCGGCAGCGAGCGTGAGAATATCGCGGCGATGAAGTTCCTTGCCTGTGTGGTGCCGGCTTTTGGGACTGTTGATCGTCATCTGCTTGCTCCCGGTGCAAACGTGTGGGGCGAACTGTGTCGGTCAGTCCAGCCGGTCATGTTTGCTGGACCTCAAAACTATTGAGGCCTCGGAGTGGAAACTAGGCAATTCTAACATTCTGGAAATAAACATATTTTCAGTTTCGGGACAACCCGGTGCAAGGGAGAACGCGGATGACGCAGGCGCATGATGGAGACTCTGGCCCGCAATTGGCCACCCGGCGTCTGGCTGTTCGGGCCGGCCTCGCAGCGGCCATTGCGTTCGTCGCCGGAGTGGCCCCGACGGTTTCAAATGCCGCTCCTGTTGCAAGACAGAGCAGTCGGAAAGCGATCCCGAAAGGTTCCGCGAAAACCAAAGTCGGGAGTCGGAAGACCTTGAACCAGAAGATCCCCGCAAAACTTCCGGGCAATACGAAGGTCCGGTAGTTCGCAGGATTCCATCTCGAGACAGAATTTGTGTTCGCGGATCTGTCTGCGGGTCACTTCAGTGGATCGAGGCGGCGTTCCAGTCTGAAATTGAGTCAACTCAATCGTCACTTATGAGCCGCGCGTCTTTGCCGCCCGGCTCGTTTGTGTTCATCTGCCGCAAGAGCAACCCATCAAGGCATTCTTTCAGACGATCGAGGTGAGCAACATCCCTCGATTCTGAATAGTCCCTGTCGGCGGCGCGCAAGGCGCTGCGCAACAGGTCCGGGTCTGCCAAGATCTGCTCAAGCATGGTTGGATTGCCGGGAATAAAAGCGCCGACTTTCACACAAAGACACGCATAGGCAAAAGCTGCGGCAGTGCGTCCGTTTCCGTTCACAAACGGATGGACCCAGGTGATGCGCCAAAGCGCAAACGCGGCAATCTCGATGGCGTCGCCGGTTCCCCACATGGTGTGCAGGTCCGCGAAGAATTCGCGCATGAGAGATTTCACAGTCTTCCAGGGCTGCGCGCAAAAGACCATAGCGCCATCTTCCTCGATGTGGATGGCGCATTGACGATACCGTCCGGGCCTCTTCAGCAGGAGGGCAGTGGCTGAATGATGCAGGAGACGCAGATCCGCTTCGCCGGGCATGGGACCGGTTCCGGCAAGCCCCCGCAACAAGGAAGATTTCACCAGCGCGGTCGTCATGTTCACCAGGCTTGCGCGATTCAGATTTTCAACCTCATCGGCGACATGGCCATTCACGAGTTCCCAGGTCTCATCCCTCATCGACGCTCCTGGTCCTTTTGAGATTCCACGTAGAAAGGGGCGCTGACGGTAGTTTTGCCTCTACCTGTGGCGGTCTCCAGCATTGGCTTAATCTATTGCATTTCAAATCTGAAATCATCGCCGGCTTATCGTCGTTGGGGCTCATCTCTTCGCGGCGCGATCGAAAGCTGCGTGGTGCGCGTGGATGAACGATGGCTATGGCGGCCGCCCTTTCGGCGCGCCGCCTGACGGCTTGCAGACTCTCTCGACAAAGGCGTCGAACCCGGCCCCGATCAGCAAGTGGACTTGTTAAGCTGCGTCTTTTTGGAATAAGCTATGGCAAATAAAGAAAAAATGGCTCAGCATCCTTGCCTGTCCGTTCGTCGTGCTTCGCAGCCGAAGGCGGGGCACATGCCATACCGGAATTCAATCGCGATCCGGGCACGATAAAGGGAGTCAGTCATGAATCCACGCATTCTTCTTCTGGCTTCGGCAGCCCTGCTGGTCGCGACGCAGTTCGCGCAGGCGCAGAACGCTGCCATCAGCACAACACGTTCCAACATCAAGAAGCCCAGCCTGCAGGCCCAGCAGACAGGGAATCGGGCAATTCCCGGAGGCAGCGGCCCCGCGAAAATCAGCGATCAGGCTGCGGCAGGCAATCTGACCAGCTTTACCCGCAAGCGCGTCGAACCGAAGACGACTACGGGCCAGCGCGCCAAGGCGCCCATCGTCACCACCAGATCCAATATCAAACGGCCGTCGCAATGATCGCTTCGACGATGCAGGGCGACTCGAAAGTTCGTTGAAGATGGCTGCGGGCGGGCGCTTGGACTGCCCGCGCGCTCAGTTTCGCGGACCCGTCGCCTCACTCACAGCGCCGATCTCTTTCAGCGCATCGGGAATGATATTGCGCTTCTCGACACGGCCGGTGACGGTCAAAGGCAAGTTCTTGCGGAACCTGATGTAGCGCGGCGTCTTGAAGTTCGCGAGGTTGCGGCGGCAATGCTGCTGCAATTCCTGCTCGGTCGCGTTCATCCCGTCGCGCAGTTCGATGAACGCAAAGCCGACTTCCTCAAGCCGCGGGTCCGGCACGCCAAAAACGGCGGCGTGCAACACGGCGGGATGCTCGCGCAGAAATTCCTCGACCTCGGCGCAGGCGACGTTTTCGCTGCCGGTGCGATACATGTCCTTGATGCGGCCGATCAGGATGAGGTTGCCCTTGCGGTCGATGTAACCGATGTCGCCGGATCGCAGCCAGCCATTCTGCAGCACGTCGCGTGTGGCGTTCTGGTCGCCGAAATAGCCGCCCATCAGGCAGGGGTCGCCGCCAATGAGAATCTCGCCGCGCTGCTCCGGCCCGAGGCTTTCGCCATTGGCCCCCTCGATGCGGATGTCGCAGCCCGGCAGAGGCTTGCCGTTTGTGTTCATCTGCTCGTCAACATCGTCGTCCGGACAGGTCAGCGTCACGGCTGCGGTCGTCTCGGTCATGCCGTAAAGGCTGTAGATCATCGGCTTGCCGAAGCCCGCCTTGACCGCGCGGCGCATGTCCGCCGGACCGGTGATCCGCACGGCCCGCACCTGCGAGAAATCCGTAAACGGCATGCGCGGGCTGTCGAGCATCATGGTGAACATGGTGCCCGCGCCGGAGATGATGGTGCCCTTCAGGCGCGTGACGGCGTCGAGCAGATCGTCGGGGTCGAAGCGCGCCTGCGTGTAGAGCGCAGCCCCGAACATCAGCCCGGTCAGCAGGGTCGGGACGAAGCCGCCGTTGTGATAAAACGGCATGGCGCTGGCGACGACGTCGCGCTCGCTGAACTGCATGCGCTTGCCGACTTCGCGCGCGACATGCATCAGGGTCTTGTGACGGATCATCGCGCCCTTGGGGCGCGATGTGGTTCCCGACGTGAAGTTGATGAAGGCGACGCTGTCCGTCGCAATTTCCGGCAATTGCGTCGCCGGAACGACAGACGCCGACCAGTCCGCGAAATTGCTGATGCGGGCGCTGGAGCGCCCGCCGACATTCACCACGATCTTCAAGGCAGGCAAGTCATGCGCGCCGAGGATTTCTCCCGTCAGTGCGAAGAAATCGATGCCGATGAAGTCCTGCGTGAAGAACAGCGCGCGGGCGCCGCTTTTTTCCAGCGCATGAGCCGCGTCCGCCTGCTTGAGGCGCGTGTTGAGCGGCACGACGACAAGGCCGCACATCGCGGCCCCGAACGACCATTCGATGAATTCGACCCCGTTGGGAAACCAGACCGCGATGCGCTCGCCCGGGTTCAGCCCTGCGCCCGCCAGCAGACGCGCCTTCTCGTCTGCGCGACGCGCAAGCTCGCTGAAAGAATATTGCGCATCGTGCAGGATGATCGCGGGGCGGTCGCCGTAAGCTTCCCCGGCGCGCCGGAGAAGATCGCCAAGCGTGGTCGAATGAAGCGGCATCGCGGGTGTCACCTGATGTCGATCTTCCAGACTTTCGCGGCGTTCTCCCACAGGAACTTGCGCCTCGCCTCCGGCTTGAGGTTGAGCGCGTCAAGTTCGTCGATGGGCTTCTTCATCGACGGCAATGTGCCCGGATAGGACGTGCCGAAGATCACCTTGTCCTGACCGTACGTGTTCAGATAGTGCAGGAACTGCGGCTGGAAATAGCGCGGCGTGTGCGCGGTCGTGTCGATGTAGACGTTCTTGTGCTTCCACGCGACCGAGATCATCTCGTCCGTCCATGGATAGCCCAGATGCGCAGCCACGATGCGCAATTCCGGGAAGTGAATCGCCACTTCGTCCAGATAGATCGGGCGGCCGACTTCGGACGGCAGCATCGGGGCCGTGTGACCCATTTGCATCTGCACCGGAATGTCGAGCTCAATGCACTTGGCGTAAAGCGGATAGAAGATCGCGTGGTTCGGCGGCTTCTTGTGGCCGTAGGGGAAGATGCGCAATCCCCTGCAGCCGCCGTTGCGCACCAGATCCTCAAGCTCCCGCACCGCAGACATGCCGTTCTCGGCATTGACGCCCGCGATGCGGATGAGGCGGTCCGGATATTTCGCAACCTGCTCGGCCACCCAGTCGTTCGGTGTCTTCGAATGCGGATGATCCACGCCGCCGATCAACCCGAAGCGCACGCCGGCGCGATCCATCTCGGCGATGGTCGCGTCGGTCCCGGTATCGAGACCGCCGGCGTTGCGAAACTTCGTCTGGATATCCGAATATTCCTTGCTGGTTCGCCACGCCTCGGCCTTTTCGGCCGAGAACGGCGCAACCCAGCAGTCGATGATCGGTTCCTTGGTCGGCATGTGAATTCAGTCCTGAAATTGCGAAACATGTTCCGGGAAAGAGGCGCTCGCCTCAGTCCTTGGCGGGGTCCCACTTGAGGCCGAGGCTGGCGGTCGCTTCCTTCAGCGGCTTCTGGTCCATCAGCATCTCGTAGGAAAGATTGGCGTCTTTCGAGACGAGGCCGGAGGTCTTCGCGACGACGATCTGGCGCTCGATCAGGCGGCGCGGCAGGTCCATGAGGTTCACGAGTTCCGTGTCCTTGCCGTAATAGCCGCCGCGCGTTTCCCAAAACGCCTTGCTGCGCTCGGGCGTGTATTTCATCGAGGCCGCCACGATGTCGAACAGTTCCGGATCGCGTTTCGCCAGCGCAGCGTCCATCCAGACACGCGCCGCGAGCTCGGCGCGGATGAAGCGGACCACCACGTCGGGGTTCTTCTTGTAGAATTCGTTGTTCACGCTGATCGACGAGGTGACGCTGATGTCGAGACCTTCAAGCGTCGTCTGCGTCCCGATGACGTCCACCGGCGCGCGGTCGCGGGCCTGAAGCAACCCGTCGGCGGAAGCCACCATGGCGTCGACCTGATTTTGCAGAAGCGCGCCGGCCATCTGGTTGAACGGCACCGGGATGATCGTCAGATCCTTGTCGGGATTCATGCCCATCTCGACCATTTTGGCGCGCATGAAATAGGTATAGCTGGAGCCGATGTCGTTGATGGCGACCCGCTTGCCCTTGAGGTCTTTCAGCTCCTTGATGCCTTCGCCGCGCCGGACCGTGATGTAGGCGCCCTCGAACTGGTTGCCCTGCTTGTCGGTGAGCGAATATTCATGGGCTGACACGAGCGTCGTCTTGGCGCCGCCCTTGGCGGTGGCCGCGATGGCCAGCAGGGGCGTCGAATTGCCCATGTCGAGATTGCCTGCCGAAAGCGCCTCGATGATCGGCCCGGTGCCGGCGAGGAAGATGTTCTCGACCGTCAGGTTTTCCTTGGCGAAGAAGCCCTTTTGCTGGGCTACAATGATGGTCGGAAAAGCGACGCCGGTCACATAGCCGAACCGGATCTTGGCGGGCGACATGTCGATCTGTTTCGTCTGCGCCTGCGCCGCGCCCGTGAAGGCGACCATCGCGATGGCCGCAGCCACCGAAGTCCATCGAGCCATTCCCATCGTTTCCTCCGTTTTTGTTTTCAGGCGGCAGTATCCTGCCAGGCCAGCAACCTTCGTCCTATCAAACCCACGATCCTGTCAACCACGTAACCGAGAACCGCCACGAACAGGATCGCCGCATACATGGTGTTGGCCTCGAACGTTCGCTGCGCGTAGAGAATGCGAAAGCCAAGCCCGTCGGTGGAGCCGAGCATTTCGGCCGCCACCACCAGCAGGAACGAGAAGGAGGTGGCGATCCGAACGCCCGCGAAGATAAACGGCAGCGCCGCCGGGGCCATCACGCGCGTCAGGACCTGAAAGCTGCTCGCGCCCTTGGTGCGCGCGTTCCAGATCAGGAACTTGTCCACGCCCTTCATGCCCGAATAGGTGTTGATGACGATCGGGAAGAAAGCCGTCAGCGCCACGAGCGCGATCTTCGAGCCATTCCCGAGACCCAGCCAGACCATCAGCAGCGGAAACAGCGCGAGCTTCGGGGTCGGAAAAAGGGCGCTGATCAGCGGATCGAAGAAACTTTCCGCCAGCTTCGAGCGGGCCATCGCCATGCCGACCACAAGGCCTATTCCGCCGCCGATCAGCAGGCCCGCGCCGGCCCGCATCAGCGAGGACAGGGCGTCCTGCATCAGCAGGCCAAGATTGGCCCAGAAATCCACCACCGCCGCCGACAGGGGCGGCAAAAACATCGGATCGACCAGCTTTGCGCGCGTCGAAAGTTCCCACACTAGCAGGATCAACCCGATCGGGTAGAGGCGCAGGATCGCCTTCATGTCACGCCTCCCCTTACGAGGTTCCAGATCTCGTTGCGAAGATGGGCGGTTTCCGGCGCAGTCCGCATTTCGGCGGTGCGCGGGTGATCGAGATGCACGTCATAGGTGGCGATCACGCGGCTGGGGCGCGGCGCCATCACCACGACCCGCTGGCCGAGGTAGATGGCTTCCTCGATCGAATGCGTGACCACGATGATGGTTTTCCCGGAATCGCGCCAGATCCGCAGCAACTCATCCTGCAGCTTCTCGCGGGTCAGCGCGTCCACGGAGCCGAGCGGTTCGTCCATCAGCACGACGTCGGGATCGCACGCGAAGGTCTGGGCGATGGCGACGCGCTGCTTCATGCCGCCCGAAAGCTCTTTCGGCAGACGATCCTCGAAGCCCCTGAGGCCGACCATCTCGATGTAGCGATCCGCTATCGCAAGGCGTTCGGCGGCGTTGCCTTTGCCCTGAAGTTCGAGACCGAACATCACATTCGACCGGACCGTCTTCCACGGGAAGATACGAAATTCCTGAAAGACGATGCCGACCTTCGGGTCAGGCCCGACAACCCGGGAGCCTCCAACCTCGATGCTCCCCGAACTCGGCTCGACCAGCCCGCCGATCATGTAGAGAAGCGTGCTCTTGCCGCAGCCGGAGGGGCCGACGATCGACACGAATTCACCGCGCGCGACTGTGAGATCGACGGCTTCGAGCGCCGTCACCGAGCCGCCCTCGGGAGTCGGGAAACTTTTGGCCACGCCGGCGATGCGAATGAGCGGCGACGCCTGCTTCGGGGCATTCTGATTCTGCTGCTCTGCTACCAGACCCAAAGCGTTCATCCCTCTGGCGCAGACGGCGCCGTTTGGAGCATATAGTGCCTCATTCGGACGCTGTTCGTCCACTGCTGCGGCGCGTGCGGAGCGCTTGCGTTTCGGTCATCGAGACGCGGCCATCTGCGTCGAGAACGACGCCATAAACCTCTCGCGCCTGAGCGGGCGACACGTAGCCGAACTTCACATCGCGTTCGACGCGGACCGGATCGCGCTCTTCGGGCGGTCCATAGCCGCCGCCGCCGCCAGTCAGCACGCGAATCCGGTCGCCGAGCCGGATCTCTTCCGTCGCCTTGGCGAGCGGCCCGATGATTTGTCCGTCGCGATGGATCTCCACCCAGCCGACCTGGCCCGGCCTGCCCCCCTGAAGCCCCCAGGGCGCACATTGGGTGCGCTCGAAACTGACATTGATGCGCATCGGGGTGAGCGGGGTATAGAACTTCTCGATTCCCGGCCCGCCCCTGTACGCGCCCGGCCCGCCGGAGTCTGTTCGCAGCGTCACGCTGTCGATGCGGAACGGGTTCATGGCCTCCTGCATCTCCACCGGCACGCTGTGCGTGTCCGAATGCACGAGCGACCGGTATGGACCTGCGCCATCGCGGTCGCAATTGGCCCCCCAGCCGCCCGTGGCGGTATCGCTCTGCTTGAACAATTCGCCGGTCTGCGGGTCGCGACCGAACAGCATGTGGATGCCGTACGTGCCATGATGGGCGGCAGCGACGCGGTCCGGCGCAGCAGACGCAATGGCGGCGAAAATCGTGTCGATGACGGTCGGCAACATGGACCCCGATCCGCCCATGGCGGCGTCGGCGCTTGCGCTCAAAAACTTTCCGTCCGGGATTTCGATCTCGATGGGCCGGAATGCGCCTTCATTGGCGGGTTCGTCCGGCGTGAGCAGATATTTGCAGGCCACGCGAGCCGCCGCCACAGCGCCGCCATTGCGGCCCGCATTGAGCGGCCCCTGCATCTGCGGCGCAATGTTCGAGAAATCAATCGTGATGCGCTCGTCCTCCACGCGGACACTGATGTCAATCGGGATGCGCTGGCCCTTGCGGATTCCATCATCGTCGAGAAATGACGCTGCCCGATAGGTTCCGTTTGCGATGGAGCGGATGGCGCGCCGCGTGGCGGCTTCCGACTGGTTCCACAATAGCGCAATAGCCTCGCGCAGCGCCGCAATTCCGTAGTCCGCATAGACCTGCGCGAGCATGTCCCGCCCCTGCAGGCAGCCCGCCAGCTGTGCGTTCAGATCGCCCAGAACCATGCGGGGAAAGCGCGTATTATATTCGATGACCCGGTACATTTCCTCGATAGGCCGGCCCTGGTCGTGCAGCTTCACGCTGCGCAACTGAAGGCCTTCCTGCCAGATTTCGGTTGTCGTGTTGGAGACAGCCGAGCCCACAATGGCTCCGCCGACATCCACCCAGTGCATCACGACGGCCATGAACGCCACAGGCGTCTCCGGCGCTTCCGGCACATAGACGGGCGTGTACATCACCACATTGTTGAGGTGCTGCCCCATCGTGCCCGCATGATTGGTGATCAGCACATCGCCCGGACGAATGCGGTCGAGTCCATAGATCGACACGCCATCGCGCACCGCGGTGCCGAGAGCATTCGCCACAAAGATCGTGATGCCACCCTTGCATTGCGACACCAGATTGCCGTCCACATCCACAATGCCGACGGCGTAATCCTTGTATTCCGCCACCACCGGACTGAAAGCCGTGCGGGTGATGTTCCGGTCGACGATGTTCGGAATCGCGATAAGCCGCTGACGTATCACCTCGGCCGTGATGGGATCGAGACCTGCCGACTCGGGCATATCGGTTCTCATTGCGTCGCCCCTCCACAATGAATGCGGATTTCCCCGAGCGCACCGATGACGAAGCGATCTCGCGGACCTATGACGGTGGTTGCGCCGTATTCTTCCAGAATGGCCGGGCCATTGCGGCCAAAGCCGACCGGAAGGGTTTCGCGCCGGTAGACAGATGTCTTCAGCCATCCGTGACGATCAAACCAGACGTCGCGCGGAACGCTGACGGGAGGTTCGGAGGCGGTTGGCCGCGCCGCAGCCAGAAGGTCGCCCATCGGGGCGTCGACCGTGGCGACAATGCGCACGCCGACAATCTCGACCGGATGCAGATCGTCCGCATGACCGAAGCGGTCGCGATAAGCGGACTCAAATGCGCCCCGCACCCTTGCGGCATCCGGCCGGCCGTCCAGTTCAACCTGCAAGGGATGTTTCTGGCCGCGATAGCGCAGATCGAGGTATCGCCGAACATGAAAAGGCTTGTCCGGATGATCCGCCTGCAACGCCGAACAGGCGTCCCGCTCAAGCTGCGCGAGCAGCGATTCTGCCGATGACATCGCTACCGCATCGAGATCGTGAAAGAAGCTCTGGGCGCGGTCGACGCGCGGCTGCGCCAGCAGCATTCCGAGCGCCGAGAAATTGCCCGGCTCCGGCGGTATGATCGCCAGCGGAATATGCAGGTCGCGCGCAAGGTCGGCCGCGTGCAGGGGTCCGCCGCCCCCGAAGGCGAACAGCACGAACTTGCGCGCGTCATGGCCGCGATCGCCGGTGATTTCCTTGATGGCGCCGGACATGACCGTGCTGGCAAGCTGAAGAACGCCGCTCGCGGCGCGCTCGACATCGGCTTCCGCCAAACCGAGAGGGCGCATGACCTTCTCGACCATGGCGCGGCGCGAGGCTTCCTTGTCCAGCCGGAATGCGCCGCCGAGAAAAGCGCCTTCCCCGATGCGACCGAGCAGCAGGTTGGCGTCCGTCACGGTGGGGTTTTGGCCGCCGCGCCCGAAGGCCGCCGGGCCGGGCTCCGATCCCGCACTCTTCGGTCCCACCGTCATGCGCCCGAGTTCATCCACGCCCGCAATGGAGCCGCCGCCTGCGCCGACTTCGACAATATCGAGGATCGGCATCCGCACCGGAAAGCCATGCTCGTAGCCGCCGATATAATAGGTCGACTGAACCTCGAATTTGCCGCGCTGAACGAGCGCACATTTTGCCGTTGTGCCGCCCATGTCGAATGCGATCACGTCGTCGAGATCGAGCGCCGCCGCATAGGCTGAGGCCGCAATGCAGCCGCCTATCGGCCCGGACTCGACGAGCGCCAGCGGCTGCGCGCGGCCCATCGCGGGCGTCAGGACGCCGCCGTTCGACGCCATCAACGCGAAGGTTCCGGCAAAACCGTCGCCCCGCAGGCCCTGATCGAAATGATCGAGATAGGCCCCCATAAGCGGCCCCACATAGGCATTCGCGACGGCTGTCGACGTGCGTTCATATTCGAACCATTCGCGCGTGAGTTCGCAGCCGCTGGTGACGAAGATATGCGGCAGCCGCTCTCGCAGCCGCGCAGCCGCCTGTTCCTCGTGAACAGGATTCCGGTAGGAATTGAGGAACGACACAGCGACCCCTTCGACATCGAGCGTCGCGATATGGTCGATGATGGCGTCGAGCTGATCCATATCCAGCGGCGTCACGATGGAGCCGTGCGCGTCCATGCGCTCCGCAACCTCGAACCGTAGCGGGCGGTCAACGAGCGGCGGCTGACGTTCGTAGCGAAGCTGAAATGCAATCGGCCGATTGGCCCGGCCAATTTCGAGAACGTCGCGGAATCCTTGCGTGGTCAGCAGCGCGACCTTCGCGCCGCTGCGCTGAATGAAAGCGTTGATGACCTGCGTGGTCCCGTGACGGACCGCAGAAGCCTCCGCCAGAACCAGTCCGGCGGCCTGAAAACAGTCGCGTGCGCTCTGGAAAAAGTCCGAATAGGAGGTCAGCTTTTTCGCATGTGAAAAGACACGCCGTTCTGCGTCCCATGCGACGAGATCGGTGAAGGTGCCCCCTATGTCGATTCCCAGAATGTTCAACCGTCGCCTCCCCTGATCAAGCAGTTAGAGCGGGCCCTGGCGACTCGTCAACACGCGACAAGTCGGTGGCGGCAAATCTGCGAGCGCGTGGCTGTTTCGGTGAGTTTTTGGCGTGTCGATTCTCGGGCGCGCCAACGCCGCATCAGCGCCATGCGCAGCTTGCAACTCGACGGAACACAGCTCTGCCGCCCGCGTTTCCGACCGGGCGGAGGTGGCGGTGCGGAGCGCTCGATCGTCGAACAGGAAACATTCCGGGACCGTCCGGATCGGGACCGCCGGATGGAGTCTCGCGTCCCGCTACAAGCCGGATTTCCCCGATTCAGGAAGCCATCTTGAACGCTACGCGGCCGTGTTCGATGCTGCCGAAATCAACACATCGTTCTACCGCCCGCACAAGCCAAGCACCTACGAGAAGTGGACGGCCGCGACACCCGAAGGCTTCCGGTTCGCCGTCAAGGCTCCGAAGGCGATCACCCATGCGAAAGATGTCGACACATCGCAGGATCTCGCGCGCTTCATGCAGGAGATCGCCGGGCTCGGCTCAAAGCTCGGCCCCATCCTGATCCAGCTGCCTCCCAACCGGAAATTCCTGGAGGCCGACGCCACGCGACTCCTCTCCGGTTTCCGCCATGCGCATGCAGGAGGGCTTGTGCTGGAGCCGCGTCATCCGACCTGGTTCGAGGACGATGCGGAGGAGTTGCTGGTCTCCCTGCGCATCGCCCGGGTGGCCGCAGACCCGCCCCGCGCTGTGGGGGCGGACGCGCCGGGCGGATGGCAGAAGCTTGTCTATTTCCGGCTGCACGGTTCGCCGGAAATCTACCGGACTTCCTACGGAGCCGAGCGCCTCCGGCCGATTGCAGCGAGCCTGCATTCCGCTTCCCGGACCGGCGCCGACGTCTGGTGCATGTTCGACAATACGGCCTCGTCAGCCGCAACCGCCGACGCCTTGAGACTGAAGCTGATGATGGCGCAGCCGCAGCCCTCCTAGTGGCCTTTTGGCGGATGCGCGCGAATGACCTCCTCGACGATATCCGCGCCCCAGCCCGGTCGCGTCGGGAGCATGAATTGCCCGTTCTCGACCGTGAACGGATGCGACAGCAATTGGCGACGCCACGGGGCTTCGTCGTTGTCGAATTCGAGAACGCGAAAATTCGGGATCACGGCGCAGAAGTGCGCGCTCATCAGGGAGCCGAGCGGGCCGTGCGAATTATGCGCAGCGACGTTGATCTCGTAGGAATCGAGCAGCGCCGCCATTTTCACCGCTTCCATCATGCCGTTGAACACAACGTCCACGATGGCCACGTCGACCGCCTGCGCATCCGCATAAGGACGAAGGGCGCGTCGACCCAATACGGCTTCGAGCGACGCGATGGGCGTTGACGTTGCGGCGCGGATCGACGCCAGCGCCTGCGGCTCCCATGTGTCCATTTCGAGCCACATCATCCGGAACGGCTCGACGGCTTTTGCGATCTGCCGGAAGCCCTCCGTGCGGTAATTGAAGTTGAGGTCCATCATCAACTTCACCTTGTCGCCCGCGCCCTCGCGAAAGGCTGCGAGCTGATCGACCACCATGTCGATGAGGCGATCCTCGATGTTCATCTCGAACGGGCCCGCGCCGCGCACAACGTAAGGCATCGCGCCTTTCAGCACGACGGGATCGAGCTGGAGAAGGTTCGTCTTCAGCCCGATGAAGCCGCCCGCCGCGACTTCAGCGCCGAGCTTCTTGATATCGTCGAGCGAGCGCACGGCGGGCTTGCCGATGACCTTCTCGAAAAGGTCCGGAAAGCGGGCGCGATACATGCCGCAATGCGACCAGTAGGTCGGCAGCTTCGTGCGCAGCGCGCCGCCGAACAATTCATAGACCGGGACGCCGAGCGCCTTGGCCTTGATGTCCAGACAGGCGTTCTCGATGGCCCCGATGGCGAGCGCCTGCAATCCGCCGGCGGTCGACTTGGTGAGATTGTAGAGATGCGCGCCGATCTTGCCGACGTTGCGCGGATCTTCGCCTATGACGAGTTCGGCTAGACCGCGCACGACGGGCGTAAGCCCGCGCCGTCCGCGCGCCTCATTGTATTCCGACCAGCCCACAAGACCTTCGTCCGTGGTGATCTTCAGGAACGACCAGGCGTCCCAGCCGCCGCTGACGTGAAAGTCCTCGATCCTGACGATCTTCATGGGAGCCTCAAATCTTGATGAGGTGCTGCAACGGCTGGCCGGCCAGGAAGCGCCGCACATTGTCCGCCACCGTCGCGCCGACGCGGTCGCCGGTGTGGAGGCTTCCGCCACCCGCCGTATGGGGACCGATGACGATATTGGGCGCGCTCCACAGCGGATCGTCGGACGGCAGCGGCTCGGGCGTCGTGACGTCGATGAATGCGAAGCCGATCTGGCCTGATTCAAGCGCGGCCTTCAACGCGACCTGATCCACTGTCTCGCCGCGCGAAACGTTGGTGAACAGAGCGCCCTTCCTGCAC
Organism: Beijerinckiaceae bacterium; assembly: GCA_947475995.1. Taxonomy (GTDB): domain Bacteria; phylum Pseudomonadota; class Alphaproteobacteria; order Rhizobiales; family Beijerinckiaceae; genus Terripilifer. The sequence goes on along the minus strand of CANJNI010000027.1, from coordinate 7,103 downwards.
GCCGCAAATTCCTTCGCGCCGAACATGCTGCGCGTTGACGCCGAAAGAGCGATGCAGACCGCGACCGCATCGGCATGCGCCAGAGCCTTGTGCATATCGGCGAGGCTGAAAGCCTCATCCACATTCGGATCGTCGATGGGCGAGCGCGACACAGCCAGCACCCGCATGTCGAAAGCCTTGGCGCGTTTCGCCAGATGGCCCCCGATATTGCCGTGGCCGACGATGACGAGCGTCTTGCGCTCGACCGACATGACCGGGACCTTGAAATCCTTCTCCCACGCATGGCGCGACGAGTTCATCACGATGGCCGGAATCTGCCGCGCCATCGCCAGAATGCTCGCCATGGCGTGTTCGGCCACCACGGGCGCAACTGCGCCGCCCTGATTGGTGATCTGGATATGCGCAGGCGGATTGTGGGCCGTGAGGCCTTCAAAGCCGGCGGAGACGATCTGCACCCAGCGCACCTTGCAGCCGGGCTGTTTCAGTTCCGCTGCAATGTTGCGCCCGTCCGGGCCGCGCGGATCCTGGATGACCAGCACGTCGGCATCCTTCACGAGCGGCGGCATTTCGGACAATTCGTCGAGAATGACGAGGTCGATTCCTTCCACCTTTTTCAGATGATCGATGAGCGGCTTGCGGGCGATCTTGCTGGCGAATACGACGCGCATTCGTTCCTCCTATTTGTTCAGCGAATGCTCGTCACTTCTGCCGGCGCGCGCGGCGGGCCAGATAGTTGAAATTCACCGTATGCTGTTCGGGCCGCGACAGCTTGTTGTAGAGTTCCAGAATGTCCTCGCGGGGAAATTCGGGCGCGAGGTCGCCGGCAGATTCGGCCAGAATCTGGATGCGGCAGGCGTTTTCCAGCATGATTGTCAGGATCACGGCTTCTTCCAGCGTGACGCCGCCCACCACGACGCCGTGGTTTTTCAGAAACGCCGCCTTGTGCGTTCCAAAAGCTTTCGCCACGCCCGCGCCCTGGTCCTCGCGACGAATGAGATCAATCGTGTCCTTGTAATAGCCGACGCCGTCCGCAAAGGCGGCCGACGGCTGGCTCAGCATGCGCAGCGGGCGACCTGTCGCCGAAACCGCGACCGCATGATCGGGATGCGAATGGATGATCGACGTGATGTCGGGCCGAGCCTTGTAGATTTCCGTATGGATGAAGATCTCGCTGTGGCGCGGCGCCCAGCCTTCGACCTTCTTGCCGTCCATGTCGCAGGTGACGATATTGTCCATCGTGATCTCGTCGAAGCCGAACGAATGCGGCTTCATGTAAAAGCGCGATGGATCGCCCGGAACGCGCACCGACACATGGCCGCGCGTCATGTCGCCCTGTCCGGCGCCTTCGAGGATGAGGCCGGCCGTGATGAGTTTCTGCTTGGCGTCGTCGGGCGTCATGGTTCCTCCGCGATTTGATTGACGGCATTTGGCAGAGGGTGACGCTCGGGCGCAAGTCGGCGGCTTGAACCGGGCGGGACGATCCACTACTGGAAGCGCCCGGCCCGCCTTTCGGCAGGCGAGCGAAAGGAAGAACCGATGACCATCCAGCGCATTCAGCCCGGCCCCCGCATGAGCAAGGCCGTCGTGCACGGAAACACGATCTATCTGGCCGGTCAGGTGGCCGACAAGGCCGCTGGCAAGAGCGTCGGCGAACAGACGACCGAGATTCTCGCGATCATCGACGGCCTGCTGGCGGAAGCCGGTTCCGACAAGACGAAGATCCTGTCGGTGAACATCTACCTCTCCGACATCGGCCGTTTCGCCGAAATGAACGCCGTGTGGGACAAGTGGGTCCCGGTCGGGAATACGCCCGCCCGCGCCACCGTCGAGGCGAAGCTTGCGGCTCCGGCCTATACGGTCGAGATTCAGGCGATCGCCGCAAAGTAAGCCGGGTTCTTGCGGCGGGCGCTTGGGCGCGCCCGTCGCCCTCATGGGATCGTTTCCGATCCATTCAGCGGATCGCTTGCGATCCGTTGAGCGGATTGGCCGGGTCCCAGTCGTAGGTCATCGTGTCGAAGCGCATTGCGCGCGTGTCGACCAGCAGCAACCGCCCGACCAGATTTTCCCCGAAGCCGACGATCTCGCGGATCACTTCAAGGGCCATCATGGTCCCGAGGATTCCCGTCAGGGCCCCCAGCACGCCCGCTTCCGAACAGGCTGGCACCATGCCGGCAGGCGGCGGCTCGGGAAACAGGCAGCGGTAGGTCGGGTTGGGCGCGCCGTCCGGCCCCGTCTCGAAAGGCCGCAGCGTCGTGAGCGAGCCGTCGAAGGCCCCCACGGCCGCCGTCACGAGCGGCTTCTTCTCGAAAAAGCAGGCGTCCGCCACCGCATAGCGGGTCTCGAAATTGTCCGAGCCGTCGGCGACCAGATCGTAACCGGCCACGAGCGCCCGGACATTCTCGGTATTCAGCCGGAAACGGTGAGCCTCCAGCCGCACATGCGGATTGAGGCGCGCGATGGCGTCTGCGGCGCTGTCGACCTTGGGGCGGCCCACGTCTGGGGTGCCGTGCAGCACCTGCCGCTGGAGATTGGACAGCGACACCTCGTCGTCGTCCACCACCCCGAGCGTGCCGATGCCCGCCGCCGCCAGATATTGCAGCACGGGAGAGCCGAGCCCGCCTGCCCCGATCACCAGAACACGGGCGGCCTTCAGCTTCTGCTGGCCGGGGCCCCCGACCCCATGCAGCACGATATGACGGGCGTAACGCTCGATTTCTTCCGACGAAAGCGACATGAGCGGACCCTAGCAGGCGGGCTGCGCGCAAACCATAGGCCGTGAACGCGCTTTGCGCCGCCCGACGGCTGCGCTAAGGCTCGCCCGGAGGCAACGCCCCAAGGAAAATCCATGATCCGGGCCGGATTGATCATCTGCACGCTTCTGGCGCTCGTGACCGGCGTGATTTTCGCGCTGTGGCCGGAGCTGGATCTGGCGGCTGCGCGCGCTTTCCATGTGGGCGAGAGGACTTTTTCGGGGGTCTCGACGGCGGGCGACTGGGCGCGTCGCGTGGGTTACCTCACTCCGTTCGTGATCCTGCTCGGGGCAGGCGGCATTCATTTCGCCCGCCGCCGCAAGGGCGACCCCGACCCGCGGCCTGCCGGCAGGACGCTGCTGTTTCTGGCGCTGTCGATGGCGCTCGCGCCCGGCCTGATGGCCAATCTGGTCTTCAAGGACCACTGGCATCGCCCCAGGCCCAGCCAGACGCAGGAATTCGGCGGAACCATGGAGTTCCGGCCCTGGTACCGGACGGACGGGGCCTGCAAGCGCAATTGCTCCTTCGTGTCGGGCGAAGGCTCCTCGGCCTTCTGGACGCTGGCCCCGGCGATGATGTCGCCGCCCCCGGTCCGCCCTTATGCGGTGGCGGCCTCGCTGGTCTTCGGAGCGTCGGTCTCGGTGCTGCGCATGGCCTATGGGGGCCATTACCTGTCCGACGTGATTTTCGCGGCGCTGTTCACCATCCTGATCGTGCTTGGCCTGCACCGGATCATGTTCAGCCCGGAGCGCCGATAGTCGCAGGTCGCCGAAAGGCGCAGGCCGCGCGCTTGCGCCATGTGCGCCAATCCCTATAGTCGCGCCGAAATTTCAGGGCCGTCCGGCCCCCACACTGTGAGCCTCCATGTCGCACACCACCAAATCCATCAAACGCGTCGTCCTCGCCTATTCGGGCGGGCTCGACACATCCATCATCCTGAAATGGCTGCAGACCACCTACGGGTGCGAAGTCGTCACCTTCACGGCGGATCTGGGCCAGGGCGAGGAACTGGAGCCGGCGCGCAAGAAGGCGCAGTTGATGGGCATCAAGGACGAGCACATCTTCATCGAGGACGTGCGCGAGGAATTCGTCCGCGACTATGTGTTCCCGATGTTCCGCGCCAACGCGCAGTACGAAGGGCTTTACCTGCTGGGCACCTCCATCGCCCGCCCGCTGATCGCCAAGAAGCAGATCGAGATCGCCCGCAAGGTCGGGGCAGATGCGGTGTCCCACGGGGCCACCGGCAAGGGCAACGATCAGGTGCGGTTCGAGCTTGGTTACTATGCGCTGGAGCCCGGCATCCACGTCATCGCCCCGTGGCGCGAATGGGACTTCAAGAGCCGCGAGTCGCTCATCGCCTTCGCCGAACAGCACCAGATTCCGATCGCCAAGGACAAGCGAGGCGAAGCGCCCTTCTCGGTGGACGCCAACCTTCTGCACTCATCGTCCGAAGGCAAGGTGCTGGAAGATCCGTGGGTGGAGCCGCCCGAATATGTCCACATGCGCACCATCGCGCCCGAAGACGCCCCTGACGTGGTGACGGAAATCACCATCGACTTCGAGAAGGGCGACGCGGTGGCGGTGAACGGCGAGAAAATGTCGCCCGCCACTTTGCTGGCGGCGCTGAACGAGCTCGGCAAGGCCAACGGCATCGGGCGCCTCGATCTCGTCGAGAACCGTTTCGTCGGCATGAAGTCGCGCGGCGTTTACGAAACGCCCGGCGGCACGATCCTGTTGCAGGCGCATCGGGGCATCGAGTCCATCACGCTGGATCGCGGCGCAGCGCATCTCAAGGACGAGCTGATGCCGAAATATGCCGAGCTGATCTACAACGGCTTCTGGTTCTCGCCGGAGCGCGAGATGTTGCAGTCGCTGATCGACAAGAGCCAGGAAAAGGTGACGGGCCGCGTGCGTCTGAAGCTTTACAAGGGCAATGTGCGCGTCGTCGGCCGCCAGTCGCCCTATTCGCTCTACGATCAGGACCTCGTGACCTTTGAAGAAGGCAACGTGGCTTACGATCATCGCGATGCGGCGGGCTTCATCAAGCTCAATGCGCTGCGGCTGAGGACGCTTGGCAACCGGGAACGCCTGCGGTCGTAAGTCTTTCTCTCAGCAATCTGCTTGATGGCCGGGCCTGCCCCGGCCATTTTTTTCGTCTCTGCAAGATTTTCTACCGCTGCACCACCGGCAGGAGCGGCGTCAGTTCGGGCCGCAATTGCTGATCGAAAGCGTGCAGGATGATGGAAGTCTGCGAGTAGTTCGCCATGAGCAGCACCATCATCACGAGGTTCTGCTGGCCGAAATGTTTCAGCGCCTCCGCGTAGGTTGCGGCGGACAGTTTTTTGGCGCCGAGAAGCTCCCGCGCCATCTGGATGATCGCCGCCTCCTTCGGGTCGACATCCGCAATCGGCTGGCGATAGCGGATGATGTCGATCACGTTTTTTGAGAGACCCGCCTTGAGAGCGGCCGGCTCATGCGCGGCCCATTCGGTTTCGCCGTCTGACTCCCGCACTGTGGCCAGAATGACGAGTTCGGTCAGCTTCGCGTCGAGCGGAAACTTGTTGCGCAGGAACCAGTTGATTTCGCGAATGTGCGGCGACAGTTCCGGCACGTTGAGCCAGATGCCGGCGGGGCCGATCAGCTCTGCCTTCAATCTGCTCTTCGGATCGACGACGGCGTCGTAAGCTTTCTGCCTCTGCTCATCCATGTTTTCGCGTTTGACGAGCGGCAGTCGCGAACGCGATTCGGGGTGAACGTCCGCCGGCAGTGTGGTTTTCTTTTCAGGCACGGTTTCGATCCGCGCCTGCCCGAGAGATTGCGTCGTCATCCAGAGCCCCGTGCTGATGATGGTTCCCGCCAGTATCGCCGCGATGAGTTTCATGGCCGCCTCCTGTGATTGACAGGGAGGCTAGAAAGGCCGGGACAGCGCCGCAATGCGGCGGCGACGGAACTTATCGCATGCGGCGAATTTCGAAGGCGCGCAAAGCCATGGCCCGGCTTCCCGAAACTCCTTGCAAATTCCGGAAAACCGCGTATATGAAGCTCATCAGTTTCTCATATGGATCGTCCTCTGGATGGTCGATTTGGAGAGTGGGGCCCGGCCGGGACCCGCTCTTTTTTGTTGCCCGAGCCTGACCATCGGCGGGGCGGCAGGTCGGCCCTCCCGGACCAGCTGGACCATGATACCGCAGGCCCCGACCCCGTTCACCATGTCGCCCGAAGCGCTCGCGCTTCTGGACGAGCCGCGTCTCATGGAGGAGACGGGCGTGGCTGCACGGGTGGCCCGCATCGCGATTCCGGTGCTGCGCGACGTCGGCTACCGGCTGGTGCGGGTGAAGATTTCCGCCGCCAACGGCATGACCTTGCAGATCATGGCCGAACGGCCGGACGGAATCATGAATGTCGCCGATTGCGAGAACGCCAGCATGGCCCTGTCGCCTGTGCTGGACCTGGAAGATCCGCTCCATGCGGCGGCCTATCACCTCGAAATGTCGTCCCCCGGCATCGACCGGCCGCTGGTGCGGGTTTCGGATTTCCGCCGCGCCATCGGGCACGAGGCGCGCGTCGAGCTTTCCGTCCTGCACGATAATCGCAAGCGTTTCCGCGGCTGGATCGAAGGCGTCGAGGGCGAAGGCAAGGACGCCAGGCTGCGTCTGCGCCGCACTGACTCGAAGCCGGATGAAGAAGCCGATGTGGTTCTGCCCCTGCGCGATCTCGAAGAGGCGCGGCTCATTCTCACCGAAGCGCTTATTCGCGAATCCCTGAAAGCCGCCAAGGAAGCAGGCGACGAGCCGCCTGCCGAAGACGAGGCGAGCGAACCCGCCGAGGCCCCGCGCCGCGGGCCCGGCCGTTTTGCAACCCGCAACATGAACAAGCCGAAGCCCGTATGGGCGCCGGCAAAGAAAAAACGTTAACCCGAGACTGCATTCAACCGGACCAAGGTCCGTCGAAGGAGAAGCCCCATGGCGATCAGCGCCAACCGACTTGAACTCCTGCAGATCGCCGAAGCGGTCGCGCGCGAAAAGTCCATTCCGCGCGAGGTCGTTCTGAACGCGATGGAAGACGCGCTCCAGAAGGCGGCGCGCTCGCGGTACGGCCAGGAGACGGAAGTCCGCGCCGAGATCAATCCGAAGACCGGCGAGCTGCGCTTTTCGCGCCTGCTGCTGGTGGTGGATCAGGTCGAGAACGACGCGACCCAGATCACCATCAATGAAGCGCGCCGCAAGAACCCGGCCGCACAGGTTGGCGACTGGATCGCCGAGACCCTGCCGCCCTTCGACTTCGGCCGCATTCCGGCGCAATCCGCCAAGCAGGTCATCGTCCAGAAGGTGCGCGAGGCCGAGCGCGACCGCC
>CANJNI010000026.1 GCA_947475995.1 Beijerinckiaceae bacterium | reverse complement strand
TGCGAAACGGAGCGCGCGGGCTCCAATGCCTGCCTGTCCCGTCATGCTTTGCATGAAGTCGCCCATTTCCTGCCAAGGGAGCGCCGCATGATGCTTCACCTTCGCCACCTTTGACCGGGCCGGGAGCGTCAACGCCAAATGCCCCTTCCACGCAGCCGGATTTTCTCCAGAGCGCCAGCCCCGAGCTTTTGCAAAGTCCAAAATGGTCTCAACGCGTCCCCGAAGCCTGCTGGCGGTCTCGGGCTTGGTGAGCCAGATCGGCTCCACGGCTGCCAGAACGTGTGCGGTGCTGACATCAGAGATAGCCATGTCCCCGAAGATGGGGTTGGCATAGGTCTCGATGGTGGCTTCCCACTGGCGGGCGTGCTTGGCGTTTCGCCATGAAGGAGCATGGCCGTCGATGTAACGGCGGGCGGCTTCGCGAAAGGTCACGGCTCGGACGGCGGCGTCCTGCTCGGCAGATTTTGCGGCGGCCAGAGTTGCGTCGCGCAGGGCCAACGGGTCTATGCCTGCCTTGACCTGCCGGAACAGGACCGATGCCTTTTCACGTGCTTCTGCCAGCCTGACGCAGTTCCGAGCTTCACCGGCGCGCCCAAGACCAGCCTCGCGAAGTTTTTTGCCTTTCAGCTTGTATCTGAACACCCAGAAACGGCCACCGGCCTTTTTGACCAGCAGATAGAGCCCATCCCCGTCGCAATAACGACCGGGGCCTGCGGTCCTGACAAACGCTGCCGACAATTCGCTCTGAGCCATGGCCAAGCCTTTTGTCCCCGAATACGTCCCCTATTATAACTCGCGAACGGGGACGAAAACAAGCGGCATAGTTCGAACTACTGCGGACAGGAGCCTTGGATAAATCGCTGACTAACAGCGATAAGTCAGGAGCTCTTCGGTTTGATTGGGACGGTATCGAACAGGAGGCTGGCGGAGGGAGCGGGATTCGAACCCGCGATACGGTTTCCCGTATACACACTTTCCAGGCGTGCGCCTTCAACCACTCGGCCACCCCTCCGCACGCGCGACATGCGCGCTATGTCTGATCTTCGAACGGACGAAGACCGGCCGACACTTGGCGCGGCAGCAGCCGAAGCTGCAAATCGCCCGCGCGAAGTGGGCGCAATATAGTCGGCCAAGGGGGGAGCGCAAGCCTAAAACCCTCCTTGCCTGCATGCGCCCGCAGACCTGTGCGCTCCCGGGCGGTCGGGGTGTCGGGATCGCCCGGCTCGCTGTGCGGGGCGGGACACTGCGATTAATGCTCTTTCCAAGCTTCACTGTAATTCCTGTTGCGACCAAGTATAATTCGTTTATACGGATTAACCCGCAGGGTTTAAATCGACTTAACGCTTGTTTATTAACATAACAGGTTAAGCGTTATGCTTTATCCTTGCATCATGTCAGCAAGTTGTTGCAAATTCTAATCAATTGCCGCAAGTTCTTTTCATGCAGAACGACACGAACACTTCTGCACAAAGCGGCAACTCAAGGAGGTCACCCTATGAGAATCGCTGGTTTCCCGATCATCCAGAACGAACTCGAAGGCTTCGGCGGCGGCTACGGCGGCGGACGCAAGTCCCGCAAGTCCAAGAAGTCCCGCAAGTCCCGCAAGAGCCGTCGCGGCTGCGGCTGGTGAGCCTGACGTCCGGGACCTCAATCCCGGACATCCGCTGCCGAAGAATCGCTCCAAACGCAAAAACTCCCGGCGATTCGCCGGGCGTTTTCGCGTTCGGCCTCGCCGCCTGTTACTTCTTCAGCCAGAACCGTTCGAGGTCGATGCCGATGAAGTTTGTCGGCGCAGCCACATAACCCTGCACGGAAGCGTCCACGGTAGTGATGCGCTTCGACCAGAAGAAGGGCATCACATAGGCTTGCGTCAACATATGTTCTTCGAGTTGCCGCACCAGTTCGACGCGCGCTTTCGGATCGGTCTCCCGCGCCTGCTTTTCCAGCAGTTCGTCGACCCTGGGATCGGTGAACCGCCCGCCGTTTCCCGGATTCTTGTCGAAGGACTTGAAGCCCGCCCATTGGATGGTCGGATCGTCGATGTAATCGGGCAGCGCATCGAGAATCATGTCGTAAGCGCCGGTGTTGCGCCGCGCGAAAAATTGCGGGTCGTCCTGCTGCTCATGCGTCAGCGTCACGCCGATCTGCCTGAACTGATCGACCAGAAAAACACCGATGAAGGGCCACGGACGCCGGTTCAGGAAGGTGAGCTTCAGATCGGTCTGCCCGGCCTCCGCCAGCAGCTTTTTCGCCTCGGTGCGAGCCGCCGCCATATCGCGCGAGAAACCCGGAAGCTTCGCGAGCTCTGCTTCCGGACGGGCGAACTGCGAACCCGGCCGCACCAGCCCGCCCACCGCGCTGATCGGCGAGGTGCGCTCGATCACCTTCGCGCCGTTGAAATGGTCGACTGAAAGCGCCAGCGCGCGGCGGACGCGAGGATCTGCCAGCGGGCCCTTCTCGGCGTTGAAGGCGATGTAGAACAGCAGCGAGATGGCCGGGTTCGACTCGAACACCTTCACCTTGTCGCCGCGCGCCTGCACGATCCGGTCCGCCTCAGCCTTCGAGACGCCGCGGAAATCGAACGCCACCTGCCCGGCCGCCAGCGCATTGACGGTCGCTGCCGGCGCAAGCGAGAGCGCCCGGAAGCCATCAAGATAAGGGAGCCCCTGCCGGTAGAAATCGTTGTTGCGCTCTCCGATCCATTCGGCGCCCGGCGTGTAACGCACGAACTTGAACGGGCCGGACCCCATCACCTTCTTGGCCGGATAGTCCGGATCGCCCTGCAGCATCTTCGCCGAATAGATGCAGCCGTAAGGCATTGCGAAGACCGACGGCATGGCCGCGTTGGGTCGCGCAAGCCGCACCACCACAGTCGCGGCGTCCGGCGTCGAAATGTCGGCCACGTCGGCGAGCAATTCCTTGCGCACCGACACCACGCCCTGCGGCGGATTGCGGATGCGTTCGAGACTGACCTTCACATCTTCGGACGTGACCAACGAACCATCGTGAAACTTTGCATTCGGGGCGAGCTTGAAGGTGTAAAGCGCACCGTCCGGCGAGACCGTCCAGCTCTGCGCCAGATCGCCCATCACGTTCGGATAATTCGCCGGATCGACGCGCAGCAGCGTCGAATAGTGCGGGGCGACGCGGAACATCACGTTCACCGACGAGGCGGCGTGGCAGTCGAATGTCGCAGGCTCTCCCTGCGAGATCGCGAAATCCAGCTGGCCGCCGCGCTGTGGCGCCTGCGCCTGCGCCGCCGTCGCAAGCGCGAGGCCCGCGACGACCGGAAGGCCGGCGATAATCCTGTGCATCTTCATGCTTTCCTCCCGATCGATCTGTTTCATGGCGCCTTACGGCGTGAACATCGGCGCCAGTTTTCCGTCGTCGCAAGGACGGAATACGACCTTGACCTTCTGGCCGATGCTGAGCTTGTCCGGATCGCAATCGACGATGTTGGTCATCATGCGCGGACCTTCCGCGAGCGTCACATACGCGAGCGTGTAGGGCGCAGGGCCGACGCGCATCGTGCTGAATGAATAGATCTCCGCCTCGCCCTTGGCCTCGATCCATTCGGTATCGTTGCTCCAGCAGAACGGGCAGATTTCACGCGGATAATGATGCGCCTCGCCGCAAGCGCGGCAGCGGCGCACGAGGAGCTTCTGCTGCTGTGCGGCGTCCCAGTATGCCTGGGTCTCGGGGTGGGGAATCGGGGCTGGAATCTTGCGCTGATTGGACATGTCAGACCCTTTCCATGATGAGCGTGCCGGCGATGTGGCGCGCGCCGAGCGACCCGCCGATGCCATTGGCGAGCGCAATATCGCAGTTCTTCACCTGCACGGCAGGATGCGCTTCGCCGCGCAACTGCCGAACCGCCTCGATGATCTTCGTCATGCCGCCGCGGTTGGCGGGATGGTTGTTGCAGAGACCGCCGCCATCGGTGTTGAACGGCAGTTTTCCGACGCCGCTGATGAGGTTGCCGTCGCTGACGAAACGTCCGCCCTCGCCCTTCTTGCAGAAGCCCAGATCTTCGATCTGGAACAGCACCGTGATGGTGAAGCTGTCATAGAGCGACACATATTTGATGTCGGCCTGCGTGACGCCGGCTTCCGCGAAAGCCGCCGGTCCGGACATGCGCGCAGCGGAGTAAGTCAGATCGACCTTGCCGCCCATGCCGTGCTTCAGGGCTTCGCCCATGCCGCGTATCTTTATCTTCGGACGGTTGAGTTTCGCGGCGATCTCGGGACGCGCCACGATCACCGCGCCGCCGCCGTCGCTCACCACGCAGCAATCGAGGCGATGCAGCGGATCGGACACCATCGGAGAATTCACGACGTCTTCCACCGTCACCACATTGCGCAGCATGGCATTTGGATTGTGCTGCGCGTGATGCGAGGCGGCGACCTTGATCCAGGCGAGCTGTTCGCTCGTCGTGCCGAACTCGTACATGTGGCGGCGCGCGCACATGGCGTAGCCGTTCTGGGTCGCAGGGCCGTAGAGACGCTCGAACTGAAGTTCGGGCGCGTCCGGATCCGGCGGCTTCAGCATGAGAGCCGCTCCGGCAGCGCGCGGACGGCCCGCGAGCGTGACGAGCGCCACATTGCACTTGCCCATCGCGATGGCCTGCGCGGCGTGGTGCACGTGGACGATCGGCGCGGAGCCGCCCGTCTCGGTCGAATCGACGTGACGCAGCTTCAGCCCGAGATATTCGCCCATCGACATGTTGCCGAGGCCGGGCGCGTCACCGGCGCAGAAATAGCCGTCGATGTCGGAGGGCGAGAGTCCGGCATCCTCGATCGCGCCCTTTGCGACCTGCGCGTGCAATTGCGCGACTGAAAGATTGTCCGCCTTGCGTGTGGGATGTTCGTACACCCCGACGATATAGGCCTTGTCCCTGACGCTCACGCGTGTCCTCCCTGGTGAATCTGCTTGCGGCGTTCCGCATCGTAATCGGCGAATGTCTTGCCCTCGCGCGCAAGCCGCGCGAGCAGCGGCGCGGGCTCCCACCAGACGCCCTGCGCCTCGTGAAAGCGCGCGACGTCCGCATAAACCTTGTCGAGGCCGATTGAATCCGCGAAATACATCGGCCCGCCGCGATCGGGCGGAAAGCCGTTGCCGGTCCCGTAAACGACGTCGATGTCGCTGGCCCGAAGCGCCACGCCGTTTTCCAGAAGGCGCGCGCCTTCGTTGACCATCGAGTAGATGCAGCGCTTGATGATTTCCTCATCCGACACCATGCGCCGCTCGATGCCGAGGCGCTTGCTTTCACCAATCAGGAAAGCCTCCCACTCGGTGTCGCGGATCGGCGTGCGTCCGCCGTTTTCATAGCGGTGCCAGCCCTTGCCGGTCTTCTGGCCGAGGCGGCCCATGTCGCAAATCGTAATGAGGAGATCGCTGTAGCGGCGATCCTTCGGACGTGTCAGCACCAGTTTCCGCTTCGTCTGCAGGCCGACGTCATTGCCGGCCATGTCGTGCACGGCGAAAATGCCCATGCGGTATCCGAAGCGCGTCAGCGCAGCGTCGACGTCGAGCGGCAGCGCGCCTTCCTCGACGACGAAGAGCGCTTCGCGGCTGTAGTTGCGCAACAACGCATTGCCGATGAAGCCGGGCGACACCCGCGACAGAACGGAAGCCTTGCCCATCCGGCGGCCGAGATCCATCAGGGTGGCCACGACGTCGGGCGCGGATTCCCGAGCCCGGACCACTTCGAGCAGGCGCATCACGTTTGCAGGCGAGAAGAAATGCGCGCCGACCACATCGGCCGGGCGTGTGGTGACGGCGGCGATTTCATCAATATCGAGGCCGGACGTGTTGGTCGCCAGAATTGCGCCCTGCCTTGCGTGAGCATCGATCTGCCGGAACAGGTCCTGCTTGAGCTGCATATCCTCGAAGACAGCCTCGATGATGATGTCCGCGTTTGCGATGGCGCTGATCCCGGTTGCGCCAGTGATGAAGGAAAGGCGTCTCTCCATCTCGGGCGCCTGAAGGCTGCCGCGTTCGACGCTGACGGCGTAATTCTTCTTCACGCGGCCAAGACCGCGATCAAGCGCCTCCTGCGACTGGTCGATGACCACCACCGGCACGCCCATATTTGCCAGGCACATGGCGATGCCGCCGCCCATTGTGCCTGCGCCGATCACGGCGGCGCTCGCGATGGGGCGCTTGGGCGTATCCGCCGGGATGTCGGGAATGAAGGCGCATTCGGCTTCGGCGGCGCGCAGATGCGCGCGTGCCTTTGCGGCTGCTTCGGGAGCGACCGGCGCCAGAAGGGACGTATCGCTCATGATGATTTTCCCGGGCGGAGCAGATGTTCGGCGCGTTTCTCGACGAAATCCTTCAGGCGATTTTCGGAGCCTTGCGGCCGCGCCATGTTGGAAGAGAGATATTCCATGAACAGGCCGTCATCATGCGACAGATCCTTCACGCGCTGCAGCACGTTGACGATCTTCCAGTTCGACAGTTCGGGATTCGCGGCGATCGTATGGGCAAGCTCGCGCGCTTTGGCGAGCGCTTCGCCCGCCGGCGTGATGTAGCGGCAAAGCCCGTCCCGCAGGCCTTCTTCTGCATTCAGCAGACGTCCGGTCAGCATCATGTCGACCATCACATGGTTGCCGATGACGCGCTGGATGCGCACCGTGCCGCCGCCGCCCACGAAGATGCCGCGACGCGCTTCCGGGAGGCCGAAGATGGTCGTGGAGTCGGCCACCCGAATGTGGGCAGCGCAGGCGAGTTCGAGGCCGCCGCCCATGACGGGCCCGTGCAGGGCCGCCACATACGGAATGGGTCCGCGATCCATCAGGTCGAAGACTTCATGCCAGGCGTGGCGCTTGTGCCGACGTTTCACCGCCGCGCCCGACTGCACCTTCGCCATCAGTTCGGCAAGATCGAGCCCGGCCGAGAAATTGACGCCGTGTCCGTAAATGACCCCGCAGGCGGCTTCATCGCTGGCGCGATTGATGGCGTCCCGCATCTCGACGATCATGGCGTCGTTGATGGCGTTTCGCTTGTCGGGGCGGTTCAGTCCGATCAGCGCGACCGGTCCGTCCAGTTCGTAAGTAATGAGTTGGTCTGTCATCAGGAGATCCGGTCAGTGAGAATGGTTTGCGGCGCCTTCAGTGACGATCAGGGCGTCGAGCGCCGTCGCGCCCTGTCCGGCCGCGTGAACCATCACGGGATTGAGATCGACTTCCACGATGTCGGCGCGCGCGCGCATCAGCGCGCCGATCTTCACCGCGATATCCGCGACGGCGTCCACATCGACGGCCGGCATGCCCCGGAAACCATCGAGCAGCCGCGCAGACCGCAGCTTGCGGATTTCCAGCACGATGCGCGCCTTATCGACATGCGCCGGCGCCAGCCGAACATCCCGCAATGCTTCGATCCAGATGCCGCCGAGGCCGATGAGCAGCACCGGCCCCCACAATGGATCGCGCCTTCCGCCGACCACCAGCTCAAGCCCGCGCTGCGACATGGCTTCGACCAGAATGCCGTCGAGCGCCACATCCGGTTGCGCGCGCTTCACGTTGGCGACGAGCTTGTCCCACGCTTCGCGAACCGCAGCATCGCCGCTGATGTTGAGCAGCACTGCGCCGGCTTCCGTCTTGTGGGCCAGCGCGGCAGCCTGCGCCTTCATGGCGACAGGCGCGCCGAGTTCGCTGGCGAAAGCCACGGCCTCGCCGATGCTTCGCGCCAGACGGCCTTTCGGAACCGGAACGCCAATCGCGCCGAGAATCTGCTTGCCGAGCCACTCGGGCTGGGCGCCGGGCCTGAGGTCCGGCAGCTTCGGCGCCGGCAGCGCTGCAGGCGTTTCGTGGGTGAAATCGCGACGCCCATATTCGAGCACCTTTGCCATCGCGCGCAGCATGCGGTCGGAGGAGCGCGACAGGACGAATTTATTCTCCGTGGCGACCTTCATGTACTCGTCCGGCAAGGCAGCCGTGTCGCCCAGCATGGTGACGACGCGCGGCTTGTCGCTCGTCTTGAACGCTTCTGCCAGCGCGTATGAATAGTTGATCGCATGTTGCGCCGATCCGATGGGGATCGAAATCGCGAGCGCCCCGACGGAAGGCTCCGACATCAGCGCCTCGGCGCCAATACGCACGAGATCGGGCTGCCAGATGGGCTGCGTCCCAAGATCGAGCGGGTTGCGGGGCGGAATGAAGGCCGGCACCTGGGGCTTGAGGGCCGCCTCGACGGACGGCGACAGCGGCGGAATCTCGACTCCCAGATCGTCGCAGAAATCATACGCAATGCCGCAGAATGCTCCCGAGAACGTCAGAACTCCGAGGCCGCCGGTGGCGGGCTTGGGGAACCGCGTCAGGATTTCGGTGACGTCCATCAGTTCGTCGAGCGATTCCACCAGCGTCACGCCTGCATCCGTCACCAGCGCCCGCATCAGCGGATAGTCTCCGGCAAGCGCGCCCGTGTGGGATTTGGCGGCTTCCTGCGCCTTCGCGCCGCGTCCCGAATGCAGCATCACGACAGCCTTGCCGCGTGCGCGGGCGGCACGGGCGGCTTCCATGAAGGCGACCGGTCGCCGGATGGCTTCCGCATAGACAGCGATGACGCGGGTCACCTTGTCTTCGATGAGATAGTGCAGGAAATCCGCCAGCCCGACATCGACTTCATTGCCGGTCGAGATCATGTAGCTGACCGGCACGTTCTTGGCCGTTAGGCCGAGGTAGAGATGCCCGCCGAGACCGCCGCTCTGGGCGATGATGGCGACAGCGTCGTTGACGTCTTCACCGAGCCGGGCGATGGGCCGGATCGATGCGAAGCCGATCCCTATGCGTTCGACGTAATTCGTGAAGCCCAGACAATTGGGACCGACGAGCGACAGTCCGCCGGCGCGGGCGACCTCGCCGATCTGTTCCTGAACGCCGCGCTCCTTGTCGCCGAGTTCTGCGAAGCCCCCCGCGAAAATCACCGCCGATCCGACGCTTCGCGCAATGAGGCCCTGAACGGTTTCGAGCACGGCTCCTGCCGGAATCGCCAGAATGGCGAGGTCCACGCCGTGCGGGAGTTCGGAAACGTCGGTCAAAATCTTGCGGCCATCGAGTTCGCCGCCGCTGCGGCCGACCAGATGGAGATCGCCCGCATAGTCGTTCATGGTGAGAATGCTGATCGCCGCATGCGCGGCGGTGCCGGGCTTCTGCGAAACCCCGACGACCGCAACTGATTTCGGTCGCAATACGCGCGCCAGTCTGGCGACGGAAGACACGTCGTTCATCTTGATCCTCTGTCTCAGGCGGCCAGTGAGCGCCAGTCGGCGCCGGTCTGAATGACGCCCCCGATGGATACGGCGCGTGAATAGTCGAGATCGGGCCCATCCGCAAAGCGCGGCGGCTTGCCCTCGGTGAAATCCTGCACCGACTGGAGAATCTGGCGACGCAGACGCACGATGGCGGCGTCGGCCGAGCACAATTGCTCGTCGGTCCGGTCGTAGATCGGTCCCTGGCTCATGAACATCGCGAAGTCTTCGGTCGCCAGATGCTGCGGGAAGCCGGACGCATGGCCCTTGCGCATCAGATCGCGGTTCTGGCCCCAATTGTCATCGGGCGCGCCGGGCGGCAGCGGCGGCCAGCGCCATTCGTCCGGCGTGCAGGACAGGGCCGTCATGCCGAGTTCGCGATGAGGATTGAAATGCACGAACCAGGCGCGGTGGGTCGTATCGTCGACCGGAACGGAGAAGAACACCGTCGACGGGCCCGTCGCCTCCGGCGCGCAGATCACCGCATACCAGGGCATGACGAAATTGTTGATGCGCGCATAGGTCTCGCCGCCTTGCAGTTCCCGCAACGCCACATATCGGAAGCCATATGGCCGCTCCTCGAACTCGAAGCGCGGCGCGCCGTTCAGCGACATGTTCAGGCGCTGGGTCGAGCCGGACATCTTCGTCGTCGTGTCGTGCAGGAACGACACATGCGAGGAATCCATGGACGCCTCGACGCCCTGCAGCCAGTTGGTCGGGACCTGCACGCTGGTCACCGAGCGCTGGCTGGCGGGGAGATTCGTGAACGGCAGGTCCGGGAACGTGGGCGCCGCATCGCCCTTGCCGAGCCAGACCCAGATGATCCCGCCGCGCTCTTCCACCTTGTAGCGATTGAACTTCACGGACTTGCAGAACCTTTCCTGGTCGCCCGTATGGTTGGGCGCATTGACGAGGCCTTCCGCCACGTCGAATTTCCAGCCGTGATAGACGCAGGTCAGCGCGTTGCCGCGGTTATGCGCAAGCGCCAGCGAAGCCTTGCGATGCGGGCAGCGCTCGTCGAAGATTCCCACGCGGCCGTCCGTTCCGCGAAACGCCACGAGATCCGTCCCGAGCAGACGGATGCGCAACGGCTTTCCGTCCGCAATGAGCTGGCTCGAAGGCGCGGCGGGCATCCAGTACCACTGCCGCAACATTTCCCCCAGCGGCGCGCCGCTGTCGACGCGGGTGATGAGGTCGTTTTCTTCCTTGCTCAACGCCATGACGCTCTCCGCCGATGCTCAATTGCCCGCATAGAAACCCGCAGAAGAGGGCGGGGGCTCCTCCTGCAGGAAGCTTGCGGGCAGTCTGGACAGGAATTCTGCAAAGCCGATGTTGCCGGCCGGAACGTGAATCGCCATCGCTTCCTGCGCGCCATTCTCGTCCGCCACCATGATGGCGGCGGCAATCCGCTCGTGTTCGGCTGCCGACTTGTCCATCTGCTGGCGCGTCTGGAAATCGTTCGCCCGGTAGCGGCGGATTTGCCGGTGAATCGAATTCACCTGATCAGCCAGATAGCGATTGCGGGCGCCAGCGTGCAGAAGGCCGTGAAATCGCACGTTCTCGCGGATGTAGAGGCGCGTGTCGGAAGCTTCGGCGGCGGCGAAACAGGCGCGCACGCTCTCCTGCAGCGAATCGCGCTCCTTGCCGTCCATGCGCCGCGCCGCATAGCGGGCGCACAAAGCTTCGAGTTCGCCCAGCAATTCCAGCATCTCGCGCAGTTGCGGGATCGTCATGCGCGACACGAACACGCCCTGGCGCGGCGCGACGGTGACGAGATTCTGTGCCGCAAGCTGCGCAATGGCTTCGCGCACCGGCGTGCGCGAAACCGAAAAGCGCTCGGCCAGCGCGCGCTCGTCCAGCGACGATCCGGGCGACAGACGCCCGGTCTCGATTTCATGCGCCAGCTTGGAGCGAATCTCGCCCGCAAGGTTCTGTTTGACGGTCAGCGTCATACGTCCCGCGTCGTTTTGAATTCCACGACGACATATTGGCATACAAAAAAGCTCTTGAAAAATACTTTTTTTGGGTTTTAGAGTGCCAGCAGCGAGGGAGGCCGGCTTGCCGCTGGACGCACCACTGTTGTCGATTGAAGGCCTGCGGGTGGAGTTCGCATCCGAGCGCGAGCCCGTGCGGGCGCTCGACGGCGTCGATTTCGACATCGGCCGGGGCGAAATCGTCGCTGTTGTCGGAGAGTCGGGGTCCGGCAAATCCGTCACCGCCCTGTCCCTGATCGGTCTCCTGCCGCGCGCCGCGAAAGTCACGGGCGGACGCGCCATGTTCGAGGGCCGCGACCTTCTCACCATGTCGGCGGCGGATCTGTGCGCGACGCGCGGCCGCGAGATCGGGATGATCTTTCAGGACCCGATGACCTCGCTGAATCCGACCCTGACGGTCGGATTCCAGATCGGCGAGACGCTGCGCGAACATCTGGGCTACGGCCCCGCCGAGGCGCGCGCGCGGGCTCTGGAACTGCTGAAGCTCGTCGGCATTTCGGAAGCGGAATCGCGGCTCGATCAATATCCGCATCAATTCTCGGGCGGCATGCGCCAGCGCGTAATGATCGCCATCGGCCTCGCCTGCCAGCCGAAGCTGCTTATCGCCGACGAACCCACCACCGCGCTCGACGTGACCGTGCAGGCGCAGATTCTGGATCTGATGTCGGGGCTTGTACGCAAGCTCGGCGCATCGCTGCTGATCATCACGCATAATCTGGGCGTCGTGGCCCGCTATGCGGATCGTGTCGTCGTCATGTATTCGGGCCGCATCGCAGAGCGCGGCGAAGCATCAGCCGTTTTCATGCGTCCGCGTCATTTCTATACGGCGGGGCTTCTCAATTCCGCACCGCGTCTCGATTCGCCCGTGCAGCAGCGTCTCGACACGATCGAGGGCCAGCCGCCTGATCCCTCGCGGCGGCCGGACGGCTGCGCCTTCGCGCCGCGTTGCACGCACAAGATTGCGGCCTGTGCGCAGCCCCGTGCCCTCACGGCCACCGACACGGGCGCGCAGTCGACTTGCGTGCGGATCGACGACATTGCGGCTGGCCGCATCCGTTGGGGCGGCAAGAGCGGCGCGGCCCCGGTTGCCTCGGTCGTGCCGGAAGAGCCTCCGATCCTGCGGATCGACAATCTGGTAAAGCACTATGCGCTCAAGCCCGGATGGCGGACGCCCGCCCGCGTCGTCAGGGCTGTCGACGGCGTCAGCCTGTCGATCAGGCCCGGCGAAACCATCGGCCTCGTGGGGGAGTCGGGCTGCGGAAAGTCCACGCTGGGCCGCATGATCCTGCGGCTCGACGATCCGACGTCCGGCCGCATCGAAATCGGAGGCCGCGACGCCACGCACGCGAAAGGCGATGATCTGCGGCAATTGCGCCGCCTGTTTCAGGTGGTCTTTCAGGACCCCTACGCCTCGCTCAATCCACGCAAGACGATCCGCGAAGCCATTGCGGAACCGATGCGGGTGCATGGAATAGCAAGCGGCGGGCGGGCCAATGCGCGGGTCGCGGAACTTCTCGAACAGGTGGGGCTCCGTCCCGACATGGCGGACCGCTATCCGCACCAGATGTCGGGCGGCCAGCGCCAGCGCGTCGGCATCGCCCGTGCGCTCGCCATGGAGCCGAAGCTGATCATCTGCGACGAGGCCGTTTCGGCGCTCGACGTTTCCATTCAGGCGCAGGTGGTGAATCTCCTTTCCGATCTGAAGCGCACCTTGAACCTGTCCTATCTCTTCATCGCGCATGATCTGGCAGTGGTGCGCCACATCGCCGACGAGGTGCTGGTGATGTATCTGGGGCGCATCGTCGAGCGTGCGCCGCGCGATATTCTCTACGCACGGCCGCAGCATCCCTATACGCGCATGCTGCTCGCCGCTGCGCCTTCGCCCGATCCGGCGCGCGAGAAAGCCCGCTCGCATTCAGCATTGATCGGCGAGCCGCCCAGTCCCTTTGCGCCGCCGCCTGGCTGCGCCTTTGCGCCGCGCTGCCCGCTCGCGACGGACGAATGCCGCGTCGCGCCGCCGCCCCTGCGAGAGACCGGGCCGGGACATCAGGTCGCCTGCCTGAGGATCGACGCATGACGCGCTACTTCCTCTCCTCGCTCGGTCAGTTCCTGATCACGCTGTTCGGCGTTGCGATCCTGATCTTCCTGCTCCTGCGCGTTGCGCCCGGCGACGTGGTGGAAGTGAAGATGCGCAGCGGCGGGGCCGTCGTTTCGGAGGAAACCATTGCGCGCGAACGCGCGCGCCTCGGCCTCGACCGCCCCATGACGACGCAATTCGTCGACTGGATGACGGGTCTGGCGCGTCTCGACTTCGGCAAGTCGATGTGGACAGAGCGTCCGGTGGTGGAGGAAATCTCCACCCGCATCGGCATCACGCTGGAAGTCGCCGTACTTGCGCTCGTCATCGGCCTCGCCATTGCGGTTCCGCTCGGCGTTGCATCCGCGCTGTCGAACGGAAGCTGGCTCGATCAGGCGGTGCGGGTCTTTTCCGTAGCGGGCCTTTCTGCGCCGCCTTTCTGGCTCGGCATGCTGCTTCTGCTCGCCCTGCTGCTTTACGCCGGATGGCAGCCGCCCATCACGACGATCCGCTGGAGCGAGAATCCGTGGGGTCATTTCAGTCAGCTCATCTGTCCGGCGCTTGTGGTCGGCTGGCGTTTGTCGGCCACCATCGCCCGCATGCTGCGTTCTTCGCTGCTTGATGTGCTGAACGAGGATTATGTGCGCACGGCCCGATCCAAGGGGTTGCCGGAAAAGATCGTCATCGTCCGGCATGCGCTCGGCAATGCGCTGCTGCCGGCCATTACCGTGGCGGGCCTCGAATTTGCCTTTCTGCTCGGCGGCCTTGTGGTGACCGAACAGGTGTTCAACCTCAACGGCGTCGGCAAGTTGCTCGTGCAGGCGGTCGGACAGAGCGATTTCACTCTGATTCAGGGCCTCGTGCTGATGTTCGCCTTCTTCTTCATGGTGGTGAACTTCGCGGTCGACATGCTTTACGCCGTGCTGGACCCGAGGTTGCGGTGATGAAAGAATTTCATCGTGTCTGACGCCAGCACCAATCTGCACCTCACGGCGCGCCGCACGTTCGGCAAGACATTCCGGCGCTTCGCGCGACGCCAGCCGCTGGGCGCGGCTGGAGCGGTTCTGATTGTCGTCTTTATCATATGCGGTCTCTTTGCCCCATGGGTCGCGCCGTACGATCCGTTCGACACGGACTTCATGGCTGTGCTCGAAGCCCCGAGTCGCGCCCACTGGTTCGGCACGGATTCCTTCGGCCGCGACGTTCTTTCGCGAATCATCCATGGGTCGCGCAGCGCTCTTGCGCTCGGCGTCACGGCCTCGCTGCTCGGCGCGGCAATCGGCGGACTGATCGGCGTGATGGCCGCCTATTACGGCGGCCGCTTCGACATGATCGTGCAGCGCCTGATCGACATGATCCTGTCGATCCCCGTCATTGTCCTGGCGCTGGTGCTGGCTGCTGTGCTGGGCAAGCGGGAGATCGGCGCACTCGATCTCAATCTGGTTCTGGCCATCGCAATTCCGAACGCTCCGCGCGCGGCGCGCATCATTCGCTCTGCGGCGCTCTCGGTCTGCCGGATGCCCTATATAGAAGCCGCCCGCACGGCCGGCTTTACGGATGCGCGCATTATCCTCGGCCACATCGCCCCAAATCTTTCAGCGCCCGCGCTCGTGCTGGTGACGGCCTTTGTGGCGCAGGCGATCCTGATGGAATCCTCCCTCTCGTTTCTCGGCGTCGGAATCGTCGAGCCTGCACCATCGTGGGGCCTGATGCTGTCCGGCGTCGCGGTAAGCCTGTTTGCAGAAGCGCCCTGGACCGTCATCTTTCCCGGCCTCGCCATCAGCGTCACGGTCTTTGCGTTCAGCCTGCTGGGCGACGCGCTCCGCGACGAACTCGATCCCAAATCACGCAGCTAATTCGAAAGCATCTCATGCGTTTGACGCTCAATCAGGACGAACTCGACTTCCGCGCCATGGTGGATGCGTGGGTGCAGAGAAATCTGCCCGACGATCTGCGCGAAATGGTGCGCGTCGGCGAGCATCTCACGCGCAAGGAATTTTCGCGCTGGTGCCGCATCCTCGATGCGAACGGCTGGAGCGTTCCGGCCTGGCCGACGGAATATGGCGGAACAGGCTGGAGCCCACTGCGCCGCCATCTGTTCGAGGAGCAGCTTCTGCTTTCGGGCGCGCCGCGCAACACAGCCGCCGGCATCGCCATGCTGGGGCCAATCCTCATCGCCTTCGGTACGCAGGAGCAGAAGGATCGCTACCTGCCGCCGATACGGCGCGGCGAAACCTATTGGGCGCAGGGCTTTTCTGAACCCGGTTCAGGCTCGGACCTGGCGACGCTGCGCACGAGCGCCGTGCGCGACGGCGCGCATTTTGTCGTCAATGGCCACAAGATCTGGACGTCCTATGCGCAATCGTCCGAAATGATGTTCGCGCTCGTGCGCACCAATCCGGACGCCAAGCCGCAGTCGGGCATCTCGTTCCTCTTGATCGACATGGCGAGCCCCGGCGTGAAGGTGCGGCCCATCCGGATGGTCGATGGAGGCACGGACCTCAATGAAGTCTTTCTCGACGACGTGCGCGTTCCGGTCGAGAACCTGATCGGCGAAGTGGATCGCGGCTGGGATTATGCGAAGCATCTGCTCGGTTTCGAGCGCACCGGCATAGCGGGCGTCGCGGCCACCAAGCAGCAATTCGCGCGCCTGAAGCGACTGATGGAGGCGCGCAGCGTGAGCGACGCCCTCCGTCGCAAGGCGGCGCGGGCTGAAATAGATCTTCTGGCCATGGACGCCCTGATCCTGCGCACGCTCACCGAAAATCCCGCGTCGAGGCCCGGACCCGAAGCCTCGATGCTGAAGATTCAGGGCACACGCGTGCGCCAGAACGTGCAGCGTCTGCTGATGGAACTTGCGGGGGTCGAGGGTCTGCGCCATGCGGAAGATCCGGGCGAAGCAGTGGATCGCGATCTGCAATGGCTTGCGGCCAATTATCTCGACTCGCGAAAAGTATCGATCTACGGCGGCACGAACGAGATTCAGGCCAATGTCGTCGCCAAAGCTGTTCTGGGACTCTAGGAGCCACAATGGATTTCTCCCTTTCTCCTGACCAGATCCTGTTTCGCGACAGCATCGACCGCTTCTTCACCGAAACCTTCGCCGGCGAGGCCGGGCGGGACGCGGCTTCCGACTGGAAATCGCTTGCAGAGATGGGCCTCACGGCGGCTCCGTTCCCGGAATCGCTCGGCGGCACAGGCGCGAACGCGATCGACCTGATGTTCGTCGCCAATGGAATCGGGCGCACCTTGGCGAAAACTCCATTCATCGCCGGCGTCATACTTGCCGGGAGTCTCCTGCGCGATTGCGCCGCCGCTCCTGCCGCGCGCGCTCTGATCGAGGCGCTCGCGTCGGGATCGACTCGGCTCGCCTTCGCACAGATGCATTCCGGATCGGTCACCCGGGCCGGCTCCGGCGTAACCATTTCGGGCGAAGCGCGCATTGTGCTGGGCGGCGCAACCGCAGACATGTTCGTCGTGGCGTCGCCGGATCGCGATCTGCTGATCATCGTAGATGGAGGCGGCCCCGGCCTGCGCCGCCTGCCCTTCGGGACTCTCGACAATCGCGATGCTGCTGATCTGGTTTTCGAAAATGTCGCCGCAGCCGCAGAGGCGATTCCGGTTCGCGGCGCGGAAGCGCGGCGGATCATTGAAAGCGCCCTGCGCGCCGCGCGGGCCGCATGGTGCGCGGAAGCCTGCGGGGCGATGCGCGCCGCTCTGGACCTGACCCTCGAATACGCCCGGACCCGCAAGCAGTTCGGACGTCCGATCGGGTCCTTCCAGGCCTTGCAGCATCGCTTCGTCGATATGCGCATCGCCGTCGATCTATCCGACACGCTCACGCGCGTCGCCACGATGGCGGTCGATGAGGCGAGCCCGCAGGAAGCCGAACGACTGGTGGCGGCAGCCGCAGTGCAGGTTGCGGCTGCGTCACGCCTCATCGCAGAGGAAGCGATCCAGATCCACGGTGGCATGGGCATGACGGATGAATGCAGCGCAGGGAAATACGCCAAGCGCCTGATGGCGCTGACTTGCCTTCTCGGTTCGGAAGACGAGGCCCTGGAACGCTTTCTGCAAAGCGCTTGAGGCTTGCAAAGCGGGATGCTCCATCGCACACTCCCCTGACGGCTCGCAGAAGCCGTGAAGGAGGAAGCGATGGCGAGCGCGATTCGGACGATTGCGGCATTTTGCGTCGTAGGTTGCATCAATGGGACGGCCGCGCTCGCGGACCCGGTTGAGGATTTCTACAAGTCGAAGACGATATCCATCGTTGTCGGCTTTCCGACCTCGGGCGGTTACGACGCCAGCGCGCGCGTCCTGGCGCAGCACATGCGCAAGCATATTCCGGGAAATCCGAATATCGTCGTGCAGAACATGCCGGGCGCAGGCAGCCTTGTGGCCGCCAATGCGGTATACAACAGCATGCCGAAGGATGGGACAGTGATCGGCATATTCGCCGATTCCGCCCCGCTTGCGCCCCTCTGGAAGATCAAGGGCGCCCTGTTCGACGCAACGAAGATCAACTGGCTGGGCAGTATTGCGAGCCGCGGCACCGGCATCGCCTATGTGCGGGCGGATTCCCCGACGAAGACGTTTGCCGATACGCAGAAGCGGGAGGTGGTGGTCGGCGCAACAGGCCCGCATGATTCGAGCGCCATCTATCCGCGACTTCTGAACGAACTGACCGGCACGAAATTTCGCATCGTGCAGGGATATCGTGGCGGGCCGGAGGTTGATCTCGCCATCGAGCGCGGGGAACTTGAAGGGCGGCTCGGCACGTCGTGGCTTTTCCTCAATCACGACAGACCGGATTGGGTGAAGACCGGCTATGTGCGGATCATCATGCAATTATCGCTTGCGCCCAATCCTGCGCTCCCGGGCGTGCCGATCGTGACCGATTTCGCCCGCACGCCCGCCGACAAGCAGATCATGCAGCTTGTCTTCGGCATACATCGCTTCCTGCGCGTCTTCTCGCTCGCCGCAGGTGTGCCGGAGGATCGGCTCGCGGCGTTGCGTGCGGCCTTCGACAAGACGATGGAGGATCCGGAATTCCTGTCCGACGCCAAGCTCAAGTTGGCCGAGCCGCTGGAAGTGGCGCGCTGGAAGGAGATCGAGGATTACATCCGGGCCGCATACGCTACCGACCCTGCGGTCGTTGAACGCACCGCCAAGCTGGTCGATGCGGAATGATCAGCCGCGCGCCAGAATTTCCTGCAGCACAGGCATGAGCACAGGCTTCATGCCGTCGAAATCCTCCGTCATCGGAAAATGCCCGACCCCCGGCATGGGGATGAATTTCGAGCCCTTGATATGGGCGGCGAGTTCCTGTCCCTCGGGAATTCCGGTGCCCGGATCATATTCGCCGTTCATGATGTAGACGGGGCATTTCGTCGTATCGATATTCGCGGCCGTATTCTCCATGTCGTGATCGAGATGGCGATAATAGAGATCGCCGGCGAACACGCCGGGCGCGCCCTGGCTGTAGCCCCATGAAACTTCGTGCCGGTAGCGCTTGGGGCTGTTGGGCCCGCTGAGGCAATACATGGATGCGCCCGCGCGCTCGCCGCCATTGACGCGTGGATGGCGATAATAGCGGAAGCTCGCCATCTTCTCCTCGAAGGAGGCCTTCACGCTGCGGAGTCCCTCCTCAAGCGCGATCGCCGCGCGATATTGTTCGGGCGCATCGAGCGCCAGATCGGTCGCTATGGAGCCGCCCATCGAGCTTCCGATGATGACGGGCCGGTCGAGTTCCAGCGCGCGCGCCAGCGCCAGATGAAAGCCGACAAAGAAAGAACGCGTGAGCCTGTATTCCTGCGCCCACCATTCGATCGATTCAGGCGGCAGCGATTTTCCATGATAGGGCAGATCGGGAACGATCACGCGGAATTTCGCGGTGATGTCGGGATCGTTCAGAAACTGGCGGAACTGCTGGCCGTCCGAGCCTGCTGTGTGCTGGCACACCATCGGAACGCCTTGTCCGGCTTCCTCGTAATAGACGCGATATTCCACGCCTTCGATGTCGAGATAGACGTAGCGTCCGATCGTGCCTTCAAAGCGGACGCGTGGCTTGACGGGCGCGGGGGGCGCGGGCCGCACGCCGGTCTGCTGTTCGCGCATGAGGTCGACCATGCGGGTGATGGCGGCGAAATACGCGAAGTAAAGCTCGGCATTGCCGCTCATTTCGCAGGTCTTGAATCGCACGCCCGCGTAGAGATTCTGGTATCCCTGCGGGGGTTTTTCGGACAGCAGCCTGGTCCAGAAATCAGGCGCGCCGCGCAGCGTCACGTCGATGGGCTCGGACATGGCGACCGGTTTGGCGATAGACAGCAACTGGCCGCCCAGAAAACGGAACAGCCGCTTGTCCGCGCCGATCTCGATGCACAGATGCAGCGCCATGTCGCGCGACACCAGCCTGAACTCGGAATCCTGATTGATGGTCTGGCGCAGGGTTTCGGCGCTCGCAACGTCGAGCAGGCAAATCGTCATGGCGTTTCCGGGATGTGGTCGTCTTTTCTGCCGCTATGGTGCGCGAAGCGCCGGCCCGTTGCAAGCCGTCGGTTGCATCGCCGCGCGCCTTTGCTATCCTGATCCAAACAGATGGGAGAAACGCCGATGTCCATGATGCGGACCATCGCCTTTACGTGCGCAGCCGCCCTGGCTTCAATGAACGCCGCAGCAGCGCAGGACTCGGTCGAGAACTTCTATCGCGGCAAGACGCTCACGATCGTGATCGGCTCCAGCCCGGGCGGCGGATATGACGCCTATGGGCGTCTCGTCGGACGGCACATCGGAAAGT
This sequence comes from Beijerinckiaceae bacterium, assembly GCA_947475995.1. GTDB lineage: Bacteria > Pseudomonadota > Alphaproteobacteria > Rhizobiales > Beijerinckiaceae > Terripilifer. Next base: position 45,384 of record CANJNI010000026.1, on the reverse strand, counting down.
ACATTCCGGGCAAGCCCAGCATCGTGCCCTCGAACATGAACGGCGCGGGCGGCAACACGGCCTCCAATTACGTCTTCTCCATCGCCGCCAAGGACGGGACCGTCATCGGCGCTTCGTCGCCTGGTTCGCTGCTCGATCCGCTGCTGGCCGCCGACAAGGGCTCGCTGAAGCATGAGCCGTTGAAGTTTCATTATCTGGGCAGCGCCAATGGCGAGAACTTCACCTGCATCATCCGCAATCAGGCCGGGCTCAAGACCTTCGCGGATATTTTCTCAAAAGAGGTCATCATCGGCGTGAGCGGCGGCACCACGCATGACATGCCGCGCGCACTCGTCAACGTCCTCGGCGCCAAGATGAAGCTCGTCGCCGGGTATCCGGGCACTCGCGAGATCATGCTGGCCATGGACAAGAGCGAAGTTGACGGCATCTGCGGGCAGGGCATCGCCAATATTTCATGGCAACGTCCGGACTGGTTCACGCCCGACTCTCCGGTCAGCGTGATGGTGCAGGAATCGATCTATGGCGACGCGGAACTGAACCGCAAGGGCGTGCCGCTGGCCACGAGCTTTGCAAAGACGCCCGAGCAGAAGCAGATTCTGGAAATCGTTTACGCGCAGGGCCTGTTCACCCGGCCCTTCTTCGTGGCTCCGGAAGTGCCCGCCGACCGGGTCGCGGCGCTTCGCAAGGCGTTCGACGAAGTGCTGAAGGACCCGGAACTTCTGGCCGAAGCCGAGAAGCAGAAACTCATCATCTCGCCCATGTCGGGCGCCGACCTGACGGCGATGATCCAGAAGATCTATTCGACCTCGCCCGACATTCTGGACAAGGTCCGCAAGGCGATCCTGCCGCAATAGCGAAGGCAGGTTGCGGGAACGCCGGGCGTTCCCGCACTCTCCCGTCAGACGAACGAATTCGTCATGGAACCGATCTTCTCGACCTCCATGCGGATCGTGTCGCCGGCTTTCAGGAAGATGCCGCGCGGCGCGCCGACCCCGGAGGGCGTTCCGGTCGCGATGATGTCGCCCGGACGCAGGATCATGCGGCGCGACAGATATTCGATCTGCTCGGCAATGTTGAACAGCATGTTGCGGGAGTTCGAATTCTGCATGAGCGTGTCGTTCACCCAGAGCTTCATGTCGAGCACTTGCGGATCGCCGACCTGATCGGTCGGGACAATCCACGGGCCCTGCGGCATTGCGCCTTCGAACACTTTCTGGCCGAACCAGTCTGCGCCGAAATGCCAGTCCTCGCGCTTGCCGAGATCGCGGGCGGAAAGATCGTTGCAGAGCGTATAGCCCGCCACATAGTCCAGCGCGCGCTCGACCGGAACGTTGAACGCGGCCTTGCCGATCACAGCGCCGATTTCAAGCTCCCAGTCGAGCTTCTGGGTGACGCCCGGAACGCGGATCTTTTCGCCCGGTCCGACCGTCGTGTGAACGCCCGGCTTGATGAAGAAATAGGGTTGTTTGCCGTCGCGCGTTACGTTGCGGTCGGGGCGCATCTCCTTCGAATGATCGTAGAAGTTGGACGCCGCACAATAATAGACCGACGGGAACAGCACCGGCGCGAGCAACCGCACTTCGCTCTCGCCATAGCCCTTGCCCGAGGGAGCCTCGGCAGCCTTCTCGATGGCGGCGCGCTTGCGGTCCCAGTCATTGAGAATGTCGAGCACGGAGAGCGAACCTTCCGGCGCGCCCAGCAACGCAGCGGCGTCATAAATGCGCTCGCCGGCCCTGACGCCCGCGCGCGGATAATCGCCCGTGGTGAAAGACAGTAGTTTCCAGTTCCCCATGTGTCAGCCGATCCGTTGTTGTGGTTGAAAATCAGGCCCACGGGCCAAAGAATGGTTCGCCGCACCAGTTGTCGCTCGATGGGTCGAGCGCTTCCGGCCAGGCAGAATTGTCGATCTTGCGACGCTGATCGGCAGGACGCGGTCGCCCGTCCCAGCCCACTTGCTCCATATAGGCGTGCAGCTGGATGAGATGGCCATCGGGGTCCGCCGCAAAGGCGCAATATTCCATGCCGGGAAACAGCTCCGGCGGAAGATGCTTGATGCTGACGCCTTCCTTTTCGAGGAAGGCGACGCAATTGCGCAGTTGCTGGTAATCGTTGACCCGCACCCCGAAAGAAAAACATTTCGAGCGCTGCGCGAGGCCGAGTTCAGCCCGAAGCGCAGTCGGATAAAGCGCCAGCGAATGATGCTCGGTTCCACAGCGCAGGAAAATGCACCGGTGGCCGTTCCACACCACCTCTTCTGTCACCCGCAGCCCGATGCGCTGCGTGTAGAAACGCAGCGATGTTTCGAGATCATCAACAAACAGCCGCACGGGCCCGATGCCGGTGATCCGGAACGGACGCGGCATGCGAACGCCATCGACGTCGAAATCGAATGAACGCGGCTCGCGAAAGCGGTTGCCGCTGGCTATATCGACGCCTTGTGCGACAGCCTGTTCGATCTCCTGATATTCGGCGATCTGCGGCAGTTCCGGCGGCGTGTGAAAGCCGCGATGCAGGGCGTTGGGTTTGCTTAATCCATCCCAGCCGATCTGCTCCATGCCGTAATAGAGTTCGTTCGGATGTCCGTCCGGATCGGGCGTGTAGGTGTGCCAGTTGGAGCCGGGCGTATCGCGGCCCGATTTCAGAATTTGCAGTTTGTTTTTCTGGAACCATTCCTCGCCGCGCACCACTTCCAGCAGGCTGCCGACCTGCCAGGTGATCTGTCCCACCGTGACGCCCGGCGCAAACTGCCGCCCGCGCGCGGTCATCATCTGCATCGAGCAGAGGACGAAGGCGTGATGATCGCCGCCGTAGCGGGCAAAATAAAGCGTGGAATCCAGCTCGGAGAGCTCGACGCCCGGCGGGAAGCGTTTGCGCATGTCGATGGAGTCGGAAACCTGAAAGCCGAGCAGGTTGGTATAGAAATGCATGGCGTCCGCCATGCGATCGGAAAAGAAATGGAAATGCCCAAGACGCCGCGTCTGGAACGGACGGTCGAGCCAGTATCCGCCGACGTTGAACTTTTCCACACCGTCCTCCCGAACCCGTACGGGTCTATTCCGTTTCAGCTTTTGCCTTTGCCCGCAGCAATTTCTCGACGTGATCTGCGGTCTGTGAAATATGCTCGCGAAGGAGGCGGACAGCGGTTGCGCCGTCGCGCGCCAGCGCGGCCTTCATGATTTGCTGATGTTCGTTGCGTCCCTTGCGTTCCTGATTGCGCTGGACCATCGAATAGCGGCGATAGCGCTCGCCCTGATCGTACATGTCCGAACAGGCTTCGATCAGCCGGCGTGAACCGCATGCGCCGAACAGCGACATGTGAAAGTCCTTGTGCCGGTCGCGCCAATTCGTGTTCTCCGACCGCCTGTCAGAACCGGCTTTGCCCTCTGCGACGTCGAGCCTGTAATAGGCGCCGGCGACCTTTGATTCCCATTCGTCTGTTCCGCGCTCGATGGATGCCATAAGCGCGCCGCTTTCCAGCACGAGGCGGAAATTGGTCAGGTCGTAAAGTTCCGCAACGGTGATGGGCGCTGCATGGAATCCCCGACGACCGATGGCAATCACCAGGCCTTCCGCTGACAGGCGGTTGAGGGCTTCCCGCAACGGGCTGCTCGACAGGGAAAATTCGCGTTGCAGCGTATCTATCTTGAGTTTTGCGCCGGGTTCGACCCGGCCGGACAGGATCGCCGCGCGCAGAAGATCGTAAGCTGTGTCGATGAGCGTCGCCGGCGCTTGCTCGCTGTTTTCAGCGCCAGCCGCGTGCGGAGATTTTTGTGCATAAAATTGACTCATCGACATTTTGATGCATGATCTCGTTGTTTCTGTCAATCAGCGCGCAAATCATCGCGTTGCAGAAGATGGACCTTAAAGCAGCAGGGACGAAACGGGCAAAAATGGCGACCATGAAAGCGATCCAGTTCCGGCAGTTCGGCGGCCCGGAGGTTCTTGAATATGTGGATGTGCCGCGGCCGTCGCCCAAGCCCGGAGAGGTGCTCGTCAAGGTCCATGCCGTGTCGGTCAATCGCACGCTTGATCTGGTGATGCGTTCGGGCCGCTACGCCAAGCCCGTGAAGCTGCCGCATATTCTGGGCGTCGATCCATCAGGGGTGATTGCGGAAATCGGCGAGGGCGTGACGGATCGAAAGGTCGGCGACCGCGTGGTGACGATTCCCTGGCGGCCCAATCCGACTGCGCCGTCTGATTCGGTCGGCGTGCAATATCCGGGCGGCTATGCCGAATATGTGGCGCTGCCGGCGATCGGCACATTGCCAATTCCCGGGACCCTCGATTTCACGACTGCCACCGTAGTGGCTCGCCATGCGGCGGCGGCCTTCACGCTGCTGCGCGATGCTGCGGCCGTGAAGGCCGGCGAATGGGTGCTGATCATGGGCGCGTCCGGCGGTCTCGGCAGCGCCGGCATTCAGGTCGCCAAGAACTTCGGCGCGAAGGTGATTGCGGCGGCGGGGGCGGACGAGCGCGTGGCGGCGGCAGTTGCGATCGGGGCCGATGCAGGCGTCAATTATCGCACGCAGGACCTCACGGCTGAAGTCATGCGCATCACGGACGGCAAGGGCGTGAATGTGGTCTTCGAGAACGTCGGCGATCCGGTGCTGTTTCCCAAAGCCTTCGCGACCCTGGCGCGTTTCGGGCGGCTCGTTACGTCGGGCGGCCATGCGGGAGGGCTGGTGCAGATCGACATCAACAAGCTCTATCTCAACCAGATCAGCATTCACGGCCGCGTCGGTTTCTCCACGAAGGATATCGTGGACAGTCTGCAGGTTGCGGCGGACGGCAAGTTCAAGATCCTGGTCGACAAGGTTTACCCGTTGCGGCTGGCGGCGGAAGCGCATCGCCGGGTGGACGAGCGCTCAGGACTCGGCAAGGTCATTCTCGATCCGACACAGGCGTAAGCCGGCGGGACTTCAGGGAGGGAACGATGAAACTGAAAGCTTTGGCGCTTGCGCTTCTGGCGGCGGTTCAACCGGCGATTTCCGCGCCCGCGCAAGCACAGGAAGACACCACCGCCTTCTATCGCGGCAAGACGATCACGGTCGTGGTCGGCTTTGTGGCGGGGGCCAGCATGGACGCCACGGCGCGCGTGCTGGTCGGGCATCTGACGAAGCACATACCCGGCAGCCCGAAATACGTGATCCAGAACATGCCGGGCGCCGGCAGCCTGATCGCCGCCAACCATGTGTTCAACGTCTCCCCCAAGGACGGTACGGTGATCGGCCTTTTCTCGGAGACCATCCCGCTTGCGCCCTTGTGGAAGCTGAAGGGCACCCAGTACGATCCGCGTCAGGTCGGCTGGATCGGTTCGACGGCGGGCCGTCCGACGGGTCTGGTGCTGGTGCGTAGCGATGCGCCGGCCACCACGATCCAGAAGGCCACCGAAGTGGAGTTGATCGTCGGCGCAACCGGTCCCGGCACGCCGAGCGCCGCCTATCCGCGCCTGCTCAATGCGCTGCTGGACACCAAGTTCAGGGTGGTGCTGGGCTACAGCGGCGGTCCGGCGGTCAATCTCGCCATAGAGCGCGGCGAACTGCATGGCCTGCTTGGCTGGTCATGGGGTTCGATGAATCTCGAAAAGCCCGACTGGGTGAAAAGCAAGTTTGTCACCGTCATCGCCCAACTTTCCCGCAAACCGAATCCCGAGCTTGCAGGCGTGCCGCTGATCGTCGATCTCGCCAAAACTCCCGATGACCGGAACATCATGGACCTCGTTTTCCGTAGTCAGGAAATGAACCGGCCCTTCGCGGCCCCGCCGGGCCTGCCTCCCGAACGGCTCGCGGCGCTTCGCAAGGCATTCGACGAGACCGTCGTCGATCCGGCCTTTGTGGAAGATGTGAAACGCAGCCTGCCCGATCCGCTCAGCGTCACCAGCGGGCTGGAAATGCTGGACTACATCAATCAGGGCTACGCGACCCCGGAAGCCACCATCGACCGGGTGTCGAAGATCATGGCTCTGGAATAACCGCCGGGCGATATTTCGCGAGCGCCCGTTCTGGTGCATAGAATGAGGGGCGAGGATACGCCCGAAAGGACCTGTGAATGATTATCGATTGCCATGCCCATGTCAGCGCGCCGACTGAATTGTGGGCCTACAAGGCTTCCATTCTTTCTCATCGGGGAGAGCATGGACGCCGCATGGCGCAGATCTCGGACGACGAGATCAAGCGCTCCTACATGAAGAAGGAAATGGCGCCTGTCGGCCATCTGCCTTTCATGGACCAGTTGCAGATCACCCGTCAGTGCATTTCGCCGCGCCCGTTCCAGCAGATGCACAGCCAGAAACCCGCCCGTCTGGTGCACTGGTTCTGCGAAGAGACCAACAACATCATCGCCCGTTCGGTGGAAATGTTCCCCGACCGTTTCGTCGGCATTGCGGGCATTCCGCAGACCAGCGGCGATCCGATCCAGAATGTTCTGCCCGAACTCGAACGCGCGGTGAAGAAGCTCGGCTTCAAGGGCTGCTTGCTGAATCCCGATCCTTACGAGAACGGCGGAGAAGAAGCCCCCCCGCTCGGAGACCGCTACTGGTATCCCCTCTACGAAAAGCTCTGCGAACTCGATGTCCCGGCGCATATTCATGCGTCCAGCTCGAAGTCGGAACGCACGCCCTACACGCTGCACTTCATCAATGAAGAGTCGATCGCCGTCGTGGGCCTGTGCAATTCGGATGTCTTCAAGGACTTCCCGAAGCTGAAGATCATCATCTCGCATGGCGGCGGCGCGATTCCCTATCAGATCGGTCGCTTCCAGTCGGGCGCGTCGCGGCGCGGCGTCGATTTCATCTCCGTAATGCGCAATCTCTATTTCGACACTGTGCTCTATTCGGAAGCCTCCCTGCGGCTTCTGATCGAGACGGTCGGGGCGGACCGTTGTCTCTTCGGCGCTGAATGTCCGGGCGTCGGGTCGGAAATTAACCCGAAGACAGGCCGCACCTTCGACGACATCGTGCCGATCATTCGGGGCTTCGACTGGCTGAGCCAGGAAGACAAGGACAATATCTTCTTTGGCAACGCCAGGAAGGTTTTCGGTCTCTGACCCGCACGGGACCGCCGTAGCGCGGCGGTCCCGCCGTCAACTTTCGCAATGACTTCCGGTCTTCCCGGGGCAAGCCGTCGAAGCGCGCGGCGCCGCCGGAACCTGGCGGCCGACGCGCCGGGTGGGCGTTCGGGGCTGCGCTTGACGCCGCAATTCCACTCGTGACAAATCACCTGATCAATATGGAGGAGACGCAGGATGCTTCGGCACGCCGCACGCATTGCTAGACTGTTGGTCGCGACGTCATTGGTTTCTTCGCAAGCTTTGGCGGGCGATCTGGTGAACTGCCAGGACTTCGAGGCGGACGGCAGCTTTCCGAATACGAAAGTGAATTCCGCCAAGGTCATTCCGCCGAACGACGAGCGCAAGACCGGCGCCTATTGCGAGATTGAGGCGACCATCAAGCCCTCGCGCGGCTCCAACATCAACGTCGTCTATCGCTTCCCGCAGAACTGGAACGGCAAGCTTTACGCACAGGGCGGCGGCGGGTTCGCCGGAAACCTCAAGCTCGACGCGGTGACGCCTGCGCTGCAACGCGGGTACGCGACCGCACAGAACGACCTCGGCAATTCGAGCCCCGATTCGCTGAACGCCGATTTCGCGGTGGCAGAACCCGGCAAGCCGAACATGGACGCGCTGACCGACTTCGGCTACCGCGCCACCAATTCGATGACGAAGATCGCCAAGCAGATCATCGTCGAACATTACGGCAAGAACCCGCTGAAGTCCTATTTCGAGGGCTGCTCGACTGGCGGGCGTCAGGGCCTCGCCGAAATGCAGCGCTATGGGGAGGATTTCGACGGCATCATCGCGGGCGCGCCTGTCTACAATGCGCAGGTCTATACGAACGCGATTTTCCGCGTGCAGGCCTTCCATGCCAAGCCCGGCAGCAACCTGATGCCCGAACATGCCGGCCTGATCGGGAAGGCCGTGATGGAGGCCTGCGACGCGCAGGACGGCCTCAAGGACGGTATCCTGACCGATCCGCGCATGTGCACCTGGGATCCGGGCGTGCTTGAGTGCAAGGCGGGCCAGTCCGGCGCGCAATGCCTGACTCCCGCGCAGGTCGAGACAGTCCGCAAGGTCTATGCGGGTCTGAAGGGCGCTGATGGCAAATGGCGCGCCTATCCGCTGATGCGGGGCGGCGAGGCCGATTGGCCGGTGCGGATGATCGGCACGCCCGAAATGCCGAAGGGCCTGAACGCCCGTCTCGGCGCGCCTTTCGTGTCGCATCTCGTGAAGGCCGAAAAAGACTATGACATCATGAACTTCGACGTCGACAAGGGCGTCGAGGAAATCGAAAAGAGCCTGGCGGGCGACCGCGTTCTGGCCACCAATACCAATGTGGCGCGCTATGCGGGCCGCGGCGGCAAGCTGCTCATGTGGCACGGTTTCAACGATCCGGGTCCGAGCCCGCTGGCAACCATCGAATATTTCGAGGCGGTCCAGAAGAGCATGAGTGACGCGAACGGCGAGAAGGTGCGCCTGTTCATGGCGCCGGGCGTGGGTCATTGCCGTGGCGGCGCGGGTCCGGACCGGTTCGACATGCTGACGGCGCTCGAAAACTGGGCCGAAAAGAATCAGGCTCCCGAGACGATCATCGCCACCAAGGCGGATGCGAAGATTTCGCGGCCGCTCTGCGCCTATCCGAAGCTGCCGAAGTACAAGGGTTCTGGCGACGAGAACGACCCCGCGAACTTCGTGTGCGAGCGTCTGGGCGGCTGAAAAGCCTCCAATCTTTAACCAGTTTACGGGCCGTCCGGGGATCGAAGCCCCCGGGCGGCCCTGTTTTTTCAATAAAAACGCGAATTGCTAATAGAAATTAACCTTTCGACATCGGTTAAAATAAGCTTTGTGCAACGGCCCGGCGCTAGTGTGTCTGCATCAGACATTGCGTACCGGTTTTGATTAATGAAAAGCCCGATTGCCGACCCGATCTCCCGCATGGTGAAGTCGCCCCCGGTTTCCAGCGCCCTGCATGCTGTCCGCAGGGCCGGACCCGCATCTCTGGCGCTTGCGGGAGTGTTCGTGGCTCTTTCACTTGCTGAAGGTCATTCGGCAGGGGACATTGCTCTGGGGCTGGCCTGCGGGCTCTTCGTTCTGTTTGCCGGCTTTGCGCTGTTCTGCATGGGATGGGTGGAGAGTTCCGATGCGAAGCTCTTCGCCGGAATTGCCGTCTGGGTCGGCTGGAGCCACCTGTGGATGCTGTGTCTCGGCGCTCTTCTTTTCGGCGCAGCGCTTCATCCGGCTTTCCGCTGGTGGAGGTCACGGCCCCTGCCGGAGAACCTTTCGGGCTCCGGCTTCTGGCGCGATTTGCATCACCGGCGGGCGGTGCCGCTCAGCCTCGGCGCCGCCATGACGGCGCTGTTTCTGACCATCGCGCCCCACCTCTGGTTCGGGAATCTGTTGGGATCCTGACGCCGCAGGCCCTGCGGCTTTCCGGCCAGTTGCCCGTCCACCCACTTTCGGCTAATCGACCCTTATAGTGCCAATGATGCGCAAAAGAGGGGAACATGGCTGACCATCAGGGAACGACCGGCGGACATCCGGCAATGGACTATGCCGAGCACGAGCGCACCTACAAGCTGTTCATCAGCCTTGCGAAGTGGGGCACGATCTCCTGCATCGCGATTCTGGTCTTCATGGCCGTCACGCTGCTCTGACGATTTTCCCACGCAACAGCGCCGTCCTTGTGGGATCGGGGCTTTTGACTGATATTCAGTGACGTCCGGCTGCGACTGGCAGGCGGCGGCATATCGGAGCATCGTATGCGCATCGCTGTACCTGCCGAGACCGAGGCCAACGAGACGCGCGTCGCCGCAACACCCGAAACGGTGAAGAAGTTTGCCGGGCTGGGCGCGGACGTGGTCGTGCAACGCGGCGCGGGCCTCGCGTCCGGCGTCACCGACGAAGAATACGAAAAGGCCGGTGCGGCGCTCGCGTCTTCGGCAGCCGATGCTGTGGCCGATGCCGACATCGTTCTGAAAGTGCGCCGTCCGGCCAATGGCGATCTGTCCGCCTACAAGCGCGGCGCGCTTGTGGTCTCCATCATGGATCCTTACGGGCAGGACGCGGCGCTGGCCGCGATGGCGGAAGCCGGCGTTTCATCCTTCGCGATGGAGTTCATGCCGCGCATCACGCGCGCGCAGGTGATGGACGTTCTGTCCTCGCAGGCCAACATCGCCGGTTATCGGGCGGTGATCGACGGCACCGCCGAATATGGCCGCGCGCTGCCTATGATGATGACTGCAGCCGGCACGGTTCCGGCGGCGCGCATCTTCATCATGGGCGTCGGCGTCGCGGGCCTTCAGGCGATTGCGACCGCACGCCGTCTCGGGGCCATCGTGACGGCAACCGACGTTCGCCCCGCCACCAAGGAGCAGGTGGAATCGCTCGGCGCGAAATTCCTCGCCGTCGAGGACGAGGAATTTTTGCAAGCCCAGACGGCGGGCGGCTACGCCAAGGAAATGTCCAAGGAATATCAGGCGAAGCAGGCGGCCCTTACGGCTTCCCACATCGCCAAGCAGGACATCGTCATCACCACGGCGCTCATTCCGGGCCGCCCTGCGCCGAAACTCATCAGCGCCGAAATGGTCGCCTCCATGCGTCCGGGCTCGGTGATTGTCGACCTCGCGGTCGAGCGCGGCGGCAATTGCGAACTTGCGAAGCCGGGCGAAATCTTCGTCACCCACAATGGCGTGAAGATTGTCGGCCATCTCAATGTGCCGGGACGTCTGGCGGCCACCTCGTCCAGCCTTTACGCCAAGAACCTCTGGTCCTTCGTCGAAACCATGATCGACAAGGAGAAGAAGGAAGTGGCCGTGAAGTGGGACGACGAACTCGTCAAGGCGACCCTGCTGACGCGCGACGGCGCGATCGTGCATCCGAATTTCGCGCCGAAGGCCTGAGGCCCGGCTTTTCCATTACGGCCCAACCGAGAGGGCGACCCCATGGCGACCGAAGCGACCCAGCAGTTTCTCGATACGGTTCAGAAAGCCGCGCAGAACTATGCCGATACGGTGGCGGCGGCGGCCGGCAGCGCCGCCCATGCGGCCTCGGGCGGCGCGATCGATCCTTTCGTGTTTCGCCTTGCGATTTTCGCTCTGGCGGTCTTCGTCGGCTATTACGTGGTGTGGCAGGTGACGCCCGCGCTGCACACGCCGCTCATGTCGGTCACAAACGCGATCTCCTCCGTGATTGTGGTGGGCGCGCTTCTGTCTGTCGGCGTTGACGCCTCCGCGCCGGGCGACGACGGCCCGCTCTGGGCGCGAGTCTTCGGCTTCATCGCCCTTATCCTCGCATCGGTGAACATCTTCGGCGGCTTCCTGGTCACCGAGCGCATGTTGTCCATGTACAAGAAGAAGGGCTGAGCCCCATGAGCGCCAATTTCGCGGCCCTTCTCTATCTCGTTTCGGGCGTCCTGTTCATTCTGGCGTTGCGCGGCCTTTCGCATCCGTCCACGTCGCGGCAGGGCAACCTGTTCGGCATGATCGGCATGGGCGTCGCGGTCGTCACGACGCTGTTTTATGCGCTGCCTTCCGGCTTTTCGAGCTGGGTGCTGGTGGTGCTCGGCATCGCCATCGGCGGGGGCATCGGCGCTTGGCGCGCCCGCACCGTGCAGATGACCGAGATGCCGCAGCTCGTGGCTTTGTTCCATGCGCTCGTCGGCATGGCGGCGGTGCTGGTGGCGGCGGGCGCGCTCTATGCGCCGGCGGCTTTCGGCATTGGCAATGTGGGAGCGATCCACGGCGCGAGCCTGCTCGAAATGTCGCTGGGTCTGGCGATCGGGGCGATCACCTTCACCGGCTCGGTCATCGCGTTTCTGAAGCTCGACGGGCGCATGTCCGGCAAGCCGATCATGCTGCCGCAGCGCCATCTCATCAACATCGCGCTCGGCGTGCTGCTGGTGATTCTCATCGGCGTGTTCATGTCGAACGAGAGCCATCTGGTTTTCTGGCTGATCGCCATCGTGTCCTTTGCGCTCGGCGTGCTGCTCATCGTCCCGATCGGCGGCGCGGACATGCCGGTCGTGGTGTCGATGCTCAACTCCTACTCGGGTTGGGCGGCGGCGGGCATCGGCTTCACGCTCGGCAATCTGGCGCTCATCATCACCGGCGCGCTGGTCGGCTCCTCGGGCGCGATCCTGTCCTACATCATGTGCAAGGGCATGAACCGCAGCTTCTTCTCGGTCATTCTCGGCGGCTTCGGCGGCGAGACCGATGCGGGCGCGGCGGGCGTGGTCGAGACGCGCCCGGTGAAGCAGGGCTCGGCGGATGACGCAGCCTACATCATGAAGAACGCCCAGAAGGTCATCATCGTGCCGGGATACGGCATGGCGGTGGCGCAGGCGCAGCACGCGCTGCGCGAAATGGCCGACATGCTCAAGAAGGAAGGCGTCGAGGTCAAATACGCCATTCACCCCGTCGCGGGCCGCATGCCGGGCCACATGAACGTGCTGCTGGCCGAAGCCAATGTGCCGTACGACGAGGTCTTCGAACTCGAAGACATCAACTCCGAATTCGGACAGGCGGACGTGGCCTTCGTGATCGGCGCGAACGACGTCACCAATCCGTCGGCCAAGACGGACCCGAAGTCGCCCATCTACGGCATGCCGATTCTCGACGTTGAGAAGGCCAAGACGGTTCTGTTCATCAAGCGCGGTATGGGCTCGGGCTATGCGGGCGTCGAGAACGAGCTGTTCTTCAAGGACAATACGATGATGCTCTTCGCCGACGCCAAGAAGATGGTCGAGAACATCGTCAAGGCGCTGGGGCACTGAGCGCCTGAGCAGGGTTCGAAAGAAAAAAGCCGGAGCGCATCAAACGCTCCGGCTTTTTCGCATCAGCGGCCCGGTGCCCTGCGACAACGCGCGCGTCCCGGCTGGAACCTAAAGGCGTAAAGTGGCGCATCGGCTCCCGGAGATTCACATGAGCGCGTTGACCGAAGTTGCTTCCCGTTCGCCCCGAGCGTCCCTGCGCTGGGCAGGGATTGCGGCAGTCGTGTTCGGCGTTGCGACGCTTTTTACCGGCGGCGCAGCGTTGTTCGGCCCCTCGGCTGCGCGCGACATGCTCGGGGCCATTGTGCCCTTCGTGCTCTGGTTCAATTTTCTGTCGGGGGCCGTCTATGTCGGGGCGGGACTCGGTCTGTTGCGCGGTCGGGCGTGGGCTGCGCGGCTGAGCATGTTGCTTGCCATTGCTATCACGCTCGTCGTTGGCGTCTTCTGCTGGCACGTCGCGACGGGCGCCGCCTACGAAATGCGCACGGTGGGGGCGCTCATCCTACGCTCGGGCTTCTGGATTTTTGTCGCCTTGCTATCACGCCCGCTTTGTCGCGCGTGATCAGCCTTGCTCGGTCGTGAAAATCATCCCGGCCGCGGGGATGAGCTAGGCCGGGATGGCGACTTGCTGAACTAGGATCGACTCCCGGGCGCATCTTGCGGCCCGGGAAGCGCTTCACTTCACCGCGCGGTTGCTGATCAGATCGTCCACCACTGCCGGATCGGCAAGCGTCGACGTGTCGCCCAGCGCGCCCACTTCGTTCTCGGCGATCTTGCGCAGGATGCGGCGCATGATCTTGCCCGAGCGGGTCTTCGGCAGGCCCGGGGCGAACTGGATCACGTCCGGCGACGCGATCGGGCCGATCTCCTTGCGCACCCAGTTCACAAGTTCCTTGCGAAGCTCCTCGGTGGGTTGCTCGCCGCTCATCAGCGTCACATAGGCGTAGATGCCCTGACCCTTGATGTCGTGCGGGTAGCCGACGACTGCCGCTTCCGCAACTTTCGCGTGGGCCACGAGCGCGCTTTCGACTTCCGCCGTGCCCATGCGGTGCCCGGACACGTTGATCACGTCGTCGACCCGGCCGGTGATCCAGTAATAACCATCCGCATCGCGGCGGCAGCCATCGCCGGTGAAATAGGTGCCCGGATAGGTCGAGAAATACGTCTGCACAAAGCGCTCGTGATCGCCGAACACGGTGCGCATCTGCCCCGGCCATGAATCGGTGAGCACCAGATTGCCCTCGCAGGCCCCCTGCTGAACCTTGCCGTCCGCATCGACGATCTGCGGGATGACGCCGAAGAACGGCTTGGTGGCGGAGCCGGGCTTCTGCGGAATGGCGCCGGGCAGCGGGGTGATCAGGATGCCGCCGGTTTCGGTCTGCCACCACGTGTCGACAATCGGGCAACGGCTGTCGCCGACGACGCGATGATACCATTCCCAGGCTTCCGGATTGATCGGCTCGCCGACGGAGCCGAGCAGGCGCAGGCTGGCGCGGCTGGTCTTCTTCACCGGGTCTTCGCCCGCGCCCATCAGCGAGCGAATGGCGGTCGGAGCCGTGTAGAAGATGTTGACCTTGTGCTTGTCGATCACCTCCCAGAAGCGGGAGATCGTCGGATAGTTCGGGATGCCCTCGAACATCAGCGTTGTCGCGCCGTTGGCAAGCGGGCCGTACACGATGTAGCTGTGGCCCGTCACCCAGCCGACGTCGGCGGTGCACCAGTAGATGTCGCCCTCGTGATAGTCGAATACGTACTGATGCGTCATCGACGCATAGACGAGATAGCCGCCGGTGGTGTGCAGCACGCCCTTCGGCTTGCCGGTCGAACCTGACGTGTAGAGGATGAACAGCGGATCTTCGGCGTTCATCTCTTCCGGCTTGCACTCGGCCGGAACCTTTGCGGCGGCCTCGTGATACCAGACGTCGCGCCCGTCCTTCATGGCGATCTTGCCGCCGGTGCGCTTCACGACGATCATCGACTTGACCGGAGCCTTTTCGCAAGCCGCATCCGCATTCGCCTTCAGCGGCACCGAACGACCGCCGCGCAGGCCTTCGTCGGCAGTGATCAGAACGGTGCTCTGCGCATCCTCGATGCGGCCCGCCAGCGAATCCGGCGAGAAGCCGCCGAACACGATGGAATGCACGGCCCCGATACGCGAGCAGGCCAGCATGGCGTAGGCGGCTTCGGGAATCATCGGCAGGTAGATGGTGACGCAATCGCCTTTCCTGACGCCTTGCGCTTTCAGCACATTGGCGAAGCGGCAGACCTGCTCGTGCAATTCGCCATAGGTGATGTGTTTCGACTCGTTGGGGTTGTCGCCTTCCCAGATGATCGCAGTCTGGTTGCGGCGCTTGGCCAGATGCCGGTCGATGCAGTTCATCGACACGTTGGTGGTGCCGTCCTCGAACCACTTGATCGAAACGTTGTGCGGATCGTAGCTGGTGTTCTTCACCTTGGTGAAGGGCTTGATCCAGTCGATGCGCTTGCCGTGCTCGCCCCAGAACCTGTTCGGGTCCTTCACGGACTCGGCATACATGGCCTCGTATTTGGCCGCGTCCACAAAGGCGCGCTTCGACCATTCGGGGCTAACCGCATAGACCTTGTCGGACATTTCATTCCTCCCGCGCGGGCTGCTGCCCGCGTCGCCAGACCAGACTTGAGTGCGGCGCATTATGCTCACGGCCCGCCGTCTCACAAGCGACGGCAGGTCACACTTTGGTCGGGCGACATTATAGCTAGATTGCCAGGAGGTCAGGCGCGGGCGCGCAACAATGCGCCTACTGGCATTCCTTCGCGGCGCGGTCCACCGCCTGCGCGAGGCCGGAGAGCGAGTAGGAATCCGTGCTGGCGTTGCCGCGAATCGACGCCGCCTTCACCACGAGGCGCGAGCCCTTCTTCATGGCTTCGAGCATCTGGCCTTCCTCGGCGGCGTTCTTCACCCAAAGGTTTGCGCCCTTGGCGACCATCTCGAAGGACTGGTTTCCGACCTCGGCCTTGAGATCAGACGGCTTCACGTCGAAGCCCATCACGATGGAAATCTCGTTGCGGACGCCTTCGCCCGGACGGCTGGAAATGAACACATATCCCGGATCGCGCTTCAGCGAGGCGGGAAGGCGGTCTTTAGGCTGGCCGAGCGCGTAGCAGGTCTTCGCCTTGCCGGCATTGGCGGAATAGACGCCCCAGTCGCCGAACGTGCCGACCAGCGCAGGCTTGGCCGACGCGGGCCGCGCGGCCGCCGTTGCCGCAGCCGCGGCAGCCCCGGCCCCTGCAGCTGGCTTGGCCAGGGATCTGGCGGCGGGCTTCTTGCCCTTGTCGTTCGTCCTGGCGGCGGCCGGCTTGGCCTGCTGCTTCTTCGGATCGGGTTTGGTTTGCGCCGCCGCAGGAGCGGCCAAAAGACCGGCCACCGCAGCGGCCGTGATTGCGAGGCCGGCGCGACGAACGGTCGCGGCGCGCGCGGGACCAATGTGCCAGAAAGAGCGAATCATTGCGTCAGGATACTCCGTCAGCCGCCGCAAAGGCGAGGCACTACTTGGAGGGAAAGCCGGGAGCTTACCTCAACCCACGAAGGGGGCGAAAATCTGGCGGCCGGGATCAATCGGGGTTTCGCGGCGGGGCCGGACGTGGCAAAGTGGCATGCCTGATATGCCGGGGGTGCGAAAGCTTTTCCTGACCGGTCCTGAGTGAGACGTCGAACGCGAAATGAATTCCACCGCTTCCGAACATGCGGCCCTTGTGGCCGCCGTTGCCGAGCGGCGCGATCGTCAGTCGTTCACCGTCCTCTTCGATTTCTATGCGCCGCGGCTCAATGGCTATTTCGCGCGTCTCGGCTGCGACCGCGCCCTCGCGGAGGAATTGACGCAGGACGTCATGATCACGCTTTGGCGCAAGGCCGAACTTTTCGACCCGCAGAAATCGTCGCTCGCCACCTGGCTTTATCGAATCGCCCGCAACCGCCGCATCGACATGCTGCGCCGCGATCGGCTGGATACGGTCGAGGCTGACGATTTTCTCATGGAAATTCCCGACGAGGCCACGCCCGATGTGAATGCCGGGATTGACCAGCAGGCGCGCGAGGAAATCCTTCGCGAGGCCATGCAGTCACTGCCCGAAGAGCACAAGGCGCTGGTCCTGATGGCTTTCTATGAAGGCCTGTCACATTCGGAAATCGCTGCCCGGACCGGCGTTCCGCTGGGCACCGTGAAGTCCCGCATACGCCTGTCGTTCACGAAACTCCGGCGCGCGCTTGAAGCCGGCGGCGTCGTTGAAGCAACCTGACGGAAACATCATGAAAGCTGTCCTGTGCAAGGCCTTCGGGCCGCCCGACACTCTCGTCATCGAGGACGTCGCCAGTCCGGTTCCGGCGCCGGGCGAGGTCATGGTCGATATTCGCTATGCGGCGTTGAATTTTTTCGACACGCTCATCATCGCCGGGAAATATCAGGTGCGCCCGCCGTTTCCGTTTTCGCCGGCGGGCGAATTCGCCGGGCGGATTTCGGCTTTGGGCGAAGGCGTTGCGGGCCTTGCGGTCGGCGACCGGGTCCTCGGCTCGTGCAGCCATGGGGCAGCCCGGCAGCAAATCGCCGTTCCGGCTTCGGCAGTGAGCAAGATCCCCGACATGGTGACGGACGAAGCCGCTGCCGGGCTTTCGATTGCCTATGGAACCACGATCCACGCCCTGCGCCAGCGCGGGCGTCTGTCGCCTGGCGAGTCCCTTGTGGTCCTGGGCGCATCGGGCGGAACCGGCCTCGCTGCTGTCGAGATCGGCAAGCTGATGGGCGCACGGGTCATTGCCTGCGCGTCCTCGGACGAGAAATGCGAAGTCGCCCGCAAGGCCGGCGCGGACGAGACCATCAATTATGGCGCGAACGATCTGCGCGAGGAACTGAAGAAGCTCACCGGCTCTACCGGCGTCGATGTTGTTTATGACGCCGTCGGCGGTCCCATGACCGAAGCCGCGCTTCGCTCGATGGCCTGGGGCGGCCGACTGCTGGTGATCGGTTTTGCATCGGGCGAAATCCCCAAGCTTCCGGCCAATCTGGCGCTGCTCAAGGGCTGCGACATTGTCGGCGTGTGGTGGGGCGAGTTCGTCAAGCGCGAACCCGAGAACAACCGGCAGAATGTTGCGCAACTCATCGAATGGGCGAGCGCCGGCAAACTGGCTTCCCAGCCGCACCGCATTTATCCCATGAGCCGGACCGCCGAAGCGCTGGACGAAATCGCCGGGCGGCGCGCCACGGGCAAAATCCTTCTGGATGTGGCGGGCTGACGGGCTTACGGTTGCGGCCCCGGGCACATATTCTCATCTGCAGGGATCTGGAGGGCGGCATGTCCACAATGTTCTCGCGCATTCGGGCCGCATTTGCGGTCGTGGCTTTGGGCCTGCTGGTTTCGGGCTGCGGCTACAACAACATTCCGACGCTGGAGGAATCCGCCAAGGCCAAATGGGCCGAAGTGCAGAACCAGTACCAGCGGCGCGCCGACCTCATCCCCAATCTGGTCAACACCGTGCAGGGCTACGCGAAGCAGGAAAAGGACGTGCTGACCTCGGTTGTCGAGGCTCGCGCCAAGGCGACCTCGGTGCGGATCGACGCTTCGCAACTGACTGATCCGGAAAAGCTGAAACAGTTTCAGGAGGCGCAGGCTCAATTGTCCGGCGCGCTCGGACGCTTGCTGGCCGTCAGCGAAAACTATCCGGACCTGAAGTCGAACCAGAACTTCCTGGCGCTTCAATCGCAGCTTGAAGGCACCGAAAACCGCATCGCAGTTTCGCGCCGCGACTACATCGAGGCCGTGCGGATCTACAACACGGAACTGAAGACGTTCCCGGGCTTGCTGTGGGCTGCGACCTTCTTCCGCGGCAACAAGGAAATGGCGGCCTTCACGGCGAATGAAGGCGCTCAGTCGCCGCCGCAGGTGAAGTTCTAACTGCACTCACTGGAGGAGAGCCGTCCCGGGCTCTCCGGCTGATCATGCGAGGTCATCGGCTTTCAGCAACCATCGCGCGGCATCCGTTCTGGCGGATGCTGGCGCTCGGTCTGCTGCTGCTCGTCACATCGCTGCCGGGCGCACAAGCCCAGACCTATCCGGCGCTCGCCGGCCGCATCGTCGATGAAGCCGCCATCATCCCGGACACGGTGAAGGTCTCGCTGGATGCGAAGCTGGCCGACCTTGAAAGCAAATCCGGCATTCAACTCGTCGTCGCGACCATCCGGTCGCTCGGCGGCGGCGACATCGAGACCTACGCCAACGGCCTGTTTCGCAAATGGCAGCTGGGCGAGAAGCAGAAGAACAACGGCGTTCTGCTGATCGTCGCTCCCAACGAGCGCAAGGTCCGGATCGAGGTCGGCTACGAGCTTGAAGGCACGCTGACTGATGCGCTGTCCAAGGTCATCATCACCAACGCCATCGCGCCACGTTTCAAGGCGAATGATTTCGGCGGCGGCGTGGAGCGCGGCGTCGATGACATCATCACCGTCCTGACGACGGATTCCTCCGAATGGCAGAAGCGGCCAGACCTGCGCGTGGTCAGCAATGACGGCAATCCGGACGAAATCTTTCTTGCCGCGATCATCGTCATCTTCATCCTGCTGATGATCACCAGTCCGGGATTCCGCTTTCTGGTTGGCGATCTGCTCTCGCGGTTCTTCGGCGGATCGGGTCCCACCATCACCAGATCGGGCGGTCGCTGGAATCGCGGCGCCGCGACATGGACAACCGGAACCACCTGGGGAGGCGGATCGTCCTGGGGCGGAGGATCATCGTCTTCCGGCGGCTTTACGGGCGGCGGCGGATCGAGCGGCGGCGGCGGCGCATCGGGGGACTGGTGATGCAATTGCAGGTCGATCAGGATCGCATTTCGCAGGCCATTCGCGAGACCGAACTGAAAACCTCGGCGGAAATCGTCTGCGTGCTCGCGCGCTCCTCGCACGATTATGCAACGCTGCCGTTGATGTGGGCGACAGTCTTCGGATTGCTGGCCCCCTGGGTGCTGATCGCCACGACGCAGATGACCATCGAGCGCATCCTGCTGGCGCAAGCCATCGTGTTCGGGGCCTTGATGCTCGTGCTGTCGTACCCGCAGCTGCGGGTGAAGCTCGCGCCGCGCGCCATGCGGCGCGCCCATGCGCATCGGGCCGCGATGGAACAGTTCATGGTGCGCGGACTGGCGCGCACGCGCGACCGGCGCGGCGTGCTGATTTTCGTGTCCCTTGCGGAACATTACGTGCGGATCGTGGCGGACGATGGCGTTGCCGAGAGAATCGGCCAGCCGGATTGGCAGGGCACGGTGGACGCCATGATCGCGCATCTGCGCAAGGGCGATGTGACCGAAGGATTTCTCGATGCGATCAACAGAACGGGAGATTTGCTGGCGGCGCATTTCCCGCCCGAGGCGGGCGATGCGCAGGTTCTGCCGGACCGGATCTACGTGATCTGACCGGGGGACTCAGAGACCCTTGCTCTTGGCGGCCGCCAGCACCGAGCCGGGCCAGGCGATCGTGCCGACCTGCAACACCAGCACATAACCGTCCGTATCCGGCAGGGTGAGTTGCGAGGCCGGAATCTCGATGCGCTTGGCGGTTCCGTTCCAGTCGCCGACCTTGGTCATCTGGCGCACCACATTGGTGTAGCTCAGCGACTTTCCGGCATTCTCGCCGCGTCCGATCATCACCGTGCGATCGTGCGCCACCAGCATCAGCACAAGGGCTGCGGTGTCGGGCGTCCCGGCGGGCGCCGCGCCGATATCAGCGATGAGCTTGCCGTCTTCCTCGCGGATCTTGAGATCAACGCTGAGCGCGCCCTTCTGGCCCAGCACCGTTCCAGCGACCTTTTCGATCTCGGCATGGTCGCTGCCGACCGCATGGGCAAGGCCGTTCACCACAACCTGCGGCGTATAGACGTGCCCGTCGCCGCGAGTCTTCGCATAGGCGCGCTGGCGTGCGGTGTACTGGGCCGAAGCGAACGTATCCTTCCAGCCGATGTAATCCCAGTAATCGACCGGCAGGGACACGGCCACGACATTCGATCTGGTCGAAATCTTCTTCAGCAGGGCGTCTGCCGGCGGGCAAGAAGAACAACCCTGGCTGGTGAAGAGTTCGAGGAACATCGGCTTGTCCTCGGCCGCAACCGGACCAAGCGAAAACAGCGCCGCTGCGGCCACGAAAGCCGCCCGGATCAGGTTGGGGGCCGCAAAGCCCGTTTTCGGAGGAAATCCGATGTTCATCCTGCCAGATAGACGGAATGTCGCCTCACAGGCGAGTCAATTCGCGGTGAGCCAGCGGCCTATCGGCCCGACCTGAGCGAATCCAGCACCAACTTCCCGGCCCGGCCGTTGCGTTCCAGTCCAACCCTGACCTGATAATCCGCGATGGCCTCGCGCGTCTTGGCCCCTATGGCCCCGTCCGCCTCGCCGATCTGGTAGCCGCGCTGAAGCAGGAGCGTCTGCAATTCCTTGCGTTCGACGCGCGAAATGCCGGGATCGTTGGTGGGCCATGGCGTCTGCACGCCCGGTCTGCCGCGCAGCCGGTCGGTCAGGATCGAGATGGCGAGCGCATAGGAATCCGCCCCGTTGTACGAATAGGCGGCGTCGTAGTTCTTGAAGACCAGAAACGCCGGGCCGTTTGCTCCCGCCGGCAACAGAAGGCCCGCCTGCCCGGACCCGTCGAGGGCCGAGCCGTCAAGCTTGCGGATGCCGCGCGAGGACCATGAGGACAGGGGCTGCTTGGTGGTGCGCCCCGAAGGCCCCCCATAGCCCGCCGGAACCCGCACCTCGTAACCCCAGGTGGCGCCGCTCACCCAGCCGGATTTCGCCAGATAGTTGGCGGTCGAATGAAGCGCGTCTGCGGGAGAGTCGACCAGATCCCGCCGCCCGTCGCCGTCGCCGTCCACCGCCAGCCGCAGATAGGTGGAGGGCATGAATTGCGTGTGGCCGAACGCCCCGGCCCAGGAGCCTTTCAGCTTCTCGGCGGCAATATCGCCCCGGTCGACGATCTTGAGCGCCGACATGAGCTCGCCCTTGAAATAATCCTGCCGCCGCTTGCCCGTGCACACGATGGTGGAGAGCGATTGCGGCAGCGACCATTTTCCCGACACCGCCCCGAAATCGGATTCGACGCCCCACACGGCCGCAATGGCGTGGCGATCCACCCCGAAGCGTTGCTCGGCGGCGGCCAGCGCGGAGGCGTAGCGCCGCATCATCTCGCGGCCCTCGCGCACCTTCTGATCATCGACGAGGCTGGCCAGATAATCCCAGATTGGAGTCTTGAACTCCGGCTGCGTATCCATCGCCTCGATCACTTTCGGATCGGGCGTGACGCCGCGCATCACACGGTCGAATGTGGAGGCTGAAATGCCTTGCGACGTCGCCGCAGAACGAAGTCCTGCCAGACAGTCCGCAAAATCGGCCTGTGCGGGGGCAAGACCGGCCGCGCTGAGAGCAAGACCGAGGAAAAGGCGGCGTCCGAAATACATGGCGGCATCCTGTGTCAGAACCGTCCGACCAAAGCGCCCCAATATGGTTAATCCACGGTAAACGCGGCGCAAGACGAAAAAGGACGCCCGCCGAAGCGGGCGTCCCACCGACGCTACCGACGCAACTTCAGAAGTCCATGCCGCCGCCCGGCATGGCCGGCGCAGGCGCGTCCTTCTTGGGCTTCTCGGCCACCATGGCCTCGGTGGTGATCAGCAGACCGGCGACGGATGCGGCATCCTGCAGGGCCGTGCGGACGACCTTGGTGGGGTCGATGATGCCCAGCCTGAACAGGTCGCCGTACTCGCCCTTCTGGGCGTCGTAGCCCCAGGCGTAATCGGCATGTTCGAGCACCTTGCCGACCACGATCGAGCCATCGACTCCGGCGTTTTCGACGATCTGCCGGGCCGGAGCCTGCATGGCCTTGCGGACGATCTCCGCCCCGTGGCGCTGGTCGTCGTTGGAGAAGGTCAGGCCGTCGAGCGCCTTCAGGGCGCGCAGCAGCGCGACGCCGCCGCCCGGCAGAATTCCTTCCTGCACGGCCGCGCGGGTGGCGTTCAGCGCATCGTCGACGCGGTCCTTCTTCTCCTTCACCTCGACTTCCGTCGCGCCGCCGACGCGGATCACCGCAACGCCGCCCGCCAGTTTCGCCAGACGCTCCTGCAGCTTCTCGCGGTCGTAGTCCGACGTCGTCTCCTCGATCTGCGCCTTGATCTGCACAACGCGGGCCTCGATATCCTTCCTGGACCCGACGCCGTCGATGATCGTGGTGTTTTCCTTGTCGATCCGCACCTTCTTGGCGCGGCCCAGCATGGCGATGTTGACGTTCTCCAGCTTGATGCCGAGGTCTTCGGCAATCATCGTGCCGCCCGTCAGGGTCGCAATGTCTTCGAGCATCGCCTTGCGGCGGTCGCCGAAGCCCGGCGCCTTGACGGCCGCGACCTTCAGGCCACCGCGCAGCTTGTTGACGACCAGCGTCGCCAGCGCCTCGCCTTCCACATCTTCCGCCACGATCAGCAGCGGCTTGCCGGTCTGCACCACGGCTTCGAGCACGGGGAGCATCGCCTGCAGGCCGGTCAGCTTCTTCTCGTGGATGAGGATGTAGGGGTCTTCGAGTTCGACCACCATCTTCTCGGAATTGGTGACGAAGTACGGCGACAGATAGCCGCGATCGAACTGCATGCCTTCGACCACATCGAGTTCGGTCTCGGCGGTCTTGGCTTCTTCAACCGTGATGACGCCTTCGTTGCCGACTTTCTGCATCGCCTCGGCGATCATCTTGCCGATGGACGTGTCGCCGTTCGCCGAAATCGTTCCGACCTGCGCGACTTCTTCCGATGACGTGACCTTCCGGGAGTTCTTTTCCAGATCGGCCCGGATGGCCTCGACGGCGAGATCGACGCCGCGCTTCACATCCATCGGATTGGCGCCGGCCGCCACATATTTCGCGCCTTCCCGGACGATCGCGTGGGCCAGAACGGTGGCGGTGGTGGTGCCGTCGCCCGCCGCATCATTCTGCTTGGAGGCGACCTCGCGCACCATCTGGGCGCCCATGTTCTCGAACTTGTCGGACAGTTCGATTTCCTTGGCGACCGTCACGCCGTCCTTGGTGATGCGCGGCGCGCCGAAGCTCTTTTCGATCACCACATTGCGGCCCTTGGGACCGAGGGTGACCTTGACCGCATTGGCCAGAATGTCGACGCCGCGGAACATGCGTTCGCGGGCGTCCTGGGAAAACTTCACTTCCTTGGCAGACATTTTCTCACTCCGCAGACATGAGAGGTTGAAACCAGAGGCCCCGTCAGGCGGCCTTGCGCACCGGGGCTGCCGCGCCCTCGATCACGCCCATGACGTCGCTCTCCTTCATGATCAGGAGGTCTTCGCCATTCACCTTGATTTCCGTGCCGGACCATTTGCCGAACAGGATGCGGTCGCCGACCTTGAGATCGAGCGGCGTCAGCTTGCCGTTCTCGTCGCGCGAGCCGGAGCCGACGGCGATGACTTCGCCTTCCTGCGGCTTTTCCTTGGCGGTGTCGGGGATGATGATCCCGCCCTTTGTTTTCTCTTCCGCGTCGATGCGACGAACCAGGACGCGATCGTGCAGCGGGCGAAACTTCATGAGTTCCTCCTGTGAGACAGAGCTGATATGAAAACCGGGCCCTATGGCGCGCCGGCGCGCCTGAGTTGGGAACGGATTTTTTTTCGTTCAAGAGCCTCGGCGTAAAATTTTTTTGAGGCTTCTGAACTAGCCGCAATCGCGCATGAAGCTGCGGCTCATCCAGCCTTTGCCGGACGGCTTGTCGAACGCATAGCCTTCGGGCCGGAACCGCCCGCCCTTCCACCAGAGAACGCGGACCCAGCCGTTGCGCGGCGCGGCTTGCGCATCGGCCATGACCTCGTCGCCTTCGCGCATGCGGGCCACGATTGCATTCGTTGTGGCGGGCCCGGATCGCAGCGCAACGAAGCCGTCGCGGGTCTTCGGGATTTCGCAGAATTCGGTCGCCTGCGCGCCCGTGTTGACCGCCAATGTCATTGCGCCCAACAGGGCGGCGGCGAAGATGCGGCGCATGATGTCTCCGAACAGCGAGAGCGGCTATGCTGACGCTAGCATAAATCCGGAGCACGCAATGAGCGCAGAAATCCCGGCCGGAAACCTGATGGCGGACCTCTGGACGGACCCTGACAATGAATGTTTCCAAACGCTGCTGGCCCTGCCGGGGGCGCGGGTCGAGCGCATCGTGTCATTTGGACAGGCGACGCCTGACGCAGAATGGCTGTCGCAGGACTGGACCGAATGGGTGCTGCTGCTGTCAGGCGCGGCACGCCTGCGGTTCGAGCATGAGCCGGAGGCGCGGCGGCTGAGGCCGGGCGACTGGGCGGCGATCGGCCCGAATGTCCGGCACCGGGTGGACTGGACCGCCCCAGATGGGCCGACTGTCTGGCTGGCGGTGCATGTCGGCGAACCGGCGCGCGACTGACTTACTTCGGCCCCGCCACGTCCTTGGCGAGCCTCTCAATACGACGCGCTGATTCCTCGAGCGCTTCGGCCAGCG
The DNA here is from genome assembly GCA_947475995.1 of Beijerinckiaceae bacterium. Taxonomy (GTDB): domain Bacteria; phylum Pseudomonadota; class Alphaproteobacteria; order Rhizobiales; family Beijerinckiaceae; genus Terripilifer. The sequence continues at coordinate 20,045 of CANJNI010000026.1, read as the reverse complement.
ACTGCGCCCAGCTTTCGCCGGCGCTTTCGGCTCCGGCGCGGGCGGCTTCGAGCTCGGCGACGCGCGCTTCCAGCTTCTTCATGCGATTCTGCTGGTCGGTCGCCTCGTCCAGAATCGAAATCGCCGCCATGACGGTCAGCCGCTGGTCGCCGATTTCCCCGAAGGACTTGCGCATCTCGGCGATGCGGCTGTCGATGGTGGAAGCCAGCATTTCAAGATGCGGCTCCTGCCCGTCCTCGCAGGCCATCCGGTAGGGGCGACCGCCGATGGTGACGTTGACATGCGCCATCAGCGGTCCTCCCCGGAGCTTTCCTCCGGCAGAAGAGACTGGATCGTCGAACTGACGCGCGTCAGGCGGCGCTGCACTTCCGAATTGGCATGGGCGAGCGCCTTGTTGCGGGCCAAAGCGGCATCGAGATCGACCGCCATGCGGGAACGGTCGTCCTGCATGACAGCCAGTTCCTCCTCCAGATCGCCCCGTGCGGCGTCGGCCTTCTGGCGACGCTCCGCAGCCGCCTCGAGCTGGTCGAGCGCGGAAGCGAGGCGCTGGAGCGCGGCGTCGAGGCGCGGCGGCAGGGACATTGACGCAATGGTTCCGGATTTCGGCGCAACTGTCTGGGCGCACATTTGGAACGACCCGGCGCTTCCGGTCAACGGACTTTGCCCGCAAAGCGCCGCCGTCCACTTGAACTTGGGGGCCTGAGCGTTGACTCGCGGGCCTTGGGTGCTATCAACCCGCGCAAACAGCCGGTTTTCCGGCTTTCTCCGATCCCGAAAGGATAGTCCGATGACGGTTTCGCACGCCGCGATGGCCAATGCGGTTCGCGCCCTCGCCATGGATGCGGTTCAGAAGGCCAATTCGGGCCATCCGGGCCTGCCGCTCGGGGCCGCCGACATTGCGACCGTGCTCTTCACCAAGGTGATGAAATACGACATCGCCGACACCAACTGGCCGGACCGCGACCGTTTCGTCCTGTCGGCCGGTCACGGCTCCATGCTGCTCTACGCCCTGCTGCATCTGGCGGGCGAGCCCGAAATGACGCTCGACGAAATCAAGAATTTCCGCCAGCTGGGCTCGAAGACGCCCGGTCATCCGGAAGTCTTCCACACCAAAGGCGTCGAGACCACCACCGGCCCGCTCGGGCAGGGCATCGCCACCGCCGTCGGCATGGCGCTCGCCGAGCGCATGATGAACGCCGAATTCGGCGATGTGGTCGACCATCACACCTATGTGCTGGCCTCCGACGGCGACCTGATGGAAGGCATTTCGCAGGAATCGATCGCCATTGCCGGGCACCTCAAGCTCAATCGGCTGATCGTGCTGTTCGACGACAACGGCATTTCCATCGACGGGCCTTTGTCGATTGCCGATTCGGTCGATCAGGTGAAGCGTTTCGAGGCCGCCGGCTGGGCCGCCTGCCGTATCGACGGCCATGACCCGGACGCGATCCTCAAGGCCATCGAGGCGGCCAAGAAGTCCGACCGCCCGACCCTGATCGCCTGCAAGACCGTCATCGGTTATGGCGCGCCGACGCGCGCCGGCACCGCCAAGGCGCATGGCGAGCCGCTGGGCGGAACAGAGATCGAGGGCGTCCGCAAGGCGCTGAACTGGCCCCACGCGCCGTTCGAGATTCCGGCCGACATTCTGGCCGCCTGGCGGGCGGCGGGCAGCCGCGGCGCGACGGCCCACGCCGATTGGAACGCCCGCGTCGCCAGGATGGACGAGTTCAAGAAGTTCGAGTTCGAGCGCCGCCTGAAAGGCGACCTGCCGTTCTCGTTGAAGGCCGTCGTCAATCACTTCAAGGAAGACTGCGCCCAGAACCCGAAGGAGCTCGCGACCCGAAAGGCGTCCGAAGCCTGTCTGGCTGTCATCTGCGAGATCGTGCCCGAACTCATCACCGGTTCGGCGGACCTCACCGGCTCCAACAACAACAAGGTGGCGGCCACCCCGGCCATTTCGCCCGGCAACTACGCCGGACGTTTCGTCCACTGGGGCATTCGCGAGCACGGCATGGCGGCGGCCATCAACGGCATGGCGCTGCATGGCGGGCTTATTCCGTCGGGCGCGACCTTCATGGTCTTCACCGATTACTGCCGTCCCTCCCTGCGGCTGGCGGCCCTGATGGGTGTCCGGCACATCGAGGTGATGACCCACGACTCGATCGGTCTGGGCGAGGACGGCCCGACACATCAGCCGGTTGAACATCTGGCGGTGCTGCGCGCCATCCCGAACATGCTGGTGTTCCGCCCGGCGGACGCCACCGAGACGATGGAATGCTGGCAGCTGGCGCTGGAATCCCGCAGGGGACCGTCGATTCTCGCCCTGACCCGCCAGAACCTGAAGCCGGTGCGTTTGAAGTACGAGGACGACAATCTCTGCCGTCAGGGCGCTTACGAACTGAGCCCCGCCAGCGGGCCCGCCAAGGTCTCGATCTTTGCGTCGGGCTCGGAAATCGGAATCGCGATGGACGCCCAGAAGGCGCTGGCCGCCAGGGGCGTGCCGGCGCGCGTCGTGTCCGTCCCCTGCATGGATATCTTCCTTGCGCAGGACGAAGCGACCCGCAAAGCCGTCATCGGCGATGCGCCGGTGAAAATCGCCGTCGAAGCCGGCATCCGGATGGGCTGGGACGCCCTCATCGGCTCGGACGGCGTTTTCGTCGGCATGGACTCGTTCGGGGCCAGCGCGCCCTACCAGAAGCTCTACGAACACTTCGGCATCACGGCGGCGGCGGTCGAGAAGGCGGCGCTGGCGCGGCTGGGCTGAAGCAAGCCGAAGCGAGGCTTTTGACCAATCGCCGCAATCGAATTTTTGCAAGACCGATTGCCGGAGGACCTGCGGAACCATATTTTGCCGAAAAATCCCGAGCTTTCGGGTGGCATTGCCCTACCTGCGCCGAATTACTGAGGGATTTTTAACGCGGCTGTTGTACAGAAGCCCGGCCCTCATTGTACTTCTCGCGCGGCTGTCATTGTCCCGGCCATGAGTAAGGCTGCGGTCTGTTCGCGCGTTGCGTCCCCACCAACAATCCACAAGGGAACACGACATGGCTGTTAAGGTTGCAATCAACGGTTTCGGACGCATCGGCCGCAATGTGCTGCGCGCCATCGTGGAATCCGGCCGCAAGGACATCCAGGTCGTCGCCATCAACGATCTCGGCCCGGTCGAGACAAACGCCCATCTGCTGCGTTTTGATTCGGTGCACGGCCGCTTCCCGCATGAGGTGAAGGTCGCGGGCGACACGATCGACGTCGGCTTTGGTCCCATCAAGGTCACCGCCATCCGCGATCCCGCCCAACTTCCGCACAAGGATATGGGCGTCGATATCGCCCTTGAATGCACCGGCATCTTCGTCACCAAGGAAAAGGCCGCCGCGCATCTGACCGCCGGCGCCAAGCGCGTTCTGGTCTCGGCTCCTTGCGACAACGCCGACCTGACGGTTGTCTATGGTGTGAACCACGACAAGCTTACGAAGGACCATCTGGTCGTTTCGAACGCCTCGTGCACCACGAACTGCCTGTCGCCGGTCGCCAAGGTGCTGAACGACACGGTCGGGATCGAGCATGGCTTCATGACCACGATCCATTCCTACACGGGCGACCAGCCGACGCTCGACACGATGCACAAGGATCTCTACCGCGCCCGCGCGGCGGCCCTGTCGATGATCCCCACCTCGACCGGCGCCGCCAAGGCCGTCGGCCTCGTGCTGCCGGAACTCAACGGCAAGCTCGATGGCGCGGCGATCCGCGTGCCGACCCCGAATGTTTCGGTCGTGGACCTGAAGTTCACCTCCAAGCGCGCCACCTCGGCGAAGGAAATCAACGAGGCCATCAAGCGCGCCGCGGCTCAGGAGCTGAAGGGCGTCCTCGGCTACACGGAATCCTCGAACGTCTCGATCGACTTCAACCATGACAGCCATTCGTCGATCTTCCACATCGACCAGACCAAGGTGATCGACGGCAATTTCGTCCGCATCCTGTCCTGGTACGACAACGAATGGGGCTTCTCGAACCGCATGGCCGACACGGCCGTCGCGATGGGCAAGCTGCTCTGACATTTCCGGAATGTGGCGGCTTCGGCCGCCACTTTCTTTTGCGGCGGCGCTTTCGCCGCCTGAGTCCGATCAATCGCCGGGTTTTAAATGTCCGCTTTCAAGACTCTCGATTCAGCCGATGTCGCCAACAAGCGCGTGCTGGTGCGCGTCGATCTCAACGTGCCGATGGAAAACGGCCGCGTGACCGACACGACCCGCATTGATCGTATCCTGCCCACCATCCGGGAAATCTCCGGGAAGGGTGGAAAGGTGATCCTGCTGGCGCATTTCGGACGTCCGAAGGCCGGACCCGACACTGAAAATTCGCTGAAGCCGCTCGCCGCCGCTGTTTCGTCCCATCTGGGCGCGCCGGTCGCGTTTGCGGGCGATTGCATCGGCGAGGTTGCGGCCAATGCGGTGGCTGCGATGAAGAGCGGCGATGTGTTGCTGCTGGAAAACACCCGCTTCCACAAGGCGGAGGAAAAGAACGATCCGGCTTTCGTGGCCGAACTCGCCAGGCTCGGCGACATCTATGTGAACGACGCCTTCTCGGCAGCGCATCGGGCGCACGCTTCGACGGAAGGTCTCGCGCACAAGCTCCCGGCCTATGCGGGCCGCACCATGCAGCAGGAAATCGAGGCCATCTCGAAGGCGCTCGAAAATCCGCAGCGCCCGGTCGCGGCGGTGGTGGGCGGCGGGAAGGTCTCGACCAAGCTCGAACTGCTCGGCAACCTCGTCAAGAAGGTCGATATTCTTATCATCGGCGGCGGCATGGCCAACACGTTCCTGGCCGCACAGGGCAAGAAGATCGGCAAGTCCCTCTGCGAGAAGGACATGCTGGACACCGCCCGCAGCATTCTGGAAGCCGGCAAGGCCGCCAAATGCACGATCTGCCTGCCGGTCGACGCTGTTGTGGCGAAGGAATTCAAGGCCCATGCGGCGAACCGCGTCGCCGACGTGGACCATGTGGCCGACGACGAGATGATTCTCGACGCCGGCCCGAAATCGGTGGTGGAAGTCGAGCGCCTCTTTGAAGTCGCCAAGACCCTTGTGTGGAACGGCCCGTTCGGGGCTTTCGAGCTTGAGCCCTTCAACGCAGCCACCAATGCGGCCGCGAGAGCCGCCGCAAGGCTCACCAAAGCCGGCAAGCTGATGTCTCTGGCGGGCGGCGGCGATACGGTCGCGGCGCTCAATCAGGCGGGCGTCGGCGACGACTTCTCCTATATTTCGACCGCGGGCGGCGCGTTCCTCGAATGGCTGGAAGGCAAGGCCCTTCCGGGAGTTGAAGCCCTGCGGGCTTGAACCGCCACAGAGCTTAACGAAATATCAGTCCGCTCGCGTCAGAACAGGTTATCTTCCGGAGGACCACATGGCCCGCATTACCCTGAGACAGCTTCTCGACCACGCCGCCGAACACAATTACGGCGTACCGGCTTTCAACATCAACAATATGGAACAGGCGCTTGCGATTGGCGAAGCCTGCAACGCGCTCGATGCGCCGGTGATCATCCAGGCTTCGCGCGGCGCGCGCGGCTATGCCAACGACATCATGCTGCGTCACATGATGGACGCGCTCACCGAAATGTATCCGCACATTCCGATCTGCGTGCATCTCGACCACGGCAATGTGGAAGCCACCTGCATGACGGCGATCCAGTCGGGCTTCACGTCCGTGATGATGGACGGCTCGCTCAAGGCGGACGGGGCGACCCCCGCCGACTATGATTACAACGTCAACGTGACCAAGAACGTCGTCGACATGGCCCACATGGGCGGCGTCTCGGTGGAAGGCGAACTCGGCGTGCTCGGCTCGCTGGAAACCGGCATGGGCGACAAGGAAGACGGTCACGGCGCCGAAGGCAAGCTCAGCCACGACCAGCTTCTGACCGATCCGGACGAAGCCGTGAAATTCGTGAAGGCCACGAAGGTCGATGCGCTTGCAGTCGCGATGGGCACCTCGCACGGCGCCTACAAGTTCTCCCGCAAGCCCGACGGGGCGGTGCTGGCCATGAACGTCATTGAGGCCATTCATCGCAAGATGCCGAACCTGCATCTGGTGATGCACGGCTCGTCGTCCGTCCCGCAGGACCTGCAGGACATCATCAACGCCTATGGCGGCAAGATGAAGCCGACCTGGGGCGTGCCGGTGGAAGAGATTCAGCGCGGCATCAAGAACGGCGTCCGCAAGATCAACATCGACACCGACAACCGCATGGCCATCACGGGCCAGATCCGGAAGGTGCTCGCCGAGCATCCGGGCGAATTCGATCCGCGCAAATATCTGAAGCCCGCGCTGGAAGCCATGTCGAATATCTGCAAGCAGCGGCTGGAAGAGTTCAACACGGCTGGTCAGGCCTCCAAGATCGGCAAGATCGTGCCGCTGTCGGACATGGCCAAGCGCTATGCGAGCGGCAAGCTCGACCCGACCTTCGCGTAAGCGACGGCGTATCTGGAATTAGAAAGGGCGGCTCTTGGGCCGCCCTTTCTGTTTGTTGTTCTGGTCGCCCTCGTGCTTCGAGACGCGCTGCTACGCAGCACTCCTCAGCATGAGGGCTCAGGGTGAGCTTCAAAAGCGGAAGAAGCCCCTCATGCTGAGGAGCCGCCGCAGGCGGCGTCTCGAAGCACGACGGCGTCAGCCACTCACTCCGAAACTTCGGTCGCCTCCAGCGGCGCAATCGGCTTCAGCCCCTTGATCCGGATGCCCGCGCCCTGACGGCCGTTGCGGATGCTGTCGGGGATCGGGCGGCTGTTGTCGTCGCGAATCCACAGGCGCAGCAGGTGGCGGCGGCGGTTTTCTTCCGGCCAGTCCTCGAATTCGCGGCGGCTGTGCAGCATGACGAAATTGTTCAAAATCTGCACGTCGCCGGGCCGGAACGGAATGTCAGCCGCGAGTTCTTCCACCAGATTGCGGTAATACACGACCGCTTCCTTCTGGGCGTCGGTAAGCGGCGGGACGCCCGGCAGCTTCTGGGCCTTGTCGACCGACACGCCGACAGCGGCGGCGCTGAAATAGCCCTGCTCGAAATTGAACACCGGCTGCTTGAACCACGGGGCAGCGTCCTTGTCCTTGTCGAGCCCCATGGAGCGATAGAAATCCTCGGTCAGCACCTTCGCCAGATCTGGACGGCGCTTGAGGATTTCGTTGTAAACCGTCACCGAGCTGACCACGCGGCTCTCGCCGCCGGACTTCGACACCTGCAGGCAGAGCAGGGCGACATAATCGCAGGAATCCGCATGGAAGCGCAGGTCGGCGCGCGTGTTATAGGCGCGGCCCGTGCCGTGATAATCGAGCCCCAGATCCTTCACGTGGCCGAGCACATGGCCGTGGCGGTTCTGCACCATGCGGTCTCCCAGATAGACCCCGATGCCCATGAATCCGATGGCGTTGCCTTCAAGGTCCAGCCGGTCGATCGGGAAGTTCTGCAGCATCACCATGCCGCGCCCGTCGGTCAGTTCGCGATGCACGTCGGCGAGTGTGGACGCCAGCTTGCCAAGCGGGAAGTTTTCGCGCGCCACATCCACGCGGGACAGTCCCGTGTTGCGGAACGACTGAACGGCGGCGACGATCTCGTCCTGATCCGACTGCGTGAACGAATAGGACCAGTTCTGCACAGGTCCGAGCTGGCTCGCCTCCCAGCCGGCCGGATCGACCAGCGGCTGCATCGGCACTGCCGGCTCGCGGTGCGCGGTCGTGAAGGTGCGGAAATCTGCCAAGGCGTGTCTCCCGAATGATCCGGCTTGAAATGTGGGCCCGTTTTACGCGCCGCCCGTCCGAAGCGCAATTTGAACGCCCGCAGGGTCGGCCGCAGCCCTGCAAATTGTCGCGCTTGCGTCCGCTTTCCAGATTCCCGGAGCCGGTCCCGCTTTCGCCCCATTCGTTTTCCATCTAGGACAGCCCGATCACCCCGGGGCGTTGCTTCCATGTCCGACGATTCGCCGAGCCTTTATCTGATCACCCCGCGCCTCACGGAGGCGCTGTCTTTCGCGCCTGTGCTGGAAGCAGCCCTTGATGCGGGCGTGGTGGCCTGCGTGCTGGTGCTTCTCGATGGGCGTGACGACGGCGACGCCCGCAAGATCCTCCGCACCCTCGCACCGATCGCGCAGGACCGGGGCGCCGCCCTGCTGGTCGAAGACAACGTCCAGCTTTCGCAGAGGGCCGGCGCCGATGGCGCTCACATCCGGGTCACCGGCGAAGAGGAAGAGCACGAACTCAACGACGCCATCCGCAAGCTGAAGCCCGACGGGATCGTCGGCGCCGGCGGATTGAAGACCCGCCACGACGCCATGGCGGCCGGGGAACTCGACATCGACTACGTCATGTTCGGCGAACCGGCGCGCGATGGGTATACGCCGCCGTTTTCGGGCACTCTTGAGCGCGTCGGCTGGTGGGCCGAAATCTTCAACGTGCCGGTTGTCGGCTATGCGGCTGGACTCGATCAGGTCGAGGAGCTGGCGCAGGCGGGAGCCGACTTCGTCGCGCTTGGCGAGGCGGTCTGGAACGATCCACGCGGTCCGGCTTCGGCGGTGCGCGACGCCATGGCGGCGATCGCCAAGGCCCGCGCGGACGTTCCGTGAGGGGCGGGCGGGCGGCTCCTGCGCTGCTGATGCTGGCTGCGTCCCTTGCGGGGTCCTGGACGGCGCTCGCTCAGGCTCCCGTCAAGCCCGTTGCGCCCGCCGCTCCTGCGGCCCCGACCTTCACATTGCCTCCGCCCGTCGCTCCCCCGCTTACAAGGCCGGACGATCCTTCCTCGCCTGTGGGCGATGCGGCCTTTGCGGCGTTCCAGCGCGGCTATTTCGTCACCGCCCTGCGCGAATCCATGAAGCGTCTGGACGCCAATTCCAACGATGCGCCGGCCATGACGCTGATCGCAGAACTGTATCGGGTCGGGCTCGGGGTGCGGCGCGACTTCGCCGAGGCGGCGCGCTGGTACAAGCTCGCCTCGGACCGCGACGATCCAAACGCAAGTTTCGCGCTGGGGCGCGCCTATCTGACGGGCGAAGGCGTCACGCGCGACGAAAAGGCCGCCCGCGCCCTGTTCGAAAAGGCCGCGGCCCGCAATCATGCCGGCGCCCTCTACAATCTCGGCGTGATGGAGCTGGACTCGCCGGTCGCGAATTTCCAGCGCGCGGCCGATTTTTTCCGGCGGGCCTCCGAGGTCGGCGACAGCGACGCCACCTATGCGCTCGCGATGCTCTATCGCGAGGGAACCGGCGTTCCGCAAGACCGGCAGAAGGCTGCGCAATTGCTCAAGGCGGCGGCCGATGAGCGCAACATCGCCGCTGAAGTCGAATTTGGCGTCGCGCTGTTCAACGGCGACGGCATTGTAAAAGACGAAGCCGCAGCGGCCAAATATTTCCTCCGCGCCGCCGCGCGCGAAAACCCGATCGCGCAGAACCGGCTGGCCCGGATGCTGTCAGCCGGGCGCGGCGTCCAGCGCAATCTGGTCGAGGCGATGAAATGGCATATTCTGGCCCGCGCGTCGGGACTGGGAGACGAATATCTCGACGGCGTGCTGGCCACATTGCCCTCGCAACAGCGGATCGCGGTGGAAGAAGCTGTCCGCAAGTTCGTCGGCAACTAGGCGCCCTGACGCGCCGCCCCGTAGGCCCTCATGAAAACATCGACCGCGTTCTCGACAGAACGCTCGATGTCGGCCGCGGAAATTTCGGCGTTCATGCCGAACAGACGCGCCTTGATGATTTCCGAGTGGGCTAATTGCAGGAAGTTGCTCGCAGCTTGCTGCGGATCATCGAGGCGTAGCTTACCTGCCGCCACCTGTCCCACCAGATAGGCGGCAAGACGCTCCTTGCCGAACTGCGGCCCGGCTTCATAGAAGGCCCGGCCGATCCGGGGAAACTTGCCGGCGACGCCGATCACCATGCGGGCGATGGCGACGCTGTCGGGACGCGCCAGCATATCGCAGAGCGACAGGCCGACCCGACGCAGGTTGGCGGCGACGTCGCTGTCAGGATCGTCGAAATAGGTGTGACGCTCGGCCTGGGCCTGCTTCTCGCTGCGGACAAGCGCCTCGAAAAGAGCTTCCTTGGAGTCGAAGTAGACATAGAGGGTGCCTTTCGACACCCCTGCCGCGCGGGCGACGTCATTCATGCTCGCGCCGTCGAAACCATCCGCCAGAAAAACCTTCCGGGCTCCGTCCAGAATCTGGCGAAGCTTGGCGTTGTCCGCCCGTTCGGCGGCCGGAGTTTCCAGAGTCGCAGCGGTCTCGGTCATGGTCTTTCAATTTTTGACCGAACGGTTCGGTCACTCTTGATTTAGGCCCCCGGCTGCGCTATGTCAAGCGCATTGACCGAACCGTTCGGTTCGATTGGAACAGTTTCAGATGCCCCAAGAAGACTCGCCCGTTCCCCCCGCGACCGCAAACGCAAACGCAGTTGAATCGAAATCGCCTTTGGCGACGCCGGCGGATCAGGGCCGCGCCGTCGCTACCGCCGCCGCACCCGTCCTGACGCCTGACGCAATCACACCGCCCCGGCGCAGCAAGGCCAGATACATCCTTCCGCTCGTGGCGATTGCATTGCTGGGTTACGGGGCGAATGCGGGCTGGAACTGGTATGCCGAGGGCCGGTTCATCGTCTCGACAGACGACGCCTATGTGCGGGCCGACACTGCCGCCATCGCCGCAAAGGTGTCAGGCTATGTGACCAGCGTTGGCGTGCGGGACAACGCCCTGGCGGCCCGTGGAGACCTTCTGGTCTCCATCGACAAGGGCGACTATGCGCTGGCGGTCGAGGCCGCCAATCGCAAGCTGGACACGCAGGACTCCAGCATTGCGCGCATCGTCGAACAGGAGAAAGCGCAACGCGCCGTGATCGAACAGGCGAAGGCGCAAGTCGCCGCCGCCCGCGCCGACCAGCAACGCGCTTTCAGCGAATATGAGCGCGCCAAACTGCTTGTGCTCAATGCGGCAGGCACCCAGCAACGAATCGACACGACACTTGCCGATCGCGACCGTACCGTCGCGGCCGAACAAGGCGCGGAAGCGGCCCTGCAGGCCGCAAAAGCCAATCTGGCGGTGCTGGAAGCCCAGAAGGGCGAAGCCGAACATGCGCGCGCTGAACTCGTGACGGCGCGCGACCGGGCCGTCCGGGATCTGTCCTTCACCGAAATCAGGGCCCCGTTTGACGGCGTGGTCGGAAACCGGTCGGTGCAGACCGGGCAGTTCGTTCAGCCCGGAGCGCGTCTCCTGGCGCTGGTGCCGCTCGCCAGCACTTTCGTGGAAGCCAATTTCAAGGAAACGCAACTGGCCCGGCTGAAGCCGGGCCAGAAAGTCGCGATCCATGTCGATGCTCTGCCGGGCCGCGCCATCGAGGGAATCGTGGACAGCTTTTCTCCTGCTTCCGGTGCGCAATTCTCGTTGCTGCCTCCTGAGAATGCGACGGGCAATTTCACCAAGATTGTCCAGCGCGTCCCGGTGCGCATCCGCATCCCGGCGGAACTGGCCGCTGAAGGCGTGCTGCGCCCGGGACTATCGGTCGTGGCGGATGTGGACACGCGCGCGCCCGACACGCCAAAGCAGACGCTGCTGGGCTCGCTGGGCTTCCAGCACTGATGTCGAGCGCCGTCGCATTGCCGGCCGCTCAGGCCGTTCCGGTGCGCTCGTTCGGCGCCCGCAAGATCATCGCCTTCGTGGCGATGGTTTTCGGAATGTTCATGGCGATCCTCGACATCCAGATCGTTTCGGCCTCTCTTGCTGAAATTCAGGCCGGACTGTCGGCCAGCGCCGAAGAAGTGTCCTGGGTCCAGACGGCCTACCTGGTCGCCGAAGTGGTGATGATCCCGCTGTCGGGATTTCTGTCGCGCGCCTTTTCGACCCGCATCGTCTTCGTGACGTCGGCAGCGGGCTTCACCCTGGCGAGCCTGCTGTGCGCCACGAGCGGCACCATCGGCGAAATGATTTTGTGGCGCGCCGTGCAGGGCTTCATCGGCGGCGGCATGATCCCGACGGTTTTCTCTTCGGCCTTCTCGATCTTTCCGCGCGACAAACAGCCGATCGTAGGACCCGTCATCGGCCTTGTGGCGACACTGGCTCCGACCATCGGGCCGACCGCCGGCGGCGTGCTCACCGACATGTTCTCGTGGCACTGGCTTTTTCTGATCAATGTCGTGCCGGGCGTGATCGTCAGCGTGGTCTGCTGGCTCCTCATCGATTTCGACGAACCGGACCTGCGCCTCCTGAAAGGCTTCGACTGGTCGGGGCTTCTGGGCATGGCGGCGTTTCTGGGAGCGCTCGAATATCTGCTGGAAGAAGGCCCCCTGAAGGACTGGTTTCAGGACGAGAAGGTTGTTCTGGCGGCCGCCATTTCGGCTACAGGCGCGGTGCTGTTCTTCTGGCGCGCACTGACGTCCCGCAATCCGATTGTCGATCTCGCGGCCTTCCGCAACCGCAATTTCTGGACCGGCTCGCTGTTCTCGTTGACGCTCGGCGTGGGGCTTTACGGATTGACCTATCTCTATCCGGTCTATCTGGCGCGCGTACGCGGCTATTCGGCGCTGATGATCGGCAACACGATGTTTGTCACCGGAATCTGCAGCTTCCTGTCTGCGCCTTTCATCGGACGCCTGTCGGCCAAGGTCGATCCGCGCATATTGATATCGCTCGGCTTCATCGGCTTCGCGACCGGCACATGGATGTTTTCAGACGTCACCAAGGACTGGGACTTCTACGAACTGCTCGTGCCGCAGATGCTGCGCGGCGTCTCGCTGATGATGTGCATGGTTCCCATCACCAATCTGGCTCTTGGAACACTACCGCCACAGCAATTGAAAAATGCCTCGGGGCTTTTCAATCTGACGCGCAATCTGGGCGGCGCGATCGGGCTGGCGCTCATCAACACGCTTCTGAACGACCGCACCGATCTGCATTTGCAGCGTCTGCAGGAAAATGTCCGCTGGGGGCGCACGGCGGCGGAGGAAGCCCTCGCCAATCTGACTCTCGCTTACGGGCCGCTAGGTTCCGACGCATCGCTGGCGGCGACGAAACGGCTTGGCCTACTGGTGAGGCGCGAGGCAATCGTCATGGCTCTGGGCGATGTCTTCTTCACCCTCACCATCCTGTTTGTGCTGCTCGTGCCGCTGGTGGTCTTGATGCGGCGTCCGCAGATGCAGGGCGGAGGCCCCGGACACTGATCCGGGGCCGTTTTTGATCAGACCGCCGGCCCGACGAGCTGCGGGTTCCGGATCACGCCGGTGAGCTCTGACTGCGGCAGCGCAAGAATTGCGGGCTCATCGAAAATGTCGCCCATCTGGGACGATACGCCGGTCGTCTTGAGTTCTTCAAGGAACTTGCGGTGAATGCGCGGATCCTGATCCTCGTACTCGATCTGGCGTCCGCCTTCCTTCACCGACACAGAACCCTTTCCTTCGCCGCTGACGCGCCGGTAGGAAATGAACGGATAGCGGCGGCTGCCGAGGCTGCACGCCAGATAGCGCGCGGGCGTCTCGCATGTGTTGAAGTGCTGGTGGAACATCCAGAACGGCGGGGTGTACATGATGCCGTGACGCCATGGAATTTCGACGAACTTTTCGTCGCCGTCATACCAGAGCAGCGAATAGCCGGTGCCGTCCACCGCATGAACATGCGTTCCGGCGGCGTGACGATGGGCCTTCTTGTAGCGGCCCACGGGGATTTGCGACGAATGCGCGTGCATCGTGCCGTCGGCCAGAATGAACGACACGTTGAGTGAGCCCTTGCCGCGCTCGTTCAGTTCGTAAAGCTTGAAGCTCGTCAGGTCGTGGACGAAATTCGTCTCCCACACATTCAGCGTCGCGACCTTGTCGCCGCGCTTGTATTCGGTGTGGTCGCCCTCGCCGTCGAAGTGCTTGTTCTCGCCCAGACGCTCGGGAAATTCCGCCGGATTGTTAAAGACGAAATCCAGATTGTGGTAGAGGTTGATGGTCAGCGGCGCATCGTTGGTGCATGAGAGCCGCGCGGATTCCTGGCCCGATCCGTTGAATATCTGGTAGCGGCAGTTGAGCGGAACCGCGAACAGCGCCTTCGGGCCCCATTCAAACGTGCGAACCTCGCCGCCCGGCAGCCAAACGGTCGTCGAGCCTGTGCCGGCCAGCACGTAGAAAAACGCCTCGTAGAGGTGCTTCATGGGCGCGGTCTTCTTGCCCGGCTTCACCTCGATCACGTAATTCGCCATGAAGTCGCCGCGGCCATGCGTATGGGCAAAACAGCCATGGGCGTCGTAGCGATCCCATTTGGAGGTTTCGAGCGCCAGCAGGTCGAGGCCGAAATCCTGATGGATCGGAATGTTCTCGCCCTTGGCCCAGTCCACATAGGGATCGAGCAGAAAACGCGATGTAACGCCGATCGGATCAGCCATGGAGGTCTCCCGGATTAAGTTTGGCTGAGCCTATAGGCTGGCAGGCTTGCGCGGGCAAGCGGTCGGGGGGCGGGAACCGTCCGGCGGCTCTCTTGCCCCTCCGTTACCTCACCAGAACCGGGACGCCGGTCTCGGAGGTCTTGCGCATCTGGATCTCGGCGCTGGTGGCGGTGTTCATCGAACCCGTGAGTTGCAGCGAGGCCGAAACCGGCAGGATGAAATCCGCCACGATGGAGCCGGGATTGATCGTGACTTTCGCCCCGTCCTCGATCGCCAGCGTGTGGCCGGCGAAATAGAAGATTCCGGACGCCTGCACCTTCGCCTTGCCGATATAGGCCTTGCCGCCCTTGCCCTTCTTGGCGGTCGACGGATTGTAAGCGTCGACATAGACCGCAAAGCCCGCGAAATCTCCGGCCGCCAGCGTGCGGTTGGGATTCAGGATGACGGTTCCGGTGGTGTCCACCGTGAACTGGGGATTGCCGCCGGAGAGCACGAAGGTGACGTCGTCCGCCGTCACGTTCACGCCGGTTCCGCTGACCGTCATGTTGCCGCGGATCAGGTAAAGTCCCGGCTGAAACGTCGTCGAGGCATTGATGGTGAGCCCGTTGCAATAGGTGCCGGGAGCAAGCTTGGTCCCCGCGGCCGTGACGACCACATTGGTATAGTCGCAGCCTTTCATGGGCGCGGTCAGGCCCGCAAACGGATCGGGAAAGAACGTGCAGGTCGGGGATTTCGGCGGCAGCACATCGCCGTAATGAATGTCGCCCACGAAGCAGTTCTGGCCGCTGGTGGAATGAATGTAGGACGTGTCGCGCGCCTCGACTGCATCCCAGTTCAGGGTGTTCACCTGCACCATGCAATTGTGGAAGTCGATCGTCGCGTTGTCCTTCACCAGCAGCGTGTGACCCGAGTCAGGATGGGTCACCATCACGCAGACCGGCAGGCGCACGCCGCCGCCCATCGAGGCCTTCGCGACGGCGCCGACCGAAGTCGCGGAAATTCCCGCCAGTTGCATGAAGGATGACGGCAGGTTGCCGCGCGCCGTGAGCGTCAGGCTCTTTGTCGCCTTGTCGTATTCCGACGTGAAGACGATGTCCTTGAAATTCGTGGTCTTGAAGCCGGCCTGGAACATCGACAGGGCTGCATTGCGCGTATTGTCGGCGGTCGCGGCTTCTGCGGTGCGCAGCGTTCCCAATGCGGCAGAGTCGAGCGCTTGCTGCAGGTTCGAGCTTGTTTCCGAAATGCGGCTGTAATCGATCGCCGCGCCCACAGCCAGAAGCAGCGGAACCGCGCCGACGGCCGCGATGATCGTCACATTGCCGCCGCGAGCACGCGCAAAGGTTGCGGCTGCCGCGCAGATCTTTTCTGAAATGTAGCGCGCTGCATGACGCAGGATGTGCGGGCGTTGCGGGATCATCGACATGCTCTCCGGATCGAAGAGCTTGAGAATACAAGCATATCCCTTTTCGGAAGGTGTGTTTTCTCGGTTATTTTTAAGTTTCTGTTTCGATTACAATCTGCTCAAAGTTTGCGCGACAGCACAAGAGTGGGGCCGATCTCCCAGTTCCGGGTCGATTTCCCCGGGATATTGGAAATCGTGTTGAAGTAATTTGCGACGAAATTGATTTCGGACTTGGGCACGATTTTGGTCAGCCAGTCCGGAGTCCAGGCGGCCTTGAGGCCCATGCCCAGTCGAACATCGCGACGAAATTCGTCGTGATAGTTTTCGTGGAAGCGCACGCGCAGATTGGGGTTGGCGGTGAAGGCCCAGTACTTGTTGAGCGTATAGGTGGCGGTCAGGTCCGCGACCACGAAAGACGCAACTGCCGGACGATAGTCCGACATGCGTCGTCCGCCCTTCACGTCGAGATCGATGGCCCAGTTGCGATCCTCGGTCGCGTCGTCGGACGAAATGCGCTTGCCCTTTTCGTCGAAGCCGATGCCGGTCACGAAGCCGATCGCGGCCTCGTTGTAGATGCCGTACAGGTCGCGATAGTCCCGCGCCATTTCGCGCGTGCTCGTATAGGACGCATAGGGCGTCACGATGTGCGACTTTCCGTCCGTCAGATAGGCTTTCAGGGAAAGCACCCCGACATTCATGTCGACATCATGCGCCTGCCGGTAACGGTCGACGCCAGTGGCGGCGGTGGCGCTGATGCGCACATGGTCGAACTGCTTCGACCATTTCAGCGCAAATTCGGGATTGCTGTGAAAGTCGACCTTGGCGCCGCCGCCTGACTCGGAATCGGGTCGTGTTGCGAGCGTGTTGTAGGTGAGCGGTATGGTGGCGGTGATCTCGAGGCGGCTGCCGCGCAGCCAGCCGAGCGCGCCGGGAAGATCGTCATCGAGACTCTTGCGAAGGTCGGATGCCTTGTCCTCGCCCTTGCGCGAGCCGGAGTCCTTGCGCCCCGCCGGATCGGCCGCCCATGCGGTTGCACAGAGAGCGGGCGCGCACAGCGAAGCCAGCGCGCACGCAATCGCAACCCGCCTGAGGCCGCCTGCAACCCGATTGTAAAGCCATTCCATGGCCTTACGATGATTTAGTATGGATAATAATTACTTAACGGATTTGGTTCACGCCGCCTTGCGCGACGATGCCGTCACGCCGGGCATGAAATTCTCCGGCCACATTTTCGGACCGGACGGGATCAGCCTGTTCAGTTCCACCAGAACTTCCTGCAGGGCGGGGCGCTTGGCGGGCTCGCGAGCAAGGCAGGCCAGCAGCAGCCGATCGAGCGCCGCCGACGCCGAACTGCGGTAGCGTCGAAGCGAAGCGGGCTTCTGGTCGAGCTGCGGGAAGGGAACCTTGCGGGTCGGCTCCGGAAAGGGCAGTTCGCCGCCGATCATCTCGAACAGCGTCACCGCGAAGCTGAAGACATCCGCCGCGCTCGTCACGTCGCCGAGTTCGCATTCCTCCGGCGAAATATAGGGGTCGGTCCCCTGGACTCGCGGAGGCCTCTCGTGGCCGATCCGCCGCGCCGCCCCGAAGTCGAACAGGACAGGCCGGTCCTTTACGACCATGATGTTGGCGGGCTTGATGTCGAGATGCACATAACCCTTGCGGTGCATGTGTTCGAGAGCGCCGCCGACGTGAATCGCAAGGCGAAGCGAATCTGCGATCGGCAGCGTCTGCCCGGCCATGAGCTTGCGCTCGACCGACTCGCCTTCCAGAAATTCAAGCAGGAGATGCGGCGGCCGTTCGCCGGCGCCGAAGGCGCGCACGACGTTGGGATGCGCGCAGATGTCCAGAATATCACGCTCATGCTGCGCGCGTTCGATATCGTCGAATGTCTTGCAGGCCATCGGGCACCAGGCCTCGTGGCTCCACACGATATAGACCGGATGCCGACCGCGATTGCGATCCACCAGACCCAGAACGGTCGTGTGTTCCGACAGGCGTGCGCCGACGCGCAGGCGGGGGAATAGAGGTTTGCTCATGCGGCGGCCTTCTCGAACATCTGGGCTTCGAAGAGACGGTTGAAGCGGCTGTCCCGTGTCATCAATTCCTGCGGGGAACCTTCCTCGGCGACATATCCGTCTTCCAGAACGATCACGCGGCTTGCGCGCATGATGGTGGAGAGTCGGTGGCCGATGATGAGCATCGTGTGACGCCCGGCGATCTCCTGGAGGCTCGTCTGGATCAGCTCTTCGGTTTCGCTGTCCACCGCTGCGGTCGCTTCGTCGAGAACGAGAATTTGCGGCTTTCTCACCAGCATGCGGGCGAGCGCCACGCGCTGCCTCTGGCCTCCCGATAGCCAGCCGCCGCGCGGCCCCACCGGGGTCGCCCAGTCGAGAGCGGCGCCGGCCAGTTCCACCGGCACGCGCGCCTGCGCCGCCGCAGACTGCACCTGAATGGGTCCGACGCCACCGGTCGCATAGCGGATGTTTCCGGCGACCGAACCTGTGAAGAGATGTGCCTCCTGGAACACGACGCCGACCTTGGAGCGCAAGGATTCGAGCGAATGCGCCCTGATATCCTCGCCATCTATGGTGATCGCGCCGCCGCGCGCTTCCTGCAGGCGCAGCAACAGGCGCGCGATCGTGGATTTTCCTGCGCCGCTCGCGCCCACGATGGCGACGATCTCGCCGGGATTGATCGAGAAGGACACACCCTTCACCACGTCGGGGCCATCCGCATAGCCGAAGCGCACCTGATCGAAACGGATCGCGCCGCCGCCGGCTTTCAGGGCGGGGGCGGCGGGCGCTTCGGCCACGAGGCTGCGCGTATCGAACAATTCGCTCACGCGCTGGGCCGACGCCATGGCGCGCTGCATCCGCCCGTGAATCTTGGCGAGGCCGCGAGCCGGATCATAAAGCGAGGTGAGCGAGCCGAGGAACGCCAGCAGGGTTCCCATCGTGGCCGCGCCGCGCGCGATCTCGTAGCAGCCGACCGATACGACCAGAAGCCCGGCGACCGAGACGAAGAGTTCGATGACGCCCGAATGCTGCGCTTCCAGACGCGCGGCGCGGATCTGCGCGGCCCTGGCGGAATCGCAACGATCCTCGAACCGGCGGCTTTCGAACCTTTCCGCCAGATGCGACTGGATCAGCGTGATCGCGTTGAGCCGCTCTTCGGCGAGGTCCAGCCAGGCGGAGGCCTTTCGACGCGCGACGATCTCCGACCGGCGCACACGCGGTGCGAAGGCGAGGCTCGTCACCACCAGCGCGGGCAGTGCCAGAACCGCCACCAGCGACAGGGTCCAGCTCAGGTAAACCAGAAAACCTGCGAAAAACAGGATTCTCACCGCATCCGCGAAGAACGCCAGCAGACCCGTGTAGATCAGATATTCGATGCGCTCGACATCGGTCGACAGCCGCGACAGCAGGTCGCCCGTCGAGCGACCCTCCAGCGAACCGGGCGACAGGCGGATCAGCCTCGCGTAAAGGTCCGTCCGCACGTGCCGGGCGATCCGCTCGACGATCCCGGCTTCCATGAGGGACAGGGCGTATCCGAGCCAGATCCGCAGGATGCAAAGCGCCAGATTGGCGGCCAGAAGCCCGGGCAGAAGATCATAGCGCTGCGGCGTGAGCGCTTCGTCCACCGTATATTTGGCCAGGATGAAGATGCCGATCGTCAGCAGCGGATTAACGAATTCGAGCAGCGCCGTCACAGCCGCGCCGCGCTGGTGCGGGCGCAGATAGGCGCCATAGCGCCGGACCGTCGGCCAAAGTTGCACGGTTCCGTTCTCCGGAGTGGACAGGACTGTCGCCGGAGGATGGAAGAAACCTATTAATTTCTGGTGCTTGGCCCCAAACGAAAAACGCCCGGCGGATCGCCGGGCGCTTTTGTGATCGGAGCGGAAGCTCAGCAGCCCTTGCGCGACTTGCGGGACTTCTTGGACTTCTTGGACTTGCGGGACTTGCGTCCGCCGCCGTAGCCGCCGCCGAAGCCTTCGAGTTCGTTCGGGATGAGGGGGAAACCGGCGATCTTCATGGTGCTGTCCTTTTCGTGAGAAACGTGAGGGGTTGTTCAGGGATATCCGGGAGACAGGTCCCGGACGTCAGGCTCACCAGCCGCAGCCGCGACGGCTCTTGCGGGACTTGCGGGACTTCTTGGACTTCTTGGACTTGCGGGACTTGCGTCCGCCGCCGTAGCCGCCGCCGAAGCCTTCGAGTTCGTTCTGGATGATCGGGAAACCAGCGATTCTCATAGGGTGACCTCCT
>CANJNI010000025.1 GCA_947475995.1 Beijerinckiaceae bacterium | reverse complement strand
TTCAGTTCGTCGAACAGTCCGTCCTTTGAAAAGACCTGCTTGGGATCTCGCCCCGAAAGCAGCTCGTCCAATGTGCCCTTCTTGATCGCCATACTCCGCCTCCTGCGGCTGGATTATGGCCCCACACACAAGATTCCTGACAGTCCCGGGCGAAGCGCCCGAAAAGCCCTATTCCGGGCAATTTGTCGTCCGGGTTGATCCGCCGGTGCATCGCGCGGTCGTCACTGCAGCCAAACGGGCCGGAGTCAGTCTGAACAAATGGGTCGCGATGACGCTGGAACGCGCGGCCGGTTGATCGCGCAACCTGCGAACGCGAAAATTCAAGCTTCGCGCTGCTGTTTTCAAATCCTTCCACTTGTGCAAACCTCCCTGCACGCTCGCATCAGTTCGCAAATGCCAGTCTTCATCCTGTGTCGGGAGGCGCAAATGACTGCATTCAACGCCGTGCGTTTCAAGATCAAGCCGGGGCGCGAGAAGGACTTTTTCGCCGCGCATGAAAAGGCGGGCAGCGCGTGGGCGGGCCTGCGCCACGCCAACATCATCAAGACCGGCGAAAGCCGCTATTGCATCATCGCCGAATGGGACAGCGTCGACGCCATGGCGGCAGCGCGTCCGGCGATGATCGCAACGCTCGATTCCTTCCGCGATACGCTGGAGGATCTGGGCGGCGGACTGGGTCTTACCGATCCGGTTTCCGGGCCTGTGGTGATGGCGCTGAAATAGAAGCGCCTCGCCCCGCAACTTCCGTCACAGCATCCACCACCGCCTGCGGGTTCACCCAGTGGGGCGAATGGCCGACGCCGGGCAGCACGTTCAGCGTCGCGCCCGCAATCGCCTTGTGGCTGCCGTAGCTGTGAATGTGCGTCAGCACGATGGAATCCGCATCGCCGGTGACGATGGCGGTGGGGGCCGTGATTTCCGGCAGACGCGGCGACTGCGCGGTGACGAAATCGTAGAGCGCCGCAACGTCCTGCGCGTTGGCCATGAAGGCGTCCGGTCGCAGCACAAGGGCAACCCCGGTGCGCTCCAGATAATCGTGCGGGGCCGGATTGGGGGCGAACACGCCCGCCAGGCCCGGCGCAAGTGCATTGATCCCGATGGGCATGACCAGCAGTCGCGTAAAAATCTGTTCGATGATCGGCGTCGAGGCTGCGGTGTAATAGGCCGCAATGCCGCCCGGCCAGGGATGCGTGACGGGCGCAACCAGAACGAGCCCCGCCACGAACGCCTTGTGGTTCAGCGCCAGATTTGTGGCGGCGACTCCGGCGAGCGAATGCGCGACCACGATCGCCTTCTCGACGCCGAGCTTACCCGCGGCGCGGCGCAACCGGTCCGCCTGCACGGCGGGCGAGGCGTCGCCACGCCCCATGCGGTCGCTCCAGCCCTGACCGGGTCGGTCGAAAGCCAGAACACGGAATCCCTGCGCCGCGAGGCCTTCGCCAAGCGGGACCATCATGTCGGCCTGATTGCCGCTCGCGCTGTGAATGAGCAATGCGGTTCCGCGCGAAGCCCTTTCGGGCGCCAGCTCGGTATAGTGCATCCGGCCCCCGTCGATTTCGACGAATTTTCCGGTCGGCGGAAAGGCCGCCGCAATGCGGTCGGCCTGCCAAAGGGTGAATGCAGCGAGTCCGGCGACAATCGCCAGCCCGGCAAACAGGGTGAATTTCAGCATGAACAATCCAGCGAGCGGCGAAAGTCGTCCAGGACTTTACGTTCGCGCTGCGGCCACGGATGCGCGGTCAGATCGCCCGGCCCTCGACCTCGATGGTGAGCAGATCGACCTGCTTCCGCACGTCTTCGAGCCTGGGATAAATCTCAAGCGTCTTGCGGAACACTTCGAGCGCACGGCGCTCGAAGCCGGTGCGTTGCAGGATGAAGCCCATCCCGCTGAGCGCGCTGAAATGGCGCGGCTCGCGTTTCAGCACCTCGCCGATATCGGCCATCGCGCCCTGATAATCCTCGCTGAAATATTTCGCGGTGGCGCGCTTGTTCCAGGCTTCTGCCCAGTCCGGATCGAGAACCACGATCTTGTCGAGCAACTCGATGGCGAGAGAATAATCCTTTGTCTGGAAGGCGCCGACCGCGCGGCCCATCAGCATGTCGGACGTGTCGGACCCCGAGCGGAGCCACACGCGCTCGATGGCGCCGGCTATGCCGCGCGCTTCGACCACATCCTGCGATTTTTCCAGTCGGTTGAAGAGTTCGGCGAGGAAACCGTTGCGAGTGTCGGAATTGTTCAGGTCGGACCGCTTTTTCGGCGGATCGTTCTTCTTCGGATCGGCGGGAGCCTGCGCGGTCGCGCCGCGCCGGTTGGCGGGCGGCGGCGTTTCGGCTTCGCGGCGGGGCGGTACGGGCGCAACGCCCTGTGCGCCATCGGGACCGAAAGCGCGCGATCCAGGAGGGAGATCAATCGGCGGCAGGCCAGGAATCTGAAGCTGGTTCGGCGGAGCGCTCGGGCGCGGAATGGCCGGTGCGTCCCCTTCGGCGGCGAAAGCCGTCAGGGGACCCGCCAGCGCAAGGCCGGCCATCAGGGCGAAACAACGGGGGAGGGTCGAAAAGCGCCGCATGAGACAAGTCTATGTCGGGACCCGCGCGGCGTCAAAGTCTCCGGCTTCAAGAAATCGTGCATAGCCAAAACGAAAAGCCCCGGTGGCGACCGGGGCCTCGAAAATTCAACAGATCAAAAGGCTGATCAGCCCTGACGCGCCTTGAAGCGCTTCTGGGTCTTGTTGATGATGTAGACGCGGCCCTTGCGGCGCACGAGCTGGTTGTCGCGGTGACGACCGAGCAGGGACTTGAGAGAGTTGCGGACTTTCATCGGTTTACCCGTCAAAATAGGTTCAAGACGGGCAAGCCCGCCGGAGTGGCGCTCCTATGCCGCATTTCGGCGGGGCGATCAACCCCTGAATGGGTGGACAGCCGATTTATCCCGCCGCAACGCCGTTGAGATCGGCGAGCGAAACCTTCTGGACCCCGCCGGGGCCGAAATTGTCCTCCGCCAGCCATTGCCGGAAGGCGGCCCGCCGCGCCGTCCAGTCATGGTCCATCATCGCGTACCAGGCCGTATCGCGGTTGCGGCCCTTGATGATCATGTGCTGCCGGAAGATTCCTTCGAAGGCGAAGCCGAAGCGCAGGGCCGCCCGGCGCGAGGGGGCGTTGAGGGCGTTGCACTTCCATTCGAGGCGACGGTAGCCGAGCCGTTCGAACACATGGGACGCGATGAGGAAAACCGCTTCAGTTGCGCCGGGCGTACGCTGGAGAGCCGGCGTATAGAGAATGTTGCCGACTTCGATGACCCGGTGCGCGGGTTCGATTCGCATCAGGGAAAGATAGCCAAGCGGGCGGCGCGAGGCTGCATCGAGGACCGCCCAGAAGGGATCGGCTGACGCCGCCTTGGCGGCAATCCCCTCTGCAAAGGCGTTAGCGGACCCGTAGGGTCCATCGCCCATCCAGGCCCATAGCGACCCGGCACCAGGTCCGTGCGAGCCTTCGTAAAGCGCGGCGGCATGTTCGGGACCAAGGGGGACGAGCGACACGAAGCGCCCGTCCAGAGCGACGCGCTCCGGCCGCCGCGCAGGCGTGGCGTCGACAAGGGTGCGAGAATCTTCCGGAATCTGGTCCTGCATGCCCGCAGCCTAGCCTGCAGGCGCGGCCTCGTCACGGTCTGCGGTCTGGACGCGGACGCCTCCAAGCATCATACGGGAGGGCGCACGCGGGTGAAGCGAGCGACCAACGCGAAGGGATTTCCACCAAGCATGGCAGGGCCGGCGCACCATCAGCCCACGCCAGAGCGAAAGCCAATTGTTCGCATCTGGGGACATCGCAATTTTGCGATCTACATGGGCGGATCCGTGCCGATGACGGTGACGCAATGGATGCAGCGCGTCGGCGTCGGCTGGATGACATGGGAGTTGACGCATTCCTCCGCATGGCTCGGCATCGTGGCCGCCGCCGATCTTGCGCCCATGCTGGTGCTGGGCCCTCTGGGCGGAGCACTATCCGACCGGGTTAATCAGGTGCGGATGCTGCGCATCACGCAGGCGCTGATGGTCGTGCAGGCTGTGGGGCTGGCGATTCTCGCCTATCTGGGTCTGGTCAATATCTGGGTGCTGTTTCTGGCGAGCCTTGCGACCGGGCTCCTCGCGCCCTTCTTCGGCGCCTCCCGCCAGTCGGTCCTGCCGAACACAGTCCCGCGCAGCGAACTCTCGACAGCGATTGCGCTGGACTCGGCGCTGTTTCAGGCGACGCGCTTCATCGGCCCGGCTTTCGCATCGCTGATGATTCCGATCTACGGGGTCGAGGGCACGTTCATCACCTATGCGGTGGGCAGCTTCTCCTTTCTGGCTTCGGTGTTTCTGATCGACGTGACGATGCCGCCACGTGCGCCCCGGACCAACCGGAACATCTGGCAGGATATCGGCGAGAGCTTCACCTATGTGCGCAGCCACAAGGGCATCTGGCCCGCATTTCTGCTGCTGGCGACGGCTTCGGTGTTCGTGCGGCCCGTGCAGGACATGTTGCCGGGATTTGCGGGCGATATCTTTCGCTCCGACGCGGTGGGACTCGCCTATCTGAGTTCTGCGATGGGAGTCGGGGCCATGTTGAGCGCCGGCTTCGTGGCTTTTCGCGGCCGCATCACGGGCCTTACGCGCCACGCCATTCTGGGCACCATCGGACTGGCCCTGTCGATTCTGGGCTTCGTGGTCTCCGACATCCTTTGGTTCGGCGTTCTGTTCTCGGGGCTCATCGGATTCACGCTCAACACCATGTCGACGAGCATTTCGGCCCTGGTGCAGACGGCGGTTCATGATTCCATGCGCGGGCGCGTGGTCTCGCTCTATCAGCTCATCTTTCGCGGCACGCCTGCTGTCGGCACGCTGGTCGTGGGCTTCGTGTCAGGCTATGTGAGCCTGCGCTGGACATTCGCCTTTTCGGCTGCCCTGATGTTCGTCGTCTGGCTGGTGATGTTGCCGCGTCGCCGCGACATTGCGGCGGCGCTGGAAGTCGAAAGGTAGCACGCTCGTTCGTGCAGCCTTTATTCTGCCGCGGAGCCTTACTCCGCCGCGATGCGCAGCGGCTGCGGTTGAGGCTTTGCTTCGATGACGGGCGTTTCGGGCTCATCGGTGGGGCCGATGAAGCGCGAGAACATCCACCAGACGACCTTCCCCACATCGTCCATGAGCGTGAAGACTGCCGGCACGAAGACCAGTGACAGCATGGTGGAGACCAGCAATCCCCCCACGACGCCGATCGCCATCGGCGAGCGGAATTCGCCGCCGTCGCCGATGCCGAGCGCAGACGGAATCATGCCGGCGGCCATCGCAATCGTGGTCATCACAATGGGGCGGGCGCGCTTGCGGCCTGCGTCGATGATGGCGTCGTTGCGGTTCATGCCTGCCGCCATGCGTTCCAGCGCGAAATCGACCAGCATGATGGCGTTCTTGGTCACGATGCCCATCAGCATCAGGATGCCGATCACGACCGGCATGGAGACCGCCTTGTTGGTGATGAACAGCGCGAAGATGACGCCGCCGATGGAGAGCGGCAGCGAGAACAGGATGGTGATCGGCTGCAGGACGCTGGCGAACAGAAGCACCAGCACGGCCAGCACCATCATCAGGCCCGCGCCCATCGCCTGCGCAAAGCTCTGGAACACTTCGACCATGATCTCGGCGTCGCCGGATTCCTTCAGGGTGACTCCCGGCGGCAGATTTTTGGCCGCCGGCAGCGCATAGATGGCTTCCAGCGCCTGCCCCAGCGCATCCGTGCCGGACAGGTCCGCTTCCACCGCGATGCGGCGCACGCGGTCATAGCGCGAAATGCTGGTCGGGCCCTGCCCGAGCTCGATCTCGGCGACCGAGGACAGCGGCACGGTCGCGCCGCGCGATGTGGGGAGCTTCAGGTTGGCCAGCGTGTCCATGTCGCCGCGCGCGCTTTCAGGAAGCTGAACGCGGATCGGCACAAGTCGATTGCCGGCGTTAAATTTCGCCAGGTTTGCATCGAGTTCGCCGATGGTGGCGACGCGGATCGCCTCTGCGAGCGCTTCGGTCGAGACGCCCAGTTCGGCGGCGCGGTCGAGGCGCGGGCGGATGCGGATCTCGGGGCGGTCGAGCGACGCCGTCGAGACGACATTGGAGATGAGCGGAATGCGCTTCATCTCGCTCTGCAGCGCCGCGCCCGTGCGCTCCACCGCCTCGTTGTCGAGGCCCGACACGACGAGCGATACGGCGCGCTGGCCGTTGTCGTTGATGAACCAGCTCCGGATGTCCGGAACCTTGTCGACTTCGGCGGCGATCTCGCGCTGCAACTGCTTCTGCGATTTCGCGCGCTGGGTCTTGTGCGTCAGGTTGATGACGAACTGCGCCTTGCGGACCTCCGCCGCGCCGAGGCCGATCTTGCCGCCGTCGACGAAGACGCTGCGGACTTCCGGAATGGCCTTCAGCCGGCGCGCAATGTCGTCGGTCGCCTTCATGGTATCGGCGACGCGCGAGCCGGGCGTCAGCTCGACGGCGAGCAGCAGGCGCGCCACGTCCTCGCCCGGCATGAAGCCGGAGGGCAGAAACTGCGTTGACCAGAGCGATCCAGCGAAAATGCCGAGCCCCGCAATGAGCGTCAGGAAGCGATGGCGCACCGAGAACGCCACGAGGCGCACATAGCCGCGCATCACGGCGCCTTCCTTGTGCTCCTCTTCCGGATGAGCCTTGAGGAAATAGGCGGCCAGCAACGGGGTGATGAGGCGGGCGACCAGCAGGGAGAAGATGACCGAGATCGCCACCGTCAGGCCGAACTGCTTGAAGTACATTCCGGCGATGCCGCCCATGAAACTCACAGGCGCGAAGACCGCCACGATGGTCATGCTGATCGCGATGACCGCGAGACCGATTTCGTCGGCGGCTTCCAGCGAGGCCCGGTAGGCGGATTTGCCCATCCGCATATGGCGGACGATGTTCTCGATCTCCACGATGGCGTCGTCGACCAGAATGCCTGTCGCGAGCGTGAGCGCCAGCAGGCTCACCAGATTGAGCGAGAAGCCCAGCATGTCGATGGCCCAGAATGTCGGCAGGATCGACAACGGCAAGGCGATGGCGGTGATGAGGGTTGCGCGCCAGTCGCGCAGGAAGATGAACACGACCACGACCGACAGAAGCGCGCCTTCGATCAGCGTATGCATGGCGCTTTCAAAATTGCCGACCGTATAGGCGACGTAAGTGTCGATCAGGTCGATCGACACGTTCGGGTGCTGCTTCTGGATATCGGCGACACGCTTGGCGACCGTTTCGGCCACGACCGCGTCGCTTGCGCCTGCGCTGCGCGTGACGCCAAACGCCACGACGGGACGACCGTCCAGACGCGCGAAGCGGCGTTGCTCCGCCGCGCCGTCAACGACGGTTCCGAGGTCCGACAGTTTCACCTTCCGGCCGCCCGAGAGCGCAATGGTGAGGTTCTGCAAGTCCTCGATCTTGCGAGCGCCCGCGAGCGCGCGGATCGACTGTTCGCGGCCCGCAACATCGCCTCGTCCGCCCGCCAGGTCAGCGTTCATGGCCCGGACCTGACGGCTGACTTCCGCAGCCGTGACGCCCAGCGAAGCAAGGCGATCGGGATCGAGCGTGACGCGGATCTCGCGATCGACGCCCCCGATGCGCGAAACGGAGCCGACGCCCCGGATGTTCTGCAGCGCGCGCGCAACCGTGTCGTCCGCGAACCATGAAATCTCTTCGAGCGACATGGTCGGCGACGCCACCGCATAGGTGACGATGGGCAGGCCCACCACATCGACGCGCTGCACCAACGGCTCCTCGATGCCGCGCGGCAGATCGGTGCGCACGCGCGCCACCGAATCCTTCACGTTGTTCAGCGCACGGTCGGAGTTCACCTCCAGCCGGAACTCGATCGTGGTGGTCGAAAGACCTTCCGACACCGACGAGATGATGTGCTTGATTCCGGCGACGCCCGCGACGGCGTCCTCGACCTTTTTGGTGACCTGGGATTCAAGCTCCGACGGCGCCGCGCCGGGCTGCGTCACCGTGATGGAGATCACCGGAATGTCGACGTTGGGAAACCGCGTGATCGGCAGGTTTCCGAAGGAGAACACGCCCAGCAGCATCAGGACGGTGAACAGGACCAGCGACGGGATGGGCCGACGGATCGACCAGGCGGAAATGTTCATGGACATCAGGGCGTCTCCGCCACGGGCGCTACCGCATCGCCGTCGCGCAGGAATGCGCCGGCGCGGGACACGACCTTCATGTTTTCATCGAGCCCGCTGCGGATTTCGATCAGCGAACCCGAGGTGACGCCGATCTCGACCGGTCGGGTCTTCACCACATTGTCCTGCACGAGCTGCACATGCGGCTTGCCGTCGGCGTAGAAGACAGCGCTTGTAGGGGCCATCACGGACGTCGCGCGGCGCAGTTCGATGGAGCCGCGCGCGAAGGAGCCGACCAGCGCGCCGCTGTTGTCGTCGAGCGCCACGCGCACGCGGCCAAGACGGGTCGTCCTGTCGATTTCCGGCGACAGAAGGCGCACCCGGGCCGGGACGACCGCGCCGCTGGCGAGCGTTACTTTTGCCGAAAGACCGACGCGCACGGCGCTCATGCGGGCTTCGGGAATTTCGGCTTCGAGTTCAACCGCCCCGTTGGCGATGATGCGGAACATCGGCTCGGCCGCGCCCGCCGCCATGGCGCCCACCTTGGCGCTGCGGCGTGAAACAACGCCGTCGGCCGGCGCCCGCACTTCCGTGCGGCCGATGCGGACCATGAGTTCGCGGCGCTGCGCCTGCAGATTGGCCTTGTCGGCTTCGGCGACCCGCTGCGCATCGCGCGACGACTGCAATTGCGCCCGCGCGGCGCTCGCGGCGTTGCTCTTCTGGTCGACCTGCGCCTGCGTGGACGATCCCTGCTTGAGGAGAAGCTGCGCGCGTTCGAGGTCCTGCGCGGTCCAGGTCTGGTTGGCCTGCGCCTGATCGATCTGGCTTTTCGTTTGCGCGATGGCGGCGTCAGCCCTGGCGAGACCGGCGTCGGACTGCGCGAGTTGGGCATCGAGCTGGTCGCGCGACAGGCGCGCCAGGACATCGCCCTTCTTCACGCGGTCGCCTTCCTCGGCGAGCAATTCGATGATCCGAAGGCCTTCGATTTCAGGTCCGACAAGCACCTCGTCGCGCGCCACCAGTGTGCCCGAGAGCGAAATGGACTCGATCACCTCGCGCTTCTGCGCCGCCGCGATGGTGACGGCGGGCGCCCGCACGGCTGCGGCGGGCGTGAGGGCTTCAGCCGCGAAGGGCGAATGAAACGGGACTTGCGTCAGGACGGTTGCGAGCGCAGCGAGCGCGATACGGGACTTCATGCTACGGACTCCGGCGCGGCCTTGTGGGGCGTCTTGCGGGACTTGGCGTTGGGGGCGGGTTTCAAAGGCCGCAGGACCGAACTGATCATGGCGGTCATCAGCGGGGCGGCGGCCTCGACATCGAAGTTCTGGTCTACGGCGCGCCGCCACATGAAACCGTCAGCAATGACGATGGCGGCGGTGAGCGCCTGTTCAAGCGGCTGCACAGGGTCGATCAGCCCCTTGCGCTGCGCGTCGCCCAACCAGAGCATCAGCGAGGCGCGCAGGGATTCGTCGAAACGCCGCATCGTGGCCGCAATGGCGGGATTTCGGGTCGATTCCGCGCCGATTTCAATGCAGAGCGCTGACTTGTGGGGCGGTTGATCCACCACGCAGACGCGGAACACATGCTCCAGCACGGCGGCGAAATCATCGCCTTCGCCGGCATTGGCGAAATGACCGGCGAATTGCTCGCGATCTCGCTCCGTCAGCGCCTCGATCAGCGCCTCCTTGGAGTCGAAATAGAGGTAAAGCGCGCCGGGGCTGATCCCGGCTTCCTTGCAGATGTCCTGCATGGTGGTCCGGTGGAAGCCGTTGCGGGAAAAGCAACGTTCCGCCGCATCCACGATGCGGAGCCGGCGCGCTGCCTGCTGTTCGGGACTAAGCTTGGGCATTGGACCCTATAAAAAACGAATGATCATTCTTTTTTACCCGGAAATTGACTTTTGTCAACAGCCACGCTCGGCGAGGATTCAGGACGTTTCGAGGTTAACCTTGCGGCAGAGGGAAAAAGCGACAACCGTCCGGGCCAGATTGGAGGCGTCCATGAACGCATACGGACTGTCCGGACTTCTGGTTCATGCCGCAGGGGCGCTGGCCTGGCTGGCGGCCGCGCTGGCCGGGGCGCAGGCGCAGGCGCAGCCCACCGCCGCGCCGGGCCTCAAGCTGACGCTGGGCCCCGGAACCGAACTGGTGTTCAACCCGAAGCGGGATCGTTGCGACGGCCATGACGTGCCGGACGCTCCGCTGCGGGCGTTTCGCGATGCAGAGGGGAAGACCGTCGCGTTCGGGCTGCATTTCGTCAACCGCGCCCTGCGCGGGGAAAGCCTCGACCGGATCAAAATCGATTGCCAGGTGGTGCTGAACTCGAAGCACCTGTCCGACCCCGCCGCATATGACGATTACAACTGGATCACCGCGACCTGGACAGAGGACGGAAAGACCGTCAACGCCATCATCCACCATGAATATCATGCTCACGAGCACGCCGGCCGGTGTGCGTTCAAGGAGATGATGAAGTGCTGGTACAATACGCTGGTCGGATATCGCTCGAGCGACGGCGGCTCGAATTTTGAGCGCGCCGGAACGCAGCCGGTCGTGGCCGCGCCTGCCTTCAGGCAAGACCAGAACCAGGGCCGGCATCGCGGCTTCTTCAATCCGTCCAACATCGTCGCGATGGGCCAGCACCGCTATTTTCTTGCCTCCAATACCGGATGGGACGGTCAGGCTTTCGGGGTCTGCGTTTTCCGCACCCGGACGCCGGACGATCCTGCCTCGTGGCGCGCGTGGGACGGCAAGGACTTCAGCCGCCGCTATGGCGATCCTTACGGTCCGGCGGGAACCAATGCGGGAAAACCCTGTGTCCCGGTCCAGCCGTTTCAGGCGCCGGTGGGCTCCATCGTCAAACATTCCTCTGGACAGTTTCTGGCCGTCTATCAGGCGTGGAAGGACGACAAGTTTCATCCGCTGGCGGGCATCTACTACGCCACCTCGCGCAATCTGACCGAATGGTCGACGCCGCGGCTGCTGCTGGCTGGGGCCACCAATTATGACGACCCCTGCAAGACGCCGGGTCCGCTGATGGGCTATCCGTCCCTCATGGACCCGCAGTCGAAGGCCCGCAATTACGACGAGACCGGCGACAGCGCGCAGCTCTATTATGTCTCGCTGGAAACCAGGGGGTGCCAGATCACCTCGAACCGCGACCTGCTGCGGCGTCCCGTGCAGATTTCGGTCGCCAGATAGCCAGCCGAAAAGCCTTCTGGCGAGCCCGGTCGATTTATATTATATTCGACCCGCAGGCGTAATCGCGCCGCAATCTATTGATGCAGGGAGGCATCCATGAAGAAGCAGTTTTGGCTGAGCCTTACTGGCGCTGTGGCGCTCGGCGCACTTTCCTTCACGCCCGCCCTCGCCCAGAAGTCGCAAGACACATTGCGCATCGGCGCCTATCAGCCCATCGCGATCATCGACGCCCTGTGGGACCCGCAACCGCAGAGCAACCTGATGGATCGCGTGGTGTTCGATACGCTCGTTGCGTTCGATTACGCCAACCGCAAGGTGGTCCCGAGCCTTGCTGAATCGTGGACGCAGATCGATCCGCTCACTTATGAATTCAAGCTGCGCAAGGACGTGAAGTTCCACAACGGCCAGCCGATGACGGCGGACGATGTGGTTTACACCGTGAAATATGCGCTCGATCCGGAAGCGAAGTTCAGGTTCAAGGAGCAGCGCTTCGGGCCCATCGCGGGCGCTGAAAAGATCGACGATTATACGGTGCGGCTGAAGAGCAAGGTTCCGTTCGCGCCGTTCCTCGCGCGCCTCACCACGATCCTGCCGGTTTATCCGGCGAAGTATCATGCGGGCCTTGCCGACAAGTCCGCCTTCGGCCGCGCGCCGATCGGCACCGGACCCTACAAGGCCACGCAGGTTGACCCCAACAAGGGCGTGATCCTCGAAAAGAACCCCGACTTCAAATGGGGCAATGCGGGCCAGCCGGAAGCGAAGATCAAGAAGATCGTCTTCGCGCCGGTGCCGGATGCGCAGACGCAGGTCGCCCGCATGATGGTCGGCGAACAGGACATGATGTACGACGTCGACAAGGAATTGTCGGGGTTCCTTGGCGCCAATCCGGCGCTGGAAATTTCCGTTCGCCCGTCGATCCAGTTCACCTATCTGGCGCTTGACGCGGCGGGCCGCACGCCGAACTCACCTTTCAAGGACAAGCGCGTCCGCGAAGCCATCTTCCGCGCCATCGACCGCCAGGCCATTTCGAACGCCCTGCTGCCGAAGGAAATCGCCTCCATGCCGTTTCAGCTCGGCATGTGCCATCCCTGGCACATCGGCTGTGCTACCACGACGCCGCCGCCGTCCTTCGATCCTGAAATGTCGAAGAAGCTGCTGGCTGAAGCAGGCGTTTCAAACCTGGCCTTCACCATCGCCGCATGGGGTCCCTCGCGCGCCGTGGCCGAGGCCGTCACCGGGCAGCTGCGCCGCGTCGGCGTCAATGCTTCGGTGGAAGGACTCACGGTCAACGCATTCGTCGGCAAGCGCCAGCAGGGCCAATTGCAGGCGTTCCTTGTGCTGTGGGATAATGGCGGCGGCACCCCCGACATCGAATCCACTGCAGGCTTCTTCTATGAACTTGGCGACCGCAACTACAACGGCGACAAGCATCTTGCCGAGCTGATGGAAAAGGCGCAGAGCGAGCTCGATCCGGCCAAGCGCGAAGGCATTTATCGCGAGCTTTTCAACAAGGTGAACGAAGAGCGCTATTCGATCCCGATCATGGCGCTGCCGTCGGTCGTGGCGCACACGAAGGACCTGAAGTTCCCTTCGAACGTGACCGCCAAGCCGGAAGGCTTCATGTTCAACTTCCTTGAGTGGAAGTAGAGCGCAGCGATCAACGGCTCTGATTGAAAGCAACCCGGCCTCCTGCGAGGCCGGGTTATTTTGTTGGCGCAGTCCGGGCTGTAGCAGCACTCGTGGCGAAATGCTGCTAATATGCTGTTTTTAAACTAAAAAACGCCATCGCGCTCTTGTCAGCGCTATGAACCTTTGTGATCATGTCCGCGTTCCCGCTTCATGGAGGACACATGATCGCTTCGAACGACTTCCGCCGTCAGATGGCCGGTTATGGTTTGACGACTGCGGACATTTGCTACCGGATGCCCGACCATCCGGGCATACTGCAAAACTACATCTGGCAGAACTACGACCTGCATCCCGAATTTCCGGAGCTGCGCAAGTTTCTGGATTTCTGGACCCGGCAAATCGACGGCGTCCTGCATTCGGTGCGTGTCGCCCATGCAGGGCTGATCAAGCCGGCAGAAGTGAAGCTGGTGGGCTCCGAATTCCGGCTGCATTGAGCCTTGAAACGGTCCTGATCTGCGGCGATGCAACTGCTGCGGCGCGTTCTGCCGCGCAGGGACAGATGCCGGATGATGCGCTTCGTCTTGATGACAGCCGTGCTGATCTCGCTGGGTGCGCCCGCGCCTTCGATCGCGCAGGAACAGTCGGAACTGGCCGCAGGTCAAGTGCGAACGGTACAAGGCTTCGTGGACCGACGCCCTGAAGCGCCGGGGCGCAGCCGGCCTCAGCCCGGACTTCGTCGAGCGGCACGAAGCTTTCCTGAACGGCGGCTGCATGGGTCGGGCGGATGTATGTCCACGGACGCCGCAAGATCTGGAAATGGCGAATGTGCTGACAATTCTTGCGATGAATTTCGGCACGGCCAGCACGTTCCTGCCGTTCGGCTGTCCGAAGTGATCACTCGCGGGTGAGCCGGCCGCTTTCCAGACGCACGCGCGCCTGCGTGACGCGCGCCAGAAATTCCTCGTCGTGGGAAATCACCACCAGACTCTGCGGCAGGTGAACAAGGATGTCGGTCAGGCGCGCTTCCGTCTCGGCGTCGAGCGCGTTTGTGGGCTCGTCCAGCAGCAGCACATCCGGCTCCATGGCCAGCACTGCGGCGAGCGCCACGAGCCGCTTCTGGCCACCGGACAATTTATGCGTGATGCGGTCTTCAAATCCTTCAAGTCCCAGCGACGCCAGCGTGCTGCGCACGATGATGCGCGCTTCCTGTGCGGACTTGCCGAGATTTAAAGGCCCGAACGCAACATCCTCGGCCACGGTCGGGCAGAACAACTGGTCGTCGGAATCCTGAAACAGAAGTCCGGCGCGCGCGCGAACTTCGACAAAATCCTTCTCGGCCGTGCGGACTTTACCGAAAGCCTCGATGGTTCCTGATTGCGGGCGTTGCAGCCCGACCATCAGATGAAACAGCGTCGTCTTGCCCGCGCCGTTGCGACCGACCAGCGCGATGCGCTCGCCGCGCTGCAATTCGAAATCCGCGTCACGCAAAACGATGCGCTGGCGGTCATAGGCAAAATGAATTCCCGACAGCCGGAACAGAAGCTCGCTCACGCATGCTCCAGGGTGAACAGCGCGATGCAGGCTGCGAGCGAGACCACCGCAAAGGCCCTGTCGGTTCCGCGCACCGTCTGCGTATCGGCGAGCGAGGGCAGGCGGCCCTGAAATCCGCGGCAGCGCATGGCGGCCACGATGCGCTCGGAGCGCTCGATGCTGCGGATCATCAGCATGCCGAACAGATATCCGACGCTGCGCCATGTGTGGAGGTTGCACCGCATGGTGAAACCGCGCGCCCGCATGGAAGTGCGCAGCCGCCGATATTCGCGGCCCAGCACTTCGATGTAGCGCACGG
The DNA here is from genome assembly GCA_947475995.1 of Beijerinckiaceae bacterium. GTDB lineage: Bacteria > Pseudomonadota > Alphaproteobacteria > Rhizobiales > Beijerinckiaceae > Terripilifer. Next base: position 50,878 of record CANJNI010000025.1, on the reverse strand, counting down.
TGAACAGAAACAGATGGACGAACTTTTCCGGGACGCGCAGCCCGGCCATCGCGTGACCGAGTTCGACCTGCTCCATCGTGCCCGGCAGTGCGAGGATCATCAGCACGACGGCGTTGGACTTGAGCAGGATTTCAGCCGCGCGCCACAGGCCTTCGTGCGATGCCTCGAAACCAGCGACGCTGAATGCGGGCGCGCCCGGAATTGTGAAGGGCAGCAGGCCCAGAACAAAGATCATGAAACCGTCGAGCGCAGCCATGCGCTTCAGGGTCGAGGCAGGCTCCAGCCGCGCCATGACGGCCGCCGCGACGGCGAGGCCAAGAGCGCCGAGCAGGCTCGGCATATGGATCAGGCTCACCGTGACGAAAGCGAAGGCGATGCAGACCACGAGCCGCACGCGCGGATCAATGTTGCGCAAGAGCGGCGTCGTCGGGGGCTGCGTGGCGGCTGCATCGACGATGGCCGAAGAGGTTTGTTCGGGCCGGGTCATCGCCGCGCCTCGCGAATGGCCGGACCCGCCGATTTCAGCTTGCGATTTGCCGAGAGCCAGAACGCGAGGCCCGCGAGTCCGACGATGTAGCCGATGCCGCCCAGTATATCGTGCAGCCAGAGTTTCTCCTGCCATGCGTCAATCTGCTCGCGCAGCGGGCGAAGCTGATGGGCGACGCCTTGCTCGACCATTGCGCGAATCTCGGCAGCCGACATGGGAGTCGGCCCGAGGGGCAGGATTTGCGGGCGCTGTTGCGTACCTGCGAGCGGCGTTTGGGCGACCCCGCCTGCCCCAAGCGTTTCGGGTAGTTCGTCAGCGGCGATCCTGTAGGTCGCCACATGGCCGTCGCCGGCATCGACCGAGAAAATGTGGTCCGTGCGGCTTTTCGCCGTGAAGGCGAATTCGCCTTCGCTGCTGGTGCGCAGCGTTGCGACGACCTTGCCATCCGTGGTGACGGTGACGTCCGAATCCTGCGCGCGTCCGCCGGGCGCGAAATACCCGTAGCCGGAAATATCGGCTCCGATAGCGGTCGCGAAGACTTTCAGCTTGTGCGCCGAAGCGGGCGCGGCGACGCACAACGCCGTCAGGATCGTGGCGGCTCTAAGCATAAGAGCCCTCAGGCGCCGCGATGCCCAGAAACTCCGGCTTCACCCGCAGCAGCAGGCCGACGGCTGCGACCGTGAAGGCGGCTTCGATCGCCATCACAGGCAGATGGGCGAAGAGAGTCAGTTTCGCGGCGGCGTCGAATTCCTTGCCCGACAGCGCCAGCGATCCGGCGACCATGATGGCGGTGAGCATCACCCCGAGCCCGCCCGCGAGGCCCGCGCCGAGCAGCGCGAGCTTGCGGTTGCCGCCGCGCGCGAAGGCCGCAAACAGGGCGTAGGACAGCAAGGCGGGAATCGCCATGTTCATGGCGTTGACGCCCAGCACAACCAGTCCGCCGAAGCCGAACAGCACCGCTTGCAACAGCAGTGCCACCAGAATGGCCGGAAAGGCCGCCCAGCCGAGCGCTACGCCTACGAGGCCGTTGAGAATGAGATGAACCGAGGTCGGCCCGACCGGAAAATGCACCAGCGAGGCGACGAAAAAGACCGACGACAGGACCGCAGTTTGGGGGATCTTGTCGTGGTCGAGCTTGCGCAGGCCGAGCGCGCAGCCGCCGAGCGTGACGGCCATTCCGGCCGCCAGAACCGGGGCAGACAGCACTCCGTCCGGAATATGCGCCACGCTCACTCCACGCTGTTATGCGGTTTTCTTATTTTTCTCATACACCCGGCCGCGCGGTCGATGCAACAGCGGCGGATGCGTTCCACGGTCGCAAGTTTCATTTCAGATCGACGGCCTTGACCCACATGGTTCCGCCGATCTCGGCGTCGGCCTGCTTGCCGTCCGGGCCCTTGATCTTGCCGTCCACCAGCACGTTGAATCCCCACCATCCGGCGCGCGGAATCGCATAGGCGAACACGCCGTTCTGGTCAGCCTTCACGACCTGCGTGGTGAAGGGATCGGACGGCACCTTGATCTTGGCGTCATTGATCCATTCGATCTCGACGCGCGCGAAGGGCAGCGGCTTGCCGTCCCGCAGGGCGATGGCGCGAAACAGGTTGCCGGTCCAAAGACCGTATGGCCGGGTGAGAGGGCGGATTTCGACCGGCGAACCGACCAGCGCATCCCATTGGTCGCCTGCGCCGAAATCCACCACCACCTTGGTGTGGTGGACGAGGAAATGCTTTTCGGCCGCGTCCCAGTAAGGGGCGGGGTTCAGGTAGAACACATAGTCGCCGGGCTTGCCGAACTTGTAGGTCGCCTCGAAGGCTTTCTTTCCGTCCACGGATTTCGGCACGAGGCTCGAGAGCAGATCCACCTTCTTGCCGTCGGCCAATACGCCAAAGGCCACTGGCTGGCCCATGTCCATGGTGGGCCCGCCTTCGACCGGATGGGTGAATGTGAGCGACAGCTTCACCGACTTGTCGCCCTCGTCCGGCACGATGTCGGTGGACGGAATGAGCTCCTGAAAATGCGCGAGGGCGGGAGCGCTGACCAAAAACAGGGCCGCAATTGTGGCGGGGAGTAACTTTCTCATTTCAGTCCTCGGTAAATTAAGGTGCAGGTTCAACCTGAAACAGGTCGGGATCTTTCATCACGGCTTCATGCCGTTGAAGCTCGTTCATGCTGCTGTTCATGTTGGAGAGGCGCGGCAATACGCTCATCGGAATGGCATATTTCAGTCCTGCTCCGCCGGACCGGGGGCGTATGACCATGATGGCCGCCTTGTCGTCAGGAGCCTTCTCGCCAGCGAGAATGATGGACCGCTGGCCAAAGCTGGACGTCGTCGCGATCGCCACGCCATCTGCAAAACAGGCGCAGGGCGATTTCGGATTGTCGTAGTACGTGACGATCAGACTGCGAGGCGCTGCCTTCAGTTTCGCGGTCGCATCGAGGCCGATCCTGATCCCCAGAGGGATAAACGCCCCGTAACCGCCGTGAACGCGCGCCCCCAGTTTAACCCATTCTGACGGTGTTTCCGCGCTCGCGATGCTCGACCAACCTGAGAGGCCGAAGACCAGAGCCAGAACACTCCCGAAACCTGAGCGTACCATCTCTCCTCCATTGTATGAGGAATATATAGATTCCTCATACAATGGAGGAAGTCAAGCTGGCCGGACTTCATAAAGAAAAAAGGCCCGCCGGGCGGCGGGCCTTTTTGTGCTGTCGCCCTCGTGCTTCGAGACACCGCCTTTGGCGGCTCCTCAGTATGAGGGCTCAAATCGAACCCGCTCCCTCATCCTGAGGAGCGAGCAAAGCTCGCGTCTCGAAGGATGCGCTGCCCACTATTTTACGCCGGCAGCACCTTGTTGCGCAGCACCCCGATGCCTTCCACGCAGGCTTCCATCACGTCGCCGGACTGGAGCCAGAGCGGCGGCTCCATGCCGGAGGCAACGCCCGCCGGGGTGCCGGTGCAGATGATGTCGCCGGGCTCCAGCGTCAGGGCCGCCGAGAGGCTTTCGATGATCTTTGGCACGCCGAACAGCAGGTCGGACGTGGTGGAATCCTGACGGATCTTGCCGTTCACCGACAGCCAGAGGCGATGGCCGGACCAGTCGCCGAAATGGTCCTTGGTGACCACGTAAGGCCCGATCGGGCAGAACGTGTCGAAGCTCTTGCCCTTGAAGAACTGGCCGTGGTTGGTCTGCGCATCGCGGGCCGTCACGTCGTTCAGCACCGTGTAGCCGAACACGTGCTCGAGCGCGTGGGCCTCGGTGATGTTGCGGCCGCGCTTGCCGATGACGATTGCGAGTTCGACTTCATAATCGAGCTTCTGGGTGTGCGCCGCGTGGCGCTCCACGCCGTCGCCGTGGCCGATGATGGTGGTCGGCGGCTTGGTGAAATATTCGGGAAACTTCGGGTAGGACGGCGGCACATTCTTGGCGCGCGCCATTTCCTCGATGTGGAGCTTGTAGTTGCGGCCGACGCAGAAGACGTTCTTGGTCGCGCCCGGCAGCGGCGTGGCGATGATGTCGTCCGACAGGGGCGTCCAGAGATCGGCCGGGCCGCTCTTGTGGGCTGCGGCGAAGGCGACGCGGGCGTCGGCCAGCGCCTGCACGCCGCCGGCGATCACGCCGCGCAGGGTGCCGGGGAGCTCCTTGTGGCAGAGCTCGCGCGAGGCGCGGACGAGATCGAGCACGCCCTTCTGGTCGTCGAGGGCGCCAAGGCGCAGCGCGCCGGGGACTTTGTAGGTCAGGAATTTCACTTGGGGCGTTCCTTTCTTCGGTCTTGAGCGAGTCCGTTCGGAACCGGCATAGACCGTGGCGGGCGCGGAGTCACGGGGTTTGCGGCAGGCTCCGGAGCCGCTACACGGGCGCATGGATTATTTCATTCCGCCCGATGTCGGGCCGCTGCTGTTCGCCGGGCTGACGCTGGCCTCTTTCGCCACGACCTTCATCGGCGTCTTCACCGGCACGGCGGGCGGGCTGATCCTGCTGGCCCTGATGGCGATCACGCTGCCGCCTGCCGTGGTGGTGCCGATCCACACCGTCGTGCAGCTCGGTTCGGGCGTGACCCGCACGCTCATCATGTGGCGCTATGTGATGCGCTCCACGCTGCCGCCGTTCTGCCTCGGCGCGGCGGGCGGGGCGGCGCTGGGCGGGCGCATTTTCGTGGCGCTGCCGGTGAGTTCGCTGCAACTGATCCTCGGGGTCTTCATTCTCGTCGTGACCTGGATGCCGAAGCTCGGGCGCATGGGGGCGGAGCGCTGGCGCTTTCTGGCGCTCGGCTTCGGGGCGACGTTTCTGGGCGTCTTCGTCAGCGCCACCGGCACGCTGGTCGCGCCTTTCGTGGCGAGCGCCGCGCCCGACCGTCGCCAGCACGCGGCCACGATGGGCGCGCTGATGACCTTCGTGCATATCGCCAAACTGGCGGCGTTCGGATTTCTGGGCTTTTCGGTCGGCGCCTATGCGCCACTCATCGTCGCCATGATCGTGTCGGGCGCGGCCGGAAACTGGCTCGGCGAGGAAGCCCTGCACCGCACAAGCGAACAGAGATTCCGGATGATCTTTCAGGGCGTGCTGACAATCCTCGCCCTGCAATTGCTGTGGAACGGCTTGCGCGGCTAGGCTGCGGCGAACGGAGATTTCGACATGGATTTCGCCAGCGACAACGCCTCGGGGGCGGACCCGAAAATTCTCGCCGCGCTTGTGGCGGCGAACGGCGGAAGCTTTCCGGCCTATGGGGCGGACCCCTATACGGCGCGCGCGGAAAAGATGCTTTGCGATCTGTTCGAGCGCGATTGCTCAGTGTTCTTTCTCGCCACCGGTACGGGAGCCAATGCGCTGGCGCTCGCGGCGCTCACGCCGCCGTGGGGGGCGATCTTCTGCCACGAAGACGCGCATGTGATGGATGACGAATGCGGCGCGCCTGAATTCTTTTCAGCCGGCGCCAAGATGGTCGGCCTGCCGGGCTACAAGGGCAAGATTGCGCCCGATGTTTTGCGCGAAACGCTCGCCGCCTATCCGCGCGGGCTCATCAAGCAGGTGCAGCCCGCAAGCCTCTCCGTGTCGCAAGCGAATGAATGCGGGGCGCTTTATTCGATTGATGAAATTGCGGCGCTTTGCGAGATCGCCCATGCGGCAGACGTCAAAGTTCATATGGACGGCGCGCGCTTCGCCAATGCGCTCGTGTCGATGGGCTGTACGCCCGCGCAGATGACGTGGAAGGCGGGCGTGGACGTTCTGTCCTTCGGGGCGACCAAGAACGGAACCTTGGCCTGCGAAGCAGTGGTCTTTTTCGACAAGACGCTGGCGGAGGATTTTGATTACAGGCGCAAGCGCGGCGGACATCTGCTGTCGAAAGGCCGCCTGCTGGGCGCGCAGATGATCGCCTATCTGGAAGATGCGCATTGGCTCGGCCTTGCGAGGCGCGCCAACGAGAGCGCACGCAAAATGGCGGACATGCTTGCGACGATTGAAGGCGTGCGGATTCCGTGGACGCCCGAGGCGAACGAGCTTTTCGTCATCATGCCGGGGCGCATGGATGCGGCGCTGAAGGCGGCGGGCGCGCGCTATTACGACTGGGGCGCGCGTGGATTGCGCGATGCCGAGAAGCCGACGGCTGACGAAGTGTTTGTGCGGCTCGTGACGTCATTTGCCACGCGCGATTTCGAGATCGAGCGTTTTGTCGAAATCGCCGGAGCGTCATCACCAGCATAGCGCCGCTCGCGCGAACTGTCCGCCCGCGATGACGGCCCAATTCGGTCCAAACGCCGCCGTAATCCCCCGCTTCTCTACGCTAAGGGGCGTTCAGCGGAGACTTCGATCATGGCAATATCGGGGCGCAAGGCTGCCTTGCGCGTTATCGCCTCAGCGGGGCTGTTGGGAGCCCTCGCGGCGGCAGCGCCCGCGCAGGCGCAAGTTTATGGCGTGTGGGGTTACCGCACCTGGAACGAACCCATCGACAGGCTCTATGAGCCGCCCGTCGACCGCTACTATTCCCGGCCGCGCGTGGCGGATGAAGCCGACACCCTGACGCCCCGGGAGGTACGCGACCTCTTGGCCTATGACGGGTTTCGCCTCAATGGCCCGTTGACGCGACGCGGCGCGAATTTTGTGGCGGACGTCACAGACCGCAGCGGCGTGCGGCTGCGCATCGTGCTGGATGCTTTCGACGGCGCTGTGGTGCGGAGCGTTGCGCTCGGCGCTGACTTGCGCCCGCCGCGCGATATTCCATCAGCCCGCGCAGACAGGACTCTCGACCTCGACGACGAGCCCCGCATTGTGCCCGGCATGGGGCCGCGTGACACTCCCCGCAAGGCCGAGCCGCGCCCGGAGCCCGTCCGGCCGAAGGTCGCCAATGTGCCGGACCAGAAGGCGGCTGCACCGAAACGCGAGTCCACGAAGCCGGCAGACAAGAAGCCGGCTCCCTCGCAATCCATGACCGCCCCCAGCGCGCCGGGCGTCGAAAAACCTGCCGGGGCCGTCGCCCCGAAACCGACCACGACCGCGCAACGCCCGGTCCGGCAGGTCTATCCGGCCTCGGGCGTTCCGGCCGCGCCCATCTCGGGCGAGCCGAAGATCGAACTGCCGCCGCCCGTCCCGGTTCCGGAGATCACGCCCAATCCGGGCGGGGCCGCCAATGGCGTCCCGGTCAATCCGCTCGAATAGAACGACAAAAGCCCCCGCCTTTCGGCGGGGGCTTCGGGCTCGATGAGCCTGTTTTGGTTTAAGCAGCCTTGCGGGCGTCGATCACATTCGCGCCGCCGATCTGAATCTGGCGGGGCTTCTGGGTCTCGGGGATCTCGCGCACGAGGTCCACATGCAGCAGGCCGTTTTCCAGCAACGCGCCGGTCACATGGACGTGGTCGGCGAGCTGGAAGCGGCGCTCGAAGGCCCGCGCGGCGATGCCCTGGTGGAGGACTTCCACCTTTGCGGCCTGATCGCCCACGGGGCGGGCTTCCTTGTTGCCGCGAATCGACAGGGTATTCTCGCGCGTCTCGATCGTCAGATCGGATTCGGCGAAGCCCGCCACAGCAACGCTGATGCGGTAATCGTTTTCACCGCGACGTTCGATGTTGTAGGGCGGGTAAGTGGGCGCCTGCTCCACTCCCGATGCATTGTCGAGCATCGAGAAGAGACGGTCGAAACCGACGGTGGAACGATAGAGCGGCGAAAGATCAAAGTGACGCATGCATATCCTCCTGAGAAGCGACATGAACCGCGACGCCCAAGCCCCCTGTGAGGCGGGGCGCCCGGCTGGCGCACGTCCGTTACGGCCCGTGCTGGCATTGAGGTGGGGGGCACCTCGCGGGCTCGCAAGAGGCCGGCAGTCACAATTTTCGCGCCCGGATTCCTCCATCTTGACGACCCGGCCGCCAGCGCCCAAGCTGAAGACCGGTTCGAGATTCCGGCTCCGCACTTCGTCATGATGAAACAGCGCACCTTGTGGTGGGTCGCCGCCATTGCGGTGGCGGGGCTATGCTCCGCCGGCGCAGTGCTGGAAATCTGGCGCGACTATCGTTCGACGCGGGACGCCGTGACGGCCCAGACCGACGCCACGGTGCGGCTGGTCAACGCCCACGCGCAACGGGCGTTTGGATATGTGAAGGATACTTTCGACCGGCTGAGCGCCCATATCGTCGAACTCGACCGCACGGACGAGCATGAGCTGCACGATCTGCGTGACCGGCTTCAGGACATTACGATCGCCAGCGAAACGGTCGGGACCATCTGGCTCCTCGACGCGCAGGGCAAACGCTGGCTCAACAACCTGGCTGCGCCTTCCTCGGGCCAGAACACGGCCGAGCGCGCCTATTTCGTCGATGCGCGCGCTGCGCCGGGGACCTTCATCATCGGGCCGGTCGAATCCGGCACCGTGCTGGCGCGTCCGCGATTCACGATCAGCCGCTCGGTTACAGGGGCGGATGGCGCATTTCAGGGCGTCATCGCGGCCGGCATCGATATCGAGCCGTTCACCCGGCTCTATGAAGCCGCGCGCGCCGGCCCCAACATGCAGATCGTGGCGTTCAACCGGTCGGGCGATCTGCTCGCCCGGACTGTCGACATCAGCCAGGACGTCATCGGGATCGCCCGCAAGGCCGTCGGTGGAAGTTCTGATCCCGCCGACCGCTGGATCACGTCTGTCATGCCCGTGCCGGGCTTTCCTCTGGTGCTCGTGGCGCTGACGAATTTCGATCAGGGACTGGAAAACTGGCGGGCGCGGTCCTGGCAGGTGGCGCTGCTGAGCCTGCTGATGCTGTCAGGCTTCCTGCTTCTGGCGAAGGCTGGCGCGCGCTTTGCGGAGCGCGAGGAAAAGGCCAACGAGGACCTGCGCGTTCTCAACGAAAATCTGGAGGAGCGTGTCCACGAGCGCACCCGGTCGCTCAATCTTCTGCTGCGGGAACTCAATCATCGGGTGAAGAACAATCTGCAGATCGTCGGCAGTCTCATCCGGCTGCAGGCCCGCAGCCAGGCTCAGCCGGAAGTGAGCGAAATTCTGGAGCGCACCAACCAGCGGCTCTTCGCCATCGCGGACCTGCACAGCGAACTTGAAACCGGCGAGACCGGCTCCGCTTCGTCCCGGCAGTTTTTCGAGCGCATTTCGCGGCGCGTGCTGGATATGGCGGACCTGCCGGGCCGGCGCATCTCGCTTTGCACGGAATTCGACGACATTCCGCTGCCGGTCGACCGCGCGGTTCCGCTGGGTCTCATTCTCAACGAACTTGTCACCAATTCGGTGAAGCACGCCTTCCGGGACCGCCTGCACGGCTGCATTGCGGTCACGTTCAAGGTTCGCGGCGGTGTTGCGGAGCTTCTGGTCGCGGACGACGGCGGTGCGATGTCCCCGCCCGCCCCTTCCAAGGGGATCGGGTCGCAGATCGTCACCATGCTGTCCCGGCAGATCGAGGGGGTCGTGACCGTGACTTACGCGGGCGGGCGTCAGGTGCGACTCGTCGCCCCGATGGCGATGACGAGCGCGCCCAGCCGGGACCACGCGCCGCTGGCGCGTGCGGCGGCCGAATAGCGATCAGCGCCGTCGTTGCGTGATCAAAAAAGGCGGGCCGTGCTTTTCAACCTGACTGCGGCGGTTTAGACCGTTGGGCGCGGCGATGGATGAGCCGCCTATTGCAAACGTTCGTGGGGGAAAGATGGGCGAGTACGCCATTGGCCAGCCGGTTCCGCGCTTTGAAGACCCGCGCCTCATTCAGGGCGGCGGTCGCTATGTGGACGACTATGCCATGCCGAACATGGCTTTCGGGGCCGTGCTGCGCTCGAAACACGCCCATGCGAAGATCCTGTCCATCGACACGACAAGAGCCAAGGCCGCGCCGGGCGTTCTGGCCGTCCTGACCCATGCGGACTGGGTCGCTTCGGGTTATGCGGATCTGCCGCGCCCCAACGGCCTGAAGCGCCGCGACGGTTCTGCTTATTTCAAGCCGCCGCTGCCGGGCCTGACGGGCGACAAGGTGCGCTGGATCGGCGATTACGTGGCCTTTGTGATCGCCGAAACGCGCGTCCAGGCGGTCGACGCGGTCGAGATGATCGACGTGGAATATGAAGTGCTGCCGTCGGTCCACAGCGGGCTGGCGGCCATCGCACCCGGCGCGCCGCCCGTGTGGGAGGATAATCCCGACAACATCGTCTACGTGCATTTCGAGGGCGACAAGGCGAAGGCCGACGCGGCTTTCGAAAAGGCCGAGCACATCATCAAGCATCGGTTCGTCATCAACCGCGTCTATGCGGCCACCATGGAGCCGCGCGGATGCCTGGGCCATTACGATCCGGCGGATGACCGCTATACGATTTACACCACGCTCCAGCGCGCGCTGAATTTTCGCATGCAGCTTGCAGGCGCATTGCGCGTGCCCGAGAGCAAGGTGCGCGTCGTGGCCGGCGACATCGGCGGCAGCTTCGGCATGAAGTCAGGCGTGTTCAACGAGGTCGGCCTCGTCCTGCTCGGGTCGAAGATCACCGGTCGCCCGGTGAAATGGACCAGCACGCGGTCGGAAGCCTTCCTGTCTGACGCCATGGCGCGCGACAATGTCACGGACGCCGAACTCGCGCTGGACAAGAAGGGCAAGTTCCTCGGCCTGCGCGTCAAGACGGTCGCCAATCTGGGCGCCTATCTGCAGACCGGTTCTGAAGGCGGGCCGACCAGCAACCTCGGCACGCTCGCGGGGCCCTACACGATTCCGGCCGCGCATGTGGATGTGACGGCAGTGTTCAGCCACACGCACTGGATGCGGCCCTATCGGGGCAACGGTCGCCCCGAGGCCGCCTATGTGATCGAGCGTCTTGTCGACCTTGCGGCGGATGAACTGAAGATCGATCCGGCGGAAATCCGCCGCCGCAACATGATCCCGGATGATGCGTTCCCCTACAAGACTGCGGTCGCCTTCACGTATGACAGCGGCGAGTTCGAGAAGGTGATGGACGAGGCGCTGGAGATGGCGGACTACGCCGGCTTCGAGAAGCGCCGGAAAGAAGCCCGCAAGCGCGGCAAGTATCGCGGCATCGGCATTTCCTATTCGATCGAGAAGGCGGCCGCGTCCGGCACGGAGGGCGCGGAAGTGCGCTTCGACCAGACGGGCTCCGTGACGATCATCTCCGGCGCCGTCACGCAGGGGCAGGGACACGAAACCGTCTTCAAGCAGATGGTGGCGGATCGCCTCGGCATTGCGCCGGGTGAGATCAACTACCAGCAGGGCGACACGGACGCGGTGTTCTTCGGCGAAGGCACTGGCGGCTCGCGCACGTCTGCTCTGGGCGGTTCCTCGATGATGATGGCGATCGAGAAGGTCGTCGCCAAGGCGAAGAAGATCGCCGCCCATGTGATGAAGGTCGACGAGGTCGATTTCGCCGAGGGTGTTTTCACGGCGCGCTCGTCGAACGCCAGCATGACCATGAAGGAAGTCGCGCTCATCGCCGCCAAGCCCCAGCAGCTTCCGCCCGACATGGAGCCGGGCCTCAATTCCACGGCGGTCTATTACGGCAAACTGGCGAATTATCCGAACGGCTGTCATGTCGTCGAACTCGAAGTCGATCCGGACACCGGCATTGTCGAATTCTGCCGCTATTGCGTGGTGGACGATGTGGGCACCGTGCTCAACCCGCTGTTGCTCAAGGGGCAGATTCACGGCGGCATTGCGCAGGGCATCGGGCAGATGATGATGGAAGATCTCGTCTATGACGAAAACGGCGATCTGCTGACCGGCTCGTTCATGGATTACGCCATGCCGCATGCCGACAACATGTGTTCGTTCGAGATCAAGAGCCATCCGGTGCCGACCAAGACCAATCCGCTCGGCGTCAAGGGCGCGGGGGAGGCGGGCTGCGTGGGCGCGTTGCCGGCCGTGGCCAATGCGCTGGCCGATGCGTTGAGCGAGCTTGGCGTACGCGACGTCCCGATGCCGGCGACTCCGCAGCGTATCTGGAAGGTCATTCAGGCCGCGAAAGCCAAAGCCTCTTGATCTTTGACCGTGCGGCGGCCTTAACTGCCGCCGCATGGAACTTATCCTGACGCGCGACAATCCGGCGCCCGAGGGCGGTTATGCGGCCTCGATCCGCGCCGCGGACGGACTGAGCCTGCGCGTCGCCCGCTGGCATCCGCCGGGCATTTCTGTCGGCACCGTGGTGATCTGCACCGGCCGGGCGGAGTTCATCGAGAAATATTTCGAGACCGCAGCCGAACTGCTGCGCCGCCGTCTCACGGTCGTGGTCTTTGACTGGCGCGGCCAGGGTCTCTCGGCGCGCGAACTCGACAATTCGCGCAAGGGCCATATCGACGATTTCACTCTATACGAGCGCGATCTCGATGCGCTGGTCCTGCAAGTGCTGGAGCCGTTCTGTCCGAAGCCGTGGTTTGCGCTGGGCCATTCGATGGGCGGCGCGGTGCTGATCGCGCAGGCGCGTGGCGGCGCTTCGCCCTTCGAGCGCATCGTCACCACCGCTCCGCTTGTCGGCATCTATGGATTGCGCTGGCCGCAGGGGGCCAAATTCCTGGCCGAGAGCCTGGACCTTGTGGGTCTCGGCGGGGCGTTCATTCCGGGCGGCGGCGAGACATCCATCCTGACCAAGCCGTTCCGCGACAATCCGCTGACCTCCGATCCGGGGCGCTATGCGCGCAATGCCGATGTGGTGGCGGCAGCCTCGCATCTGGGACTCGGCGATCCGACCATCGGCTGGGTGAACGCCGCATTCCGGCTGATGGAGAAATTCGAGGACCCGGAATATCCGCGCCGCACATTGACGCCGATTCTGGTGATCGCCGCAGGCGCGGACCGCGTGGTCGACACGGGCGCCACGGAGCGTTTCGCGACACGGCTGAAGGCCGGCCGCCTGATCGTCATTCCTTACGCGCGTCACGAGATCCTGATGGAGCGCGATGCGATCCGCGAACAGTTCTGGGCGGCCTTCGACGCCTTCATCCCGGGCACGCGCGAAGAACTGAAGGCGCTGGTCACCGCGCAGGATGTGATCGAAAAGGCCGGCGTGCGGAGCTGATCAGATTCACAAATGCGCCCGCGCGGCGCGTTCCCTGATGTCGTCGAGGCTTTCGAATTCGCGGATCATCGAGCGGGCGATTTCTTCTTCGCCGACGAAGATGGCGGTTGCGCCAAGCTCGCGCATGTAGGCGACGGCGTCGGCGCTGTCGGCCCGCGCGATGATCTGGATGGACGGATTGAGCGAGCGCGCCAGTTCGACGATCTGGCCCGCCTCGAACGGATCGGGAATCGCGAGGATCAGGCTGCGGGCCTGCGCGAGGTTGACCCGCTCCATCAGCGGTTTCTCACCTGCTGCGCCCACGAAGGTTTCGACGCCGCGCGCCGGAACATCCTGCACGGCAGGGCCGGATTCCTCGACCACCAGAAACGGCTGCGCGGACTTTTCGAGCGCCGCGCTGACGCGCCGCCCGACGCCGCCATGGCCCACCAGCACGACATGATCCTTGAGGGTCGTGGGGGCTTCGTCGCGGTGCTTGCGAGCCGGCGCAGGCTTCGCGGCTTCGTGGGCCTGCCGGGGCGACATCTTGTCGAGCGCCAGGAACAACAGCGGATTGAGCAGGATCGACAGAAGCGCGCCGCCCACCACGAGGTCGCGAGCCAGATCGGGCAGCAGCGACAATTGCGCGCCGAGCGCGACGAGGATGAACGAGAACTCGCCGATCTGCGCAAGGCTCGCCGAAATCGTCAACGCCACGTCGCGTCCGTGGCCGAAGAGCCGCACGATCGCGAATGCCGCGAGCGACTTGCCGAGCACGATGGTCAGGAAGGTCGCCAGCAGTGCAAAGGGGTGGTCGATCAGCACCGCCGGATTGAACAGCATTCCGACGGACACGAAGAACAGGACCGCGAATGCGTCCCGCAACGGCAGCGTATCGCGCGCCGCCTGCGTGCTGAGCGGCGACTCGGCCATCACCATGCCGGCGAAAAATGCGCCCAGCGCGAAGGAGACGCCGAACAGGGTAGCGGACCCGAAGGCGACGCCGAGCGCAATGACCAGCGCCGAGAGCCGGAATAATTCCTTCGAACCCGAATGCGCGACGTGATGCAGGATCAGCGGGATTACACGGCGGCCTACCAGAAGCATGAAGGCCACGAAGGCCGCCATCTTGAAGGCGATCGCCAGCAGGGTGAACCAGACCGGCCCGATGCCGAGGTCCGCCGCGAGTCCCGCGAAGGCCGGATTCTCGACCGTCTTGCCGCCCAGCAATCCGGCGAGCGGGGGGAGCAGCACGAGGGTCAGCACCATCACGATGTCTTCGACGATGAGCCAGCCGACCGCGATGCGCCCGCGCTCGGTATCCACGAGACGCCGCGCCTGCAGGGCCCGCAGCAGCACGACGGTGCTGGCGACCGACAGCGACAGGCCGAACACGAAGCCCGCGCCCATCGACCAGCCGAGAGTCGCCGCGAGACCCATGCCCATGACAGTCGCGGCGGCGATCTGGCCGATCGCGCCCGGCACCGCGATGGTCTTTACGGCCAGCAGATCCTTCAGGGAGAAATGCAGCCCCACGCCGAACATGAGCAGGATGATGCCGACTTCAGCGAGCTCGGTGGCGATCGCCTGATCGGCCACGAAGCCGGGCGTGAAAGGTCCGATGAGGACGCCCGCCAGCAAATATCCGGCAATGGTCGGGAGGCGCAGCCAATGGGCCAGCACGCCGAGCGAAAAGGCGAGGCCGAGGCCCGCCACAAGCGTGGCGATAAGCGGGGTGTCGTGCGGCAGAGTATTACCCTCCGATCAGCCCAGCCCGAACGGAGAGTGCCACGACGAAGCTCAAGCCGCCAGCAGTTTCAGCGCCTGATCGTGAATGCGCCTGTCGCAGGAAGCGATGATCGCGCCGCCGCTCGCGGCCGACTCGCCCTTCCAGTTGGTGATGACGCCGCCCGCGCCTTCGACGATGGGGATCAGGGCGACAATGTCGTAGGGCTTGAGGCCGCTCTCGATGACGATGTCGATGTGCCCCGAGGCCAGCATGCAATAGGCGTAGCAATCGCCGCCGTAACGGGACAGACGCACTTTCTCCTCGACGCGCCGGTAGGGCTCAAGCGTGCCGGGGGAAAGGAGCGCCGGATGAGTCGTCATCAGGGTCGCCTGCGCGAGATCGGCGCAGGCGCGCACCCGCAGCTTGCGTTCGGCCGGGCGATTGTGATGGTCGAAGCCGCGCCACACCGCGCTCGATCCGTCGCCCGAAAAGCGTTCGCGGGTGAACGGCTGGTGCATCATGCCGTAGCAGGGATGCTGATTGCGGGTCAGGCCAATGAGCGTGCCCCAGACCGGCATGCCGGAGATGAAGCTCTTGGTGCCGTCGATCGGATCGAGCACCCAGACATATTCAGCGTCGGCGTTCTGGTTGCCGAATTCCTCGCCCACGATGCCGTGGGTCGGGAAAGTCTGGTTGATCAGCCGCCGCATGGCGAGTTCGCCTGCCCGGTCGCCCTCCGTCACCGGATCGAAGACGCCGCCCTTCGACTTGTCGTCGGCCCCGATGGAACTGCGGAAAAAGGGCAGGATGGCTTCGCCGGACACATCCGCGAGCCGGTCGACGAAGCTGACGAAATCGACGGGTTTCATGGGCGGGTCCTGCGCTAATCGGATCGGCTGCGTTGATACGAAGTCAGCGCGGAAAACGCCATAGCGGCTCGCTCGTCCCCGCCTGCCGGGGCATGAATGGTTGAAAAATTCTACCAGATCGGCTTTGTGGTGAAAAAATTTTGCAGACAGATAATTTAATTAAATCAGTCGTTTGAATAGGTCATGGACCATCATGGTTCGTATCGGAACGAAAAAATAGGTCAGCAAGGCTTGCTTTTCTGGGCCCTTTCGCTCATATTGTTGCGGTGCGGCAACGTTGTTGCTGCCGATGCCCTCCTTGGGCGTTTCCTCCCTAGACTTGGGGCCGCCAGTGTATCATTGGCGGCCTCCTTTCTTTTCTGGAGGCTGGAAAGCGCGGGACGCTATTCCGCTGCGAGCCTTTGGGCTCCCCCGCCCATCGCGCCGGCAATTTCCTCGATCACCCGGGCCAGATCTGAAGCCAGCTGTCCGAAGCCCGGCAGGCGCTCCAGGGTTTTCTCGTTCATGTAAATGGCGCGGTTCACCTCGATCTGCACGGCGTGACAGTTCGACGAGGGGTTGCCGTAATATTCCGTGATGAAGCCGCCCGCATAGGGCTTGTTGCGGCGAACCGAATAGCCAAGCTCGCGCAGCCGCTGCTCCATCCTGTCGACGATGCCGAGACCTACGCTGGTGCCGTAGCGGTCGCCCAGCACCATGTCGACGCTACGGCCCGCTTGATGCAATTCAGCCGGGATGGAGGAAGACGGCATCGAGTGACAGTCGATCAGCAGGGCCTGCCCGAACTGTTCGAGCGCCGATTCCAGCAAGCCCCGCAGGGCCGCGTGGTAGGGCCGGTAAAGGGCTTCGATCCGCCCGAGCCCTTCGTCCACCTGCAGCTTCCGCGCATAGATTTCCTGTGAATCGCCTACGACGCGCGCGATGGTTCCCAGTCCGCCGGCCACCCGCATGGACCGGCTGTTCACCCAGGAGGGGAGCCGTCCCTCGAACATGCGCGGATCCAGTTCATAAGGTTCGCGATTGACGTCCAGATAGGCGCGCGGAAAGCGCGCCCGCAGCATCGGCACGCCGAGCGCGGCGGCCGGCGCCAGCAGGGCGTCCACATGGGCGTCCTCGGTGCGGCGCAGCGTCATCGGATCGAGGCGCGAGGCCTGAAGAAAGCGCCGGGGATAGATATTGCCCGAATGGGGGGACGAGATCACCAGCGGGAGCAGGGGCGCTGCCGGCCAGACAATTTCATGGGGCTGTTCGAGCTCGGGATCGGCGCCGGGCTGGACCGGTCGAGCCGCATCTGGCGAGGATGATTGCCAAGGCTGCTGCTCGTCTGGATGCGTCATCGAGGCTCCGGCCAGCGTCTCCGGCGACGCCCGCCCTCAATGTGCCAAGTCCGGCCTGTCCTGTAAATGCTCCGCGAAGCGTGGCGGGAGGGCGGAAGAACAGGCATTTTTCCCCAGTCGGCCCGATCGTTAAATTTTTTCACGCGTTCTTTACCCGCGCAGGCTCTTATGGGTCCGCATTCAAGTGAGGGCGACATGAACGATCAGGCTGCGACGTCGAGCAAAATCCTTCTGGCGGAAGACGACAACGACATGCGCCGTTTTCTGGTCAAGGCGCTGCAGAACGCCGGTTACGATGTCGCCTCGTTCGACAACGGGCTGTCGGCCTACAACCGCCTGCGCGAGGAGCCGTTCGAGCTTCTGCTGACCGATATCGTGATGCCCGAGATGGACGGCATCGAACTGGCGCGCCGCGCCACCGAGCTCGACCCGGACATCAAGGTCATGTTCATCACCGGATTTGCGGCTGTCGCCCTGAACCCCGACAACAACGCCCCCAAGGAAGCCAAGATTCTCTCCAAGCCCTTCCACCTGAAGGATCTGGTGAACGAGGTGCAGCGCCTTCTGGCGGCCTGAGCGGGCCACGCAAGCGACATTCCCCAAGCATTTCGAAGCGCCCTGCGGGGCGCTTCGTGCTTTTTGGGGCTATGCGGAGAAATGTTCCGCCATGCGCTTGCGCAGCCGCAGGCGAGCCGGTATATCGCCCCTGCCTGTGGGCGCGTAGCTCAGCGGAAGAGCACTACCTTGACATGGTAGGGGTCACAGGTTCGATCCCTGTCGCGCCCACCATCCCTGAACCGCCGGGATTTTCATTGAGCCTCTTCGGTCGCCGGGGTGGGGAAATTTCCTTTCACCTGCGATAGCGTCTGAATCGGCAAAGGCCGGTCTCCCGGCTTCCGCGTCCCGACGCTCCCATTCTGCATCGCATCGCCTACACGCGATGTTCGAGGAACATTGCCCGTAAAGATTGAAACCGAGCGCCGCCGATAAGCGCATGCGGGCTGCGCCAATTTCGCGCTTCCGCCCGGTTCGGATTGGCTTTAACATCCGCCGAAACAGGCACATGGGGGAAGCTTTGGGCGTCGGGGCCGGGTATTTGGTGGGCGAGGATCGGGTGTGATTCCCACTCGCGAAGTCTATTGGAACATCAGCAATATCTGGTTGATGTACGTCCTGTTCGTCCCGGCGGCGGCGGCGTTTCTTTATGGATTCTGGCGGCATTTCCGCGCCTGGGGGGCGACCCTTCCGGCGGACCGGACCGGCCGCGTCGGCGAGCGCCTGCGGGGCTTCGCGAAATATGTGCTCGGGCAGGGGCGCATCCATGGTCTGGGGCGACCGTCCCGGCTGCGGCATCTTTATGCCGGCGCGTTCCATGCGTTCTTCTTTTTCGGCCTGATCCTTCTGTTCATCGGCACGCTGGTGGTGATGGCGCAGGAAGATTTCGGCCTGCACATCATGCAGGGCACGTTTTACCTGTGGTTCCAGTCGCTGGCGCTCGACCTCGCCGGCCTCTTCGCCATCGTGGGCCTCTGCATGGCGATGGCGCGGAGGCTGTTTTTCAAGCCCGCCCGGCTGGAGAATACGCAGCGCGATCTTTTCACCGCGCCCGTGCTGCTGGTGATCCTGCTTACCGGCTTCACGCTGGAGGGCCTGCGGATTGTCGCCACGAACGATCCGTGGGCCTCTTGGTCGCCGGTCGGGGCGGCGTTCGGGCAGGGGCTCGCGGCATTGCTTTCGCCCGAAAGCCTTCGTCCGCTCCATGCCTCGCTCTGGTGGTTTCATCTGGTGACCGTGCTGGCGCTGATCGCCGCGCTGCCCTACACGAAATTTCGCCACGTCTTCACCGCGCCGCTGAACATCTATTTCCGCCCGCTGGAAGCGCGCGGGGCGATTCTCAAGCCCATCGACCTGGAGACGGTGGAAAGTTTCGGCGTGAAGGCGCTGGAGCAGTTCGGCTTCAAGAGCCTGCTGGATCTCGACGCCTGCACCGAATGCGGGCGCTGTCAGGATGCGTGTCCGGCCTATGCGTCCGGCAAACCGCTGTCGCCCAAGAAGGTCATCTTCGATCTGCGCGACCTGCTGCACGAGAAGCGCGACGCCTACGAGATGGCGGAAGCTGCCGAAACCGCCGAAGCCCCGCCGCTCGTGCCCGATCTCATCGGCGAGGATGCGCTCTGGGCCTGCACCACCTGCATGGCCTGCATGGAGGCCTGTCCGGTCTTCATCGAGCATGTGCCGAAGATCGTCGACATGCGCCGCTATCTGGTGATGGAGGAAGGGCGCTTCCCGGACACGATGCAGCAGTCTGTTCGCAGCCTTGAATCGCGCGGGCATCCGTTTCCGGGCAACACCACGAGTCGCCTCGAATGGACGAAGGGCCTCGACGTGCGGGTGCTGGGCGAAGGCGAAAGCGCCGAATATCTTTACTGGGTCGGCTGCGCGACAGCGCTCAACGCCCGCAACCATTCCACCGCGCGGGCGCTGGTGGAAATCCTCAATGAGGCGAAAGTCGAATTCGGCATTCTGGGCGAGGACGAACATTGCACCGGCGATTCAGCCCGTCGGATGGGCAATGAATATCTCTTCCAGACGATGGCGAAGCAAAATATCGACACGCTGGAATCGCGCGGCGTGAAGAAGATCATCACCACCTGCCCGCATTGCCTGAATTCGCTGAAGAACGAATATCCGGCGTTCGGGACGAACTACGAGGTCGTGCATCACAGCCAGTTGCTGGCCGATCTGGTGGCGAGCGGGCGTTACAAGCCGCAGGGCGATTTCAACGCGAAAATCACCTTCCACGATTCATGCTATCTGGGCCGCTACAACGGCGTTTTCGACGAGCCGCGCGAAGTGATTGCAGCGCGGTCGGGAACCAGTATGATCGAGATGGAACGCCATCGCGAGGCAAGCTTTTGCTGCGGCGCAGGGGGCGGACGATTCTGGATGGAGGAACCGTCGGAGCAGCGCGTCAGCAATCTGCGGGCGCAGCAGGCGCTTGGCACAGGAGCTGACGTGGTGGGCGTAAGCTGCCCGTTCTGCATGACCATGATGGAAGAGGCCGTCAACGGCCAGAAGGGCGCGCGCGATGTGCGCGTCCTCGACATTGCGGAAGTGCTGCGAGGCCCTGAACGGAAATAGATCAGGTTTGAAACAATCATCACGGGGGAAACGTATGAAGACCGAAAGTTGCGATGTCGTTGTGGTTGGTTTCGGCAATGCCGCGCAGTCTGCGGCTTTTGCGGCCTATCAGGGCGGCGCGAAAGTCATCGTCATCGAGAAGGCGCCGGAGAACAAGCGCGGCGGAAATACGTGGCACAGCCACGGCGCGCAGTTCCGCCATTGCCACAACGGCATTGAGGACGAGAAGCCGCTGCTGCCGCACATTCCGGACTCCGAATGGGCCAAGATCCGAATCGAGCCCTATACGGAAGACGATTTCTATTCCGACCTGATGCGCGTGACGCGCGGCCGGGCCATTCCGGAACTGGCCGAAATGCTGGTGAAGGAATCCTATCCGACCGTGCGGTGGATGCGCGAATCCGGCGTCGAGTTTGAAATTCTTTATGGCGGCGCTGTGCCGGATGCCGAAGGCAATCTGCGCTGGCATCACGGGGCGAGCTTCGTCCATTCCAAGGACGGCGGCGCGGGCCTCGTTCAAGGCTGGCAGAAGGTGCTCAAGAAGCACAACATCGACATTCGCTTCGACACCGGCGCGAAGCAGCTTTTGACCGACGACAAGGGCGGCGTCACCGGCATCGTGTGCGTGACGCCGGACGGGTTGTTGCAGATCAACTGCAAGGCCGTGATTCTGGCTTGCGGCGGCTTCCAGGCAAATCCGGCCATGCGGGTGCAATATCTCGGGGCGGGCTGGGACGTCGCCAAGTGCCGCGGTTCGGCTTACGACACCGGCGATGGCCACATCATGGCGCAGGAGATCGGCGCGCAGGTGGTGGGCCACTGGGGCGGCGCTCACGCGACGCCGATCGACGCAGACGCCGGCGAATACGAGGGCGGCTTCCTCGATCCCGAAACGCGCCGTCACCGCACGCATCGCTATGCGTGGACCTGGGGCATCATGGTCAACACGAACGGCAAGCGCTTCATCGACGAAGGCGAGGATTTCCACGCCTACACCTACGCCAAGACCGGCCAGGAAATCGTCAAGCAACCCGGCTCGGTCGCCTACCAGATCTTCGACCAGAAGATGATGGCGGCGGTCGGCCGCCAGAAATATTCGGGCTGCGTCGAAGTGACGGCCAACACCATCAAGGAACTCGCCGAGAAGCTGGAAATAAGCGTCGACGGGCTCGTGCAGACGGTCGAGGAATATAATGCGGCCTGCCTGAACGACCGTCCCTTCAATGAAGTGACCCGCGACGGCCTCGCCACCAAGGGCGTCAATCCGCCCAAGACCAACTGGGCGACGAAGATCGATGCGCCGCCTTACGTGGCCTATGCATGCACGGGCGGTCTCACCTTCACGTTCGGCGGCCTGCGGGTTGATCCTAACTGTCAGGTGCTGAACAAGATCAACCGTCCAATCCGCGGTCTCTACGCGGCGGGCGAGATCACCGGCGGGTTCTTCTACTACAATTATCCGTCGGGCTCGGGCCTCACGCGCGGCGCCGTGACGGGCCGCGTGGCCGGCCGCAGCGCATCTGCTGCCCTCTAGGGAGATGTGTCGGTGAAGATTGTCGTTTGCTGCAAGGCCGTGCCGGGATCGGTGACGGACGTGGCGGTGGGTGAGGGCAATGCGCTCACCTATCGCAGCCAGTTCCAGGCCATGAACGAATGCGACGAATATGCGATGGAAGAAGCCATCGTGCTGAAGCGCCAGATGGGGGGCGAGATCATCGCCCTCACCATGGGGGGCATCACGACGCAGGAGGTTCTCTACACGGCCGCCGCGAAAGGCGCGGACAAGATCATCCGTGTCGACGCGCAGGTTCAGGACCCGCGCGCGGCCAGCAAGGTGCTGGCTGCTGCGCTGAAGAAGATCGGCGGCGATCTCATTCTCACCGGCACGCAATCGCGCGACTCGCTGTCGAGTTTCGTCGGCGTCGCGACCGCGCAACAACTCGATGTGCCGTTCGCCTTCGCGGTGACGGCCATCGAGAAAGACGGCGACAACGCAATCCGGGTTCGCAAGGAACTGGGCGGCGGACGCAGCGCCGATGTGCGGCTGCCGCTTCCCGCGCTCGTGTGCATCCAGACCGGCATCCAGCCGTTGAATTACGTGCCGCCCGCGCGCCTCATGCGCGCCCGCCAGCAAAGGCCGACTTCACTGTCGCTGGCCGATATCGGACTGACGCAGGCCGATCTTGCGCCGAGGGGCTACAGGATCGTCGGCGTGGCGCCGCCGCAGCGGACACGTCAGGCGCAGATGATCGAAGGATCGCCCGCAGAGGTCGTGACGACCCTGCTGGCCAAAATGAAAGAGGTGCGCTGATGCCCGGCAATGTTCTGGTCATCGCCGAACACTGGAAGGGCGAGCCGGAAGGCGTCACGTTCCAGATGCTCACCCGGGGCCGCGCGCTTGCGGACCAGATGGGCTGCAAGCTCGATGTGCTGGTGATCGGTCACGGCGTCGGAGGCGTCGCCGCAAACCTCGCCGACAAGGGCCCCGATGCGATCTACACGCTGGACGATCCGGCGCTTGAGACAGCCGCCTGCGGCTTGCAGGCGGAAGCCGCCGTGGCGGCCTTGCGTCAGCTGTCGCCGCGCCTGACGCTGCTGGGCTACACGCTCGTCGGCATGGAACTCGGACCGGCGATTGCGGTCCGGCTCGACGTGACGGCGATGACCAATTGCGTCAGCGTCGATTATGTCGATGGCGCTGTGGTGGTGGCGCGGCCTGTCTATGACGGTTCGCTGCACGCCCGCATGGCGATCGATCCCGACACGCCCGCGCTGGTCGCGCTGCAGAAGGGCGCGACGCCGACGCTGCCGCTCGAGTCGAAGAATGCGCCGGTGGAAAAGCTTCCGGTCGATGTTGCTTCGCTGCCGAAGCGCGGCGAGGTCCTGCAATTCATCGAAGAGCCGGTGAGCGATGTGGACATCACCAAGGCCGACATCATCGTGTCGGCGGGACGCGGGCTCGGCGATCCGTCGAAGCTTGCGCTCATTGATGAATGTGCGAAGGCGCTGGGCGGCATGATGGGCTGTTCGCGGCCGCTGGTCGATCAGGGCTGGCTGCCGCGCGAGCGTCAGGTCGGCGCGTCGGGCAAGACCGTCACACCGAAAGTTTACATCGCCTGCGGCATTTCGGGCGCGAGCCAGCATCTTGCAGGAATGAGCGAGTCGCGCATGATCATCGCGATCAACAAGGACCCCAATGCGCCGATCTTTCAGGTGGCGCATTACGGCATTGTCGGCGACCTGTTTGAATATGTTCCGGAATTAACCGCGCAGGCCCGCAAGGGCTGACGCGCGGCAAGCAACACACGGGGAGGGAAAGCGATGAAAGCAAAAGCAATCGCAGCGCTGGGGCTTATGGCGGCGCTTGTCGCCAATGTGCAGGCCAAGGCGGACGCCATCGAGGATTTCTACAAAGGCCGGCAGATCAAGGCCATTGTGGGCAATCCGGCGGGTTCGGATTACGACAACTGGATGCGGCTGCTGACGCGCCACTGGGGCCGTTTCATTCCCGGCAAGCCGACGTTCGTGGTGATGAACATGCCCGGCGCGGGCCAGATTATCGCCGCCAACCATGTGGCGAATATTGCAGATCGCGATGGCTCCGTTGTGGCGTTCACCGAGCGCGCGCTGCCCTACCTGCTGCTGACAGGCGACAAGAACATTCGCTTCGATCCGCGCGACCTCAACTTCCTCGGCAGCCCGGAGCAGACCAACCGCACCTGCGTGGTGAACAAGTCTTCGCCCGTGCAGAGCGCCGAGGAACTGTTCCAGAAGGAACTGGTGATCGGCGGCGCAGGCGCAGGCACATCGGTGACGAATACGCCGATCCTGCTGCGCAATCTGCTCGGCATGAAGTTCAAGCTGATCGAAGGCTACGGCAGCGCGGATGCGGTGATCCTCGCGATGGAGCGCGGCGAGGTGAATGCGATCTGCCAGACGGTCGGCGGCTTGCTGCGCGGCGAACCGGAGGGCTTCAAGAGCGGCAAGTACAAGCCGCTCTTCACCATGGAGCATGATCCGGTGCCGGGCCTCAACGCGCCCACCATTTACCAGTACACGAAGACCAAGGAACAGGCAGACGTCATCTCGTTCTATGATTCCAGCCTCGAACTTGGCCGCCCGGTCATCACGACTCCGGGCGTGCCTGCCGAGCGCGTGAAGGCGCTGCGCGCCGCCTTCGACGCGATGATGGTGGACAAGGATTTTCTGGCGGAGGCGCACAAGCTCGGCTTCGACATCACGCCGCGCTCGGGCGAGAAGCTGCAGGAGATCGTCAAGGAGCTCATGGCCACGAAGCCCGAGATCATCGCCCGCGCTGCGGAGATGATGCGCTAATCGCCATCGTTGGGGTTAATGCAGGGCCGCTCCGGCATCGTCGGGGCGGCCCTTTTGTTTGCGGCGTGAGCGGTACGGGGTTTGCTCGCATTGTTGCCGGGTAGGCGCATTCAGCAGAACTGCGCCATTTCGGGACAGGCGCATGAAGCTTTTTCGCACAGGCGGGCCAACCATCGCGGACATGATGGCGCCCGAGAAGAACAATCTGAATGCGCTGCGCCTCGCTGCGGCCTTCTGCGTCGTCGTCTCCCACTGCGCGCTGCTGAAACTCGGCCATGAGGAAGACGAACCACTCGCGGGCCTGATGACCTACACGCTGGGCGAACATGCCTTGCATGCGTTCTTCTACATTTCCGGCCTCACGGTCGCGGCAAGTCTGGAGCGTGCGCAATCGCTGACGGATTTCGCGACCGCGCGCGTCCTTCGCATCTGGCCCGCTCTCATCGCGGCGTCGGCCATTCTGGCGCTTGTGGCTGGACCGCTGCTTGGCGCGTTGCCGGTCGCGGATTACTTCAGGGATGCATCGTGGTCGGCCTACCTGCTGGGCGCTCCGTCGCTGACGACGCCAGGCAAGAGTCTCGCCGGCCTGTTCGTTGACAATCCGCATCTGCCCATTGCGAACGGCGCGCCGTGGACGCTGAAATATGAAGTGATCTGCTACGCGGTTCTGGCGCTCGGCATGTTCGTCTGGGGCAGACGGCGCATGCGCTCGGCCCTGTGGGTGCCGGCGCTGACGCTTCTTGCCGGCCTCTGGATGATGAAGCTGCCGGTCGATGCGCGCGAGACCTATCTGGATCATGTCGCGCGCCTGTGGTTTGCGTTCGGTCTCG
Source organism: Beijerinckiaceae bacterium (assembly GCA_947475995.1). Taxonomy (GTDB): domain Bacteria; phylum Pseudomonadota; class Alphaproteobacteria; order Rhizobiales; family Beijerinckiaceae; genus Terripilifer. Next base: position 25,680 of record CANJNI010000025.1, on the reverse strand, counting down.
GCGTCATGACATGGCAGGCGGCGGAAAGAATTCGTCCGTCGGCGCTGATCATGCTCGGCCTCGGGTTCGATCTCTGGCTCGCACTGGGCACGATGTTCGAACGTCCGCTCGCGGTGCTGTTCGTCGCCTCCCTTGTGCTGGCGTTTGCCGCCATCCCGGCGCATGGCGTTCGCCGCTTCACCAACCGCGTCGATCTTTCCTACGGCGTCTACATCATCGCGTGGCCGGTTACGCAGGTGCTGGTGGAGCAGGCGCCGCGCCTGCCGCTCTGGGGCGTGACGATCGCGACGATTTTGCTTTCGTCGCTGCTGGCGTGGGCGTCGTGGACATTTGTCGAGAAGCCCGCCATGCGGCTTCGCCCGCGCATTGCGCGCGCGCTGGAGCCGATTGCGTCGTTGCCCGCGCGGCTGTGGCGGCGGCGTGGCGAAAAGTTCGATCCATCGCCCGGTCACACATGAGGTCTGCCGTGAATACGAAGGACAAGGCGCTGCAATCGCCGTTTCGTCTGCTGTCGATCCAGGATGTTCGCGATTCCGTTCACGATGGAAGCGCGACCGACCCGGCGCTGATGCAGGTCGGCGGGTGGGTGCGCGATTATCTGATGAGTTCGCATCCAGATCTCGGTCGTTCTGGCGATGTTTGTCCGTTCACCTCGCAGGCGGCGCGGCTCGACACGATCCGCATCGGCGTCAGCCACGAGGCGCGTGAGCATGTCATCACGCAGATCATGCGCGACTGCTTCCGGCAGTTCGAGGACATTCCCTCTCCGCAGTCGATGCGGCATTTCAGGACCGTGATCGTCGGCTTTCCGAATTGCGACAGCATCGCGGGCCATGCGCTGCTGGCGCGGGTGCATCGCAATCTCAAGTTCCACTCGCTCCGCCGTGCGCGAATGCTGGGCGTCTTCCATTCCGAAACAGAAGCGCCCGGCCTGTGGAACGCGGACTTCCGGCCTCTGCGCTCGCCATTGCCGATCATGGCGATCCGCCAGCTTGTGTTGAACGATGCGCCCTTTGTGGTGCGGCATCCGCTGCTGCTGCCGACCTATCTGACGAGTTTCCCGCTGGCCGGAACCCGCAGGCTCGTCAGTCAGGTTCTGGCGCGAGGCTAACGGATGGCGCCGTCGAATCCGCAAGCCTCGTCGGAGGATCTCGTGATCGAGATCGTGCGCGACCGCGCGCGCTTCGACGAGCTTGAAGCCGCATGGAACTATCTGTTCCGCCGCGCTGCGCAAACGCATCAGGTGTTCCAGTCGTTCAACTGGCTCTGGCACTGGTGCAATCATTATCTGGACCCGGGATTGAAGCTCTCCATCGTGGCGGGATGGCGCAATGGTCGGCTGGTGATGGTCTGGCCGCTGGTGATGCGCGGGCGGCTGTTCCGGCGCATTGCGTGGATGGGCGAACCGGTCAGCCAGTATGGCGACGTGTTGCTGGAAGACGGGCCGATGCGGGACGAAGATCTGGCCTGCGGGTTCGAGGCGGTCCGTACATTCGGTGCGGATCTGCTGCATCTGCGCAAGGTGCGGATGGAGTCGCATGCGGCCCATGCGCTGAACCTCTTTGGCGCATCTTTCGCCGCAAGGGACGCCGCGCCTTATCTGCAATTGTCGAGCGCCGCGACCTTTGCGGATTATGAAAGGCGCTATCCGTCCCGGCTGCGTTCATCTCGGCGGCGCTATGCGCGCCGGCTGCAAGCGGAGGGGTTTGTTACCTTTGAACACCAGAGCCCCGGAGCGTCGGCGAGCGCGCTGGCCGTGCAGGCCATTCGTCACAAGAAGGCGTGGGTGCACAAACATGCGGTGATCGCGCCTGCGCTCATGGACCCGCGTTTCGAGCATTTCTTCGCAGATGTGTCGGCAGAATCGTCCCGCCCTGTCGATCTGCGTGTCGTGGCGGTGCGCAGCGCCGGACAGGTGACGGGCGTGGAAATATCGCTCGTCCACAAGGGGCATCTGTTCGGACATGTGATCGCGCACGATCCCGCTTTTGAACGTAAGGGCGTCGGGTCGGTGCTGGCCGAGTATGCGATCCGCTCGGCGCACGAGCCCGGTTTTGAAGTCTACGATCTTCTTGCCCCCGCAGACGCCCACAAGGCCGAATGGGCGGACGGCAGCGTTGCGGTGGTGGATTTTGTCGACGCACTCACGTTTGTCGGGCGCGTCCACGCAAGCCTATGGGTTCGCGGCCTGCGGCCCTATGCGAAGCGCCGCATCGACCATGCGCCTGTCTGGATGGGCCGCTTGGTCGAGCGACTGACAGGCTGGGGCGAACCGCAGGCTGATGCGGTTGCGCCGCCCGATCAGCCCAGCAAGGTCTCGGCGGCCGTATAGGGAAGCGCGTGAGAGTCGGCGACCGGCTTGCAGGTGATGCGGCCCGCCGCCACGTTCAATCCGGCGCGCAGATGCGGATCATCCGCGAGCGCCTTCTTCCAGCCCTTGCCGGCAATCGCGAGCGCAAACGGCAGGGTCGCGTTGTTGAGCGCGAAGGTCGATGTGCGCGCCACCGCGCCCGGCATGTTTGTCACGCAATAATGCACGATGCCGTCCACCACATAGGTCGGGTTGGAATGCGTGGTGGGTCTTGAGGTTTCGCAGCAGCCGCCCTGATCGATCGCCACATCGACGATCACCGCGCCCTGTTTCATGGTCGCCAGCATGTCGCGCGTGATGAGCTTGGGGGCGGACGCGCCCGGCACCAGCACAGTGCCGATGAGAAGATCGGCGCGCTTGACGATTTCGGCGATGGCGGATCGCGTGGAGAAAATCGTGCGTACGCCAGTACCGAAATGAAAGGCGAGGCGGCGCAGCGCTTCGGGGTTACGATCCACCACCGTCACGTTCGCCCCCATGCCGAGCGCTATGGTGGCCGCATGGGTGCCGGCGACGCCGCCGCCGAGGATCACTACTTCGCCCGCCGGCACGCCCGGCACGCCGCCGAGCAGAACGCCGCGCCCGCCCGCGCCGCGTTCGAGGCAATGCGCGCCTACCTGCGGCGCAAGACGTCCCGCCACTTCCGACATGGGCGTCAGCAAAGGCAGGCCGCCCGACGGCGAAGTGACGGTTTCATAAGCGATGCAGATGGCGCCCGACGCGATGAGATCGCGCGTCTGCACGGCGTCGGGCGCCAGATGCAGATAGGTGAACAGGATCTGCCCTTCGCGCAGTCTCGGGCGCTCGACCGCCAGAGGCTCCTTCACCTTCACGATCATGTCGGAGGAGCCGAACACCTCGTCGGCATTCTGCGCAATGCGCGCGCCTGCGGCTTCATATTCGGCGTCGGTCAATCCCGAGCCGAGGCCCGCGCCTGTTTCCACCAGCACGCTGTGGCCGTGGTGTACGAGTTCGGACACCGACGAGGGCGTCAGGCCGACGCGATATTCGTGATCCTTGATTTCTCTCGGTACGCCTATGCGCATGGTGCTCTCCCTTTGGTCACTATATGGGGAGCCGCCTGGCCTGCGGGAATGGTGGCGCTTGTTCACATCGGCCGAATAAGTCACCTTGAGCATATTGGGGGCGGCCATGGACGACGGATTCTTCATTTTGCTCGGCCTTGCGGCCCTTGGAGCGCTCATCTTTGGGCCGATCGGTTTCTTCCTCACGCTGGGCGCGCGGTCCCGGCTCGTGGATGTCGAGATGCGGCTGCTGCGCGCCGAGGCGCGGGTGAAGGAACTGGAGGCGCGCGGCGTCGCGCCGGCCGCCGGAACGCCCCAGACGGAAGCTCCCTCACAGACTGCGGCGGCGGAGCCCGAACCTGTCGTCGAGCAGCCCGCAGAGCCCGAAGTCGTTCCCAACGAGGCTCCCGCCGGATGGCGTCCGGGCCAGTCGTTGCCGGGGGCTCCGCCCGTGCCGGGCGCGGCCAATGATGCGGGCAAGCCGCGTCCACCGCAGAAGCCGAAGCGAAGCCTCGAAGAGGCGCTGGGCACGAAATGGAGCGTCTGGGTCGGCGGCGTGGCGCTGGCCTTCGGGGCGCTGCTGCTGGTGCGCTATTCAATCGAGGAAGGCCTGTTCGGCCCCGGCGCGCGGGTCATGATGGGCATCGCGATGGCGCTGGGCCTCGCGGGCGCCGGCGAATACATGCGGCGGCGCGACCGCGCCGCGGCAGCCAACCCGTTTTCGATTCCCGCTGTGCTGACGGCGGCCGGTACGGTCGCGGCCTTCGGGGCGATTTATGCCGCCCATGCGCTTTACGGTTTCATCGGGCCTGCGCCGGCTTTCCTGCTGCTGGGCGCAACGGGCGTCGCGTGCATGTTCGCCGCCGCCCTGCATGGACCGGCGCTGGCCGGACTGGGGCTGGCGGCCTCGCTCCGCACGCCGCTGATCGTCGACTCGTCTGATCCCAATCCGTGGCCGGTGGTTCTTTATGTGGCGGTCGTGGCGGGCGCGGCCTACGGGCTCGCGCGGGTGCGGCGCTGGCTGTGGCTGGCTCTGGCGGCTGCGGGCGGCGGCGCGCTGTGGGGACTGGCTTTCCTGATTTCCATTCCGGGCAACAGCAGCGCGGCGTTCTTTTCCGCCGCCGTGGTGCATACGCTCGTGCAGGCGGCGCTGGCGCTTTACGTCTTCTGCTGGTCCACTCAGCGCGGCGTCGCCGATCCGCTGAGTCAGCCCGACAAGCTCGCCAATGCGGTTCCGGGCGGCTTCGGAATATTGCTCGGCCTCTGCCTGATGGGCGGAGCCGCGAACGGCCAGTTCGGGGCGCTGTGGATGCTGGGCGCGACCGCCATGATGGCGTTGCTGACCGCGAGCGCAGTCTTCATCACGCCGTCCGCCCCGCTGGCGGGCATTGCGGGCCTGCTGGGCCTGCTGGCGCTGCGCACATGGCCTGCCGAACTCGCCGACGTCGCGCCGTTCTGGATGGAAGACGGGATGCGGGCCTGGCCGACGCCGGTCGACGCCACGCAATTCTCCGTGCTGGCGCTGCTGTGGGGCCTCGGGATGGGCGGGGCTGGCGGCTCTATTTTGGTCCGCGCCTGCGCATGCCGACCAGCGCCATCTACGCCGCAGCCGCGACGCTGATTCCGCTCGCGCTGCTGACGTTGACATGGATGCGGTTCGCCAAGGGCGAATCCAATTTCCTGTTCGCTTCGCTGGCGGGCGGACTGGCTGTGCTGTTCACGGCAGCGGCGCATCGGTTCCGGGCGCGGATGGCGCAGGAGCGGCTCCCGGCTCTGGACCTCGGGCTCGGAGCCTTTGCGAGCGCCGCCATCGGGGCGCTGGCGCTCGGCTTCGTGATGGGGCTCGACGGCGGCACGCTGACGGTGGCTCTGGCGCTTGCTGCGCTCGGCGCCGCCTTCGTGGCGATCCGCCTCGATATTCCGGCGCTGCGCTGGTGCGTGGCAGGGCTCGGCATTGCGGTCGCCGGGCGGCTGGCGTGGGAACCGCGCATCGTGGGCGCTGCGCTTGGCGACACGCCGGTCTTCAACTGGTTGCTGTTCGGCTACGGCGTTCCGGCGGTCGCGTTCGGCTATGCGGCGCGCATGATGCGCCGCGCCGGAGGCGTTGAAGATGTTCCGGTGAAGATCGCGCAGGCGCTCTGCATCCTGTTCAACGCCTTTCTGGTGTTCTTCCAGATCCGTCACTCCATCAATGGCGGCAATGCCTACGCGCCGACTTCGCGGCTGATCGAGCAGGGGCTGTTCGCTGTCTCGGCCTTCGGCTTTGCGATTGTGTTGACGCGGCTCGATGCGGCGCGCAGCAATGTGGTCTTCCGGTTCGCGTCGCTCGGCTTCGGGGTTCTGTCTTTCGTGTTCACCGCGGTAGGGCTGGGCTTTTTTGCAAATCCGGTCTTCACGTACGAACCCGTGGAGGGCGGAACCTTCTTCAACGCATTGCTGATCGCCTATCTGCTGCCCGGCCTGCTGGCGCTGGTGCTGTCGCGCATCGCGGTGAATGTGCGTCCGCACTGGTATGTGCAGGGCGCGCGCATCGCGACGATTGCGCTGGTCTTTGCGTGGCTGACGTTGCAGACGCGCCGTTTCTTTCACGACGCGATATTGCGGCTGGTGGATTTTCCGTTCCAGGTGAAGCCGGTCACGCAGGGCGAGATCTGGACCTATTCGGCGGTCTGGCTCGGCTTCGGGCTGCTGCTGCTCGCCTACGGGTTGTGGCGCGGCTCAAAGGAGGCGCGTCTGGCCTCGGCGGGCTTCGTGGTGCTGAGCGTCCTCAAGGTCTTCTTCTTCGACCTTGAAGGCCTGCAGGGCATTGCGCGGGCTTTGTCCTTCATCGTGCTCGGCGTGGTGCTGATGGGCATCGGGCTCGTGTACCAGAAATTCGTGTTCCGGGGCGGCGCTCCGCCTGTGGTATAAGAAACCGAATCCCGAACCTGAAAGTCCTCTGCCGTGACCGACGTTTCCGCCGATATTGCCAAGCTGCCCTTCGAGCAGGCGATGAGCGAACTCGAAAAGATCGTCTCCGAACTCGAAAAGGGCGCGGTCGAGCTTGAGAAGTCCATCGAGATGTACGAGCGCGGCGAAAAGCTGAAAGCTCATTGCGAGAAACTGCTGAAAAGCGCCGAGGCCCGCATCGAGAAGATCACGCTCGGCGCAGACGGCAAGCCGAAGGGCGTCGAACCGCTGGACGTCGGCTGATTGCAGCCACGCAAGCGCGCGCCTGCGCGGCTGGACCGCACGGCGCGGCGCGCCACATAGTCTCTCAACCGAGAGCTTCAGCTCTCCGATGAGGGCTTCCCATGAGCACGCTGCATTCCCCGCAAAGTCCGGTCGAACAGATCATCGTTCCGCGCGCCCGCGATCTCGGCGGCTTCTCGGTGCGGCGCGCGCTGCCTGCCGTCGAGCGGCAGCTGGTGGGGCCGTTCATCTTCGTCGATCACATGGGGCCGCAGCAGTTCCGCATCGGCGAGGGAATCGACGTGCGCCCGCATCCGCATATCGGGCTCGCCACCGTCACCTATCTGTTCGAGGGCGAGATCGTGCATCGCGACTCGCTGGGCGTTACGCAGCCGATCCGTCCGGGCGAAGTGAATCTGATGACCGCAGGGCGCGGCATCGTGCATTCCGAACGCACGGCCCCGGAGGTGCGGGCGAGCGGCGCGCGTTTCGACGGATTGCAGACGTGGCTGGCGTTGCCGAAGGCCAGCGAAGAAATCTCCCCGGCCTTCTCGCATCACGCGACAGGCGAACTGCCGCTGATCGAGGGCGAAGGCAAGCGCGTGCGGATCATCATGGGTTCGCTGTTCGGCCAGCGCGCCGTTACGCCGACTTACAGCGACACGATTTATGCGGAAGCGGTGCTCGACCCCGGCGCTGTGCTTCCGTTTGACGCGGACCACGAAGAACGCGCGATCTATGTGGCGTCCGGCGAAATCGACATTGCAGGCGACCGCTTTGCCGAAGGTCGCTTGCTGGTGCTGCGGCCGGGCGACCGCATTTCGATTTCAGCCCTGTCGGGCAGCCGCTTGATGCTGCTCGGCGGCGCCCCGATGGATGGGCCGCGCCACATCTGGTGGAATTTCGTCTCCTCCAGCCGCGACCGCATGGACGCCGCGAAGGCGGACTGGAAAGCGGGACGGTTCGACGTCGTGCCGGGCGAGACGGAGTTTATTCCGCTGCCGTAAGTTGATTGCTCATCCCTGTATCTTCGAGAAGTCCGCAACCGTGTGCATGGCGCTGCGCAGTTCGTTCAGCAATTGCAGGCGGTTCTTGCGGACGCGCGGATTTTCGTCGTTCACCGTCACATCAGTGAAGAAGGCGTCGACCGGCGCGCGCAGGCGCGCGAGCGCCCGCATGGCGGCTTCAAAGTCTTCGTTCGCCACATGCTCTGCGGCGTGGCGCGAGGCTGTGTCGACGGCGGAGGCGAGGATGTTTTCGGCGTGGGCCGAGCGCAGGTTCGGCGCGTGCTTTTCGTTGAAAGCGCCTGCGCCGTCCTTCTTTTCTTCTGCGCGCAGAATGTTCGCGGCGCGCTTGTATCCGGCGAGCAGCGACTTGCCGTCTTCGCTGTCGAGAAACTTGCCGAGCGCTTCCACGCGGCGAACGATCATCAGCAGGTCGTCGTTGCTTGTGCTGTTCCCTCCCCCTTTATGGGGGAGGGTTAGGGTGGGGGCTCGTTGTGCGCCCCTATCCCCACCCTGTCCCTCCCCGACAAGCGGGGAGGGAACGCCTGCGCCGAGCGCCAGCACGGCGTCAATCAGATCGTGCCTCGCGCCCTGATCGCGCAGGTAGACCTTCAGGCGATCGTGGAAGAAGGAGAGGAGGTCGGGAAGCAGTTGGCGGGCTGCGCCGTGCCAAAGTTGCTTATCATAATTCCGACTTTCGAGATATCGACGAATGTCGTCGCGATCATCCGGTCCGTCCAAAGGGGCGAATACAAAAGCTCCAGTGCAAGCGTCCATGGCTTCCAGTCGCGCCTTCAACAGTCTGTAGGCGCTGATTTCCGCATCGGATGGTTCGTCTTCAATGCTGAGCTCAATTTCTCCGATAACCTTCCCATACTGATCGATCAGTCCATCGTAGTTGAGATAAAGACTGAAGGGACGTTTCCACCAATCGCCAATTGTGACGTGGCTGCCTTCTCCTCTCTCTCCGAAAAGCGATTGGTAGTGATTAAAATCAATCGAATCCTTAGGCGCAAATCCATGGAGTAAATAAGCGAGTGTGCTGGTCGGAAGCATCGAGGAGATTGAAATCTTCTTCTCATTCTCCAGCACAATCCGGATCACGCCCAACGCAGCGCGCCGCAACGCATACGGGTCCTTGCTGCCCGTCGGCTTTTCATCAATCGCCCAGAATCCAACCAGCGTGTCGAGCTTGTCGGCGAGCGCCACCGCAATGCTCACCGGATTGGTCGGTACACGGTCGCCGGGTCCCTGCGGCTTGTAATGTTCTTCGATGGCGGCGCAGACGTCCGGATGCTCGCCCTGAAGCTCCGCGTAGCGGCGGCCCATGAGGCCCTGCACTTCGGGAAATTCGCCGACGACTTCGGTGGTGAGGTCCGCCTTGCAGAGTTCGGCGGCGCGGCGCGCCAGCTTCGGATCTGCGCCGACGAGCGGGGCGAGTTCCTGCGCAAGCGCCATGATGCGGTCGATGCGCTCGCCCTGCGTGCCGAGCTTCTCGTGGAAGACGATGTTGAGGGCGCGCAGTTTCGCGAGGCGCTGGTCGAGCGGCAGCTTGCGATTTTCGTCGTTGACGTAATCGGGCAGCGCGGCCTGATCGGTTTCCCAGAAGTAGAGCGCATCCGACAAGCGCGCCCGCACCACGCGCCCGTTGCCCGCCGCAATCGCCTTGCCATCGTCGCTGGCGATGATGTTCGAGACGAGGATGAACTTGTTGGTGAGCGAACTCCCTCCCCCCTTGTGGGGGAGGGTTGGGGTGGGGGGAGTGGGCGAGGAAGCCGGAGCCCGGTCGTTCGTGCCCCCTCCTTGATCCTCCCCCACAGGGGGGGAGGAAATTCCTCGCCTGAGCACAAAACACTTCTGGTTCGCCCGGATCGTTGCGCGCACGACTTCGGGCGGAATGGCGAGGAAGGCCTCGTCGAACTCGCCCATCAGGGCCACCGGCCATTCGACCAGACCGGCGACTTCATGCAGCAGGCCTTCGTCCTCGACCAGTTCCAGCCCCTGCGCGAAGGCGAGGTTCTTGGCGTCGTTGAGAATGATGTCGCGGCGGCGGGCGGGGTCGAGCACGACCTTCGCGGCTTCAAGCGACGTCACATAATCGTCGAAGCGGCGCACACGGATCGCGGCGGGCGCGAGGAAGCGGTGGCCATAAGTGACGTTGCCGGACCGGACGCCATCCACCTCGAAGTCGATCACCTCCGGCTCCTCGGTCTCGGGCCCGAAGGTGCAGACGATCGAATGCAGCGGGCGCACCCAGCGGAGCGCATCGGAGCGGCTGGACGATGCGCCCCAGCGCATCGACTTCGGCCACGGGAAGGTGCGGATGATGGCGGGCAGAATGTCGGCCAGAACGTCCTTGGTGTCGCGGCCCGCGCGTTCGATGACCGCTACGTAGAACTCGCCCTTGCCCTTGGGGTCCTTCTCGATCTTCGCCTGATCGAGCGAGGAGAGGCCGGCGCTTTTCAGGAAGCCCTGCACGGCGGCATCGGGCGCGCCGACGCGCGGACCCTTCTTCTCCTCGCGCGTATCGGGCTGGCGGGCCGGGAGGCCGGCGATGTGGAGCGCCAGACGGCGGGGCGTGGCGAAAGCGCCTGCGCCCTCATAGGTCAGGCCGCGCTCCACCAGCGCATTGGTGACCAGCTTGCGCAGATCCTCCGACGCCTGCTGTTGCATGCGGGCGGGGATTTCCTCGGAAAAGAGTTCGAGCAGCAGGTCGGGCATGGGTCACGCGGGTTCGAAAAGGTCGAGCGGGTGCGTACCGCCGCAGGTCGATTACGGCAAGCGGTTTGGCGAAAAGTCTGTCGCAGCCGGTTCGGGTCGCAAAAGTCGTCCGACTTTTGCCGAACAGGCTCTAGCCGCGCGCCCCGGCGAACATCCGGTAGAAGAATCCGGCCGCAATCCCGGTCGCGACGTCCACCGGCAGGGTGGAGGGGCCGAGAGACGCCCCGATGGCCTGCATCGCGACGGAGCTGAGCCCCGCCACGATGCCGCCGCCCACAGCATAGGCGAGGGCATTGTTGTGGCCAGTGCGTTTCAGGAACGAATGGGCGAACAGGATGGTGCTCCCGGTCGCCTCGCCGCCGCCGAGCAGGCTGGAGAGAAGCAGGATCGGCAAGGTTTTCGTCTGGTCGACCCCAGCCGCCGCCAGCATGGCGGAGACCTGATCGGTCCCGCTGTTGGCCTGCAGGATCACATAGCCTGCCTGCAGGCTGGAGGCTGCGAGTCCGGCCAGAATCCCCGCCCGCCACGATGTCGGCACCACGCCTTTTGCAGAAGTCCGGTGGTCCGCATCGTCCATGGCCGGCTTGGCCATCAGGGTTTTGGCCAGTTCGGAGACCGGCACGCCCGTGGAGGTGGTTTCGAGCGCTGATCGCGGCGTCGGCCGGGTCTGGGCGGCGGGGCGGGCGGATGCGCCGCGTTTACCGAAACTGGCTGGTCTCGATGGCTGCATGGCGGGTCAGCTCTTCTTCTTTTTCTTGGCCGGAGCCGCCTTGGGCGCGGCCGCCGCAGGTTGCGGGGCTCCCATGGTGGCGGCTTCGGCTGCCGGTTCAGGCGCGCCGGAGGCCTGGGTTGCGCCGCAGATGCGCTTGCCGGGCGCCAGATCCTTGGCGAGATCCTGCATTTCGGTTTCCCGGAAGCGGGCGATTTCCTCAGGCGTCACGACGCCGTTCGCCATGGCGTTGCGGAACTTTGTCCGCACCGCGCGGTCGAGCTGGGTGTCCCAGCGGGCGGCCGCCACGACGGGCTTGCCGGGCTGTTCCTTTTCCGCCGCGATATGGGCGCGCTTGGTGGAAAAATAGATGTTCATCACGTCCAGCATGTCGCGCCGCGCATTGGCGTCGCAAAGTTTCGTGTTGAGGTTTCCGCCCAGGTAGCAATCGGACGCGCGGGCGATGGCCTCGTGATCGCCCTGCACGAACTTCTGGTAGAGTTTCGCCGGCTCGGTCTTGGCGGACCTGGCGCAGGCCATGAAGACCGGGTCGGTCGGCGCAGTCCGGCCGAGGAAGCTCATCACGGTCGCGGCGGCTTCCTGCGCAGGCGTCAGGACCTGGGCTTTCGGCGGCGGGGGCGGCGGCGGGGCGGCAGGGGCCGGGGCGGGAGTCGTGACCCGCTGCACCACGGCCACCGTCTGCTGGGCGATGGAAGCCTTGGGTTCAGCGGCCGAACCGCCGAACAGGTTGGGCGTCGAGAAGGCGTAATAGGCCCCGTAGGCGATTGCGGCGCAGACAGCACCCTGCACGGCGATCCAACCAAAGCCATAGGAGGCTTTGGCCGCCGGCGGGGCCATTGCGCGCAAATCGTTCGACTTCATTCCCGGTTGCTCTGGGACCTCTGCAACCTGAACCCTAGAACGCCTGCACTTAACGTCGATTTACCAAGGCGGGCGCGCCAACACCCATTTCGCGGCTATTTTCGGGGCTAAATTGCCGGAATTTAATGTTCCGTTCATTCTGGGAGCGGTTTTACGGTGATATACGGTCACGGATCGCCGACACGTTCGGCGATCGGGGTTTTCCGGGAGACGTCCATGGCCATCGGCCCCGACTACAAGAGTGGTCTGATCGCGCTCAACCGTTTCGGCTTCGGGGCGCGCGGCGGCAGTTCCGACGATCTGGCGAGCGCAGCCTCCGACCCGCGCGGCTTCATCAAGGCCGAACTTGCCCGGCCCAATGTGGCATTGCTTCAATCAACCGGATTGCAGTCCGCTGCGGAGAACCTCCGGAAGCTGTTCGCCTACCGGGCGGAGTTGCAACGGGTTCGCCGCGCCGCTGGTGGCGAGAAAGAACCAGACGACGCCTTCATTCAAGCCACGTATCGTTCCGAAGTTCTGGCGCGCTACCAGAGGCAGTTCAGCGCCGATCCGGGTTTTGTCGAGCGTCTGACAGCCTTCTGGTCGAATCATTTCTGCGTGTCGATCTCCAAGGACCAGACCCAGCGCGTGACGGCGGGGGCTTTCGAGCGCGAGGCGATCCGGCCGCATGTGCTGGGCCGTTTCGCCGACATGCTGCGCGCCGTCGAGCAGCATCCGACCATGCTGCACTATCTCGACAACCAGCTCTCTTTCGGACCCGGTTCGCCTGCGGGCAGGAATCGCAAGGTCGGGCTGAACGAAAACCTCGCCCGCGAAATTCTGGAACTTCACACGCTCGGCGTCGACGGCGGTTATGCCCAGGCGGACGTGACGTCGCTGGCGCGCATCATAACGGGGTGGACATACGGCGGTCCGCAGCGAGGGAACGGCGAGGCCGGCGCATTCCTGTTCCTCGCCAACGCTCACGAGCCGGGCGCGCACGATCTGCTCGGGAAGACCTATGCGGCGGACGGCGTGCGGCAAGGCGAACAGGCGCTGGACGATATTGCGCGCCATTCCTCCACGGCGAAATTCATCGCGACGAAATTTGCGCGGCATTTTGTGGCTGACCATCCGCCGCCCGCACTGGTCGCAAAGCTGGCGGATGTGTTCCGCAAGACCGACGGCGATCTCAGGGCCTTGACGTTCGCGCTGGTCGATGACGATGAGGCATGGACTGCGCCATTGACGAAAATGCGCTCCCCGCAGGAGTTCCTGATGGCCACGACGCGGCTCCTCGGCCGCATGCCGGAAAGCCCCCTGCCGATGAACGGGGCCTTGCAGCAACTTGGACATTTCGTGTGGCAACCGCCCGGACCCAACGGCTATACGGACCGCGCCGACGCATGGGCGTCGCCCGAAGGCATGAAGCTGCGGCTTGATGTGGCGATGCAAATCGCAAGGCGCATCGCCAGTCCACCCGATGCGAACGATCTGCTCGATGTAGCACTGGGGCCTGCGGCGTCGCAGGAAACGCGCGATGCGGTTCGCCGCGCCGAGTCGAAACAGCAGGCGCTTGCGCTCCTGTTCATGTCGCCTGAATTCCAGAGGAGATGAGCATGCGGGCGTCCTCGATCAACGGACTTTGCGAAGCCGCAACGCCTTCGCGCCGCGCGCTTCTGGTGAGCGGCGGGGGCCTGTTCTCGTGGGCCTATCTGCCCAAATTCGCTCGCGCGGCCGACGGGCGCGATCCACGTTTCGTGACGATCATCCTGCGCGGCGCGCTCGACGGGCTTTCGGCGGTCGCGCCGCTCGGCGATCCAGATTACGAAAGGCTGCACGGCGCCCTGTCGTTGCGGCGCGACGGCGAGCGTCCGGCGCTCGAACTCGACGGTTTCTTCGGTCTAAATCCGGGCATGCCGATCTTTGCAAAAATGTTCGCCGACAAGCAGGCGGCAATCATCCACGCCACCGCGACCGGCTATCGCGAACGCTCGCATTTCGACGGTCAGGACGTGCTGGAAAGCGGCATGCCGAAGCCCGGCAGCATTGCGTCCGGCTGGCTCAATCGCGTGCTGGAAGTTCTGCCGAAAGGCGAGCGCGTGGCGAGCGCCCGCAGCGGCCTGGGCATCGGGCCGGTGACGCCGCTCATCCTGCGCGGCTCCGCCGCCGTGACCGGATGGGCGCCGACCAATCTGCCGCCCGCCGGCGACGACATTGCAGAGCGCCTGCTGGCGCTTTACGGCGCGCGCGATCCGGTGTTGCTGAACGCGCTGGCGCAGGGGCTGGGAATTGACAAGATCGTGTCGCGAGACATGGGCGGGATGCGGGCCGCGCAGCCCGGCGGCAATGTGGTCGATGTGATGCGCCAGACGGCGCGCGGCGCGGCGAAACTCATGGCGGCCGACGATGGTCCGCGCATCGGGGCGCTGGCCTATGACGGCTGGGACACGCACGCCAACGAGGGCGGCGCGACGGGCCGCCTTGCGCAGCTTCTGTCCGGCCTCGACGGGGCCATAGACGAGTTCCGGCAGACGCTGGGCGCAAGCTGGAAGCACACCATCATCGCGGTCGTCACCGAATTCGGCCGGACGGCGCGCATCAACGGCACGACCGGAACCGACCACGGCACCGGCACGGTGGCGTTTCTGGCGGGCGGCGCGGTGGCGGGCGGTCGCGTCATGGCCGACTGGCCGGGCCTCAAGGACGCGCAGCTTTATGAAAACCGGGACCTGCGCCCGACAACCGATCTGCGCGCCGTGCTGAAAGGCGTGCTGGCGGACCATCTGGGACTGCCGGCCGCCGCTCTCGGCGAGAAGGTGTTTCCGAACACGGCCTCGCTCGCGCCGATCAAGGGGCTGGTGGCTTAGCGCATCTTCGGGTTTGCCCGAAGGGCTCCGCATGCGATCAAAGGTCAGTCTTTCTGATCCGGAGATTCGCGTGCCGACCTTCGTCGCCCCGTGGTTGACGCCCGTCCTGCTGCTGGTCATGTCGAACCTGTTCATGACCTTCGCGTGGTACGGGCATCTCAAGTTCAAGGAACAGCCGCTCTGGCTCGTCATTCTGGCGAGCTGGGGCATCGCGTTCATCGAATATTGTCTGGCGGTTCCGGCCAATCGCTGGGGCAGCGAGGTCTATTCTGTCGCGCAACTCAAGACCATGCAGGAGGTCATCACCCTCACGGTCTTCGCGGGTTTTTCGGTCGTCTATCTGAAGGAACCGCTCGGCTGGAACCATGCAGTCGGCTTTGCGCTCATTGCGGCGGGAGCCTTCTTCATATTCAAGGGCAAGGTCTGAGGACCTCCCGATTCGGCTTGTTCATGTCTCCTTTCGCAATCGAAATTCTGGGCTCCATTGCGGCCTGCATTACCACTCTATGCTGGGTTCCGCAGGCGCTGCAGATCATTCGCACGCGAGAGACGCGCTCGATCTCTTTGACAAGTCAGGGCGCCTTCGCGGTCGGCACGGCGCTGTGGTTCGTCTACGGCGTGATGATCGGAAGCTGGCCGGTGATGGTGGCCAACGGCCTTACGCTTCTGCTGGTGGGCGCCATCATCGCCCTGAAGCTGCGCTACGGCTGAAGCCTTAAGGTTTCATCAACCATCGGTTCATTACGCGCCGCAATCCCACAGGGTTTCGGCAATCGGAAAACTTTTCACGGTAGTTTTCTTTCATAGGGTCACATCGACCCAGACAGGGGACCACTATGGCCGAAGCTCGCCGCGCCGAACGCGCCCGCGCCCTGCTAGGCGCGAGGATCATCACCAACAACCACAATTCGACCGTCGAGTGCCGCATCAAGAACATATCGGCGATCGGCGCCCGCATCGTGGTCGGCGACGCGGTGGCGGTGCCTGAGGCCTTCGAGATCGAGGTGCCCCAGAAGGGCCGCTCCTACAATGCGCGCGTCGTCTGGCGCACCGCCAACGAAACCGGCATTGCGTTCATTCCCGATCATGCGGATGACGCGATGACGGCGCCTGTTGATGTCGAGGGCGACGAGGTTCGCCGCAAGGTGAAGACGCTGGAAGCCGAAAACGCAGCGCTGCGGAAAAAGATTACCGAGCTTCAGTACAGGCTGGAGCGCTGGTCGGAATCGATCTGACGGGCGGAACCAGATAGGCTCCGGGTTGACGGAGCCCTCATGACAGCGATTCCCTTTCGATGGTCGGCGAACATTTCCATGATGTTCGCCGAACTGCCTTTTCTGGACCGGATCGGGGCGGCCGCGCGCGCCGGATTTCCGGCGGCGGAATGCCACTTTCCTTTCGATCTTGACCGAAGCGCCGTTCTGGCGAGGCTCGACGAGGCCGGCGTCGTGATGAACGGACTCAATACGCCGCCGGGGGATTCGGCGAGGGGCGAGTTCGGTTTCGCGGCCGTGCCGGGGCGAGAGGCGGATTTCCGGCGCGGGCTTGAACTGGCGCTCGACTGGGCCGTGACGCTGGGCGTGAAAACCATTCACTGCATGTGCGGCGTGGTCGATCCCGAGCAGCGTGCGCAGGCGCGCGAAACATTCTTTCGCAATATGCTCTGGGCGAGCGATCAGGCGCGCCACACCGGCGTCGATCTCCTGATCGAGCCGATCAATCGCTACGATCGTCCGAACTGGTTCGTATCGCGCTCCGACGATGTGGTTGCGCTGCTGGAAGAACTGGGCCGCGACAACATCAGGCTGATGTTCGATTTTTATCATATCCAGATCATGGAGGGCGATCTCTTGCGGCGTATGGAGCAGCACTGGAAGCATATCGGTCATTTCCAGTTCGCCTCCGTGCCGAGACGTGCGGAGCCGGACGAAGGCGAGATCAATTATGCGAACATTTTCGCCGCCATTGCGGGGCGGGGCTGGCCCGGATGGGTGGCGGCCGAATACCGACCGCGCGCCGCGACCGCGGACGGGCTTGGCTGGATGCGCTCGATGCGCCCGGCATGAAAAAGCTCACGCCCGAAGACAGCGTTTCCTTCATCCGCCAGCACACACGGCTGCTGCCGGTGCCGAATACGCCCGAAATCACGTTGTATCTGGCGGACGAGGCGACAGCGCTCTGGGAAAAGACCGAGGAAGAACTCGGCGAGATGGGCCTGCCGCCGCCGTTCTGGGCTTTCGCATGGGCGGGCGGCCAGGCGCTGGCGCGCTATGTGATGGATCATCCGGAGATCGTGCGCGGCAAGCGCGTCCTGGATTTCGCATCCGGTTCCGGCCTCGTGGCCATCGCGGCCATGAAGGCCGGCGCGAGTCATGCGGACGCCTGCGAGATCGACGCTTTCGCGGTCAGCGCCATCGGGCTCAACGCGGGACATAATGGCGTTGGCGTTACGGCGCGTCTCGATGATCTTGTCGGACGCGACGAGGGCTGGGACGTGGTGCTGGCGGGCGATGTGTCTTACCAGAGCGATATGGCGAGCGCCGTCACCGACTGGCTGGAAGCCCTGCACAAGCGCGGCGCAACGGTGCTGATCGGCGATCCGGGGCGTTCCTATCTGGCGCGCGACAAGCTCGTGGCGATCGCCGAATACAATATTCCGGTGTCGCGTGCGCTTGAGGATTCGGAAATCAAGCGCACGCATGTGTGGCGTTTCGCAGCGCGGTGAGGCGGAGTTCGCGCAGCGGCGCTTGCTGAAGCGCAGCCGGATCGAGCGCGTCGCGCCATCCTCAGAAGAGGCTGCCCTGCGCGGCGCCCGGCGCAGTTTTTTTCGGAGGCGGGGCGAGAGGTTGCGCGTCCACCTTCTCCTGCACGGCCTCGTTGTCGTTCGACACTTTGTTAACCGCATTTGAAATTGCGTAGAATTCGAGCACGTCGTCGGCTGCGGGTTTCATCAGCGCGTGCGCGGCCTCCGTGGCGGATTCATCTCCCTCCAGCCACGTGTCGAAATCCTCCGGTTCGAGGATGACGGGCATGCGGTCGTGGATCGGCTCCATGGTGGCGTTGGCCGAGGTCGTGACCACGCAGGCCGTGTCCATCTCCTCGCCGTTGGGGCCCATCCAGCTTTCCCACAGGCCCGCAAACGCCATCGGGTTTCCGTCGCGGCGGCGGATGAGAAAAGGCTGCGAGGGCTGCTTGTTCCTGCCCTTGCCTGAAAGGTCTCGCTTCCATTCGTAGAAGGCGTCCGCGATGAAGATACAGCGGCGGCGGCGGAAGGCGTTGCGAAAGCTGGGCTTGTCGGCCAGCGTCTCGGCGCGGGCGTTGATGACGAGAGGGAAGTCCTTCGGGTCCTTCACGAAACCGGGCAGGAAGCCCCAGCGCATGAGCACGAAATGGCGCACCCGTCCGCCGTCCGGCAGGCGCTCCATGGTGACGACCGGAACGGGCTGGGTCGGGGCAATATTGTAGCGCGGCGGAAAGTTGGGCTGCTCCGCATAGCGAAAGAAGGCCCGAACCGCGTCCGGAGGCAGTGTGATGGCGTAGCGTCCGCACATGGTTGCTTTCCGTGCGTCAAGATTCGTTACACTGGTGACCAGTCCGACCTGATCGCGCAAGAGTTTGTTATCATTCCTGCCCTAACTTGCGGGAACAACCGCCAAGTCAGCACGGGCGTATTTCATGAGCCAGGACATGACGACCGATACCTTGCCCGAAGGCATCGAGGAACGCGCCTATTCGCTCGTCAACCCGGCATCGGGTCTGGCGAACGACTATCTCAACATCTACAACGAAGTGGTGATGCTGATCGAAGCATTGCCGACCATGCCGGAGGCCATCGAGGACATTCAGGCCTGGCGTCCGGTGACCTATCAGGAATATTTCTCGAAATCGATCCTGCCCGGCAGCCAGAGCGCGCTCGAAACCTATGCGAAGCTCGACTCGGCCTTCAAGAAGCAGTTCGACGACGTGCTGGCGGAGCTTGACCGGTGCGCCACCGGATCTGTCGTGGCGATCCGCCGCCACTTCCGCCTCAAGGGCGATCAGGACCCCGAAGGCCTGGAGACGATCTGCCACCGCCATGGCGCGAGCCTGCGCGAAGTCCTGCTGCGCGCCCAGAACATTGTCGACCACGGTCAGGTCAGCGCCGAGGAACATGCCCAGCGCCGTGCGGACCGCCTGCTGATGGTGCGCATCCAGGCCATCAAGGACGTGCAGGACTTCTACGCCAAGCCCCGCTTCGGCACATAGGCGCTTGCGCCCCGACGCGCTTTCCGGCATCGCAGAAGCGCGCGGACGGCCGCGTCTGTGACGTGACGCGGGACGGCCCGCCGGGAGCGGGTCATGGCCTGGATCTATCTCTTCATTGCAGGATTGTTCGAGTCCGTCTGGGCCGTTTCGATGAAACAGTCGGACGGCTTTTCGCGTCCGTGGCCCACTGCGGTCACGCTGGTCGCCATGCTGGTGAGCATCGTGCTGCTGGGGCTGGCGATGCGCTCATTGCCGGTCGGCCCGGCCTATGCGGTCTGGACCGGCATCGGCGTTGTGGGGGCCTTTCTGGCCGGAATTTTCATGCTCGGAGAAGCGGTGACGCCGTTGAAGCTCATCGCCTTCGGGATGATCGTCGGCGGCATTGCGCTGATGAAGCTGGCGAGCGACTGACGCCTGTTCCGAAAGATCGTCCGGCTTTTTCGCCGGCGCCTATTTCAGCTTCGCGAGACTGACGGGCGGAACGGAATCTTCCGGCACGAAGAAATCCATCGCCAGGGAGACGGTCGGGTCGACGCGGTAATGGTCGAAGTCGCGCACGCCGTTCTCGAACAGGAACGTGTCGTCGATCAGGAACTTGCCGGTCAGTTCGCGCGAGGGCTTGCGGAAGATCATGTGCGCCGCGTCGGCGATGATGTCGGGCGTGCGCGAGGCGCGCATGAGCGCGTCGCCGCCGAGCAGGTTCTTCACCGCAGAAGTCGCGATGGTGGTCCGCGGCCAGAGCGCGTTCACCGCAATTCCCTTGCGCCGCAACTCTCCTGCAAGGCCCAGCACCACCAGGCTCATGCCGTATTTGGCCATTGAATAGGCGGTGTGCGCTGAAAACCATTTCTCGCGCATGTCGAGCGGCGGCGACAGCATCAGGATGTGCGGATTTTCCGCCTTCGCCAGATAGGGAACGGCGAATTTCGACACCATGAACGTGCCGCGCGCGTTGATCTGCTGCATCAGATCGAAGCGCTTCATGTCGGTCGCCTGCGAATCCGTCAGCGAAATGGCGCTCGCATTGTTCACCACAATATCGACGCCGCCGAAGCGCGCTGCGGTCTTTTCGAGCGCCTCGCGCACCTGCGCTTCATCGCGCACGTCCACCACGAGCGGCAGGGCCATGCCGCCCGCTTTCTCGATCTCTTCTGCGGCCGAGTAGATCGTGCCGGGCAGTTTCGGGTTCGGTTCGGCAGTCTTGGCCGCGATCGCAATGTTCGCCCCGTCGCGCGCGGCGCGCAATGCAATCGCGAGGCCGATGCCGCGCGACGCGCCGGTGATGAAAAGGGTCTTGCCGGCCAGCGTGCTCATTTGCTTTTCCCTTTTTGCATGAAGGCCGCGAACGCATTTTGTGCTTCGGCAGAGCGCATGTGGCGACCGAACAGGCGCGCCTCTTCGTCGATCCGCGCCAGCAATGCGTCGCGGTCGCCGCGTATGAGGCGGCGCGTGGCGGCCAGCGCATTGCGCGGTTTTGCGGCGAGACGATGCGCGCGTTCCATCGCGAAGCCTTGCAATTCATGCTCGCCCACGATGGCGTTCACCACGCCGAGCCGATGCGCTTCCTCTGCGTTGAACGCATCGCCCAGCAGCAGTTCTCCGGCCTTCTGCAGGCCGAACAGCTGCGGAACGAAGAACGAGGAGCCTGCCTCCGGCACGAGCCCGAGATCCACGAACGGCATGCGGAACATGGCCGAATGCGTGGCGTAAACGAGGTCGCAGTGGAAGATCATCGTCGTGCCGACGCCGACCGCGACGCCCTGCACGGCGGCCACGACGGGCGTGTCCAGAATGGCGAGACGCCTGATGAATTTCAGCGCCGGGAACTGGTCCATCTCGGACCCGGCGTTCGACAGGAAATCGCCGATGTCGTTGCCTGCAGTGAAGCAGCCGCCCGAGCCGGCGATCACAATGGCCCCGATGGCGCTGTCCGTATCGGCCTCGTTGAAGGCTTCGATCAGCGTTTCATACATCGCGCCCGTGAGCGCATTCTTCTTGTCAGGCCGGTTGAGCGTGATGCTCAGCACCGCGCCGTTGCGTTCGATCTTGACGAAATCGCTCATCAGGCCACCGCCAGCGTGTCGGAGACATTGGCAAGCGACATGGCGCCGCCCGTCACCATGGATTCAAGTCCGCCCGCCGTCACGGCGAT
Source organism: Beijerinckiaceae bacterium (assembly GCA_947475995.1). Lineage (GTDB taxonomy): Bacteria > Pseudomonadota > Alphaproteobacteria > Rhizobiales > Beijerinckiaceae > Terripilifer. Next base: position 4,551 of record CANJNI010000025.1, on the reverse strand, counting down.
GTTTTCGGCGAAGAAGCGCGCCAGCGAAATGCGCGATGCGTCGGCGTCGGCCGCGAGCGCCATGGCGGCCAGGGATGCGCCGCCGCGTGCGATTCCAAAGAGGCGCAGGTAAGGCGTTGCGCCCGCGAGCGCATCGTCGGTTGCAGAGCCGAGGGCGTTCTGCATCCAGCCTGTTGCGCGTTCCAGCGCATCGACGGCCTCTCCCATGCGTTCGGCCGTCTTGCCGAAGGCGTCCGCGTTGCGCGCGGCGACGTCGGCGATGATCGTCCGCATGTCGGCAATTTCGGCCCGCACGGTTTCGCCGCCGGAGAGGCCGATCTTGCGCTGCACGAGGTCGATGGCCTGAATGCCGTTGGTGCCTTCGTAGATCGCCGCGATGCGTGCATCGCGCATGAATTGCGCTGCGCCCGTCTCCTCGATGAATCCCATGCCGCCGAACACCTGGACGCCGAGCGAGGTCACTTCATTGCCGATATCGGTGCAGAAGGCCTTGGCGACCGGCGTCAGCAGGGCAACGCGCTCGCTCTGCCGCGCGCGCCGGGCCTCGGGGCCGCGATGCGCGCAATCCGCCGCAGCGGCTGTCAGATAGGCGATGGAGCGCGCGGCGGCCGTCATGCTCTTCATGGTCATCAGCATGCGCCGCACATCGGGATGCGCCACGATGGGGGCCATGCCGTCGAAACCGGCTGCCCGGCCCTGCTTGCGGCCATGCGCATAGGCGAGCGCGTGCTGGGTGGCGCGTTCGGCCAGCGCAACGCCCTGAATGGCGACGCCCAGACGGGCATTGTTCATCATCGTGAACATGCAGGCGAGGCCGCGGTTTTCCTCGCCCACCAGCCAGCCCGTCGCGCCGCTATTGTCGCCGAACGCCATCGTGCAGGTCGGCGAGCCGTGAATGCCCATCTTGTGTTCGAGACCGGCGCAGCGAAGGTCGTTTCGCGCACCGGTAGAGCCGTCCGGATTGACCAGAAACTTCGGCACGAGGAACAGCGAAATCCCGCGTGTTCCGGCGGGCGCATCGGGCAGTCGCGCAAGCACCAGATGGACGATGTTGTCCGTCATGTCGTGCTCGCCATAGGTGATGAAAATCTTCTGGCCTGTGATGCGATATGTGCCGTCCCCGGCGCGTTCGGCGCGTGTCCGCAGGGCTGCGAGATCGGAGCCCGCCTGCGGTTCGGTGAGGTTCATGGTGGTGGTCCATTCGCCGCTCACCACTTTCGGCAGATAGGTCTTGCGCAGGGCCTCCGAGCCATGCGCCACCAGCGCCTCGATCGCGCCCGCCGCCAGCATGGGACACAGCATGAAGGCCATGTTGGCCGACATCCAGGCTTCCTGACAGGCCGCGTTGAGGAGTTGCGGCAAGTCCATGCCGCCCACGTCCGAGGGGGCGGTCAGGCCCGTCCAGCCGCCTGCTTCCCATTGGCGGTAGGCTTCGATCCAGCCCGCTGGGGTGGTGACGCGCCCGTCCGCAAGTTTCGCCCCGAGAAGGTCGCCGGCGCGGTTGATCGGATCGAGAACATTTTCCGCAAAGCGTGCGGCTTCGCCCAGAACCTGCCCGGCCGCGCCGTCGGACAGGTCGTCATAAAGGCCTTCGGCGATGCCGCGATCCATGCCGCCAACGTGGCGCATGGCGAAAAGCATGTCGGACAGTGGCGCGCGATAGCTCATCGGTTTATTCCCTCGGTCTCCCGGACTGTTTGCGCGACGGCCGCGAGGCGTCAATGCGCAAACTAGTTTATATATGAACTATCTGAAAGGTCCAGCCCGGCCATGTCGCCGTCCCGCCCGATCCGCGCTGCAGATGCGCCCGCCCTGGTCGAAGCTGCCGGACTGCTGGCGGCCGGGCGGCTGGTCGCCTTCCCGACGGAGACGGTTTACGGGCTCGGGGCGGACGCCACGAACGGCGAGGCCGTGGCGGGCATCTACGCCGCCAAGGAGCGGCCGTCCTTCAATCCGCTGATCGCCCATGTGGCCGACCTTGCGGCGGCGTTGCGGCTGGGGATTTTCAACGACGATGCGCTGGCGCTGGCCGGAGCGTTCTGGCCCGGCCCGCTGACGCTCGTGGTTCCGGCTGCGCCCGGGTGCCCGGTGTCGAGCCTCGCGCGCGCGGGCCTCGACAGCGTGGGCCTGCGTGTGCCGGATCATCCGGTTGCGCTCGCCTTGTTGCGGGCCTTCGGCAGGCCGGTGGCTGCGCCGTCGGCCAATCGCTCCGGCAAGGTCAGCCCGACCGTCGCGGGGCATGTGGCGGATGATCTGGGCGAGCGGGTCGGGATGATCCTCGACGGGGGCGCGACGAAGGTTGGCGTCGAGTCGACCATCGTGTCGTGCCTCGATGGCGAGCCGCGCATCCTGCGTCCGGGCGGGGTGGCGCGCGAGGAGATCGAGCGCGTTCTGGGCCGCGCCCTGCCGCACCGGGAGGCTTCCGGCGACACCTTGCTGGCTCCGGGCATGATGGCTTCGCACTATGCGCCGCGCGCCCGCGTGCGGCTCGACGCGCGGCAGGCGCAGCCCGGCGAAGCCATTCTGGATTTCGGAGCGCCCATGCCGGGCGCGGACGCAGCCCCGCGCCGCAACCTCTCCGCGACGGGCGACCTGACGGAAGCCGCCGCAAATCTCTTTGCGCATCTGCGGGCGCTGGACGAGACGGGCGCGAGCTGCATCGCGGTTGCGACCGTTCCACAGCATGGTCTGGGCGAGGCGATCAACGACCGGCTGAAGCGCGCCGCCGCGCCGCGCGGCTGATCAGGCGGGCGAGCGCGCAACGCGGCGCGAGGACTTTGCGAAATTCAGTCTGTCCCGCGCATAGGCAGCGGCTGCGAACACGACGCTAGCGGCCAGCAGATACCAAGCGGGACGCACCTGATAGGAAAAGTCGAAATTGGCTTTCAGCACGACATCGAGCGGCGCGCGCGTCGCCCATTTGTAGAAGAAGGCTTCGAACAGCGCGACGGCCAGCGCGAGGCCTGCGCCGAGCATCAACAGTTTCAACGGGTGGTTCTGAACGCCGCGTCCGCGCATCAGCCGAAAGCCGATGGCGAAGCAGACGAGGCCGAGAATCAGCACCGCCTCGAAGGCGTCGAAGCGGATGAGAATGAACATGTGCAGCAGGCTCAGGAGCGCGGCCGGATAGGCCCATGCGTGCAGCCTGTTCCATTCGATTGCGCCCCAACGACGGATGCCCCAGTCGTTCGAGGTGACGCCCATCAGGATGAAGATGATCGTCGCAGCCCATCCGGCGCTGATGTAGATGCGCCAGAATATTTCCAGCAACATGTAGGGCAGGTTGAACTGCCGGTCGACGATATAGATCGCCAGATGCGCCAGCGTGTAGAAAAGCCCGGTGAGGCCCAGCATGCGGCGCACCAGAATCAGTCTGTTCCAGCGCGTCAGGTAACGCAGCGGCGTCACCGCCAGCGAAGCCGCCAGAAAGCGCATCGCCCAGTCGCCGGTGTCGCGAATGAGTCCCCGGATCGGATTGGGGTGCGGATAACCGCCGTACCAGAGCCACGCCATCCAGATTGCGGGCGCGATGCAGGCGAGAAAACACGCGAGCTTGAGCCACGAGACGCGGCCGGCGCGATCAGTCCAGGGTGCGTTGCTGAGGAAGGTAGCGACAGACATGGCGGCAGCTTACGCGATTGCGCCCCGCCGCGAAAACACACCCGGTTGATCGACCATGATCGGGGCGGCAGGCGCCGGCGCCAAAAGCGGCCTCGTTCAGTGCTTGCGCCTTGCAGGCGCTGGTTTGAATTGCTTTTCGGTCCTTCGGGTCACCGGGCTTCCGGCTGGCGTCAAGGCTTGCCCGTCTGTGCTTACGCGCCCATAGCCGAAAATCGTCATGGGGAGATTCTGTGGGAAGGGGGAGACTTTTGCAATTATCTTTTGCAAGAATTTCTGCTCGCGAATTCAGCGTCTTAGAAATCTTGCAAAAGTCCAGACTTCTGCAAAGTGCAATGTCGGCTTACTGAGTAACGTGCCACAAACGCCGCTTGTGACACGATGCAGACTCAGCGCGCTCATCGTGACGGGTTCGTTGAGTTGATTTAGAGATGGGCCGCTGAAAAATAGGCGCTGCTGTGGGAGCAAGACGAGGATGTCGTCGGACCCTAGTTTTGAACTGAATTTAAAAGGCCTTCGTAGGGCTGTAGAATTGCTTGACTGTCGGAGCTACTCGGAGTGGCCCCGCTACGGGTTGTCGAAGTCGTTGCCGGATACCGGACTCGGCGAGGTGGAAGCATTGGAGCGGCTTGCTCCAGATGTTCTCGGTCGTGCCACATATCTCGACGCAGGCGATGCGATAGCGCACATGGACCCGCCAACGCCATGGATTACCTGGGCCTTGGCTCTCTGGAACGCACGTCTCAACCAGAACCTGCTGCATCCCGCGACCGCTCCGTTTGCTCGGGAAGCTGAAGCGTGCGTCGTCGAATGGTTGGCACCGTTCTTTGGAATGAACGGCGGCCACATGACTCCTGGATCCAGCGTCGCCAATCTAACAGCCCTGTGGGCGGCTCGTGACCTGCGGGGAGTGAAGAAGGTGGTCGCATCGTC
>CANJNI010000024.1 GCA_947475995.1 Beijerinckiaceae bacterium | reverse complement strand
CAGCGTCTCGAAGTTCCTGAAGCCGGGCAAATCGGCGCGCGAGAAGTGAGCGCATATAACTAACTTAAGCTTATTCTTTGAAGTTGCGGCGTCGACCCGTTTCCGATCCAGCATCCCGTTTGCGACCGCCACGTTGATAGACTTGGCGATGAAAGTACTGAACCCGCTCTTCGTAAAACCGCCCTTCATCGATGGCGCGTTGGTGAAACGTGCGCGGGTCACTGGCTGTGCCGGTGAACGCCGCTTGACGGAAAATCAGATAGAACACGCGCAAGGCATGTGCTTTCTGAGTGCTATTCAGAGCGAATAGGCCGCCTTCATGCCCTTCAATGCCAAGGATTTGCGCGAGATCGACCTCGAAGAAATGCTCGGCGACTGAGCGTGCGCCCTGATAGTAGAGCCGCCAGCGTCCGCCGTTGGTAAGAATGCCCTACCTGAGCCTGCCAGTTGTGAGATCTTCGACGCGGCGCAAGTAGCGCAACATCTGCGTGGATGGAGCGGTTTCTTCCCCGCGTTGACCCGATCGCCGATCAAGCGGGCGGTTCCATCGTTTGGATTCAACGATCGCGAGCCCGAATTCATAGCGCCGCCATTCCTCGGGCGTCTTGTTCGCCTGCGCCTTGGCGGCGTCATCCCTGAACAACAATCCGTCCGGCACGTCCTCGCGGCCTTTGGGCGCGAGGTTTTCCCCGAGCTGCATTGGCCGGTGAAATTTGTCGTCAGGCTTAATGTCACGCCGTTGCGCCTGTTCAGCGGGTCGCCGCTGTAAAGGCCCGAGAAACCGCAGGCATGATCCAGCAGTGCCGCAAGCACGCCGCCGTGAATAACGCCCGCGCGATTGAGGTGAAACGGCTTCAGCTCAAGGGTTGCCCGCACATAGCCGTCGCGCCATTCCTCAAGCGATGTGCCGAGAAATTCGAGGAATGGACTTTGGCTGTAGTGGGCTGACGCGGTCATGTGATCTCACTTGGACGATCTGAAATCGGTTTGCGTCACCACGCAGCAGAAAGAACCTCGAGCAGTTGAGCGGAATGGGTGATCGGTCTCGGATTGGTGGTGATGAACCAGTCTTCCATGCCGCGCGCCGCGATCGTCTCAAGCGCGTCTTTCGGGATGCCGAGGTCGCGCAAGGTTGGCGGCGTTCCAAGTTCGCCAAAAAGCTCATTGATTGCGCTGACCGCTGCTACGACCGGATTTGCTGAGGATGCGCCCAGAGCGGTGGCGAGTTTCGCCATCCCGGCCTTCGCGTGTTCTGCGTTGTAGCGCAGCACATGCTGCATCACGACCGTCTTGGCGAGGCCGTTGTCGACGTGGTGATTGGCCCCGATGGCGTGGCCCAGCACAGTAGCCGCGCCCGCGCCCGTATAGTCGGTTCCGCGGCCGCCCAGAATGGCCGCCATCGTCAGGTCAGCACGCAGGTCAGCATCGTCTGCCGCGCGGCCGACTTTCGGCAGAAGCTCCTGCAGAAGTCTCGTCGCATGCATGAGCGATGCGTCCGAGAGCGCATCGCCGGATCGCGACAGCAGGCCCTCGATCGAAAGAGCCAGTGTGTCGTAGCTGGCGCTCAGGACAAGTTGCGGGGGAGCGGACATCAGCAGGTCCGGATGCAGAAAGATCGCCTGCGCGCGCGTCTTGTGATCGAACAGCGCCTTTCGCCGTCCTGCGGCTTCATCGAAGACGGCCGAGCCTGCCTTCACGATGGCCGTGTTGGGAGTCGTGGGAACGATGAGTTGCGGGATCTTGGACGCTTCGAGCCGTGGACTGTGGCTGCGTCCGGTCTCGTCGCGCCATGTCGCCATCGCGTCGAGATCGTCCCCTTCAGCGAGATAGATGGAGGCCGCGCGTGCCGTCACGACGGCGGAGCCGCCGCCCAGCGCGATGACGGCGTCGGCGTTCAGCCGGCGCAATTCGGCGGCGGCTTCCAGTACTCCTGTGTGGGGCGTATGGGTTCGCACGCCAGCATAGACGCCCGCCGCACGGTCTCCGGCTGCGGCCAGCACCAGATCGAGAAGCGGGCTGCGCCCCAGCGTCGCGCCGCAAAGGATGACTGCCCGGCTCGACCCGAGCCGCGCCAGTTCGCGCGGGATGCCGGCCAGGCTGTCGGCTCCGGCGAAAATGCGCAGCGGCGTCTCGACATGCTGGAACTTGCGCACGGACATCTCCACCCGAACAGAACCCGCCGGCAGCGTCCGCCCAGCGGCCCCCGGACGATGCTGGGCTTGCATATGAATGTCAATCATCTAGATTGTTTTGGAGCGAAAGCTTGCGCCGCAGAGCGCATCGAACTAGGGCTGTGGGGGGAGCGGCGCAGGCGTCGCCACCCTGTCGAGGACGCGCGAACCATGGAAACGACCGCTGCGGGCGATGTATTGGCGAAGACATTTGACGCGCCGCCTTTGCATGGCGTCACGGTCCTTGATCTGACCCAGATCTACAATGGACCTTATGCGACCTTCCTGATGGCCCAAGCAGGCGCGAACGTCATCAAGATCGAACCCAGGACCGGCGAAAACCTGCGCGGGCGCGGCGATCTGGGCGGCGTGGATTTCCCGTTCGCCATGCTCAATTCCAACAAGAAGCCCGTGACGCTCGATCTCAAGACCCAGAAGGGCAAGGAACTGCTGCGCGCGATGGTGGCCAAAGCCGATATCCTGATCGAGAATTTCTCCCCCGGCGTCATGAGCCGGCTCGGCGTGGGGGCAGACGAATTGCAGAAGATCAATCCGCGCCTGATCTACGCATCGAGTTCGGGCTACGGGACTGATGGCCCGTATCGCAATTATCCGGCGATGGATCTCGTCATGCAGGCCATGTGCGGCGTGTTGAATTCCACCGGCTATCAGGATCAACCGCCGGTAAAATCAGGCGCGGCGCTCTGCGACTTCTTCGCCGGCATTCATCTTTTCTCGGCGATCATGCTCGCGCTCTACGATCGCGAGCGCACGGGGCGCGGACGCCAGGTCGAAGTGTCGATGCAGGATTCGACCTTCTTTTCGCTCGCATCCAACTACGGCATGTTTCACGCGCGTGGCGACGCCGCTCCCGAGCGCACTGGCAACCGCCACGGGGGCCTCGGCGTTGCGCCCTACAATTGTTACCCGGCCAGCAACGGCTATGTCGTGGTCAATGCGCCCGCCGACCATCACTGGAAAGCCATTCTGGAAGTGATCGGCCGCGAGGACCTGAAGGACGACGAGCGTCTGAAGACCAGGCCCGCGCGCGTTGCGAATTTCGAACTCGTCGACGAGTTGATCGAGAACTGGACATCGGGCCGGGACCGCGATCACGTCGCGGATGCGATGCTCGCCAAGGGCATTCCGTGCGCGCCGGTCCGCAATCTCAGGGAAGTCCTGAACGACCGTAACATGCTGGCGCGCGGCAGCCTGCAACCGATGGATCATCCCACCCTCGGGCGCGTGAACATGCCCGGCACGCCGCTCAATTTTGTCGGATTGCCTCGCTTGCCACTGGAGCCCAACCTGCCGCTGGGGGCCAGCAACAGCGAGATCTATGGCGATTGGCTTGGCCTGTCGAAGGACGAAATCGACCTGTTGAAAAAGGACGGCGTGATCTGAAACGCCTTCGTGAAACGCCATGGACAGGTGAAATCATTTAGATTAATATCTTTCGCATCCACCCTACCCTTTTGGTCAGGGGCGGAATGCGGGTCGACCTTGCGGTCGCGACCGGAGATGATCGACAAGCGCCTTTGATCGGCGAAATGCGGCGAATGAAACGGCGCAACGCGGGAGCGGAACGTGAAGATCGTCGACCAGAAGAACTTCTTCACCGGTCTCTTCTATCTGCTTTTCGGAATCGGCGTCGCGTATGTGGCGTCTACTTATCGGCTCGGCACGAGCACCCGGATGGGACCGGGGTTCTTTCCGCTGGTCGTCGCCATAGGGCTCGCAATCACCGGCCTGGTGCTGCTGGTTGCGTCGGTACGCGGTCATGCGGAATCCACAAAGTTTGAAGGCTTCTCTTTCCGCACCGTCTTTGCAGTCCTTGCGGCTGTCGTTCTGTTCGGTCTGCTGATCGAACCCACCGGGCTCGTCGTCACCGTGCCGGTTCTGCTCGTGGGCGCGGCGCTCGCGCATCCCCCGATATCATGGCGGAATGTTGCGATTTCGATCGCGGTCCTGCTGCCGATGACATGGGTGATTTTCGTCGCATTGCTCGGATTACAGCTCCGTCTTCTTCCCGCGTTCTTCTACCAGTAGCGGCGCCATGGACATTTTCAGCAATCTCGCTCTCGGGTTCTCGACCGCCATGTCGGCGCAGAACCTGCTCTATGCGCTGATCGGATGCACGCTGGGAACGCTGATCGGCGTCTTGCCGGGTCTCGGCCCGCTGGCGACGATCTCCATGCTGCTGCCGTTTACATTTGCGCTCGATCCGACGGGCGCGCTCATCATGCTCGCGGCGATTTACTACGGCGCGCAATATGGTGGTTCGACGACCGCCATTCTGGTGAATCTGCCGGGAGAAACATCGTCGGTCATCACCGTCATTGACGGCTATCAGATGGCCCGGCAGGGCCGCGCGGGCGTCGCGATTGCGACAGCCGCTATCGGTTCCTTTGCGGCGGGCTGCGTCGGCACCATCGTGCTGGCCGCCTTTGCTGCGCCGCTCGCAACCGTCGCCTTCAGGTTCGGCGGGCCGGAATATTTCTCCCTGATGGTGGTTGGACTGGTGGGGGCGATCTCGCTGTCGTCGGGTTCCGTCCCGAAGGCGGTGGGGATGATCTTCATCGGCATCCTGCTTGGCATGGTCGGCACGGACATCACGTCGGGCGCGCAGCGTTTCAACTTCAACTATCCGGAGTTGCAGGAAGGCATCGAGTTTATCGTGATCGCCGTTGGCGTCTTCGCGTTTGGCGAGGTCATCGCAAGCCTTGGCGACAACACGGTGCGGGAAACCTCCGTCAAGAAAATCGGCCAGTTGATGCCGAACCGCGAGGATTTTCGTCGCATGGTTCCGCCGATCATTCGCGGCACCGCTATCGGCAGTCTGTTGGGCATTCTGCCGGGCGCCGGACCCGTGCTGGGCTCGTTCTTTGCCTACGGGCTGGAAAAGAAAGTCTCGAAATATCGCCACATGCTCGGCAAGGGGGCAATCGAGGGCGTGGCGGGACCTGAATCCGCCAACAACGCTGCAGCCCAGACGGCTTTCATCCCGACGCTGGCGCTCGGCATTCCGGGCAGCCCCACCATGGCGCTGATGCTGGCGGCCATGATCATGTACAATATTCAGCCCGGCCCGCAGGTCATGACCAAAAATCCGGAAATCTTCTGGGGGATGGTCGTGTCGATGTGGATCGGCAATCTGATGCTGCTGGTCCTGAATCTTCCGCTTGTCGGCCTGTGGGTGAAATTGCTGAGCATTCCCTACAGGGCCTTGTTCCCGGCCATCCTGCTGTTCTGCTGCATCGGCGCCTATTCGGCGCGCTTCACCAGCTTCGATGTGTTTCTCGCTGCAGGTTTCGGCTTCGTGGGCTACATGTTCCGCAAGCTCGAATGCGAGCCTGCGCCGCTGATCCTGGGTTTCGTGCTGGGGCCGCTGCTGGAAGAAAACTTCCGCCGTGCGTTGATTTTCTCGCAGGGCGACTACAGCGTGTTCTTAACGCAGCCGATCTCGGCCGGTTTCCTGACGCTTGCAGCCATTCTGCTGATCGCCGCAAGCCTGCCGAAGATCCGCAAGAGCCGCGACGAGGTGTTCGCGGAAGCCGGTTAGCGCATGTGTTGAGATGTTCAGACGTCGTGCGTGCATGACGTTGCAACGGAGGAGGAAACGAACATGAAATCCAGTCTTTCAAAGCTGCTGCTGGCAAGCATGGTGCTGGCGACATCGCCTGTCTTGGCGCAGCAATATCCCAACAAGCCGGTGACGCTGATCATCCCTTTTTCCGCCGGCGCGTCGAACGATATTTTCGGACGTTTCGTGGCCGACGGACTGAGCAAGCTCTGGAAGCAGTCAGTGCTTGTCGAGAACCGCGCGGGCGCGGGCGGCGCGATTGGCGCTGCGGCAGTCGCGAAGGCGCGGCCCGACGGTTACACCATGCTCTTCAGCTCCAGCAGCTACACGATCAATGCGGCGGTGCAGAAGTCGATGCCGTTCGATCCGCTCAAGGATCTCAAGCCTGTCGCGATGGCGATGCGCGGCCAGATGATCGGCGTGACCGGCAGCCGCATTCCGTTGCCCGATCTGAAAGAGGTCGTGCGCCTCGCCAAGACGCAGAAGATTTTCTACGGCGCGCTGGGCGCAAGCAGCACCACTTTCGCGGCGGAACTGTTCGCGAGCGTGGCGGGCGTGAAGCTGGAAGCGGTGAACTACAAGGGCGGCAACGAGGCGATGATTGATCTCCTCGGCGGCAGGCTCGACATTTACTTCGGCACCGTCACCACCGTGCTGCCCGCCGTCCTCAACAAATCAGTGACGGCGGTCGGCGTCATGAGCCCGACGCGGACGACGGCGCTGCCGAATGTTCCCACCGTCGCCGAGGCCGGATTCCCGGGCGCCGAAACCGATATCTGGTGGGGCGTCTTCGTCACCAGCGGAGCGCCTGCCGACGTGCTGGCCAAGATCAATGAGGGCGTGAACACCGTCGTGAATACGCCGGAAGCGGTCGCGTTCATCGAGAAGCAGGCGGCCTTGCCGGCGAAGATGTCCATCGACGAATTCTCGAAGACAGTGCTGACCGAATTGGGTCGTTGGAAGGAACTGGCCGAGAAGAACAACATCACCGGAGATTGATCTCGCATCGTCGGCCCGGTTTGCGCCGGGCCGACGCTTTTTCATCGTCGGTCGACGAGCCGCTCTGTCTCTGCTGATGGCGAAGCGCGTGCATGGCTCGCCGGATACACGACTGAGTCGTCATACAGGCATTCCACCATGGGGCATCCTTCCGCCAGTTCTTTCGACTTCGCGGCGGTTCTTCGAATCGGCGATGTCATCAGCTGGCCGCAAGCGATTGGCGAGCCGCGAGGGTTGACGCGCGCGCTGATGTCGCAAAAGGACTTTTTGCCGTCCGGTGTTCGCCTGTTCGTCGGCATGTTGGCGGGCGACACGCTCGCGCCCCGCAATTTGCATCCGTTTTCGGTTTTCGGATTAAACGGAGCAGGGTCCAACCGTCGTCTCACGGCTGCGGGTTTGATCGACATCATCCCCACACATGTGTCGCAGGTGCCGGAGCTTCTGCGCCGCCACATCATTCCGGTTGATGTTGCGCTGATCCGCGCCCGTCCGATGCCGGAAACCGGCGTTTATTCCGTGGGGGTCATCTGCGACTTTACGCAAGCGATGATCCAGTCCGCCCGTTGCGTCATTGCGGAAATTGACGAGCGCTTGCCGCTGACCCGCCACGATGCGCTGGTGCAGGCGCAGGATATCGATCATTTTGTCATCGCTGATGGCGATGAAATACTGATGCCCGATCCGGAACCATCCAGCACTGAAGTCGCTGTCGCGCGTCGTGTTGCGGAACTCATCCCGGATCGCGCCACCGTGCAGCTTGGGATCGGCACGCTGCCCGTCGCGGTCGGCAGGGCCTTGTTCCATCATCGCGATCTCGGGGTTCACAGCGGCGTGGTGTCGGATGTGTTTGTCGATCTGGTCGAGCGCGGCGTTGTCACAAATGCGTATCGCGGTCTCGACGCCGGACTGTCCACCATCGGCGGCCTGTTCGGCACACGAAGGTTGCTCGATCACGCGCACGATAATCCCGCAATTGCGCTGAAGTCGGTTGAATATACGCACAGCCCGGCGACCATGGCCCAACTTCACGCCCTGCACACCATCAATTCGGCTATCGAGATCGACCTGTCCGGGCAGGCTAATTCCGAGATTGCCGGCGGGCGCTATCTCGGCGCAGTCGGAGGGCAGGTTGACTTTGTGCGTGGCGCTCGCGTCTCGCGCGGTGGACGGTCGATCTTTGCGATTCCATCGACAACTCCGGACGGAAAGAATTCTCGCATCGTGGCTTCGTTGGGCGGTCGACCGGTAACGACTGCGCGGTCCGACATTGATGTGGTGGTGACGGAATTCGGCGTCGCGGAATTGTGGGGCCAGCCTCTGTCGGTGCGCGCCGAACGGCTCGCGGCGATTGCTCATCCGGATTTCCGTGAAAGCCTTCTGGCAGCAGTGCACTCAGCATCCGCCGCTCAACATATGGCGGCCCAATGAGCGGCTTTGAAAAGATTCTATCCTTGCCGATGTCGCGCGATGGCGTTGTGGTCGAAGAGATCGCGACAGGCGTCGCCCAGATACGTCTCAATCGCCCCGAGCGGATGAATGCGCTCGGCGTGGACATGACCAACGCCCTGCGCGACATCGTGCAGGACGTGCTGGCCGGGGACGCGCGTGTGCTGGTCGTGCGTGGCACGGGCAGGGCGTTTTGCGCAGGCGCCGACCTCAAGGAACGTCGGGACATGGCGGAGCTCGCGCGCATCGCCCACAATCGCGCCATCAATGACGCCATCAATGCGCTCGATGCCGCCCCGATGCCCACCATCGCCGCGTTGAATGGGTTGGCGCTCGGGGGCGGTTGCGAGATGGCGCTCGGATGCGACATACGCATCGCCATGACGGGCGTGCAGATCGGCCTCACGGAGGCCCGCATCGGAGCCTTTCCGGGAGCAGGGGGGTCGCAACGTTTGCCGCGCGTTGTCGGCGTGCCGCGCGCACTGGAAATGATCCTGTCGGGAGAGCCGGTGACGGCCGAACGGGCCGCCGAGATCGGTCTGGTCAACATGGTCTTTGCGCCGGAAAGCTTCGACGAAAAGCTCGTGGCCTTCGCCGCACTTCTGGCGAGTCGTTCTCCCACGGCTTCGGCTCTGGCCAAGAAAGCAATCCGCGAGGGAATCGAAACGACGCTCGCAAAGGGTCTGGAGATCGAACGGCAGGCGCTGATGCATGTGCTAGGTTCGACGGATTACGCCGAGGGACTTGCTGCCTTTGCTGAAAAGCGGCCGCCTCGTTTTGCTCCGCGCAGCAAGAAAGCTTGAATATGGTGACGGTCAGCAGCAGCAAGGCCGAGCAGGTGGTGCAGGCGCTTCTGGAAAAGGTGATCCGGGAAAACCTGAAGCCCGGACACAGCCTCGGCACGGAAGCTGACCTTCTGGCGACTTACAACGTCAGCCGTCCCACCCTGCGCGAAAGTCTGCGGATTCTCGAATCCCAGGGCGTGATCGAAATGCGACCGGGACCGGGCGGCGGCATACTGGTGCGGCATCCAAGCGTCGACGTTCTGGCGCATGGGCTCTCGGTTTTTCTGCGCCTGCATGATGTGCCCTTCATCTCGTTGTTGCAGGCGCGCGAAGTCGTCGAACCTGCGCTCGCCCGCGAAGCGGCCGTCAACGGCGCCGAGGCGGACTTCGCTGAAATGGAATCCTCCATCAACCGCATGCGGGCCATCAAGGACGACCAGCCTGCCTTTATCGAGGAAAACCGGGTCTTCCACGGCATCGTGGCGCGCGCCAGCGGCAACAAGGTGCTGGAGACATTCTGGTCCACCATCAGCCTGCTGGCCGACGGCGAGCATCACGGAATGCGCTACTCGTTCGGCAACCAGAAGCATGTGGTGGAAGCGCACGAGCGCATTCTGGATGCCTGCCGCAAACGCGATGGAGAAGCCGCTGCTGCGCAGATGGAAGCGCATGTCGAGGCGCTCGAACACCTGGTGCGCAATCGCTACAAACACCTGCTGGACCAGCCGACCAGTGTTCTGGCCCGGGAGGGGCGACGTATCGTCTAATCATGCATTTCCTGCTGGCTCCAGGGGGCGCAGCAGCTTGCGATGACCTCCTATATCCTATAGAGGATTTATAGGAATAGGAGCCGGGAGGACTCTTCATGCACGGCGACGGCGGACACGCGCGAAAGCACACCGGACCCGATTTCGCGGAGGTTTATTCCGCATTCAGTTCCGCCATCAATGTCAGCAACCTTCCTGTTTCGGTGGTGGAAGCCGCCAAGGCCAACCTGTTCGACACGCTGGCTTGCGCAACAGCCGGGATATCAGCGCCGGGCGTGCCCGAAGTGCTCGATCTCGTCACCTCGTGGGGCGGAACCCCGCAGGCATCCATCCTGTGTTCGCCGCATCGCGTACCCGCCCACCACGCTGCTCTCATCAACGGCATGATGGCCCACGCGCGCGATTATGACGACACGCACGACGCGGCAGTGTTGCATGCGGGCGTCTCGGTGGTTCCGGCTGCTCTTGCGGCAGCCGAACTCTCCGGCGACGCCACCGGCGCGGATCTGATCGCGGGCGCCGTGGCCGGGCTCGAACTTGTGTGTCGTCTGGGAATGGCGACCCGCATCGGGATCATCGAAAGCGGGTTCATGTATACCTCGCTGTTCGGGCATTTCGGCGCGACCGCTGCGGCCGCCCGCATCATGAAACTCGATGCGCGCCAGACCATGAATGCGCTGGGCATCGTCTACAGTCAGGCGGCCGGGACCCATCAGGTCACCCGCGATGCGGCCACCACAAAACGTATGCAGCCCGGCTTTGCCGCAAGATCGGCCATCGTTGCGGTGGAACTTGCGCTGCGCGAAATTCGTGGCGCGCAGCAGACGTTCGAGGGCGTTGACGGCCTGTTCCGGTCCTATCTGCGCGACGCCTACGATCCGCAAGTCTTGCGCGCCGATCTGGGAGCGCGGTTCGAGCTGGAGGGCCTGAGCTACAAGCCTTATCCGTGCTGCCGCTTCGACCACACGGCCATTGACGCGGCATTGATCATTCGTCAGCAACCCGGCTTCCGGCTCGACCGCGTGCGGCGCATCCAGTCCTTCACCAATCATCAGGCCTACGAGGCTGTCTGTACGCCGCCTGACATTCGCCGTGCGCCGACGACGGTTGTCCAGGCGCAGTTCAGCATTCCCTACACGGTAGGTTGCGCGCTGGCCGACGGAGAGGTCGGGCTGATGCATCTGTCGGCGGAAGGCCTGAAGCGTCCCGAACCCTTGCGCCTCGCGGCCATGACCGAATGTTTCGAGGACGCGGAGATTGAACGCGAGTGGGGGCGCACGATCTCGCCCACGCTGCTGCGCGTAGAGACGGAAGATGGCGTCTTCGAGGCGCGCGTGGATTATCCGCGCGGACACCCGAACGCTCCGATGACGCGGGCGGATTTCGACAAGAAATTTGCCGATTGCCTGCGCTTCAGCGGATTGGCGTGGCCTGCCGATACCGCAAGGCGTTTCAGCGAGGCGATTGCAAATCTGGAACAGCTTCCGAAGGCAGAATCACTCGTGCGTTTGCTAGCAACAGCCTGAAGACAAGACAGACCAGCCTTTGTGATTCAGGTTTGAGAGATTTGCCGGACCGATGCTTCCGGTTCACCGAATGGAGTGGAACGATGGACTTCCGAATGACAGCCGAGCAGCGCGCCATGGTCGGCAGCGTTCGCGAACTCGTACAGGAAAAATTCCGTCCCCGTGTCCACAAGTGGCAGGATGGAACCTTCCCGTTCGAGAACATCAAGGATCTGGCGGATATCGGCGTTCTCGGCATGGCAGTGCCGGAGGAATATGGCGGGCTGGGGCTGCCGGTGCTCGATTGCGTTCTGGTGCTCGAGGAAATCGCCAAGGTCTGCTACGCGACCTCAATGGCCGTGATGAGCGCCATGGGCGCGCAGAACCGCATCATTTCGGTCTATGCGCCCGACCATGTGAAGCAGAAGTTCTTGCCCGGCGTCGTGACGGGCGAGACGATTCTCGCCATCTGCATGACCGAGCCGCACGCCGGCACTGACGTCGCCAACTATAAGACCAACACGGTCGTTCACAACGATCGCGTGGTGCTGAACGGCACGAAGACGCTCATCAGCCGTGCCGACGAAGCGCATTGCTTCATCGTGTTTACGCGCGTCAACGGTGTGCCGGGCCGCGAAGGCATCGGCTGCGTTCTGGTCGACCCGAAGACCAAGGGCTTCGAGGTGACGGCGCGCTATCACACGATGGGCGGCGAAAATCTTGCGGAGATACAGTTCCACGACATGGAGCTTCCGGTCGAGAATCTCATCATCACCGACAACGGCTTCAAGAAGCTTCTGAGCGCCTTCAACACGCAGCGCTGCATGAATCCTTCCGTGTCGCTGGGCCTCGCCGAAGGCGCATTTGAAGAAGCGATCCGCTACACGCGCGGACGCGAAATTTTCGGCAAGACCACTGCGTCGATGCAGGGGATGCGCTGGAAGATCGCCGAAATGTACCGCGATATCGAAGTTGGGCGTTCCATGCTGTATCGCGCTGCCTGTTCGGCCAATCCGTTTCCTGATCCCTATCTGGCGGCAGTCGCCAAGATGTATGTGAACGAGATGGCGATCCGCGTCACCAGCGAAGCGCTGCAAACGCACGGCGGTTATGGCTTCACGGACGAATATCTGGTTTCGCATTTCTACCGCGGCGCCCGCTACGGCACGCTTGGCGGCGGCGCGACCGAAACCCTGAAAGACCTCGTGGGCAAGAAGATCGTGGCGGATTTCTCCGACACGGACGGCTTCTTCAGTCTCGACAATTTTTGAGGCCGCATGCGCTCGCTTCTTTTTGTTCCGGGCGACAGCGAACGCAAGATCGCAAAGGGTTTCGGCACTCCCGCCGATGCGCTCATTCTTGATCTTGAGGATGCGGTTGCGCCGTCCAGAAAAGAAGCGGCGCGGGCGCTTTGCGCCGAGGTGCTTGGTTCGCCGCGCAACGGCAAACGCGTCATCGTACGCATCAATGCATTCGACACGCCCCATGCCCTGCATGATCTGGCGGCCATCGTGCGAGGCAATCCGGACGGCGTGATGCTGCCGAAATGTCAGGGTCCTGCCGACATGCGTCGGCTGGCGGACATGATCGAGATTCTTGAGGTCCGTGAGGACCTCGGCGAAGGGCAGATCGAAATCTACCCGATCGCGACCGAGACCGCGCAGGCGGTTCTTTCGCTTGCTGAATACCGGGCACCTTTGCGACGTGTCGCGGGGCTGCTGTGGGGCGGCGAGGATCTCGGAGCAGATATCGGCGCAAGCGCAAACCGCGAAGCGAACGGCCGCTATCGCCCGCTTTTCGAGGCCGTTCGCAATCAGTGCTTGCTGGCCGCAAGTGCGATGGAAGCTGCGGCGATTGACGCGGTTTATGTGGATTTTCGCAACCCGGATGGATTAAGGGCCGAAGCGGAGCAAGCCGCGCGTGACGGCTTTACAGCAAAGGCCGCGATTCACCCCGATCAGATCGCGATAATAAATGCGGCCTTCACGCCGGGCGCAGAAGCCATCGCGCACGCGAAAGCCGTTTTGGCTGCATTCGAGAATACCGAGAGCGGCGTGGCGTCCCTGAACGGGCGCATGCTTGACGCACCGCATCTGAAAGGCGCGCGTCGCATTCTGGAGCGCGCCCGGCTGCAGGTGATGCGCGACGAATCGGGAGCATAGGGAAAGTCTATGGCTGACATTCAGGATTTGCGCGAGCGCATAGCTACAGCCTGTCGGGTTCTGGGCCGTCTTGAACTCACGAGAGCAGCGTTGGGGCACGTTAGCGCGCGCGTACCGGGCACTGATCGCATTCTGATCCGGGCGCGGGGGCCCGGCGAGGTCGGCGTTCGTTATACGACGGAAGATCAGGTCATCGAGGTTGATCTTGATGGCGCGCTTGTCAGCGGCGATCCCGGTCTGGCCGCGCCGCAGGAAGTCTTCATCCACACGGAAGTCTACAGAGCCCGCCCGGATGTCCAGTCTGTTGTGCACATCCACCCGCCCAAGGTGGTTCTGTTCACGATCTGCTGCAAGCCCTTGCTGCCGCTCTATGGCGCTTTCAATCCCGGCAGCGCAGGCTTCGCGTGTGAAGGCGTCCCGACCTATGAGCGGAGCATCTTGATCAACTCTCCCGCCCTCGGGCGCGATCTGGTCGCCGCGATGGGCGACTCCCCTGTCTGCCTCATGCGCGGCCATGGCATCACCACGATGGGGGGAAGCATCGAGGAAGCGTGTATTTCAGCCATTCATCTCAATGAGCTGGCTGAAATGAACTATGATGCGCATCTCCTCGGCGGCGCTCAGCCGATTTCGGAAGAAGACCAAAAGGTCCTTGAGCCGATCATGAAGCCCCGAACCAGATTTGACGGGTCGGATGGCTCGGTATCGGGAATGACGCTCACGTTGTGGCGTTATTATAAAAGGCTCACCGACAGCTGAGCGATGCGCCCCATTGCCTGCCAATGCAGACAATGGGGGAATGCGGGTTTTATCGGGAGGCCGCCGCCTCCTTTTGCTTCTCGACCCCGGTGAACACGGCGACGATGTCGTCCGCAATCGGCGAGAAGGACGTCATGTGCTGACGAAAGTTCAGCTCGAAGCCGCGCGCCGCCATGTTGCCCTTGATCTCGAGAGGCAGGTGGATGACCGGATAGTCGTCCGGATTGCGGAATGTATGAATTGGGTCTTGCCCGGCTTTCACCTTTTCCATTTCCCGAAGCAGCATCCGCCTGTAGACGACGAGGCCCCGGTCGCTCGCCCCCAGACTTTCCTTGCTGCGATCCGCAACGGCTCCCTGCGTCACCCAGTTCATGATGTCCTGCGCATGGACAAGATCGAGCAGATATTCGCCCTTGTCGTCCACGAAGGGCACTTCATAGACCGGCGTGTCACGCAGGAGATGGTCAGGAACTTCCGCCCCCGCAGGAGTGGTATAGGCGGAATACCAGAAGTGCAGCGTGTTGGTGTCGTCGACCGGCACGCGAAACTGGAAACGATATTCCTGCCAGTCGCCGCCGCCGACCCCCACCGCCAAAGTGTTCGGAAAAACCAGCGGGTGGCCGACCTTCCAGTCCGAATGCTCCTCGGTCTGGCCGACCAGCATGCGACGCTTGATGATTCCGTGTGGAAATTCGTCGAAGCCGATCTTGGCATGCTTGCGGGACCAGGGCGTCTTCAGACCTTCATCCTCGTGCAGGAATTCGAGGAGGGCCCCGTGCGCCCATTCCACATGAACCGGATCGACAGAATTCTCCATGATCTGGAGCCAGTTGCAGGGAATGATCGCGCGTCCGATGTGCCTGATGGTGCCTTCCGCCACGAGTCCGTCGAGTTTCGGCAGCAAGGGCGCGGGGGCCGGCCCCATATAGGCGAACAGAAGTCCGCCCATTTCCTGCACCGGATATCCCGCAATGGCTTTCTTGCCGTTCAGCGCATGGCGCGTTTCGTTCGGTTGGTCGATGCAAGTGCCTTCAGCATCGAACTGCCATCCATGATAGGGGCAGCGGATGCCGTTCTGCTGCGGAATGGCGTAGGCGAGCGATGCGCCCCGGTGAGGACAGAACTCACCTACCAGGCCATAATGGCCGGACTTGTCGCGGTAAAGAACGAGGTTCTCGCCGAGGATGCGAACACGTTTCGTCCAGCGGCCGGCCAGTTCCGCCTTCGCGGCGACGGGCTGCCAGTAGCGGCGCATCAAATCGCCCATCGGAGAGCCCGGTCCGATTTCCGTAAGCGTCCTGTTTTCCGCTTCAGTGAGCATTTCGCTTCCTCATCTGTTTGAACGTTTGTCGCCCTTCGGTCCGGGAAAATCAAGATTGTCGCTCCGACGCAGATTGTGCAAACTCCTGGTCTCCGCTAGGCACCAAACGAATGCGGCCCGCAAACAGATGGGCCAGGGAGGGAAAATGATCCGCCAACTCAAGCTTGGTCTCGCGCTGACCGTCGCGGCATATTGTGCGACTGCAGGCGTCAGGGCCCAGACCGCTGCAGACTTCTTCGGCGGCAAGACTGTCCGCATCGTGGTGGGATATCCGCCCGGATCGACGTTCGATCTCTATGCGCGCGCACTTGGGCGGCATATGGGGCAGCACATTCCCGGCTCGCCCACCGTGGTGATCCAGAACATGCCGGGAGCGGGCGGGATCAATGCGGTTTCCTACGTGGCGAGCGTGGCTGCTCCGGATGGGCTGACGCTGTCGCTGTCCAATCCGCAAAGCACAACGGCCCCTTTGCTGGAACCCAAGAGCGCCAGCTACGATCCGCGTAAGTTTACGTGGATCGGGAGCGTGGCGGATGACACGACAGCTTGTGCGTTCTGGGCCAAGGACCTCAAGTCGCTCGACGATCTCAAGAAACGTGAAATTGTCGTCGGCGCGACCGGCTCCACCGGGGGATCGGCCATTGACGGAAAAATTCTCAACGCGCTTTTCGGTTACCGCTTCCGCGTCGTGACAGGTTATCCGGGCATGGTGGAAGTGCGCCTCGCCGCCGAGCGCGGAGAGGTGGACGGACAGTGCGGACTCCCCGGTTCGACCATCAAGGCCGAGCTGCAGCAACTCTTGGCGGACAAGAAGATCGTCATTCCGCTCCAGTTGGGCATCAAGAGCAATCCGGATCTCGGAGCCGTTCCGAACCTTGCGGAGCAGGCGAAGACCGACGAGGAGCGGGACATCATGCGGGTCGTGTATGCGCCGCTGAGCTATATGCGGCCCGTCATGACCTCGCCGGGCGTGCCGGCTGATCGCGCGGAGGCGTTGCGCGCAGCCTTTGACAAGACGGTTCGCGATCCGGCCTTCCTTGACGAGATGGCAAAGCAAAGGCTCGACGTTCGTCCGGTTGCGCCTGCCGACATTCTGAAAACTGTGGAGGCGATTTACGCCACTCCGGCTGCCACCATCGCCCGTGTTCGCGACTTGCTCGGTCTCCAGGATCGCTAAAGCGCGACCGGCTTTCCGGTTCTTGCCGATTCC
This sequence comes from Beijerinckiaceae bacterium, assembly GCA_947475995.1. Taxonomy (GTDB): domain Bacteria; phylum Pseudomonadota; class Alphaproteobacteria; order Rhizobiales; family Beijerinckiaceae; genus Terripilifer. Next base: position 50,138 of record CANJNI010000024.1, on the reverse strand, counting down.
CTCAGGGCGAGGCAGACGCGCAGCGTCTCCCGCCCCCATTCCCCGTCCGGGAATGGCCTCTCGCCCGTTTCGATTGCTTGCCGCAGGGCCAGCAATTCGGCGCGGCGGCCAAGGTTGGGCGGGATGCCGAGCCGATGGCGTCCGTTCGCATCGTAAACGAGCAAGCCGGCAGGCGACTGCCGGACCGAACCGCGCTCGCAGGACACGATCGTCTGGCCGAAGATCGGCGCAAACGAGCGTCCGGCCCGAGAAGTCTGGCTGGGCGCGGCGGCGTATTTTTCGCTGGCTGACAGTGTCCCGGTACGCCGTACGGACGCCGGCCGCGCAACCTTGTTGCGCTTTCCAAGACCGTCAACTCCCCATGTCAGTTCGGTTGTGTCGAACCAGCCATAACCGTTGAAGGCAATCGTCGCGCTTGCTCCATTGGCGAATTTGAGCAACCCGACGTAATTGCCGTCGGACGCGAAGGCCGGGTCCCAGCGACCGGTGACTCCATAAACCTCGCTCACGGGCGAGTCCGCAATCGCGCGGACGATGTCCACCTGATGCGGCAACTGGCGCAGCAACACGCCGCCGCCGACATTTTCATCCAGTTCCTCGGCCAGACGCGGCCGTTGCAGCCAGTCGTTATGGATCGAAGTTTCGATCTGGATCGCCTGACCAAGTTTCCCCGAGCGCACCAGATCGCGCATGGCCAGCACGGGCGGATCGATTGCCCGGCAATGCGCCTGCACCAGATGAACGCCCGCCGCGCGCGCGGCCTCGATCATGCGCTCGCACTCGTCAAGCGTGACTCCCAATGGCTTCGCGCAAATCACATGCTTGCCGTGCGCCACCGCCGTAAGTGCATGTTCGCAGTGAAGCTCGTTGGGCGTCTCGATCCAGACAGCATCCACCCGGGCTGCTTCGCACATGGCTTCGATGCTGACGAAGGCGGGCCGCCCGTACGATTTGGAAAAACCTTCCCTTGCGTCCGGACGCACATCTGCCGCTGCGGCAAGTTCGAACCCGTCGATATCCTCGAAGATCGGCAGAACCATCCGGGCCGCCGCTCCAAGACCCGCGAGACCGACGCGGATCATCTTTTGGACGACCCGGCTAGAACCGGCGCCGCGTTGCGGGCAGGCGGTCGCGGACGCTCATCAGACATCTGGCCCCGGGCCGCCTCGATGTAGATCGACCAGATCAGCGGCTCCAGCAGGCAATCGCCGATCAGCGCCGACAGGTCGGCCGCCAGCACCCGGCTGCCGCGAGCCTCGAGCGCAGACTCCACGTCCTCGAAGCGCACGCGCCAGCGGTAACGACCCTCGTGCAACGGCGACGCCAAAAGCAGGAAATCGCAATAGCCGGCCTGTTCGAGCCAGATCTGGCGCGACATCTCGACCCCGGCTTCAAACATCAGCCGCATGCCCCGGATGGCGACAATTTCGGCTTCGATAAAAGCATGATTCTGCAAAGCGATCCTCCGCGATCAATATAGGAGAGCCGCAATTGGGACGCCAGACGGACGAAACCCGTTCGTTTGCCCGCCCATCATCCCGGCCAGATCGACATCGCCGATGCCGCCTTCAAGCATGGGCGGCCGGCCGCAGAATTGATGCTCAACGTGTCGTGACGGCTCATCAAAGTTCGATGATATCCGCCCCGTCGCCCAGTTCGCGCATCGCCGTGTCCACCACGAAGCGGTGGTGAGTGAACACGATGGGCTGGACCTTCTCGCCGAACATCGCCAGCGCGCGCAGTCCATGCGCGGTGCGCTCGTCGTCGAATGACGCGAAGAGATCGTCGGCGATGAACGGCGCCGGTTCGGAGCGGCTCGCATAGTCTTCCAGATACGCGAGCCGCAGCGAGAGATAGAGCTGGTCGCGCGCGCCTTCGCTCATCGCCCCGACCTCTATCTCATGCGCGCCCGGCCGCCGCCCCACCAGAAAAGGCCTGTCCTGATCGTCGAACGATTGCCCCAGCCCTTCGAAGGCGCCGCCCGTGAGCGCCGCGAACAGGTCGCCCGCGCGCTGCATCATCGGTTCCTGTCCGCTGGCGCGCTGACGCTCGATGGCCGTGCCGATCATCAGCGCCCCGATGCGCAGCACCGCCCAGCGACGCGCCGCGTCCAGCATCTCGGCTTCTGCATTGCGGCGTTGCTGCAAAGCGACTTCGGCCTCGACCGAGCCTTCCAGAATGCGCAGACGGTCTTGCGCTGCGGTCAGTTCGGCGTAGGCGACCTGACCGGACTTGACGAGTTGGTCTTCCTCATCGCGCAGGCGCGCAAGTTCGGCGTCGGCGGCATCCGGATCGAACGATGCGAGTTCTTCCCGCAGCGCATGTTCGTCAAGACCGTCTGCTGCATTGTTGAGTTCAAGCCGCTTCTCGCGCGCAAGACGCCGCAACTCGTCTCTTGCAATGAGTTTGCGAGCGAGCGGCTCTGGCGTTTCGTCGCACGGCGCGGCGATCTTCGTTGCGAGGTTCCTGACGCCGGCGAGCGCAGCTTCGTGCTTCGCCAGACAGTCCTCGCCGTCCTGCGCGGCCTTTTCAAGCTGGCGTGCGAGTTCCTGCCTGCGCGTCTCGCGCGTGCGCGCCTCTTTCATCTTTTCCGCAATGCGGCTCAACGCATCTTCAGGGCGTTCGTCAGAGAGCACATGGCCGGTCGCCTGCGCGAGATCGCGCAAGGCCGACTGAAACGCTGTTGAATCGCGATTGATGCCCGCCACGCGGCGTTCGAGACTCCTGTGACGCTCGACAGCGCCCGGCGCTTCCTTCCACACGGAAAGCACAGCTTCCGCCTCGATCATGTCTGCGGCGTCGCCAAGTCCGATGCGGGGCAGGGCGGCGCGAAAGCGCTCCGTCCATGCAGTGAGCGCAGTCTCGGCTTTCTGCACCGCCGAGGCCGCGCGCTCGATGCGGCCATCCAGCGCGACGATCAGGGTGTCGAGCTCGCGGCCTGCCTCCCAGGCCCTGTCCAGCCGATCGAGTTCGCTGGCGATGCGGCGCGCATGGGCGGGAATGTCGAGTTCGCGCAGCGGGTCGAGCCGCAGATCCTGCGCGAGCTTTTCGAATGCCGGTCTCGCCTGCGCAATCGCCTCCTCGTTCGCTGACAGCATCGCATTGCGCCGCGCGATCTTCTCGTGCTGCTGAATCAGCAGGTCGGCCTGGCTGCGCCACGTCTGCATCTCGCGGGGCGTCAGGGGCGCAATGCCTGTCGGCAGCCATTCGGCGCGCCACGCCGAGAGTGCTTCATCGAACTCCCGCGCAATGCCTGCTTCGCGATTTTCAAGGTCTTGCAGGCGTTTCAATTCAGCGAAATGGCGGCGCCCGGATTCCGCATAGGCGGCCACGCGCCTTGCATCAGCGGTTGCGAGATCAGCCAGACGGTCCGCTTCTGCCGCATGGCGCTCGAAGGCCGTAACCCGCGCGGGCACTTCATGCGTGGAAAGTCCGCCCGGCGCGTTCAGCAAGGTGGCTGAAAGCGCCCGCCAGTCAGCATCGCGCGCCTTCCGCGCGGCGTCGATCCTGTCCGGCGTCGCAATGTCGCCGAGCTCCGCAAGGCGGCGCAACTCCGCTTCGAGTTGTGCGATATCGGCCCGTACAGATTGAAGGTCGCGTGTTGTTTCGGCCTTGCGCCGCTCGAGCTCCTCAAAATGTTTTGCGGCCTTTGCCACCCTGTCCGGATGCGGCAGGGACATCGCCGCCAGACGCCCGATATCCGCCAGAGGCGGCGACAAACGCAGGCCCGCCCGGGCCAGTTCGGCTTTGTCAGCCGCAATCTCGTCGGCCATTTGCCGGGTCTGCTGCGCAAGAGTCGCGAGCGGAGCAAGGCTCGCGAGCTTTTCGCGCGCGGGGCGAGGGTCCTGCACATGGCCGCGCCTGTCGCGATCTACGGCTTTTTCCGCGCGGTCTGCGCGTTCGCGATCGAGCTGCGCCGCACAGGCAGCAGAGTCGGCACGAAGCTTCTTTCCCGCTTCGATCAGTTCGGCCGCCAGCGCGCGGCTCGCATCGTCCGGTTGCGCCGCAATGAGATCGTTTGCGGCGCGGGCCCCGAGGCGCGCCGCAAGTCCTTCGAGATGCCGCCACGCCTCGTCGGTTTCTCGTTCGAGCCCCGGCAAATCGTTCCGGGCCTTGCGGTAGGCGCCTGACTCGCGCACCAGCGCCTCGATGGCGCCGGCGGCCGCCAGCAAGCGCTCGTCGACCGCGATGGCGTCATGCGTCTCGCGCAACTGCGCTTCGTGTCGCCGGGCCTCTTCAAGTCTCCTTGTGGTCGACCCGCAGGCCTCAAGCGCGGCGACCAGCCCCGACCCGAGACCTTCGCAAGCGTCGGGAACATCGCCCAGGTTGCGGATGTCGGCTTCGATCCCGTCGATTGCGCGCAGGATGGGGTTCACGCGCTTGAGACGCTGGAGGCGGCTTTGCTCGGCCGTAATTGCGGCGCGGCGCGATTTCACGCTTTCCAGCAATTCCTCGCTTTGCTTGATGCCGTCGCGTAATTGCCGAAGGTCGCTGGTCCGGGTTTCCCGGTCCTTGAGCAGTTTGCGCGCCGCGTCGTAGCGTTCCTGCGCCTGATAGAAGATTCGCGACTGTGCCTTCCGTTCGGCGAAGATGCCGTCTGCCTCGGACTCCAGACGGGCTTTCAGATCGTTGAAGCCGCGCAGGCCGGACGCAGCCGAGAACAGCGCCGCGCCGAGTTCGCCCTCGCTCGCCTTCAGGTCGTCGCCGCTCTTGCGCAGGGACTCTGCATCGAGCCCGAAGGCCCTGCGGAACACGTCGCGCGTCAACCCGCCCAGATAGGGCGCGAGCGCGTCGTCTGCGATCGGTTTGTCGGCGAAGTCCGTCAGCACCGGCTTGTTCTTGCGACGTCGGAAGCAAAGCTCCGCGCCTGATGTGCTCCGCAGGACAGCGCCGATCCGGAGGTCTTTTGCCGGATGCTGGAAATCCGCGCTCGTTGATCGTTCAATGCCGAAAAGCAGATCGGTTACGGCCCGCAGGGAACTCGTCTTGCCGCTCTCGTTGTGACCGAACACGACATGCAGTTTCGCATTCGGGGAAAAGTCGAGAACCTTGTCGGTGAACGGTCCGTAGCGGTCCAGATGCAGCCTTGCGATGCGCATCTTCAGCACTCCGCAGCGGAGGCGCGCGCGATGGCCACAATACGGGCTTCGCGGATGAGCGCGTCGAGGTCGTCGAGTTCGCTGGTCGCAAGATTGCCCGGAAGGCGCGTCTTGATCAGCCCCACAAGGTCCTTGGCCCGGTCGAGCAACTCGGGATCATGTTCCATCCCGGTCAGAATGGCTTCCGGGTCCAGCGCAGGCAAGGCCGCGCCGCGCGTCGAGACCAGCGCCGTCGTCCTGATCTTCAGCGCTTCGAGCCAGGCCTCATCGTGGGCATGGTCGATGAACGCCTGCACGTCGTCGCGCAGGTCCGCCGCGCGCGTCATCAACTCGCCATGCAGCGCGCAGGGCCCGGTCAGCGTCACCCGCACGGCCGCCATCCGGCCCTTGGCCTCGCCCAGCGGGTCCGCCAGAGCGTCCTTGACGAGAAGCAGCGCGCGCTCGAGCCCGTCGGCTCCCGAAAGGTCCACCTGAACTTCCAGCCAGCGGGCGCGGTCCACGATGACCCGCCGGACGCCGGCCACATGCCCGTCGCGCACGTCGACGATCACAGCCCCCTTGGGACCGCATTCACGGATGCTGCGTCCCTGCAGATTGCCCGGATAGACGATCCATGGGTCGCGATGCAGCACCGCGTGATCATGGACATGGCCGAGCGCCCAGTAATGATAATTGCGATTGACGAGATCGGCCGTGGAGCAGGGCGCATAGGTGGCGTGCGCCGTATGGCCCTCGCAGGATGTGTGCAACAGGCCGATGTTGAACCAGCCATCGACGGGCGGAGGGTAGGTGACGGCGATGTTGTCCGTTACGGCCCGATCCGCGAATCCCCTGCCGTGCAGGGCGACTTTCAGCTCTTCGATTCGCTTCGTCTGCGGCGCGCGCGTGGAAAATTCATGCACAGTCGGCGGCAGCGGGACCGCCTTGGTCACCTCGGTTTCCGCGTCGTGATTGCCTCGAATGAAATAGACCGGGATACCGGCGCGGGCGAGGCGGGCGATTTCCTTGTTGAAGAAAAGCCCGATGCTGGCGTCCTTCCATTCGCCGTCGAACAGATCGCCGGCCAGCACCGCAAAGGCGACCTTTTCCTGAATCGCCACAGTCACGAGTTCGCTGAAGGCATCACGATTGGCGGCTGCAAAACGGCGCGCAACCGCTTCGTCCTTGCTGGTCAGGCCCAGCAGGGGACTGCCGAGATGCAGGTCGGCGGCATGCAGGAAGGAGAAATTCATGGCTTTCCGGTGCGGGAGACGCGCGGAGCCTACAGGGGCGAGGCGGGTCCAGCAATGAGACGGGCGCTGACCATCGCTGCGCCGCCACCGCCGGCCCCAGAAAACCCGGTGCTTTTGCGCGCGCCCCATAGTAACACTGCGCCCGACGCCCCCGGGGGGCGCAGCGCAATTCATTGGGGAGAAAACGGATGAGGATCTGTCGGTTCAATGACAATCGTATCGGGGTCGTGCGGGGCGACAAGGTCCATGACGTCACTTCCATCCTCGACCGGCTTGAACCCGTCCGCTATCCGGCCCCGGTCAGCGATCGCCTGATCGCCAATCTCGACGCATGGCGCGCCGATATCGAAAAGCTCGCCGACAAGGGACAGACCTTCGATGCAGCCTCGGTCCGGTTCCTGAGCCCTGTCGCCAACCCCAGCAAGATCATCGGCGTGCCGACCAATTATCAGGCGCACCGGGCGGAAATGGCCGCGGACACCACCATCGAGCACCGCAACCGCGGCGAGCGCGACTCGTCCTCGGGCGTGCAGACTGTTCTCGATCAAGGCTTCTTCCTGAAGGCCAACTCCTCGCTTGTCGGTCCCTCCGAGGGCGTGAAGCTGCGCTTTCCTGATCGCCGCAATGATCATGAAGCCGAACTCGGCCTTGTCATCGGCAAGCGCGGCTCGGATATCGCCGAGAAGGATGCGCTCGATTATGTCGTCGGCTACGCGATGGCTCTCGACATGGTGGTGCGCGGCAAGGAAGATCGCTCGTTCCGCAAGTCGATCGACACCTATTCGGTGCTGGGCCCGTGGCTCGTCACGAAGGACGAGATCGCCGATCCCGAGACGCTCGATTTCAGCCTGTGGGTCAATGACGACCTGCGGCAGAAGTCCAACACCAGCGACATGATCATGAAGGTCCGTCAGCAGATCGCGCTGGCTTCGTCCTTTTACACGCTCCTGCCGGGCGACATCATCATGACCGGCACCTGCTCGGGCGTGGGCCGCGTCGCGCCGGGCGACGTGATGACGTTCGAAATGCAGGGCATCGGCCGCATGCAGATTCCCGTGATGGCGAACGGCTGAAGCTGCCATCGACGGCGGACTTAGACAGGTTCTAATTTCGCAAATGGCGGGATTTTGGCGTTGCTCCCTGGCGTCGGCTTTGGCATCGTGTTCGTATGCAGGGGAAGTCGTTGATGGCGCAGCCTACAATTCGGCCCACCGGGGATGGCGCGCAGGGGATCGTATCTCCTGCGACCGCCAGAGCGCTTCTGGCCGCAAAGGGCATACGCCCGACGCGCCCGCGCGTGCAGATCGGCCAGTTGCTGTTCCAGGAGGGCGGTCGCCACTTCACGGCGGAGCAGATTTACGAGGAAGCCGCGATTTTCCGGCCTCGCCCGGTTCTGGCGACCATTTACAACACGCTGCGTGAATTCGCCCAGAACGGGCTTCTGCGCGAGGTTGCGGTCTACGGGAACCGCATCTGGTTCGACACGACGGTCGGCCCGCATTTCCATTACTTCATGGACGGTTCGGACGAACTGTTCGACATACCCGACAATCTGGTACCGCAACTTCAGATCCAGCCCCCGCCCGGAATGCGCGTGGTGGGCGTGGACGTCGTGGTCCGGCTGGAGCCGCTTCCCGTCGATCAGGGCTGAATACGGCCATTCCGGCGCGCGAGCCGCCCTTCGGGGCGGTCGATGCCGTTTGGGCGCGGCCTGATCAATTATACCAGATAACGAATTGACAAGCCGACGCGGCGCTCTAATCTCTCCCCACGTCGCTCAAGGCGACATACAAGGGGAGAAACGCATATGTTGATCCGCAATTTGATGGGTGCGGCCGCCGCTGCCGCCCTGATGGTTTCCGCAGCCCAGGCCGAAATTGCCAACGGCCGCGTCCGCATCGGCGTCCTGACCGATCTGTCGGGCGGTTACGAACAGAATTCCGGCAATGGCTCGGTTGAAGCCGCCCGCATGGCCGCCGAAGAAATGGGCGGCAAGATCAACGGCGTTCCGATCGAGATTCTGGCCGGCGACCACCAGAACAAGCCCGACGTCGGCGTCTCCGTCGCCAATCGCTGGTTCGACGTCGACAAGGTTGACGCTGTCACCGATCTCGTCAATTCCGCCGTCGGTTTCGCGGTCGTGGATGTCGCCAAGGCAAAGAACAAGACCGTGCTGCTGACCAGCGCCGGTTCCGCCGATTTCACCGGCAAGGCCTGCGCGCCCGACAATTCCGTGCACTGGGTCTATGACACGTACCAGATGGGCAAGGGCATCGGCCTCGCGGTTCCGACCCTCGGGAAGAAGTGGTTCTTCATTTCCGCCGACTATGCCTTCGGCGCTGCTCTGGAAGGCGCAGTCTCTGGCGCCGTGAAGGCGGCGGGCGGCGAAGTCGTCGGCTCCGTGAAGGCGCCGCTCGGCACCACGGACTTCTCGTCCTTCGTGCTTCAGGCGCAGGCCTCCAAGGCTGACGTCATCGCCATGAACAATGGCGGCGACGACGCCATCAACTCCGTGAAGGCCGCCAAGGAATTCGGCCTCACCGCTGCGGGCCAGAAGATCGTCGCGCTCGGCCTCGACTCGCTGCCGGCGATCAAGAGCGCCAGCCTCGATGTCGCGCAGGACGGCATGTACGTCACCACCTGGCACGCCGACATGAGCCCGGAAGCCGCCGCCTTCATGAAGAAGTTCATCGAGCGCCGGAAGACGGCTCCGTCGACCTTCCAGGTCGGCACCTATTCGGCCGTGCTGAACTATCTCAAGGCCGTGCAGGCCGTGAACAGCACCGATCCGAAAACCGTCATCGCCCAGATGCGCAAGACGCCCGTGAAGGACGCCTTCACGTCCGCCGGCACGCTGCGTGAAGACGGCCGCATGATCCACGACGTCTATCTCGTGCAGATCAAGAAGCCGTCGGAATCGAAGGGCGAATGGGACCTCCAGAAGGTCGTCGCCACGATCCCCGGGAAGGACGCATTCCGCCCGATCCCCGAAGGCGATTGCCCGGCCTTCAAGAAGTAAGCAGCAGGGCCGCGGGGACATTTGTCCGCGCGGCCCTCGCCTTTCATGAATTGATACTCCCATGAGCGTCGATCCGGCAGCGCCCATCCTGCAGATGCGAGCCGTGCGAAAGACTTTCGCGGGCTTTGTCGCCGTGCGCGATCTCAATCTCGATGTGCGGCGCGGCACGATCCACGCGCTGATCGGCCCCAACGGCGCCGGCAAGACGACTGTCTTCAATCTCGCAACGAAGTTTCACCAGCCGACGTCCGGCAAGATCACCTTCAAGGGCCTCGACATCACCTCGACTGCGCCCAGCCAGGTCGCGCGCCTTGGCATGGTGCGCTCGTTCCAGATCTCGGCGGTTTTCGCCAGCATGACGGCTCTGGAAAACGTGCGCGTCGCCCTGCAGCGCTTTCGCAAGGACGATTTCGCCTTCTGGAAGTCCGAGCGCGTGTTGCATGTGCTGGATGATCGGGCGCGCGAACTGCTGAACGAGGTCGGTCTCGATGAACTGCGTGACCGCAAGGCCGGCGAATTGCCCTACGGCCGCCGTCGTGCGCTGGAACTCGCCACGACTCTGGCGCTCGATCCCGAGTTGCTGTTGCTGGACGAGCCCATGGCCGGCATGGGCCATGAGGACGTGGAGCGAACGGCCGCCCTCATTCGCCGCGTCGCCGACCACCGCACGGTTCTGATGGTCGAACATAATCTGTCAGTAGTGGCGCATCTGTCCGATTACATCACGGTTCTGGCGCGTGGAGAGGTGCTGGCCGAAGGCACTTATGAGCAGGTGTCGCGCGATCCCGCCGTCATCGAAGCCTATGTGGGGACCGACCATGACTGAGCCGGTCATCGCGATCCGCGACCTGCATGGGTTCTACGGCGAATCCCACGTGCTGCATGGAGTGAATCTGGAAGTCTCGCGCGGCGAGGTCGTCACCATCATCGGCCGCAACGGCGCAGGAAAGACCTCCACGATGCGCGCCATCATGGGGATTCTCGAAAAGCGTCAGGGCTCCATCCGAATCTGCGGCAACGAGACGATCGACTGGCCGTCGGAGCGTATCGCGCGGCTCGGCATGGGATATGTGCCGGAAGAGCGCGGCATCTATGCCAGCCTCGACGTGATGGACAACCTCATGCTGCCGCCCAAGCTTGCTGAAGGCGGCATGAGCCTTGAGGACATCTGGAAGCTGTTTCCGAACCTGAAAGAGCGCCGTCGCAGTCAGGGCACGCGACTGTCGGGCGGCGAACAGCAGATGCTCGCCTTCGCCCGCGTTTTGCGGACCGGCGCAAACATCTATCTGCTCGACGAGCCGACCGAAGGACTGGCCCCGGTCATCATCCAGCAGATCGGCCACGCCATCGCGGCCATGAAGGCCATGGGCCACACGATGATTCTTGTGGAACAGAATTTTCGCTTCGCCTCACGCATCGCCGACCGTCACTATGTGATGGAGCACGGAAAGATCGTCGACATGATCCGCCGCGACGAGGTCACGTCTCGCGCCGACCAGATCAAAAGCTATCTGGGGGTCTGATGTCGACGCAGGTTCTTTTCGGCCAGTTGCTCGTCGGCCTCATCAACGGCTCGTTCTACGCCATGATGAGCCTTGGCCTAGCAATCATCTTCGGCCTGCTCGGCATCGCCAATATCGCGCAGGGCGCCTTTTACATGATGGGCGCATTCTTTTCGTGGCTGCTGCTCCGGGAGCTTGGCGTCACCTACTTTTATGCGCTCTTCCTCTCTCCGCTGATCGTCGGTCTCATCGGAGCCGCTGTGGAGCGCACGCTTCTGCGCCGGATCTACAAGCTGCCGCATGAATATGGATTGCTGCTGACTTTCGGCGTGCTGATGTTCACGCAGGGCATCTTCATCTACATATTCCAGACCGCCGGGCGGCCCTATCCGGTGCCGCCGGAACTGGCCGGCGGCTACAATCTCGGCTTCATGTTCCTGCCGAAATACCGCGCCTGGGTCGTGGTGGCGTCCATCGTGACCTGTTTCACCGCTTGGTACACGCTGGAGAAAACCTCGCTGGGGCGTACGCTACGCGCCGCGACCGAAAACCCGGCGCTGACGCGCGCTTTCGGCGTCAACGTCCCGGCCCTGATGACTTTCGGGTTCGGTGCAGGCGTTGCGCTGGCGGGCGCGGCAGGCGTTCTGGCCGCTCCTATCTACACGGTCAGCCCCATCATGGGCGCAGACCTGATCATCGTCGTCTTCGCCATCATCGTCATCGGCGGCATGGGGTCGATCCTCGGCTCCATCGTCACGAGTCTCAGTCTCGGCCTGCTGGAGGGACTTGCGAAAGTGCTTTATCCGCAAGGCTCCAACATGGTCGTGTTCGTGGTGATGATCCTCGTTCTGCTGGTGCGCCCTGCCGGCCTTTTCGGACGGGAGCGCTGACGATGGCCGCCGATGCGCTGCGCAACCGCACAAACCTGATCCTGCTCGCCGTCGCGGCTGTCGCGGCTTTGGCCGCGCCGTTCCTGTTTTATCCGCTGTTCCTCACAAAGGTGCTCTGCTACGCGCTATTCGCCAGCGCGTTCAATCTGCTGCTCGGCTCCTGCGGCCTTCTTTCGTTCGGCCACGCGGCTTATTTCGGTGCGGCTGCCTATGTGGCGGGGCATGCGGCGAAGGCGTGGGGCATGCCGTTCGAGGTTTCTATCATCCTCGGTGTGTTTGCGGCGGCGGCGCTCGGCGCGGTCTTCGGCTATCTGGCGATCCGCCGTCAGGGCATCTATTTCGCGATGATCACGCTTGCGCTGGCGCAGATGATCTATTTTCTCGCCGTGCAATTGCCGTTCACCGGCAAGGAAGACGGGTTGACCTCCATCCCGCGCGGCAGGGTGCTCGGCCTCTTCGATCTCGACAACCTGACGGTGCTCTATTTTACCACCCTGGCGATTTTCGTCGGCGCACTGATGCTGATTCATCGCATCATTCACTCGCCCTTCGGTCAGGTTCTCCACGCGATCCGCGATAACGAGCCGCGCGCCATTTCGCTCGGCTATGTGGCGAACCGCTTCAAGCTGCAGGCCTTCGTGCTCTCGGCCGCGCTCGCCGGGCTTGCGGGCGCCAACAAGGCCATCGCCTTCAAGCTTGCGACGCTCACCGACGTCCACTGGACGACGTCCGGCAGCGTGATCCTGATGACGCTGCTCGGCGGCCTCGGCACGTTGCTGGGGCCTTTCGTGGGTGCGCTGATCACGGTGGCGCTCGAGAATTATCTGGCCGATTCAGGCCTGCCAATTCAGGCCGTGATCGGAGCGATCTTCATTCTCTGCATCCTGCTCTTCCGGCGCGGCGTCGTCGGCGAAGCGCATGCGCTGCTCGACCGCCTGCATCGGACCACCGGAAAATCTCACCAGGGCTGAAAGTCGGCCGCGCTCGTCTCCGCCACGAAAGCCGCGCCCTTTTCGATGCGCATCGCCAGCAAATCCGTTTCCGGCAGGATATGCGCCGCAAACCAGCGCGCATGCAGCAGGCGCGAAGCATCGTCTTCGGCTTGCGCCATCCTGAGCCACATCCAGCCGACCGCGACGTTGATGGAAAGTTGCAGGTAGAGCGGCGCGGCCGCGAATGCGTCCGTGGCGCCGATGCGCTCCAGCAGATAGGTTGACGCGCGTTCAAGCGCATTCACCGCAGCGGCGAGGTTCCCGGCCACATCAGCCACGCGCGCATCGGCTGCCTTGATCTCGGCGAGCGCCATGTCGCGGAAGCGGCGATAGACAGCGCCGCCGTCCGATCCCAGCTTGCGCATGACGAGATCGTTGGCCTGAATCGCATTCGCGCCTTCGTAGATGGCGAACACCCGCGAGTCGCGCACAAGCTGCTCGACTCCGTGGTCGCGCACATAGCCGTGGCCGCCGTGCAATTGCAGCGACTGCGACGACACCGTGAAAGCCGCTTCCGAACCGCCCGCCTTCAGCAACGGCAGGAACCAGCCCACCAGCCCCGCCGCATCTTTTCGGATGTTCTCGTCCGCGCCCGCAAGCGCCTGGTCTTCCCACCATGCGGCCGTGTAGAGCAGGGCGCGCAGGCCGTCCGTCCATGCGCGCATCTGGATCAACATGCGGCGAACATCGGGATGCTCGACGATGGCTGCCGGGCCGTTCTTCCCGATGGAGCCCTGTCGCCGCTCATGAACATAGACGAACGCCTTGCGCAGCGCCGCCGAAGCGACGCCCACGCCTTGCGCGGCCACATCGAGCCGCATTGCGTTCATCATCGCGAAAAGGTTGCGCAACCCGTCGCCCTCGCGCCCGACAATCGTCCCCACGGCGTTATCGAACATCATCTCGCAGGTCGGCGAGCCTGCGAGACCCATCTTGTGTTCGAGCCGCATGGCGCGCACGCCGTTTGCGGTCCCGTCATCGAGCCGCTTCGGGACGAGAAACAGGCTGAGGCCACGCGAGCCGGGCGCTCCGTTGGGCGTGCGCGCGAGCACGACATGGACGATCTGGTCGGTGAGGTCGTGGTCGCCCTGCGAGATGAAGATTTTAGTCCCGCTGATCGACCATGACCCGTCCGCACGCAGCTCGGCCTTCGTTCGGATAAGTCCGACATCGGAGCCGGCCTGCGGTTCCGTAATGACAATTGTTGCGGCTGCTTCGCCGCTGGCGATCTTCGGCAGCCACGCGGCCTTTTGCGCCTCATTGCCATGCGCGGCGATCACCTTTGCGGCAGGGCTTCCGGTGAGCAGCGCCATCTGGAACGCAACGCTCGCGCCTGCGAACATTTCCGCCGCGATCGTGTTCACAAGCTGCGGCAAAGCCTGCCCGCCGAAGTCCGCCGGCACGGCCAGCGATGTCCATCCGTCCGCCGACAGTTTCGCATAGGCTTCGCGGAAGCCGGGCGGGGCGACGACGCGCCCGTCGATCAACCGCGCGCCGATCTCGTCGGCTCCGGCATTGAGCGGCGCGATCACGTCCCGCGCGATTTTCGCGCCTTCCTCGACCACGGCCAGCGCCGTCTCCGCATCCGTATGCGCATAGGCTTCGAGACGGCAGAGATCCTCCAGCGGCGCAACGCTGCGCAGCAGGAAGGATATTTCGGACAGCGGCGCGACGTAGCTCATCAGACGGCTTCGAGAATGCGCGGATTGGCGCCCGGCGTGTAAAGCATCTGCACGAGGTCGGCGCGATTGGCCAGCACGGCGCGCTGGTTGATCGAGCCCTTGTCGGTCATCTCGCTCTTGTCGATGGACGGTCCGGTTTCCAGAATGATGGCGCGGCGGACCATCATCGAACTGCCGGTGCTGATCTTCGCGAAGCTCTTCAGGCGCTCGCAGAAGGCGGCCTTGGTGCCCGGATGCGCCAGCAGCTCGTCCATTGTGGCGTTGGGCATGCCCACATGCTGGCGGCAGCCTTCGATATCAGGGAAGACGAGAGCCGCGATGTAATCCTGATCGAGGCCCGCGATCACCACGTCCTGCACGAAGGGCGCGAAATGATCGATGAAATTCGCACGTAGCGGCCCCACCTGCACCCACGTGCCGGTGTTCAGCTTGAAGTCCTCCGCAATGCGTCCATCGAACAGCAGGCCGCGATTGACGTCGTTCGGATCGACGAATTTCAGCGCATCGCCGAGCTTGTAGAAGCCCTCTTCGTCGAAAGCTTTTTCGGTCAGGTCGGGCTGGCGCCAGTATCCGGGAGTGATCGTGACGGCGCGCACGCGCGCCTCCCACTTGCCGTCGGTGGGAACGAGTTTGAGGTCTAGCCCGCGCGCCGGAATGCCGATGTTTCCCGCGCCGTGCATGTGCTGGTTCGCGGCGATCGCGAAAGGAGCGGTCTCGGTCGACCCCAGGCCGGTGAGGATGATGATGCGCTCCCCGGTCGTTCGGACGGAAAGCTCATCGAGTTCGTTCCACACATGCTGCGCCATGCCGGCGCCCGCATACCAGAGCATGTTCAGGTTCTTGAAGAAGTTGCGGCACAAGGCCTCGTCGTCGCGCAGATACGGCGCCAGCGCCGCATAGCCCTTGGGCACATTGAAATACCAGGTGGGCGACACATCCCGCAGGTTGCGGACCGTCGCCTCGATGCCGCCCGGCGTGGGCTTGCCTTCGTCGAGATAGAACGAGCCGCCGTTGTAGAGCATCAGGTTGAAATCGTGATTGCCGCCTGCCGTATGGTTCCAAGGCGACCAGTCGAGCGTCACGGGCGGCTCATGCTTCATGAAGGCGAAGTGATCGCTGCACATGGACATGTTTGCGCAGAGCATCAATTGCGTGTTGATGACGGCCTTCGGCATTCCGGTCGATCCGGACGTGAACAGGAATTTCGCAATCGTGTCCGGCCCGACGGCGTCATGCGCCTTGTCCACTTCGGGGCCTGCCTCGGTCGCCAGCATGTCGGAGAACAGCAGCGCCTTCCGGCCGGCGGGCGCATTGCGCGAGACGATCAGGTCAGCATCTGCCGGAACCGCATTGGCGATGGCCTTGGCGAACGGTGCTCCATCGGCGATGAAGAACGCGCCGGGCGTCAGCAGGTCGATGATGTATTTCAGCTTGGAATGGTCGCTGGATATCAGCGAATAGGCAGGCGACACGGGCGCATAGGCGATGCCCGCGTAAAGCGCCGCCATGCCGAGCAGGGCGTGGTCGAGGTCGTTCCCGGACAGGATCATCAGGGGGCGCTCGGCGGAAAGATTGCGCTTCAGCAGCGCCGCCGCCAGCTTGCGGACCGACGCAAGGCCCTCCCGGTAGGTGATGCGCCGCCATTCGCCATTCTCGCGCGCGCCCAGCCATACGCGGTCCGGCGCTGCCTTCGCCCAATGTTCGAGCTTTTCGGTGATCTTGCGCGGGTAGGGGCTGATCGGGTGCGCATTGCGCACCAGCAGCGAACCGTCTGGCCTTTTCTCCATTGTGGCCCGGCATTCGCCCATGACAAAATGGCGGAAGCCCGGCATTGCAGCGGCTGTGACCATGAGCGTGCGTCCTCCCAGAACCGGGCGCGTTGCGCCCCGGCGTCAGATCGTGATACTGGAAAACATTCTAGGCGATCAACAGGCGGCGGCCAAGGTAGTCGTTTCGGGGAGTTTGGGTGGAAATGGACTTCAGCAATCTGACTTTCGAGATCAGGGAGAATGTCGCCCTCGTCGGATTGAACCGCCCGCTGAAGCGCAACGCCATCAACGACGTGCTGATCGACGAACTCGGCCTTGCGGTGACGGCCGCGGGCGCAAGCGCCAAGGTTGCGGTGATCTACGGCCACGGCGACCATTTCTGCGCCGGCCTCGACCTCGCCGAACATGCCGAGCGGACGCCCTTCGAGGGCGTTCTCCAGTCGCGCAAATGGCACCGCATATTCGACGAGATCGAGCGCGGCCCGATTCCATGGGTCGCTGCTCTGCACGGCGCGGTCGTGGGCGGCGGCCTCGAACTGGCGGCTGCGGCCCAGATTCGCGTCGCCGAACCCACTTCATTTTTCGCCCTGCCGGAAGGCCAGCGCGGCATTTTTGTCGGCGGCGGCGGCTCGGTCCGCATCGCCCGGCTGATGACGGCCTCCCGCATGGCGGATCTGATGCTGACCGGCCGCACCCTGTCGGCCGCCAAGGCCGAGCAGCTGAACCTCATTCAATACGTGTCCGAACCCGGCAAGGCGTTCGACGAGGCGCTGGGGCTGGCGAGCAAGATCGGCACAAATGCGCCGCTGTCCAATTTCGCCATCACGCAGGCCTTGCCGCGCATTCAGGATCTGTCCCACAATGACGGACTGTTCTTCGAGGCCCTGATGGCGGCTTTCACCCAGACTTCCCCCGACGCCGTGGAGCGTCTGCGCGCCTTCCTCGAAAAGCGGGCCGATCGCCTCGCCAAGCCGCGCGACTGACCTGATGGCCGGACCTGCGAAAAAATCCGGCGGCCTCGATCTTTCGGTCCTGCAGGACCGTATCGGCTTTCGCGTGCATATGCTCGACCTGCACATGATGCGCTGGCTCGGCGAGCGTTGTGCGCGCCACGGGCTTACGCCTGCCTCCGCATCCGTGCTGATGGTGATCCGCAGCAATCCGGGTGTGCGCCACGGCGAGCTCGCGGATGCTCTGCTCATACGCCGCCCCAACATGACAAAGCTCATGCGCCGGCTGGAAACGCGCGGCCTGCTGTGCCGCAAGGGATCGCCCGGCGACAAGCGCCGCGTGGTGCTTGCGCTGACGCCGGAGGGCGAGAAAGTCATAGCCGAGGTGGGCGGCTATTTCCGGATGCAGGACGACCTTCTGCAAAAGGCTTTACCGGGCGCGGGCGACGACGCTTTGACGACGCTGATGGATTCCATGCACGGCGCGCTCGACGCACCGGAGCCGGAGACATCCGCCGCGACAGCCTCGCGCAAGCCGCGTCGCAAGGCGGCGATCTGAATTTTGGAGAAAGCCATGAACGTTCAGGACCTGATCGCCATCGACATGCACACGCACGCCGAAGTGTCGTGCCGTCAGGAGCCGGATGCGTTCTGGCAGCCATACGAGGACGCGGCCAACAAGTATTTCAAGGCCGGCAAGCGTCCGAGCATCGCCGAGACCGTGGCTTATTACCGCGAGATGAAGATCGGCCTCGTGATGTTCACCGTGGACACCGAGTTCCAGATCGGCAACCGCCGCATCCCGAATGAGGAAATCGCCGACGCCGCGCGCGACAATTCGGACATTCTGATCGCCTTCGCGTCGATTGATCCGCACAAAGGGATCATGGGCGCGAGGGAAGCGCGCGCGCTGATCGAGGACGGCGTGGTGCGCGGCTTCAAGTTCCACCCGACGTGTCAGGGCTTTTTTCCGAACGACCGGATGGCCTACAAGCTGTACGAGGTCATCGCCGAATACAAGCTGCCGGCCATTTTCCACACCGGCCACTCGGGCATCGGCACCGGCATGCGCGGCGGCGGCGGCCTTCGGTTGAAATATTCCCAGCCCATTCACCTTGACGACGTCGCGGTCGACTTTCCCGACATGACGATCATTCTGGCGCACCCTTCGTGGCCCTGGACCGACGAGGCCCTGTCGATCGCGCTGCACAAGCCGAATGTCTACATCGACCTATCGGGCTGGTCGCCGAAATATTTTCCGCCGCAGATCGTGCAATACGCCAACACGCAATTGCGTACCAAGATGCTGTTCGGCTCTGATTTCCCGCTCATCAAGCCGGGGCGCTGGATCGCGGATTTCAAGGCGTCCGGGTTCAAGCCCGAAGTGCATGACCTGATCCTGAAGCAGAACGCGATGCGCGTTCTCAATCTGGCCTGACGGATCGTGCCAGCGCCAGAGCCCCGAGGGGTCCCGCGCGGTCGCCGAGACCTGCGGGGCGGATGTAATCGTCGAGGCGGTCCATGACCGCCGGAACGTCCACATAGCCCGCCAGCGAGTTTCGAAACGCTTCGCGGATACGCCCGAACAGATGGGCCTGCGCATTCATCACACCGCCGCCGAACAGGATGCGCCTGGGCGCCGTGGTGAGCGCCAGCGTTGCGCAAAGCTGCGCGAGCGTATGCGCGACATCGGTCCATAGCGGATCGTCGGGGGCGATCTCCGACGCCGGCTTCCCGGCTCGCGCCGCCAGGGCGCTGCCTGACGCGAGACCTTCAACGCAATCAGAATGGAACGGGCAATGGCCGGGCCATACATCGCCTGCACGGCGCGCCACCCGGATGTGACCGGCTTCCGGATGCCCGAAGCCCTTGACGGTCGCTCCATTCACCACAAGGCCGACCCCGATGCCCGTGCCGACCGTCACATAGGCGTAGTCGCCCAAAGCTTGCGTTGCGCCCCAGCGGCCCTCCGCCAGCGCCGCCGCATTCACGTCGGTGTCGAACGAGACAGGAATGCCGAAAGCATCGCGCAGGCGTGCAGCCACATTCGTATCGCGCCAGCCGGGCTTGGGCGTCGACGTGATGAAACCGTAACGCGGCGACAAAACATCCAGATCGACAGGGCCGAAAGACGCGATGCCGAGCCGGGAAGGCGGCCCGTGCATCTCGAACATTTCAGAAAGTGCGCGCTCGATGTTCCAAAGCGTTGTCTCGGGGTCTGTCGTCGTTATGGCGCGTTGCGCCCGAACGTCGTGCGGCCCGGAGCCCAGAATGCAGATGCATTTGGTGCCTCCCAGTTCCACGCCTGCAAGAAGCTCGCGTCCCGTTTCGCCGCTCATCATGCATGACGCCTAGCGCGGCCGGGTTGCATCGGCAACTCAGGCCACAGTCTCGGGAGCCTTCAGTTCGATCGCGCGCCTGATCTTGCCGCGCGTCGTCGGGCGCATGAGCGCCACCACACAACGCTCATCGCCCGTCGCATGCCAATAATCTTCATTCGCCGGAACATTCACGACGGTTCCGGGTCCGACCCATTTGCCGTTGAACATCATGCGGCCTTCGAGGATTACAATCACCTCCGGCTCGCTATGACTGTGGACCGCAGTGTAATAGTTCGGTGGTTCCTCAAGCAGAAAGAGGCATGGATTGGCGTCGCTCAGCAGCATGCCGAGCATTTTGGCGGTAGGCGGCGCGCCGCGCTCGCTGGCCGGAACCAGCTTCCAGTCGTCCGGCGTAATGACCTGAATCGTCATGTCGCGCTCCCGATGACCCTGGCCGTCGCGGCCAGATGGCTGCCGTCGCAATAGGGCGGGTTCTGTGTGGCCTTGCAACCGCAAAGCGCGACCGTGATGTCCTCGGGCAATTGAAACGCCTTCGGACGGTGACCGGTGCCGCGGTGCGCCTGATCGCAAAATGGCTGATTGGCGCTGAGGCCGCAGGAGCACCAGCGGATCGGCTTGTCCCGGGTCGCTCGCGTCCGGTAGGGGACCATCCGGTCGACTGGAATGTCGACGGGCGTCGGCTTTTGCTCGTCCACCTCGGGCTCCCATGCTGTTTCGGGAAGCCTAGCAGGCCTGAATGCAGCCGCCAACCGGCGGGGCTTACTTGCGGCCCGTCAGTCCGATCACCGCCGACATGCCGCCGTGGCCCGCGCCTTCGTGCATCTCAAGCTCTTCTTCGGTGACGCGGATGTCCTTGAGATCGCCGAATGTCTCCAGCAACATTTCGCGCGTGTAGAGGTTTTCGATCTGCTTCGGGCCGCCCGTGCCGTACTGAAGCTGCTTCGGCGTGTAGCCTTGCAGGATCAGAAGTCCGCCGGGCTTGAGCGTCCGCTTCATGCCGGCCCATTTTACCGCGCGCTCGGCGGGCGAACTGAACTGCGTGAAGATTTCGACCACCACGTCGAAGGTTGAATCCGGATAGGCCCACGCATGAACGTCGCCGATCTCGAAGGACAGTTTGGCCCCGCGCGCCGTCGCCAGTTTCCTCGCCTTGTCCTGTCCGGCGGGCGAGAAGTCGAGCGACAGGACATCAAGCCCCTGTTGCGCCAGCCACACGCCGTTGCGGCCCTCGCCATCCGCGACCGCGAGCGCTTTGCCGCTTGTCGGCAGCAGCGGCTTGCTGGCGGCGAGGAAATAGTTCGGCTCTTCGCCGAAGACATAGTCCGGGACCGCGTAGCGGCCTTCCCAACGGGCAAATTCGCTCAATGCTTGCTCCTCCGGACGAGGCGGCATGTGTCGCATCACATGCCGCTCCGCTGATCAATTCAGCTACGCGAGCATGTGTTCATGCCCACGATGCTGTAAAGCGGGCAAATGCCGAAGATCGCGGTCAGCAGCGGTACGATACCGATCCAGCCGACCCAGTTCCAGCCCGTCTGCGGGAAGCCGAGCGGAATCGCATAGGCGATCAGCACGAGGCCGACGATGATCCGCAGAACCTTGTCAATGCCGCCAACATTCTTACTCATGGTGCTCTCCTTCGTGAACAGGACTTCCTAGAAGGCCGCGCCGGGCGCGACGCCGCATTTCTTCAGAATGATCGCCAGCGGGCAGAAGCGCGTAAACGCCGCCTGCAGCATGTTGAGCCCGACAAAGCCAGTCAGTAACAGCCACCACGGGCTGACGAAATGCGCCAGCGCAATGCTGGCCAGAATCATGAGGCCCGCGAAGGCCAGAACGAAACGGTCGATGGTCATGGCTTTTTCCCCTTCGGCTTTTTCGCCCCGACAGCGGGGGCGACGTTGCATTCCTCAGCGCAATAGATCTCGTAAAGCAGGCCGATGAACCGCGAGACGTTCTGGTCGGCGAGCGAATAAAAGATCGTCTGCGACTCGCGTCGCGTCTTCACCAGATTGTCCTCACGCAACCGCGCGAGGTGTTGCGAGAGCGCGGACTGGCTGAGCCCGATCGCGCTCTGGATGGTCGTCACGGACCGCTCTCCCTTGTGCAGTTCGCACAGGATCATGAGCCGGTTCGCATTGGCCAGCGCCTTCAGAAATGCCTCTGCCTGCGCGGCCTTGGGGGCGAGTTCTTCAAAATTCATGCTTGCTAAATTAGTAGTATCGAATATATATGTCAAGACCTGATCGAGGACCATCCAATGCGACGTTCGTTTCTGGCCATTTCCATTCTGTCCGCAGGCGCATCGTCCGTCTTTGCCGCTGACGTTGCGGTGAAGGCCACAGTCGTCGAGGATCGCAAGGCCGTCATCGCAACCGTCGAGCCGGTGCGCCAGTTGGTGGCCCGCGCTCGCATCGGCGGAACCATTGCCCAGCTCAAGGTGAAGGAGGGCGATGAAGTCGCGGCGGGCGTAGAGGTCGCCACGGTCGCAGACCAGAAGCTCGTTCTGCAGATGCAGGCGCTGGAGCAGCGCATCCGTTCGCAACAGGCCCAGCGCGATCAGGCCCGCACGGACTTCGAACGCATTCAGGAATTGCAGCGGCGAGGCGTCTCCACGCAGACGCAGCTCGATCAGGCGCGCACAATGCTGGACGTGGCGGAGCGCAATCTCGCCGCCATGCAGGCCGATTACAGCGTGATCGAGCAGCAGATGAGCGAAGGCGCTGTTGTCGCGCCGGGCGCTGGTCGCGTGCTGAGCGTACCGGTTTCGCAGGGCCGCGTGGTCCTGCCGGGCGAAATCGTCGCCACCATTGCGGAAGACAAATACATTCTGCGCCTGCGTCTGCCCGAACGTCACGCGCAGTTCATGCAGGCAGGCCAGAGCGTCCAGATCGGTGCGCGAGGCCTTCAGTCCGCCACAGGCGAGACCACTCGGGAAGGCCGCGTGCGGCTCGTTTATCCGGAAATTCAGGCTGGGCTGGTGATTGCCGACGTGGATGTCGACGGCCTCGGCAACTACTTCGCCGGAGAACGCACGCGCGTCTATGTCTCGACCGGAAAGCGCGATGCGCTTCTCGTGCCGCCATCGGCTATCTACACGCGCGCAGGCGTCCAATTCGTCAGGCTCAAGAGCGGCGCCGAGATTGTCGTTCAGCCCGGCGAGGCGCATCCCCAGGGCGTCGAAATCCTGTCGGGCCTGCGTGACGGCGATATTGTGGTGACGCCATGAAGCTCGGTCTTTCAGGTCATTTGACGCGCAGCTTCATACGGTCGCCTCTGACGCCGCTTCTGCTGATTGCCGCGCTCGTTGTCGGCGCCATCGCGCTCGTGGCTTTGCCGCGGGAGGAGGAGCCGCAGATCAGCGTTCCGATGGTGGATATTTTCGTGGCCGCCAACGGCTACAAGGCGACGGATGCGGTCGAACTGGTCACTCGTCCGCTCGAAGACATCGTCAAGAGCATCAACGGCGTCGAACACGTCTATTCACAGACGCAGGACGATCGCGTCATGGTGACGGCGCGTTTCTTCGTCGGCACGAGCCAGGACGCCGCGGTGTTGCGCGTGCATGACAAGATGCGCGCCAACATCACCGCCTTGCCGAAAGGCATCGCGGAGCCGCTCGTCGTCGGACGCGGCGTCGACGATGTGGCGATCCTGGTTCTGACGCTGTCTCCCAAGCCGGAACGAACCGCTGCATGGACCCCGAATGGTCTCCATCAGGTGGCCGAAGAGCTTCAGCATGAGTTGAGCAAGGTCGATAACATCGGCGGCTCGGCGCTCGTCGGCGGCGCGACGAACCAGATACGTGTCGAACCCGATCCCGAAAGGCTGTCGCTCTATGGCGTCACGCTCAACCAGCTCATCGACAAACTGACCAACGCCAATCGCTCCTTTCTGATCGGCAATTTCCGTGACGGCGGCAAGTCCATGCCGGTGGTGGCGGGGCAGACCCTGCAGGGCGTCCCGGATATCGGACTTCTGTTGCTCACCTCGCGGGATGGCCGCCCGGTCTATGTCAAGGATGTTGCGGAGGTGCGCGTCGGCGCTGCCGAGCCGAACCAGTATTCGTGGACGTTCACGCCGAACGGGAAGGGCGGTCTCGACAGGAACCCGGCTGTCAGCATCGCGCTCGCCAAGCGCAAGGGCGCCAATGCGGTTGTGGTTGCGGATGACATTCTGCAACGTCTCGACACGCTGAAAGGCAGGAGCCTGCCCGCCGACATCGACGTGACCGTGACGCGCAATTACGGCGAAACCGCCACCGAGAAGGCGGACGAACTGCTGTTTCATCTTGCGCTGGCGACTGTCTCCATCGTTCTGCTCATCACCTTTGCGATTGGCTGGCGCGAGGGGGTTGTGGTGATGGTCATCATCCCCACGACCATTCTGCTGACGCTCTTCGCCTCCTGGTTGATGGGCTACACGATCAATCGCGTCAGCCTGTTCGCGCTCATCTTCTCCATCGGCATTCTGGTCGACGACGCGATCGTGGTGGTTGAAAACATCGTCCGGCACTGGCAGATGCGCGGCTCGCGCGGGCTTGTCGAAACGGCTGTCGAAGCCGTTGCGGAAGTCGGCAATCCGACTATCGTTGCCACGCTCACGATCGTTGTGGCGCTGTTGCCGATGATGTTCGTCAGCGGCCTCATGGGCCCCTACATGAGCCCCATACCGGCCAATGCGTCGATGGCGATGCTGTTCTCGTTCTTTGTCGCCGTCACGATCACGCCGTGGCTGCTGCTGAAGATTGCGCGCCGCAAGTTCGAGGGCGTCGAGGCATCAGGCGATGATCATCATCACGATCCGGGCATGATGGGACGCGCCTATGCGCGCCTCGCGCGCCCGCTCCTTCAGGGCCGCCTTCGTTCGAAAGTCTTTCTGGTGACGATTGGAGTCGCCACTCTGGCGTCGCTCACCCTGTTCGCGACGAAAAGCGTTAGCGTGAAGCTGCTCCCCTTCGACAACAAGTCGGAGATACAGGTGGTGCTCGACATGCCGCGCGGCGCGAGCGTCGAGGAGACGGATCGGATTCTGGCCGCTGCGGCCGAAAGGTTGCGCGATCTGCCTGAACTCAGCTCGATCCAGTCCTATGCAGGCACGGCCTCGCCATTCAACTTCAACGGCCTGGTGCGGCACTATTATCTGCGCGCCAATCCGGAGATGGGCGACCTTTCGGTGAACCTTGCCCCGAAGGCGGAACGCAAGCGCGCCAGCCACGCCATTGCTCTCGACATTCGGCAGCGTCTGGCGAGCCTGACGCTGCCGCCGCACGCTTCGCTGAAAGTCGTGGAGGTTCCGCCCGGCCCGCCGGTTCTGTCGACGCTTCTGGCGGAAATCTACGGTCCCGATGCTGATGCGCGCCGAGCGCTTGCCGCGAAAGTGCGCCAGGCTTTCTCGTCCGTCGATTTCGTGGTGGATGTCGACGACAGTTTCGGCGTGCAGCAGGAGCGCCTTCGCTACGCGATTGATCAGGAGGCTCTGGAGTTCCACGGCGTGCAGGAGCAGGCAGTGTATGACACGCTTGGGGCCCTCATCGGCGGTGTGAAGATCGGCTATTCGCAGCGCGGAGGCGGCTTGAAACCGATTGATATTTCGGTGGCGCTGCCGCAAACGGCCATGACATCCGGAGAGCGCATCCTGTCGACGCCTCTGCCTGCCGGCGGCACGGCGCGTCAGGGCGCCAATGTCGAACTCGGCGACGTGGTTACGGCGAAACGCGAAATGTCGTCCTATCCGGTGTTCCGCCACAACGGCCGTTTCGCCGAAATGGTCACGGCGGAAGTCGCGGGCCGGTTCGAGGCGCCGATTTACGGCATGCTCGCGGTCGAGGACGCCATGAAGAAAATCGACTGGGGTTCGGCAGGCGCGCCGACGATCAGGTATCACGGCCAGCCGGTGGATGAATCGAAGCCGACGCTGCTCTGGGACGGCGAATGGGAAGTCACCTATGTGACGTTCCGCGACATGGGCGCGGCCTTCATGGTGGCGATCCTTGGAATCTATCTTCTGGTCGTCGCGCAGTTCGGCTCGTTCAAGCTGCCGCTTGTGATCCTCGTTCCCGTGCCGTTGACGCTGATCGGAATCGTGCTGGGCCACTGGGCGCTCAACGCGGCGTTTACGGCGACGTCCATGATCGGTTTCATTGCGCTGGCGGGCATCATCGTGCGCAACTCGATCCTGCTGGTCGATTTCATTCGCCATCTGCGGGAGAAGGGCATGCCCCTGCGCGAAGCCTTGATCGAGGCCGGAACCATCCGGTTCAAGCCCATCTTCCTCACTGCCGCCGCAGCGATGATCGGCGCCGCCTTCATCCTCACCGACCCGATCTTTCAGGGGCTGGCGATCTCGATGGTGTTCGGGCTCGCATCTTCCACGGCTCTGACATTGCTGGTGATCCCGGCGATCTATGTCTGGCTGCGCGATGACCAACCTTCCACAACACATCAAGGAGCATGAGCATGTCCGGAACTGATATTGATTGGCCATCGTGGACGAAGGAGCTGTCCGCAGATCTGCGCAATCTGCGCGCCAACGCGCCTGAAGTCATGAAGTCCTTCGGGGCCATTGCGCAAGCAGCGCTTGCTCCGAAAGCGCTCGATACGAAGACCAAGGAACTCATGGCGCTTGGAATCGGCGTCGCGGTGCGTTGCGACGATTGCATCGCCTTCCACGTCAAGGCGGCGATAGACGCCGGCGCTTCGCGCGAGGAAATCGTCGAAACGCTCGGCATGGCCATCTACATGGGGGCGGGGCCATCGGCCATGTATGCAAGCCATGCGATGGACGCCTATCTGCAATTCAGCGCTGCAAAAAGCGCGTAATCGAAGGAGCCCGGAATGTCTCTGTCCAATCTCATGTCCATGCTGAAGGGCGGCAGCAGCGTGCCCGCCATCGAGCACGAGGAACTGGTGCAGGCCTGTCTGAAAGGCGCATGCCATGTCGTCGATGTGCGCGAACCGGCAGAATATGCATCGGGTCATATTGAGGGCGCCGTCAACCATCCATTGTCGCGCTTCGTGCCTTCTGCGTTGCCGCAGGACAAGCCGGTCGTTCTGGTCTGTCAGGCGGGAGGACGCTCGGCGCGGGCTCTCGGGCTTGCGCATGATGCCGGCCGTACCGACATCAAGCACTATGCGCCCGGCACCGCAGGCTGGCGCGCGCGTGGCGGCCCGATGGCGATGTAGTGGAGAGTTTGATGGCGGACGACAATGTCATAATCGCATGCCCGCATTGCGGTGGACTGAATCGTTCGCCGCAAACGAGGCTCAATGCAGGCCAGAAGCCCGATTGCGGGCGTTGCCACGAACCATTGTTTGACGGGCATCCGGTTGATCTGCGCAGCGCGCAGGACTTCGACCGGCTGGTCGGCAAGACGGACATTCCGGTGCTGGTCGATTTCTGGGCCGACTGGTGCGGGCCGTGCAAGATGATGGCCCCGCAGTTCGAGGCGGCCGCCGCGCAACTGGAGCCCGTGATGCGCCTTGCCAAGCTCGACACCGAAGCTGCACCGGATGTTTCGGCGCGTTTCGGCATACGCGGCATTCCGACCCTGATTCTGTTCGCGAAGGGGCGGGAGGTTGCGCGCCAGAGCGGCGCCATGAGCCGCGAACAAATCATGCAGTTCGTGCGCAACGCGCGATTCTGATTGCTTGGACGCATGAATGAAAAATCCCGGCCGGGTGATCGGCCGGGATTTTCGTTGATTGCTAGTCGCGGTTGCGACCGCGTCTTTCGCGACGCTCGCGCATCTGGCGGCGACGTTGTTCCTCTCTCATGCGACGGCGCATCCTGCTGCGGCGATCATCGCCTCGGCCACGGTTTTCTTCACCGCGGCTGCCTCCGCGTCCCTCGCCGGAGCGCCCGTCACGTTCGCTGCGGCGACTACCGCTTTGGCCTTCGCCGCGTCCGCCTTCAGAGCCCTGGCGGCGCTGTTCTTCGCGACCCTGACCCTCGCGCTGTTCGCCCTGGCTGCGGTTCTGGCCCTGACCTTCGCCGCGCGTCTGGCCTTGACCCTGTCCCTGTCCCTGTCCCTGTCCCTGACGTTCGGACTGGCCGCGCTGTTCGCCGCTTTCGCGGCGCTCGCCTTCTCCCTGGCCGGGGCGGCGCTCGCCTTCGGGCCTTGCTTCCTGCGCCAGCGCGAGAGCCGGGAAAGCGGCTGCGCCCAACAGGCCCAGCAAGAGGTTTCTGCGTGTCTGCATCATATCAGTCTCCTTTGAACGTTCAGCCGAACTTGAGGAACAGCATGGAATAGGGACCTTTCAGGCTGTCGACGGACTTCTTGGCGGCTGCGGCGTCCGAGCCGCGGCTGGCGGCGACAAGCGCATCAACCGAATTCTTGAATGCGCCGAGCGCCTGCTTGAAATCCTCCTTGCCGACGCCATCCGCCGGCGGTCTGGCGGCGATGTCTGCGTAGAGATAGGCCAGCACCGCAGCGTCTTCGCGCAACGCCGCAAGTCCTGCGGCGTCGAAGCCGGTGTAGTTTTTCGCCAGCACCTCTTCCATCTTGGTGTGGTAGGCGTTCATACGGTCCGAGAAGACAATGACGCCGTTGCGTTCGCGAAGTGCGGCCAGTTCGTCGCGGATCTTCTCGAGCGTTTCATGCGCCTTTGCGAGTTCATTTTTTGCTGTTTCAGCTTTCGCGGTGTCGATGATCTTCGCAACGCTGTCGAGCGTTCCTCCGAACTTCGCATCGTCCACATATTGGGGAGGCGGCGACTTGCCCCACTGGGCGGTCAGAGCGCTCCATTTCGAAGACAGGCCGTTCAGGGCTTCTTCAGTCGCGGCCTTGTCGTTCTTGTTGGTCTGGAACAATGCCGCCCGATAGCCCGCATAGGCGCTGCGCGCCTGCGTCTCAAAATCATTGAACGGGCCGCTCCAGGCCATGGTGGACAGGATCGACGACGCCATCAAGGTCGCCGCAAAGAGAGATGCGCGTTTCATCAGATGCTCCCGGAAGCCTGCGTCGCAGGCGTTTCAATAACATTAGAAAAAACTAATGTAACAGGGAGGGCCTTGATCCATGTCAAGCATCGGCCTGATGGAACATGAATTGTTTGTCATGAAACGCATCAGCATATGATGAGCATCATCTGCTGATGACATTCATCATACGAGAGCCGTCAATCGCGCGCTGGAAACAGGGGACCGGCTATGGAAACAGGCCCCGTTGCTGCTTGGCGAGTCGCACGCGCTTGACGCCGATGGCGGTTGCGGCGGTGCGCATCGAGATTTTGTCGCGGATCGTGCGGGCCAATATCTGGTGAAAGGCGCGCCCCAGAATGGACGTCATCTTGTCGGTGATTTCCTTCTCATCCCAGAAATATTGCTGTAGATCCTGCACCCATTCGAAATAGCTGACCACCACGCCGCCAGCGTTGCACAGAATGTCCGGCAGGACCAGAATTTCGTCGCGGCGTTGATCGAGGATCGCGTCGGCGTCCGGAGTTGTCGGCCCGTTCGCGCCTTCCGCCAGAATGCGGCACTGCAACCGGCCTGCGTTCTTTTCAGTAATCACACGCTCGACCGCAGCGGGCGCAAGGATGTCGCAACGCTGCGTCAGTAGATCGTTCGGGTCAATCAGACTTTGCGTCGAGAAGTCCTTCAGCACGCCGTGCTGCGCCACATGGCGCGTCAGCACATGCGGATCGAACCCGGCAGGATCGTAATAGGCGGCGGTATGGTCGCTGACGCCGATGATTTTCACCCCGCGCGCGGCGAGTTCGAGCGCCGTGTTAGAACCAACATTACCGAAGCCCTGCACGATGGCGGTGGCGTTGTTGGGGTCGATGGACAGGTGCTCCATCGCGAGTGCAGCCACAAAGGCGACGCCGCGTCCCGTGGCCTCGCGCCTCCCTTCGGTGCCGCCGAGCGCCACCGGCTTGCCGGTGACAATCTCCGGCACCGTATTGCCCTGATACATGGAATAGGTGTCCATGAACCAGGCCATGATCTGCTCGTTCGTGCCCATGTCGGGCGCCATCACGTCCGTGCGCGGGCCAACGAACGGAATCATCTCCTGCATGTAGCGGCGCGCGACGCCTTCCAGTTCGCGCTTCGATAATTTGTAGGGATCAACCGTCACGCCGCCTTTCGCGCCGCCGTAGGGCAGCCCGACGAGGGCGCATTTCCAGCTCATCCAGATCGCCAGCGCCGCCACTTCGCCGATGTCGAGGTCGGCTGAAAAGCGGATGCCGCCCTTGGTCGGTCCCAGCGTCAGGTGATGTTGCACCCGGTAGCCCTGAAAGACCGCCACTTCGCCATTGTCCATCGCAACGGGGCAGGACACCGTCACCGAGCGCTTCGGCATGATCAGGTGACGTCGCTCGTCGGCGGGGATCGACAGATGGTCCGCGATGGTCTCGAACTGCCTGCAAGCCATCTCGAAAACCGGTCCGGTATAGATGCTCATCCGGGACTCCTTTGGACTTTCGTATGATGCCGATTTATGCGTCTGCGGTCAGGATTGATCATAATACAGGCGAAATAGTGCTTCAGCGCCCTTTCGGAAGGCAAAGCTGCTTATAAGATGCTTCATTGTTTGACATGCGCGGGCCGTCTGCCGGAAAACCTTCCGGGGCACGGTTCCTGCAAAGGGGCTGGCCGGGGGTACTGGTATTGTCCATTCTCGTCGCGCTGCATCATCTCACCGATTACAAGTATGACCGGCCGGTCGCCCTGGGTCCGCAGGTCATTCGGCTGCGCCCCGCGCCGCATTGCCGTACGCGGGTCGAGAGCTATTCGCTGAAGGTGCTGCCCGAGCAGCATTTCGTGAACTGGCAGCAGGACGCTCATGGCAACTGGCTGGCGCGTTTCGTCTTTCCCGAGAAGGCCACGGAATTTCGCATCGAGGTTGATCTGGTGGCCGACATGGCTGTGGTCAACCCGTTCGACTTTTTCGTCGAGCCATATGCGGAAGAATTTCCGTTCAAATACACCGACGAACACGCGGTCGAACTCGCCGCCTATCTCGATCCCGAGCCTGCTGGCCCGCTCCTGAAGCGTTTTGTGGATGGCCTTCCGACCGACAAGGTCCGCACAATCGAGTTTCTGGTCGATCTCAACACCCGGTTGCAGCGGGACATCCGCTACGTCATCCGCATGGAACCCGGCGTGCAGGAGCCGGAAGACACATTGGCGCTGGCGTCTGGATCATGTCGGGATTCCGCCTGGTTGCTGGTGCAGATTCTCCGCCGTCTGGGGCTGGCTGCGCGTTTCGTCTCCGGCTACCTGATCCAGCTGAAGGCCGATGTGGACCCGCTGGAGGGGCCCAAAGGAACGGATCACG
Organism: Beijerinckiaceae bacterium; assembly: GCA_947475995.1. Lineage (GTDB taxonomy): Bacteria > Pseudomonadota > Alphaproteobacteria > Rhizobiales > Beijerinckiaceae > Terripilifer. Next base: position 19,377 of record CANJNI010000024.1, on the reverse strand, counting down.
ATTTCACCGATCTGCACGCCTGGGCCGAAGTCTATCTGCCGGGCGCTGGCTGGATCGGTCTCGACGCGACGTCGGGTTTGATGTGCGGCGAGGGCCATATTCCGGTCTGCGCCACGCCGCATTACCGGTCGGCCGCACCCATCACCGGGCTGGTGGAGCCCGCGCAGGTCGAATTCGCCTTCGACATGAAGGTCACCCGCATCCGGGAAGCGCCGCGCGTCACGCGGCCCTTTCCTGACGATGCCTGGGAAAAGCTGGACGCGCTGGGCGAAGTTGTCGACCGCGATCTCGCCGCGCAGGACGTTCGTCTCACGATGGGCGGCGAGCCGACGTTCATTTCGGTCGACGATTTTGAAGGAGCCGAATGGAACACCGCTGCGGTCGGGCCGACTAAGCGAGGCAGGGCGGATGATCTCATCCGGCGTCTGCGCAAGCGCTTCGCGCCGGGCGGTTTTCTGCATTACGGGCAGGGCAAATGGTATCCGGGCGAGAGCCTGCCGCGCTGGGCTTTCGCCCTCTACTGGCGCAAGGACGGCAAGCCGATCTGGACTGATCCCGGCCTGATTGCCGCCGAGGCGGGTCCGCGAAATCAATCGATCGAGGACGCCCGGACACTCGTCAACGATGTGGCGGAACGTCTGGGGATCGGACCTTCATTCGTTGTGCCCGCCTATGAGGACGTCGCGCACTGGATGGTCAAGGAAGGCGATCTTCCGGTCAATGTGGACCCTTCCAACCCTAAGATCGAAGACCCGGAAGAACGCGCCCGCATGGTGCGCACCTTCGAGCGCGGTCTGACGAAGCCGACAGGCTTTGTGCTGCCGATCCAGCGCTGGAATGCGCTCGCGGCGCCGCGCTGGAAAAGCGAACGCTGGCCCCTGCGGCGCGGCAAGCTGTTCCTGTTGCCGGGCGACTCGCCTGTCGGTTATCGATTGCCGATCAATTCGCTGCCGTGGGTGGCGCCTTCGGCCTACCCATTCATCCACACGCAAGACCCGTTGGAGCCCCGCGGCGATCTGCCCGACCCGCACAGGCTGCGCCAGCTCTACACACCAGATGCTGAAGGCCGGCAATCATTGTTCGGCCAGCAGGCCGTCGAAGGCGTGGTTCGCACCGCCATGTCGATCGAGCCGCGCGACGGCGTTCTGTGCGTCTTCATGCCGCCGGTCGAACGTCTTGAAGATTATCTGGAACTTCTCGCCGCCATTGAGGTCACGGCGCGCGACACCGGCCTGCCGGTTCATATTGAAGGCTATCCGCCGCCGCCCGATCCACGCATAGACGTCATCAAGGTGACGCCGGACCCGGGCGTGATCGAAGTGAACGTTCATCCTGCCGCAAGCTGGCGGCAGGCGGTGGAGACCACGACTGGCATTTACGAGGATGCGCGCGAGTGCCGTCTCGGCACGGACAAATACATGACCGACGGCCGCCATACCGGCACTGGTGGGGGCAACCATGTTGTTGTCGGCGGCGCAACGCCGCAGGATTCGCCGTTCCTGCGTCGGCCGGACCTGCTGAAAAGTCTGGTGCTCTACTGGCAGCGGCATCCGTCCCTGTCGTACCTTTTCTCGGGCCTTTTCATCGGCCCGACGAGTCAGGCGCCGCGTGTCGACGAAGCGCGCCACGATTCGCTCTACGAACTGGAAATCGCGCTCGCCAACACGCCAGCGGCGGGGGAGACAAATTTCCCACTCTGGCTGGTGGACCGTCTCTATCGCAATCTGCTCGTCGATGTTTCGGGCAACACGCATCGCTCCGAAATCTGCATCGACAAGCTCTATTCGCCCGATGGACCGACAGGTCGTCTCGGGCTCGTCGAGTTCCGTTCCTTTGAAATGCCGCCTGACCCGCGCATGTCGCTCGCCCAGCAATTGCTGTTGCGCGCCCTGATCTCGATGTTCTGGCGCGAACCGCAGCGCGGCAATCTGGTGCGTTGGGGTACGACGCTGCATGATCGCTTCATGCTGCCGCATTTCGTCTGGCAGGATTTCCTCGGCGTGCTCGATGACCTGCGCCACGCAGGATACAATTTCGATCCCCTGTGGTTCGAGGCGCAGCGCGAATTTCGCTTCCCGCTGTGTGGCCGTGTCGAACACGGCGGCGTCCGCATGGAGTTGCGGCAGGCGCTGGAGCCGTGGAACGTCATGGGCGAGGAGGGCGCAGTCGGCGGCACTGTCCGTTACGTCGACTCCTCCGTCGAGCGATTGCAGATTTCCGCCCAGGGACTTGTCGAGGGACGCCATGCACTCGTCTGCAACGGTCGCCGCATGCCGCTCACTTCGACCGGTCGTTCGGGAGAGTTCGTGGCGGGCGTTCGTTTCAAGGCGTGGCAACCGCCGTCCGGAATGCACCCGACGATTCCGGTTCATGCACCGCTGACGTTCGACCTGCTGGATCTGTGGAACGGGCGGTCACTGGGCGGCTGCGTCTATCATGTCGCGCATCCCGGGGGCCGCAGTTACGACACGTTCCCGGTAAATTCCTACGAAGCCGAGGCCCGCAGGCTCGCAAGATTTCAGGATCACGGGCATACTCCCGGCCAGATCGTCGCGCCGCCGGAAGAATCACCCGGCGAGTTCCCGCTGACGCTCGACCTGCGGAGACCTTTTGTCCGGTGAACGTGTGAAGCAGTCGCGCCCCGTCAACAAACGTGCGCTCGCGGAAAGGCGCATTGCCGAATGGACCAGCGGCTATGCGCCGCTGAGCGGCATTCCGGACGAATATATCGGGGCCGATGGCGCGCCTCGCGCTCACTGGGCGCGTTTCCTTGATTCGCTCGCCCTGCAGGATCCCGACGAGATCAACCGCCGCTTCGGAGCTGCGGACCGCCATATCCACGATATGGGAATTTCCTACCGCGTGTACGGCGAGACCAACGAGCGTTCCTGGCCGCTGAGCCATCTGCCTCTGCTAATCGCTGACAATGAATGGAAACAGATCGCCGCAGGCGTGGCGCAGCGCGCCACACTGCTCGAGCATGTCCTGTCGGACGTCTATGGCGAAGGCCGCCTGATCGCCGACGGCGCGTTGCCTGCCGCCGCAGTCGCGGGCTCGCAGGATTTCCTGCCGCCCATGCGCAACATCAAGCCGCCCGGCGGGCGCTGGATGCATCTCTACGCGGCCGATATCGGGCGCGGCCCGGACGGGCGCTGGTGGGTGCTGGGCGATCGCGCGCAGGCGCCTTCCGGCGCCGGTTATGCGCTGGAAAGCCGCCTCGTTCTGTCGCGCGCCTTTCCCTCGCTCTACCGCGACATGAATGTCGAGCGCCTCGCGCCCTTCTTCCGGGATTATCGCGATGGCCTGACCCATTCGGCGCAGCGCGCCGAGCCGCGCGTCTGCCTGCTGACGCCCGGCCCCTTCAGCGAAACCTATTTCGAACAGGCCTATCTGGCCCGCTATCTGGGCTTCCTGCTGGTCGAGGGCGACGATCTCGTCGTGCGCGACGGTCAGGTGCATGTGCGCACCATTGCGGGCCTCAAGCGCGCCGACGTCATCTGGCGGCGCGTCGATGGCGATTATTGCGATCCGCTGGAAATGAACGCCGCCTCGCGCCTCGGCGTGCCAGGGCTCATCGAGGCCATCCGCAAGGGCGCTGTCGTGATGGCCAACATGCCCGGATCGGGCATTCTGGAATCCAAGGCGCTGCTCGGCTTCCTTCCGGCGCTCAACCGCCGCGTTTTCGGACAGGAATTGCGCACGCCCAACATCGCCACCTGGTGGTGCGGACAGAAGTCAGAGCGCGAGTTCGTCCTCGAACGTCTCGACGAAATGGCGATTTCGTCGGCCTATGGGGAGAACGTCCCCGGCTTTCCGGGCAAGCGCATCCTGCTCGGCAGCGAACTCGGCACGGAAGACCGCGCGAAGCTTGTGCGCTCCATTCAGGAGCGCGGCGTGGATTTCGTCGGGCAGGAAGTGGTGCGCCTTTCCACCACGCCCGCATGGGTGCAGGGAAAGATCGTCCCGCGTCCCTTCGTGCTGCGCGTCTTTGCCGCCGCGACCGAAAAGGGCTGGGAGGTCATGCCGGGCGGCTTCTGCCGCATCTCGGACCAGATGGACGCGCGCGCCGTCTCCATGGGCGACGGGGTGAAATCGGCGGACGTCTGGGTTCTGTCCGACAAGCCGGTGGAAATGGCGAGCCTGCTGCCGACCGGCGACAGCGTGAAAATCCGCCGCCTGCTGGGCAACCTGCCGAGCCGCGCCGCCGACAACCTGTTCTGGCTCGGCCGCTATCTTGAGCGTGTCGAGGCCACGCTCCGGCTCGTGCGTTGCCTCAGCAACCGCGTCACTGATGCGGATGCGGGGGTCTCGCCGGCACGTCAGTCCATCGATCGTCTGCAGCGCATGCTGGTCGCATGGGGCGCTGCGCCGCAGGAACTTGTCGGCTCCACGCCGGGAGAACTCGCCACCGTCGCGCTGACCTCGGCAGAGCATTACGGCTCTGCGAGCTCGCTCGCCGGAGGTTCGATGCGGGCCGCCTCCGTCATCCGCGAACGTTTGTCCACCGACACCTGGCAACTCGTCAGCGGGCTCGAAGCGCGCCTGACCGCCAAGGTCGATCGCGTGCTGTCCGAGCCTGAATGTTTCGATCGCGCCGACCGCGCCCTGCGCGTTCTGGCCGCGCTCTCCGGTCTCATTCAGGAAAACGTCAACCGTGTCGCCGGCTGGCGTTTCCTCGATATCGGCAGGCGCATCGAGCGCGGCATCAACACATGCCGTTTCGCGCGGCAATTCGCCGACAACGCCGCAACCGCCGATAATCTCGATGTCGTGCTTGATCTGATCGACTCGCAGATCACCTATCGCTCGCGCTATCTCATCGGCGTGGCCCTCGCGCCGGTGCGCGACATGGTGATGCTCGACACGTTCAACCCGCGCTCCGTCGGCTTTCAGGTGGAGCGGATCGACGAACATCTGGCGACTTTGCCGGTGCTGCGCGAGGATGGAATGCTGGAAACGCCGCGCCGCCTCAGCGTGCGCATTCTGTCCGATCTTTCGACCGAAGAGGCGGAATTGCTCGACACGAACAAGATTTTCAGCATCGAGCAACGTCTCATGGGCATGGCGGACGCGATTGCGGAACGCTACTTCCTGCAGGGGCCGCACGCGGTGCGTGGCGACAAGCTGACGGATCTGGCGTGATCTACGATATTCGCCACGTCACCACTTACCGCTACGAAGCGCCCGTCGCCTTCGCCCGCTGCACGCTGCGCCTTTCGCCGCGCGACGGCCACGGCCAGAAGGTTTTCGACAGCGGCGTCGACGTGTCTCCGCCGCCGTCCGAAAGCACCATCCGGTCGGACTTTTTCGGCAACCGCGTCGAGACGCTTTCGGTCGAGAAATCCCACCGCGAGTTGCGCATTGTCGCCCTGTCCCGCGTCGAGGTAGATCGTGCTTCGCCGCCGCTGGCCGCGCTGACGCCCGCATGGGAACAGGTGAAGCTCGCCGCCGCAGGATCGCAATCTCTGGCGCCGGAATCGCCCGCGCATTACCTGTTCCGCAGCCGCCTCGTGCCGGTCCTCGAAAGCATCACTGCCTACACGCGCAAGAGCTTTCCGGCGGGTCGCCCCATTCTGGAAGCCGCCGACGATCTGATGCGGCGCATCCGTACCGAATTCAAGTACGATCCGGCCGCGACCGCTGTATCGACGCCCGTCGGCGAAGCCTTCGAGCGGCGCGGCGGCGTGTGCCAGGATTTCGCGCATATCATGGTGTCGGGCCTGCGCGGCATCGGCATTCCGGCTGCCTATGTGAGCGGCTACATCCGCACCATCCCGCCGCCCGGCAAGCCGCGTCTCGAAGGCGCGGACGCCTCGCACGCATGGGTGTCCGTCTGGTGCGGCGATGAATTCGGCTGGCGCGATCTCGATCCGACCAATGCGCTGCATGTGGGAAACGATCACATCGTGCTGGCGTTCGGGCGCGACTATGCGGACGTGTCGCCCATCGACGGCGTCATTCTGGGTTCCGGCGGGCAAAAACTGTCCGTCAGCGTCGATGTCGCGCCGGTAACGAAGTAATCAGGCTTTTTTCAAAAACTCGGTGCGCAGCACCAGTCCCTTCACCTTCTCGGCGTTGCATTCGACCTCGGCCGGATCATCCGTCAGACGGATATTCTTGACCATCGTGCCGCGCTTCAGCGTCACCGATGTGCCCTTCACTTTCAGATCCTTGATGAGCGTGACGGAATCGCCGTCCTTCAGGATGTTTCCATTGCTGTCGCGCGTGTCGCTCATCGGGGGCCTTCAGGTTGGGGAAGCCGCCTTATGGCACGTCCGGTCAGGCTTCCGCGAGCCTTGATTTCTGTGCATCGGGGCCGAGGACAGCCTGATCCGCCCGTCGCATCATGCTACCAATTCGCCTCGATTCGACCTTGAGGAGCGGATGGGAGCCGATATCGATATCGGCGTGACGGGCGGCAACGCGCCTGTCGCGATCGACCTGGAGGAGTTGCTGGCCACCCGCCTGCTGGTGCAGGGCAATTCGGGTTCCGGGAAATCGCATCTGCTGCGCAGGATTCTCGAACAGAGCGCCGGGCGCGTCCAGCAGGTCGTCATCGACCCCGAAGGCGATTACGTCTCGCTCGCCGAAAAATACGGCCATGTGGCGCTGGACGCCGCCGATTGCGAGGCGGAGCTCGCGACGATTGCGGCCCGCGTGCGCCGCCATCGCGTCTCCGTCGTGCTGAATCTCGAAGGGCTGGAAGTGGACGGCCAGCTTCGCTGCGCGGCTGCCTTTCTCAACGCCCTGTTCGAGGCAGACCGCGAATGCTGGTTTCCGGCGCTGGTGGTGGTGGACGAAGCCCAGCTCTTCGCGCCTGCGGCCTCCGCCGACGCTTCCGACGAAGCGCGCCGCCTGAGCCTTGCGGCCATGACCAACCTCATGTGCCGTGGCCGCAAGCGCGGCCTCGCCGGGATCATCGCCACGCAGCGACTGGCCAAGCTCGCCAAGAATGTCGCCGCCGAGGCCTCCAATTTCCTGATGGGCCGCACCTTCCTCGATATCGACATGGCCCGCGCCGCCGACCTGCTGGGCATGGAGCGACGGCAGGCGGAGGCGTTTCGCGATCTCCAGCGCGGCTCGTTCATCGGGCTCGGACCGGCCATCTCGCGCCGTCCGTTGAATGTGCGCGTCGGCGACGTGGAGACGTCGGACCGCGGAGGCGCGCCGAAACTTCTGCCCTTGCCGGAGGCGGCCGAGAGCGAGGACTTGCAGGATCTCCTGTTCGCTCGCGTCGAGATGCCTGCGCCGCCGCCGCGCGCGCCGCGCCAGAAAGCGCCCGATGTTCTGGCCCGTATCGAGGAGATCGCCAGACCGGCCTTCGTCGCGCCGCCGCCGCCCGAACTGACCGACGGGCAGCGAGAGGCCGCCATCGACGAAATCATCGCCACCATGCTGTTGGACGATGCTGCGAGTTTCAAACCATTGCTCGAACTGCATCGCGATTTTCTGGTGCGCTGCCGCATCCGGCGGCTTGGCTCTGCGGTCCCGGACCTGAACGCCTTTCGCCTGCGCTTGACCATCGCGCGCGCATGCGCGGCCATGCCGGAGGGCGCCGACGAGGATCTGTGGGGCAGGGCGGTCGAAGTCGCTGCACGCCTGCCGGTCGATCTGCAGGGCGTCTTCCTGCTGCTGGCGCGCGCGGCCGCGACCCGCAATCCCTGTCCGGCCGATGACGAGATCGCCCGCTTCTTCGGCAGCCATTCGCCTGGCCGCGCCCGTCGCGTGCTGGCCCAACTGGAGCAACTGGACGTCATTATCCCGCGCGGGGATGGCAAGCAGCCCCGGGTGATTGCTTTTCCCGATCTCGATGCGGAAACGGCGTCCGGCGTCGAAGCCGCGTAGATTTGGCGGTTTCGCCAATGCGGCCTAGTCTGGGCTCACTGCTTCCGTGAGGCTTCCCATGTGGTCCATCGTCCTGCGCGCGGTTCTGTTCGGGGTCCTCGGCATGATCGTGACGCCCGTTCTGGTCATGATCCTTGGGCTCACGCTGGCCTATTCGCTGGATTCGCGATGCGGCAAGCCGGGCGACTCCGGGGGGTGCGAGATGGGCGTCGGCAGCCTCGCCTTCGTCTCCATCATCCCCGGCGCGCTGGCCGGGGCGGGATTTGGAGCCTGGCGCGGCATGCGTCGCCGCAAGCTCAATGCCTAGCGCTCAGGCGCCGGCGAGCAGCCGCCCGTAGCCCGGAATCGGTTTCCAGAAATCCACCATATTCAGCGTGTTCCAGATCATCGCATTCTGGTTGCAGATGACCGGCTTGCCGAACTCGCGTTCGAGCGGCTCCACCAGCGAGTTGATCATCCACGCCCCGCCGCCGATGTAGAGACCGTCCGCCTCGGGATACTTTTCAAGCGCCTGACGCCCGAGCTCCCAGCCGAGATCGAAGCTCTCCTTGATGCCCATCTTCTGGAAACGCTCCGGCCCCATCACGTCCGTGGCCGCGCCAGCAACGGAAATCCCCTCTCGACCGAAGAACTGCCCGAGCACCTTGTTCATTTCGGGCCGCCACTTGTTGGCCAGCGCGATATTCCTGATCCCCAGATGTTTGGCCGCCTGCACGACGCCCAGCACCGAGGAGGTAGCGGGCTTGCCGGTCTGTTTCGCCAGCCGCCCGACGAGTTCGTCGTGGGCGTCGAGACCGATCAGGATCGGCAGCGGCACGCCTGACTGCATGATGAGGTCGATCTCGCGGCCCATCATGGCCCCGGTCAGTTCCTCCGCATGGGCGAAGACGCGTTTCACGTCTGCGGCGGAAAACTCCTGAAGGCCGACGCCCGCGCCGACCAGCATGACGTCCTTGACCATGCGGTAGAATTCGAACGGCGAATTGTCGATCACCGCCAGCGGATAGAGGATGCCGAGCTTGCGCCTGGGCATGAAATCGTAGGACGGGGGCGGTACGAAGGTCATGTTTCCTCTCCTATGCGGTCTTCTGCAGACGAGTAACACAAGTCGAGTCCGGGTTCTTGGGGCGCGCTGGACCCGGCCTTGACCCACCGAACGACATTCCCCAAGGTCCGGGCGATTGTTGGACCGGAGAGATCGGTTGGATTCCGAGGTTGCGGCAGCGCCGGTCAAAAGCCGTCGCGTCTACGAATGGGCTCCCACGGCCAAGCCGACGCTCGCCGACCTGCGGGCGGGCGGAGCCAAGGCGCGCGGCTGGATCGATTACTGGATCTTCGGGCAAATCCAGGATCGGCTTTACCTTGTCCTGTATGCGGTCCTGCGCCGCCTGCCGGTGGACTGGGTGTCCGACTTCGGCGCGCATCTGGGCTGGTTCGTCGTTCGAAAATTCAAACCGAAGACCGTCAAGGGCGCACGCCGCAATTTCCGGCGCTTGCGACCAGACTGGAGCGACGCGGAGGTTGATGCCGCCATAGACCGACTGTACCGGCACATCGGGCGGGTAATGACCGAATTTGCCATCTTGACCCGGCTTGAGGGCGAAGGCCGCATCACGATCCACAATGGCTCAGCCCTGCTGGAAGCGCGAAAAAGGGGTCCGGTCATCGTCGTCTCCTGCCACACCGGCAACTGGGAAGTCGGGGCTTCGGCCATGAACATGCTGGGGATGAAATGGGCCGATTTTTACGTGCCCCCCAACAGCGAGGTTCAGCACAAGCTCGCCAACGAGATCCGCGAGACCTTCGGCATCAAGATGCTGCCGCCCGGCCGCGCGGGAGTTCGACCGGCCATCCGGGAACTGAATGCCGGCGGCTGCTTGTCGGTCTTCTGCGACGAGGTGCATTTCGAGACTGTCATGGCCCCATTTTTCGGGCGAGAGCCGCATATCGACGGGAATCTGGCCATTGCGGCGAGGCTGGCGCGCCTGACGGGTGCGCAAATCGTGGTCGGCTATACAGTACGGACGCAGGCTTGCCGGTTCGAGGTATTCTTCGAGGAAGCCATCGAACTGCCGAAAGGCCCACAAAATCCATCGCAATTGCTGGACGATGTGAAAATGCTGAACGCCCGCATCGAACCCATCGTGGCGGCGCATCTCGACCAGTGGTATTTCCTCGATAACGATTTCTGACGATGTTTCCCGAAGGGCGCCCATGAGCGATCTCCGCCTTCCCTATTTCGATTTTCTTCTCGCGCAGATCGGGAAGGGAAATGAGGCCGTGGCCAAGAGCTTCGGACGGCATGTCCATTGGGGCTACTGGGAAAATCCTGCCGCCGCGACCTATACGGATGAGGATTACGGAACTGCGGCCGAAAACCTGACCCTGCAATTGACCGGCATGTGCGGCATCGAGGACGGCCAGAAGGTTGCTGACGTGGGCTGCGGCTTCGGAGGAACGATCGCATCGTTGAACGAGCGGTTCGACCGGCTGGACATGACCGGCCTCAACATCGACGAGCGGCAGCTCGAACGGGCGCGCGAGATCGTCAAGCCCCGCGCGCAGAACGCGATTGAATTCGTGCAGGGCGACGCCTGCAAGCTCCCCTTCGCTGATGCGAGCTTCGACCGGATGCTGGCGGTGGAATGCATCTTCCACTTCCCAAGCCGCGACGATTTTTTTCGCGAGGCCTTCCGGGTGCTGAAGCCGGGCGGGGTTCTGGCGCTTTCGGATTTCGTGCCATCGCCATTTTTTTTACCGGCTCTATGGATCGGCCGTGCGCCGTTCCTGAAGAAGCTCAATGATTTCGGCGACTGCAATTTCGAGGCGACGCGAGCGGAATACGATCGGCTGGCGAAGGAGTCGGGCTTCGAGGTCGCGCAGGTGCGCAACATCTCGCTGAACACGCTGCCCACCTATGGCTACATTGAAGCGATGCTGGAGCGCGGAACCGGCAAGGGCGCTGGCCTGATCTTCAAGACGATCCTGAACATGGGTCGCGGGCTGGGCCGCTCGGGACTGCTGAATTACACGCTGCTGAGCTTCCGGAAGGCCTAGCGGTCTTTGCCGGGGCGGCGTCGCCGCGCATCCGTACGACGGATTCAGGCCGCCGCTGGCGCAGGGTCCTCGGGAGCATCACCGAAGGTCGCGTAAGCCTCGCGCCACTTGTCGATCAGATAGGCGTTCTGATGGTTCCACGGGTGGAACGAGGGACGATAATAATCGAAATAGAGCCTTGCCGGAAAAGCCTTGAACAATTCCCGCAATGTCGGCTTGCCGGCTTTCGCGGCGGCCTTTTCGGCGGGAGTTGCTGGAGTTGTGCCGGACTTGCGGCGGTCGCGCGCTTCCTTCCACTTGATCATCGTGAAACCGAAAGCCAGACCGCCGAGGAACATCAGGCTCACCGAGCCCATGATGATGACGCGATGCAGGTAGGCGATCGGCCCCTTGCCGACGCAATGCTGGTAAACGTCGAAGGCGACGGCCTTGTGCTCGGTTTCCTCCACCGCATGCCAGAGCCACAGCGCCGCGAAGGCCGGGTCTGAACTCGCCCGGAAGCCGTCCTGCTGGCGCAGCAGCGTGTCGGCGAAGAGCGCCGTGAAATGTTCCAGCGCGCAGGTGGTGGCGAGTTGCGTGGGCTTTGGATTGACGGCGCGGCTGAAGTTCAGAAGGCCGCGCGCGATCCGGTCCATTTCCGCGCCGTGCGGGAAGGTTTTCATCAGTTCGCGATTGGAGCGCATGTGCTCCTTGGTGTGCATCGCTTCCTGATAGATGAACTCGCGCGCCTGTTCCTTCAGCTTCGGGTCGGTGATCCTGGCCATGTAATTCTGCAGGGAATGGCAGAAATAGGTCTCGCCTGCCGGGAACAGAAAGGAGATGGCGTTGAGGACGTTTTCATAGTCCTTGTTGCCCGCCATCCAGTCGCCGGCGCGCGCATGTTCAAAGTCGATTTTCACGCGGCGGCGGATGATCGGCACGGAAAACACAGCAGCAGCCTTTTGTTGCAACGCAATCTTATATGCCTCGCCCGCCCCTAAAGACAAGGTTTGGCGGATTCTCCGAACTGCGGGAAAGCGCCGCGCCACATTAGTGGAAGTCCCGCGAGGCCGGAAGAATCCGCACATTGCGCGGATGGTTCGATGTACGCGGATATTGCGGGCGGCGGATTTCGTCCGCATTGGCTAATTCGGGGTCCAGCAGCCGGTCGTCCGACAGGCGCGAAAGCTCGGCAGTCCGGTCGAAAAGCCGCTCCGCCATCAGATGGACCACGCCTTCGGGGCTTTTCTGCACCCGCCCTTCGACCAGAAGAAGGCGGGCGCTCATCACCTCACGGCGGAATTTCTCGAATTGCCGCGCCCAGAGCACCACATTGGTGATGCCGGTCTCGTCCTCCAGCGTCATGAAGATCGCATTGCCCTTGCCGGGGCGCTGGCGCACCAGAACGACGCCCGCCGTGCGGGTCCAGGCGCCGTTGGGGCGTCCCGCCGTCTCGGCGCAGCTTGCTACACGTTCGCGGTGAAACAGGGCTCGCAGCAACCCCATCGGGTGCCCCCGCAGCGACAGGCGCACGGTCTGGTAATCGGTCGTCACATGCTCGCCGAGCGACATGTCCGGCAGGCTGGCGTCGTGTTCTTCGGCGAGTTCGCGCGCCTGCGCGGCCGCGAACAAGGGCAGGGGCTGATCGTCCGGCAGGCGGCGGACGGCCCAGAGCGCCTGCCGCCGGTCCATGCCGATGGACCCAAAGGCGTCCGCATCCGCCAGAAGCCGCATGGCGCGGGCCGGCAGGCGCGCCCGGTGGGCCAGAACCTCCACTGCCTCAAAGCCCCGGCCGCGATGGTCCGTCAGCCGCTTCGCCCATTCCTCCCGGAACCCGTCGATCTGCCGGAAGCCGATGCGGAGCGCGAGCGTCCCGTCCTCCCGTTGCTCCAGCGTATTGTCCCCGAAACTGTGGTTCACATCGATCGGCCGCACCTCGACGCCGTGATCGCGCGCATCGCGCACGATCTGGGCGGGCGCGTAAAAACCCATCGGCTGCGAGTTCAGCAGCGCGCAGGCGAAGGCTGCCGGGTGGTGGCATTTCAGCCAGGAGGACACATAGACCAGCTTGGCGAAGGAGGCCGCGTGGCTTTCCGGAAAGCCATAGCTGCCGAAGCCCCTGATCTGCGCGAAGCAGCGTTCGGCGAAATCGCGCTCGTAGCCGCGCGCCGTCATGCGCTCGACCATCAGCGTCTCGAAGGTCTGGATCGTCCCGACATTGCGGAAGGTCGCCATGGCCTTGCGCAGGCGATTTGCCTCCTCGGGCGAAAACTTCGCCGCCACCATCGCAAGGCGCATGGCCTGTTCCTGAAACAGCGGCACCCCATAGGTCTTGCCGAGAATTTCGCGTAATTCGTTTTTGGCGGCAGGATCGAACTTCGGCGCCGGAAATTCGGCCTGTTCAAGCCCGCTGCGGCGGCGCAGGTACGGATGCACCATCTCGCCCTCAATGGGACCGGGGCGCACGATCGCCACCTGCACGACGAGATCGTAGAATTCGCGCGGCTTGAGGCGCGGCAGCATGTTGATCTGCGCGCGGCTTTCCACCTGAAACACCCCGATGGAATCGCCTTTGCAAAGCATGTCGTAAACGGCTGGGTCGTCGCGCTCCACATCCGCGAGGCCGAGATCGAGATTGTTGTGCAGGCGCAGGAGATCGAAGGCCTTGCGGATGCAGGTGAGCATGCCGAGCGCCAGCACATCCACCTTCATCAGTTCCAGCGTATCGATATCGTCCTTGTCCCATTCGATGAAGGTGCGGTCTTCCATTGCGGCGTTGCCGATGGGGACCATTTCGTCCAGACGCCCGCGCGCCAGAATAAACCCGCCAACATGCTGCGACAGGTGGCGTGGAAAGCCCAGAATCTGAATGGCGAAATCCACCGCCTGCCTGATCATCGGATTGGTGGCGTCCAGTCCCGCCTGTGCAATCTGCTGGTCGCGAATGTCGTCGCCCCAGCTTCCCCAGACGGTGCCGGCCAGACGCGCCGTCACATCCTCGGTAAGGCCGAGCGCCTTGCCCACGTCACGAATGGCGCTGCGCGGCCGATAGGTGATGACGGTTCCGGCGATTCCGGCGCGGTGGCGGCCGTATTTTTCATAAATATGCTGGATGACTTCCTCACGCCGCTCATGCTCGAAATCCACGTCGATATCGGGCGGCTCCCGCCGCTCGGTCGAAATGAAACGCGCAAAGAGCAGGTTATATTCGTTTGGATCGACAGCCGTGATGCCCAGCACATAGCATACGGCGGAATTGGCCGCCGAGCCGCGGCCCTGGCACAGAATGCCTTCCTTCTCGGCAAAGCGCACGATATCGACGATGGTCAGAAAATAACGCTCGTATTCAAGCTGCTTGATGAGTGCGAGTTCTTCCCGCAAAAGCTTTGCGACTTTCTCCGGCACCGCGCCGCCGTAGCGCATTTCGGCGCGCCGCCATGTGATGTGCTCCAGATAATCCGAAGCGTTCCAGCCGGGCGGCACGGTTTCGTCGGGATATTCGTAGCGCAATTGCGCCAGCGAGAAATTCACGCGATCCAGAATGTGCTGCGTTTCCAAAATAGCTTCGGGCGCATCCTGAAACAGCCGCTGCATTTCGGCGGTTTCTTTCAGGTGACGTTCGGCGTTGGCTTCCAGCAGGCGGCCGGTGGAATCGATGGTCGTCTTTTCACGCACGCAGGTCAGAACATCCTGCAAGGCGCGCTGTTCATGCGTGGCGTAAAGCACATCGTTGATGGCCACCAGCGGAACGCCGGTTTGCGCCGCCAGCGATTTCAATCGCGCCAGACGACGGCGATCATCGCCACGGCGGTGCATCGCGGCGGCAAGCCAGAGCGCGCCGGGCGCGGCTTCAGCCAGTCTCGGCAGAGCTGCTTTCGTGGCTTCGAGTTTGCGATCAGGAATGATGATCAACAAAAGATCGCCGGTATCTTTCAGAAGATCATCCAGATCGAGATGACATTCGCCTTTCCGGGCGCGGAAATTTCCCTCCGTCAGCAGGCGGCACAGGCGGCCCCAGCCGGAGCGGTTTTCCGGATAGGCAATGACGTCAGGCGTTCCGTCGCGAAACACGAGGCGCGCGCCGACCGCGAGCTTGAACGGCAAGGGTGTTTTGCCGTTGCGCTCGTTCCATTCTTCCTGCGCGATCTTGATCGCCGCATAGGCGCGCACGACGCCAGCCACGGTGTTGCGATCCGCAATGCCGATGCCCGTATGGCCGAGCGCCATCGCCTGCGCGACAAGTTCGTGCGCATGCGAAGCGCCGCGCAGGAACGAGAAATTGGTGGCGGCCGCGAGTTCCGCATAGCTCATGCGAACAATCCGTGCATGAACCAGCGTGGGCGCTCCGTATCGCGACCGTAAAGCCCGTCGCGAAACACCCAGAAGCGGTGGCCGGCAGCATCTTCCACCCGGTAGTAATCCCGTGTCGCAGCATCCGTTCGCCACCATTCGGGCGCGATGCGTTCGGGACCTTCGGCGCGGGCGATCTCGTGCATGACGCGGCGCCAACGGAATTTCAGCGGCGGCCCATCCGGCACTTCGGCCAAAGTCTCGATGGGTTGCGGCGGCTCGAACAGATGCAGCGGCCGCGCGGGCGGATCGTCCGCCAAAGGCTCGCGCCAGCTGGCGGTTTCGACTTGCGCCTCCACGGCGGGGCGCAGCGTCGCCTCGCGCTGCGGATCGTGCGTGTCCTGCGGCGCATAACGCAACACGCGGTCGCGTCCGAAACGCGCCGACAGACGCTCGACAAGCGCGGTGATTTCCTCATCGTCAACCTGGCGTCCATCGAGACTTTGCTGCGCGGGATCAAGCGACTCCGAATGCAGGATCGCCAGACGAATGAGATCGAACCCGAAGCCCGGATCAAGCGGATCGGCGAGCGAATCCAGTTTCTCCCGATAGAGCCGCATGAGGGACTTGCAGTCCCGCGAGGGACGGCCGGTCTCGACCACGATGTAACGCACGCGCCCGTCCGTGCGGAAAAAGCTCGCCTCGAAAATGCGCCCGCCTTCGTGGCGTTCTTCCAGAGTACGCACGGCCTTGCCGAGCAGCATGTCGAGCGCGGCCTCGAAATCCTCGCTCCGAGCAATAGGTTCGGGAAAGCAGCGCTCGACAATGCACGATGGCGCGGCGCGATGCGGGGTGATGCGGATGTCGATCCTGCCGAGCGTGCGGTCGAGCCGCCCCAGTAGGTCGTCGCCGAACCGCGCCGCGAGCGGCGCGCGCGGACGCGCCGCCAGATCCGCGATGGTCTTCAAACCGGCGCGATTGAGCGCCGTGACGATTTCCGGCGCAGCCCCTAATGCCCGAAGGGGAAGTCCCCGGACCGCATGGGCCTCTTGACCCGGCGGCACGGCGCCCTGACGGCCATGACGGGCGAGCGCGAAGGCGGCGTCGGGCGTTCCGGCAATGGCGCAACGAGCGGCGAGTTTGCGGCGGGCGAGCCGGGCGAAAATATCGCGCGCCAGCGGGGCTTCGCCGCCGAACAGATGCGCGCAGCCCGTAATGTCGAGCACCAGCCCGTCCGCGCCCCGCACCGCCACCAGCGGCGTGTAGCGGCAGCAGCCGTCCGCCAGCCGTTGCAGAAAATCAGCGTCGGCCAACGGATCGTGATCCGCCACCAGAAGATCGGGCGTGCGGACGCGGGCGTCCGCCAGCGTGAGGCCGGGAACAAGTCCGAGTTCGACCGCTCGCGCATCGACCGCCGCGAGGCGCATCGCGCCCTGCTGCTTCTCTATCAGCGCATGTGGCTTAACCGGCGCGTCGGAGGTCTCCTGTTTGCCCCGCCGCAAACGGTCGGTGGGCAGGAAGGGGAACCACAGGGCGAGATAGCGTCGATCCTTCGGGTCGGGGCGATCCTTCGCGGAAGCTGCATCGGTCACGGTCCCACTCCACATGCCAGTCACGGGCTTCAAGACCCGCGCGGTGACGCAACAAACGAATACTGAAAGACGGCGCGCCCGGCGCATTGGCGAGCAGCGGGCGAGACGGCGCGGCGGCGACCGACCAGCGGGTGAGCGCGGCGCTCGGCTGCGGCTTTGCGGCGATGCGGACCATGATGGCCGGAACGCCGGATGCGGCGGCGGCCAGCGCGAAGCGCCGCGAGGCGGTGAGGTCCAGCAGACCCGGCTCGCCCCAGAGATCGAGCCCGACCGCCCCAAGCGCCCCGCAACGCAGAGCCTCAAGTCCGGCCCGCAGAACGCCCGAAGCATCGCGCGCCCGCACCAGAACGAGGCTCGCCGGATCGCGGCCCAGTTCCACCAGCCCCGGCGCATGGAGCCGCCCGGCCTCTCCATCGGCAAAATCCTGCCGGACCCAGAGCAGCGGCTTTTTCCCCGCGCCACGTATGGCGAGAGCCAGGGCGAAGCCGCTGGCGGCCGCGCTGTCGGCGGGGGCCCGGGCGTAAACCTCGTGCAACGCCCCCAGCGGCAAGCCGCCGCCGAGCGGACCGTCCAGCTCCGGGACGCCGGTGGAGAAAAAAGCAGCCCTGGCCCCGTCTTGCCCGTGAGGCAAAAGACGTTGCTTCAGCGCCGCGAGTGCATCGCGCTGCGCGTTCATGATCGTTCCTGATATGTTCTATTCTGACTCAGATGCCGGGAGAGTCAAGGGAGCTGGGCGATTCGTTTTGGGAAAGCCGGAATTCGCCGGAAAAGGACCGCAAAAAACGTGCGTCCACGGCGCGTCCGCCGCCACCGTCAAGCCCCGTTTACCTTAAGAAAATTAACGTCTTCTCGTTCGTTACGAGAGCTCGGCATTTTATGACAATCTTAAACGACGGGGTGCTTTTTTGCTTCTGCAGGGACTTTGAAAGCGGCCAAAAAAAGCGGTCGCGAGGGTCACAGAGGCAGGATGATGATCGAGCGGTCTGGCGGCCGCGCCAGAGGGCGCGCGCTGCGCGAAATCTGGTTGACGACGACGGCTATGGGCACAGGGCTTTTCCTGTGTTCGATTGCGCCGAACTCAGCCCTTGCCGCCTGCACCACCACAACAGGAAGCGGCATCTACTTCTGCTCGGGCACGACCTCCTGGCCCGGACTTAACCTCCTGTATCCGCCAGCCGAGAACGTCACAGTCACGGTCGAAGCTGGCGCAACCGTACTTGGCGGCGGCGCAAACCCTGTGACCGATCCGAACGCCGGACCTTACGCAGGACCTCCTTCGGTGGCGGCGATCGGCGTCGGCGCAAATTCGATCATCAACAACGGCGGGGCCGTCACGGGCGGCGAAGACGCCATTGTAAGCCAGGGCGGCGATCTCACCGTCAACAACACGGCGTCGGTCACCGCGAACGGCGGCATTGCAATTCGTTCCGACGGCTCCGTTTCGGTCAATTCCACAGGTTCCATCTCGGGTCAGATCGGCGTCCAGGCGGCCGGCGCCGCCACCGTGATCAACAGCGGCACCATCAGCGGACCGACGGGCGGCACCTTTCAGGGCGTTGCGGGTCTGTCCGTATCTCTCGTCAATTCCGGGACGATCAGCACCGCCTATGTGGGCGTCAACGCAGGCATCGGCGGCGCCACGGTCATCAATCAGGGCACGATTCGCGTCACTGAAGCGCTCAGCGCTGCGATTTCATCGAATGGCGGCCTGACGCTCGACAATTCGGGCAACATCTCGGGCAGCGTCAGCACGCTCGACGGCGACACTGCAATTGCCAACAAGGGCACGATCGACGGCGGTCGCAATATCGGCATCTATACAGCCGGCGCGCTCACGCTGAACAACAATGCGGGCGGCCTCGTCTCCTCGTCAGGCGCGGACATTTCGACGGTCGGCGCTTCGAGCATCATCATCGTCAACGACGGTACGATCAAAAGCACCGGCGCCGGCGGCTCAGGGGTGACGGCCTACACGAACCTCTCCGGCACGAACAACGGTTCGATCACCGCCAGCAACAACGGCGCTGGCATTCACGCCTTTCAGGACATGACCCTGACGAACAAGGGCACGATCACCACCGGCAACACGACGGGCCTCACGTCGCAGGCCGTGGCCGTGCGGGCCGACAATATCCTGAACCTGACGAACCAGGGCGTCATCAGCACCGGAACCACGGGCGCGAACATCGCCGTGCAGGCCGGGGCGGCGGCCAATGTGGTGAACTCCAACAAGATCACCGCAGGCGGCGCGGATTCCTACGGAATCCTGTCGGGCGGCGATGTGACGCTGCGCAACAGCGGAACGATCACCGCGACGGGGGCCGCCGCGATCGGCGTCTACGCAGGCGGTTCCAGCAACGTCGCCAACAGCGGCTCCATCATCGCCGAGGATACGGCCGTCTCGACGAAATATCTCAGCGTCGTCAGCAACACCGGGACGATCACCGCAGGCATCGTTGGCGTCACTGTTGATTTCCACTGAGAACTGACCCGGGATTTCCACCGAGAAGTGACCCGGCTTGATGATGTATTTGGGTCAGGTTGTCGTCAAGTTTCGGTTCTTCTCCTTGTTGGGCCTGGCGGGTTTGGCGGAGCTGCTTTTGAACCGGAAGCT
>CANJNI010000023.1 GCA_947475995.1 Beijerinckiaceae bacterium | reverse complement strand
CCGATCTGCCCTGTGCGGTCAGCACTTCCACCTGCCGAAGCTTGGTGACGATCTCCTCCGCCTTGTGTCTTTTCCTCGGCATCTCGTAGTCCTCCATCAGGCCATAAAGCCATACTTCAGGGAGGATCACTTTTCGGGGTCAAGACCAACCAGCGTCGATCTCGTCTTCGGCTCCAACTCCCAGTTGCGCGCCCTCGCAGAGGTTTACGCGCAGGACGACAACCGCGAAAACTTCATTCGCGAATTTGTCTGCGCCTGGACGAAGGTCATGAACGCGGACCGTTTCGACCTGCAATGATGGCGGGCGGCCAGGGCCGCTCTGGATGAAAGCCCCGGCCCCGGATGATGTCGCATCGTCCGGGGCCTTGCGTTTGAGCCCCGGGGGCCCGGCGTCCAAATTAAAAAAGCGGCCACACGCATGTGGCCGCTTTTGATTTGAAGCGAGCTGGATGCAGGGCGTCGCCGCCCCGCAGCAATGATCAGCGCGAGTAGAATTCGATGACGAGGTTCGGTTCCATCTGCACCGGATACGGAACATCGCTCGGCAGCGGAATGCGGGTCATCTTGGCGACGAACTTCGAAGCGTCGACTTCGTAGTAATCAGGCACGTCGCGCTCGGCGAGCTGCGCGGCTTCCATCACCACGGCGAGCTGCTTGGAGGTTTCCTTCACCTCAATCACGTCGCCCACCTTCACCTGATAGGAGGCGATGTTGACCTTGCGGCCATTGACCCGGATGTGGCCGTGGTTGACGAACTGGCGCGCTGCGAACGGGGTGGCGGCGAACTTGGCGCGGTACACGACCGCGTCGAGGCGACGCTCGAGCAGGCCCACCAGGTTGTCGCCCGAGTCGCCCTTCATCCGGATGGCTTCCGCGTAGTACTTGCGGAACTGCTTCTCGGAGATGTTGCCGTAATAGCCCTTGAGCTTCTGCTTGGCCTTCAGCTGGGTGCCGAAGTCCGAGAGCTTGCCCTTTCGGCGCTGGCCGTGCTGGCCGGGGCCGTATTCGCGGCGGTTCACCGGGGACTTCGGACGGCCCCAGATGTTCTGGCCCATACGGCGGTCGATTTTATACTTGGATTCGGCGCGCTTTGTCATCGCGGTCCTCTGAACTGGGCCGGAGGCAGGACAGCGAAACGACCGCGCGAAAACGCGTCGTGAACCGCGATCCTCCCGCCGGTGGAAAATGGAGCCTGGCTCCGGGCGGTGGAACGCGCCCTCCTCTGCCCGTCTCCGGGCCGACAGACCGCTCACCGAAGGGGAGCTGTCACGGGTGCGCAAAAAGTCAGGCGGACCGCAAGGCCCGCCAGACCGGGTGGAGATAGACGGCCCTGGCCCTGATGTCAAATTCTCCGCCCCGCAGGTCAGGACCTTGCACCAGCGTCACGGCGCATTCGCATCCGCAATGCGCCTGATAGGGTGACAACGTGGCCATAATAACCGACCATTGCGGAATAACCACGAAACGCTCCCGGGAGGCGAAGATGCTTGGTAGACTTGCGCGGGCCGCGACCGGCTTGCTGGCGCTCACCTGCGTGGCTGCCGCCGGACCGGAAAAGGTCGACAATCCCGCCGATTACCTGACGAAATTCACAAAAATCGCCACCCGGGACGCGCATCTGGGCGGCAATGCGCTGGCGGATGTTTACGCCAACGACATCGCATTGCGCAGCGGCGCGGGCGAATCCGATCTCGCCAGCGGGGCGATCATCGCGATGGCTGTCTTCAGCGCAAAATTGAACGCCGGCGAACCGGCTCTCGATGCCGAAGGTCGGATGATCAAGGACCAGCTACGCGCCGTCAACGTCATGGAAAAGCGGACCGGATGGGGGGCCGAATATTCCGAAGCTCTTCGCAATGGCGAATGGGAATATGCAGGCTTCAACCCCCAGGGCGTCAAAAGCGCCAATCCGACCACCTCGTGCTTCGAATGCCACGGAACCCTCAAGGGTCTGCCGATGGACTTCATCTATACACGGGGCGAGCTCGCGGAAGCTGCTGCGAGAATGAAGAAGTGAGGCCCGCCATGAAGACGACCGCCTGCATCCTCTTCGCCGCGCTCGGCCTTGCAACCCCGGCTTTCGCCGCCGATCACGAGGTGAAGGCCCTCAATCGCGGGCCCGGAGGCGCTTTCGTGTTCGATCCCCCGTTGCTGCGCGTTGCGCCGGGCGACCGCGTCACCTTCAAGGCCGTCGACGCCAATCACACGGTCGGAACGGTGCGGGGCATGATCCCGGCGGGCGCGCAGCCGTTCAAGAGCGAGCGCAGCAAGGACCTGACCGTGACGTTCACGACGCCCGGCATCTATGGCTATGAATGCTTCGTCCACATCCACAGTTTCGGCATGACCGGAATGGTGGTGGTCGGCAACGACCTCTCGAACATGGCCGCAGCGAAATCCGCCGCAGCCCAGACACCTCCCGTGGAGCGCGCAAAGCTCGAAGCCCTGCTGGCCCAAGCGGCTGGCGGATGAGCGTCACGGGCGTAGGTAAGTCCAGCCCTGCCCCTGAAGCTCGGCGAGTTTCACCACCCCGCCCTTGTCGGCCAGCTTGAAGCCCGGGACGAGATCGTTGATCGTCAGCTTCATCCCGCGCAGCGTGTTGGAGCAGGCCCACATCTCCAGGCCCTCTTTCTCAAGCGGCGCGAGGCGCTTCCTGAAGGCCTCGTCGGCGTTGGCGGCCACGAAGGGCCGCAACCCCGGCCCGAGCGCCACGAACGCGATACGGACTTTCTCGCCGCCGCCCATGCCCTCGTAATGATTGCTCATATTGCCGAGCGCGAAAGCTACCCGGTCCAGTTCGGACAAGTGATAGACGACGCGCGCCGCGTCCGCTCCTGACGTCGCGGCTTTCGCGGACGACACGATCCCGATGCCCGCAATGCCCGAAAAGAGCCCTTTGAATATATTGCGGCGGTCCATCAGCGCCTCCCTATTTCATTCGCTTGACAGACGCAATCTGCGCCTTGTCGGACATGATCGGCAAGCACTCCTTGAGGCTGACGCGATCGAGCCTGAACACGCGATCATCGGCGCCCCCGCCCAGACCGCGCCCGCCGACCGGACCATCTTCATCCTCGCGGCCGAAGTCGCCCGGCTTGTAGACCCGGATACGTTCGATTTCGACGCGCAGGGACTTGTTGTCGTCGTTGATCTTGAGGCTCAGCCCGCCGCCGTCGCAATCCACCCCGCAGTCAAGACGCGCGACGCCTTCGCCGGTTTCGGCCACACTGCCCTGCGTGCAGGAGCCGCCGCTTTCCAGCCGCGTGGACTCGCCACGCATCCGGAAGCCGACGCTGAACTGGTAGCCCATGCCGCTCCAGTCCTCGCCCGGCTCGCCATTGTCGCGGCTGACCAGCAGCATCATCTGCCGAACCTTCTGCTGCGGATGCCCGGCCAGATGCGCGGCGTCATAGGTCCGCATGAAGCAGGCGCTCTGCTTTTGGGCGCTGGCGTTGGAGGCGAAAAGACGGGTGGCGAAATCATCCGTCTTCCCGGCTTCGGCCGCCGCCCCGGCCACGCCGGCCAGCGAGGTAGCGAAGGCCAGAAGCATCGTGGGGAACAAGCGCATGGGTCTCTCCTGCATTGACCGCACCTTGATGCGCCTGTTCAACCTCCGCCGATGTGCGGGGACGCACAAGTCCCATAAGTCCCTAGCGGAAGATCTCCTGATAGACCTTCCACCAGCCTGCCACCTTGGCCTCGACTTCATCCGGCCCCACGAAAATCGCCTTGAACTTCTGCCCGTCTGGACGCAACGACGGATCCTTCGGCGGCACGTTGGGATGCACCGTGATGTAATTGGCTTCCCGATAGACCTTCTGGCCTTCTTCGGAGACGAGGTAGTCCAGCAGCAGCTTGGCGGCGTTCGGGTGCGGACCGCCCTTGGTGATCGCCGCGATCGAGAATACCGCCAGCCCCGGATTGATCGGCAGCCACGCGGATGGCGCGCCCTGTTCGGCGCTGATCGTCGCATGGTTGTTGAAGATGTTCAGCGCAATCGCATATTCGCCGGCGATCACCTGATCGAGCACCTGCCGCGCCGACACGCCCAGCGCCGCAACATTCTGCTTCTTCAGTTCCTGCAGATAGATCTTGCCCTTTTCCTCGCCCATGTCGGCGAAGACCGAGCCAATGAATCCGGGCGCAGCCGAGGAGGCCTGTCGCGCCGCCCACACGAGCTTGCCCTTCCATTTCGGATCGAGCAGGTCGGCATGCGTCTTCGGCTCCTGCCCCTTCGGCACGAGCGACGTGTTCATGCCCGGCGTGTGAACATAGAGATTGGTGGCGACCCAGTAGCCCTGCGGGTCCTGATATTCCTTCGGCAATTGCTTCACCGAATCCGGCTGCCATTGCAGCACAAGCCCGTCGCGAATGAGCGACGTCGCCACCGTCCCGTCGAACAGGTCGCCCTGAATCTTGCCAGCCTTGGCTTCCGAATTGAGGCGCAGGATCACTTCATTGTTGTCGGCGCGAACGTAATCGACCTTGACGCCATATTTTTTCTCGAATGCCGCCGCGATGGGCGCTGCGATCTGATTGACGATCTGCGTCGTGTACCAGGTGACGCTGCCGTCCTTTTTCGCCGCGTCGATCAGCGCCTGATCAGCCGCATGGGCCATCGGGGCAAACAAAAGCGCCGCCATGAGTGTCGATTTGAAAGTCCGCAATATTCCCTCCCGATGATTTTCGTTCGTTGATGGTCATTGTGGCGATCGCAGATCGCCAGAGGAGCGAAGCAATCCGGAACACAATGCACGGATTGCTTCGGCGCCCAAGGCTTGCTCGCAACGACGGCTTGCAAAGGCCTCGCTTTGTTAGGGATGAAGTTTGATCATTGTCGCCCCGCCCGTCAACGCGGCAAAGTCGGCTCCAGCGGTCCTTCGCGCCCGCGATCGTCGATCTTGACGCAGTCGCGCCTGCCGGTCGCAAGGCAGCGCTGAAGACGCTCGTTTTCCTCCAGCGCCTGAACGGCCCAGATGAAGATGAACAGCAATACGCACAGCCCGACCCCCACGACGATGTTCACCCGGCGGCGGCGATCATAATCTGTGTGGTCGTTGGGACGGTCGGGATCGTTGAGAGGCGGCATTCCGGGCTCGGCTTTTAGGCAAACTAGCGAAGTGCGGCGGATTGCGAAACCCGTCTGTCGCCATTGCGCTCATCCATCGCGCGCCAGACAAGGCCGCGCGCCTCCAGCGCCTTCGCGAGCGCCGCCCCCGGTGGCCGGTTGCTGGTGAATTCCGCAAAGCCGACCTGCACGGGGGACGCACTTCCATGCGGCTCTTCCGGAAATCCTGCCTCGACCAGCACATGATCGGCGCGGCGCGCAATCGCATGGGCCGGGTCGACCCATGTCACCGGCCAGGGCTCAACGCGCCGGAACGCATCGAGCAGCAGCGGATAATGCGTGCAGGCCAGCACCACATGATCGGTGCGCCGCCCGTCTTTCTCGACGAAACAGGATTCGATCTCGCGGGCGATGTCCGCGTCCGCCACGCTCTCGCCCTTCATGAAGGCTTCTGCGAGAGAGGCAAGTTTCGGCGCGCCCACAAGTTGCACCTCGCAATGGGAAGCGTATTGGCGGATCAGGTCGTGCGTATAGTCCCGCGCCACGGTCGCCGGAGTCGCCAGCACGGAGATCAGTTGCGACGCCGAATGATGTGCGGCGGGCTTCACGGCCGGAACGGTGCCGACAAATGGAATGCCCGGCCATGTAGCGCGCAGGCGCGGCAGCACCAGCGTCGAAGCCGTATTGCACGCGATCACCACAATGTCCGGCTTCAGCCGCGCAATCTGGACGTCCAGCAACCCGCAGACGCGCTCGATCAGAACGTCCGCCGCCATGCCGCCGTACGGGAACACCGCATCATCGGCCAGATAGACATAGCGGGCCTGCGGACGCAGGGCGACGATCTCGGCATGGACCGTCAGGCCGCCGAGCCCGGAATCGAAGACGAGGATCGTCGGGTCCGTCATCAGGGGGTTCTAGCATAGGGCCGGGCGATCCCCAGCTTGTCGGCAAATGCCTCGATCCGGTCGGCCGTCATCTGCGGATGGGTCCGGACCACGTCGTGATGACAGTCGAATTCGCTATAGTCCCAGCCGGGCGCGCCGCGCGCCTTGGCGGCGAGGCCCGTGAAGGTCGAGTTTTCATAGCCTGTGCAGAGCACATAATGGCGCGGCGGCCACCATGATGGGTCCATCGTGGCCGCGCCGCGCACGGACACATAGGGCTCTGCCGTCGTCCCGACCGGTTGGGGCGACCATTCGGGCGGCCACGGCCTCGTGCGTGGGCGTATTGGCGCGTGCGGCGGGCGGGGGACCGACAGCCCGCCGTCGAACTCCTGCGCCATCCTCTGCTGCGTGGCCTTGCCGTCCGCAGACACGATATCCCAGAGGGACTGGCCGCTTTCGGGCAGGAACGCATCGACATACATGACGCCCTTCACCCGGTCGCGTTCCCGATCCACCGCGCCGGTCGTCGGCATTCCTCCGTAGGAATGCGCGACCAGCAGCACGTCGTTCAGGTCCTCGTAGCGCAGCAGTCCGGCAATATCCGCAATATGCGATTCCAGCGTCACATGCCGCGGCTTCACATGGGACCGTTCGGAAAGGCCCGTATTGGTCGGCGCATAAACCTCATAGCCCTTGCGGCGCAGAATGCGCGCGCAGTCGCGCCACGACCAGCTTCCGGTCCATGCCCCATGCACAAGTACAATCGTCATCCGTTCCTCCAGCCGCGCCGAGTCTGGAGGAAGCCGCGAGTCGGTGCAATGCGAGGCTTCAGACTTTCGCAGCCGCCATCGCGGCCTCCTGCCCGGCCAGCGCCGCGCCGCCCGCCGTCATCGCGCCCCCGAACCCTTCGCCGCCCGTGGCCTCGCCGGCAAAGAACAGCCGCTCCGCCACAGGCTGCTTGAGCTTGGCGCGCGCATCCGCATGGCCCGGGAGCGCGTGCGAATAGCAGCCCATGGACCACGGATCGACACTCCACCCGTGCATCACGGCGCCCACGAAGGACTTGCGCGCCTCGGGGCCGATGATCTTCACAAATTCATCCAGCACATAGGCGACAGCCTCTTTCGACCCGCGCCCCACCACATCGCGCGCATGGTCTCCGCCGAAATAGGCCACCACAATATCGCGATCGAAGGACCAGCAGTCGAAATTGATCGACGCGCGTGGTCCAAGACGCTCCCAGACATCCGTGGGCGCTTTCAGGCCGAACCGGTTACCGTCGAAGCGCAGCCCGATTTTCGACAGCGCTCCCATGCCGAGGCCGTTAATGCCCTCCTGCGTCGAGACAGGAAGCTCCGGCGTGAAACGCACGCCGCCAGCCTTCAGGACGCCCACCGGCACGGTCAGGATGGCGGCGCGTGTGCGCAACCGCCCGCCCGGCGTATCCAGCGCCACGCCCGCGCCGCTGGTATCAATCGCCGTCACCGGAGTCGAAAGGCGTATGTCGAGGCCCCTGGCATAGAGCCCGACCAGATCTCCGTAACCGCTCGGAACGACCAGATCGTCGCCGGACCAGAGCCGCGCATAATCCAGCGCCGAAATATTCTCCGGCTCGTCGCCCAGCGCCATGCGGGCAATGCCCGACACGCTTTGCGCGCCATCGCCCAGATGAGCCACTCGCTGCACGAGCGAAACATCCGGCACGTCGCCCTCGTCCGTGTCGAACAGCTTCATGATTTCCTGGAACCCGCCGCGACCGCGCCCGCCGCCGCGCTCGCTCTGCGCGCCATTGTCGAAAAACCTCGACCCGCCCCGGATGGCGGAGCTGTCGATGGTCGGAACCTTCAGGGCGTCAGCGATGTCGCGCCACGGATTGCGTTCGGCCCAGTGGATATAGAGCGCACCGGCGTCGAAGGGCGCACCGAGACTCGTATCCGTAAAGGTACGCCCGCCGATGCGGTCGCGCGCCTCCAGAATCACAAAGGACTTGCCGAGTTTTTGCAACGCGCGCGCCGCCGTCACGCCTGCCGCGCCAGCACCCACGATGGCGACGTCGAAATCGAAAGCGGCGGTTTGCGCCCGCAACGCATGCGGAAGCGCAAGGCTCGCCCCCATGACGCCGAACACGCTGCGTCGGGAAACCAGTTTCGTCATGGCGATGTCCGGCAAATCAATGAAGGAGGATTATAAGCTCAATCATGGCGGCGAAAACGGGCAAAATGATGCAGCCGGAATTTCCGGGGCTGTGGAGCTTATAACAAGCTCGTGACTTCATGGACTCGCCAAAGCTGCGAGGACGACATGGAGGCTGGACCCGCGACTGCCGTGCTGACGCGCATTCCGGCGCGGCTCGATCGCCTGCCCTGGAGCCTATTTCACTGGCATGTCGTCGCCGCTCTGGGCATCACATGGATTCTCGACGGACTTGAAGTCACTCTCGCCGGATCTGTTGCGGGAGCGCTGAAAGACAGCCCTACCCTGCGGTTCACCGATACGGATGTCGGCTTCGCATCGAGCTTCTATCTGCTGGGCGCTGTGCTGGGCGCACTTTATTTCGGCTGGCTGACCGACCGTCTCGGCCGCAAGAAGCTGTTTTTCATCACACTGGCGATCTATCTGCTGGCGACTGCCGCAACAGCCTTCTCGTGGAATTTGTGGAGCTTCTGCGCGTTCCGCTTCCTCACCGGCGCGGGCATCGGCGGCGAATATGCGGCGATCAATTCCACCATTCAGGAACTCATTCCGGCGCGCTACCGGGGCCGCACGGACCTCGCGATCAACGGCTCCTTCTGGGTCGGCGCTGCGCTGGGCGCAACAGGCTCCATCGTGCTGATTGATCCGGCGCGTTTCGGTCCGGATACGGGTTGGCGGCTGGCGTTCTTCATCGGCGCGGTTCTGGGCCTCGTGACGCTCATCATGCGCGCATGGCTTCCCGAAAGCCCGCGCTGGCTGGTCATCCACAACCGCCAGCACGAGGCCGAACGGGTAATCGAGGAGATCGAGGGCCGCTGCCTTGCAGGCGCCGACGTGGGCCGCGTTGACGATCTGGACGCGATGCGATTGCGCAGCCGCCCGCATACGCCGTTGCGCGAAGTCTTCGACAGCCTGTTCCACCAGCACCGGACCCGCGCAATGGTGGGCCTGACCCTGATGGCCGCGCAGGCGTTTTTCTACAACGCCATCTTCTTCACCTACGCGCTTGTGCTGACGAAATTCTACGGCGTGCCCAGCGCGGATGTCGGCTGGTACATCCTGCCGTTTGCGCTTGGCAATGTGCTTGGCCCGCTTGTGCTGGGGCCGCTGTTCGACACATGGGGCCGCCGCCCGATGATCGGCCTCACCTATGCCATCTCGGGCCTGCTGTTGCTGGTCTGCGGCTGGATGTTCTGGCGCGACATGCTCACAGCCGCGCAGATGACCTTCGCCTGGTCCGTGATCTTCTTCTTCGCGTCGGCGGCGGCGAGTTCGGCCTATCTGACGGTGAGCGAGACATTCCCGGTGGAAATTCGCGCTTTGGCCATCGCGGTCTTCTACGCCATCGGGACGGGCCTCGGAGGCGTGGGCGCGCCCTGGCTGTTCGGCTGGCTGGTGGCGAGCGGCGAACGCGCCAACGTATTCGCCGGCTATGCGTTCGGGGCCGTGCTGATGATCGTTGCAGCTCTCGTCATGTGGCGCTGGGGCGTCGCAGCCGAACGCAGGTCACTCGAGAGCGTCGCCCGTCCCCTCA
Source organism: Beijerinckiaceae bacterium (assembly GCA_947475995.1). Classification (GTDB taxonomy): domain Bacteria; phylum Pseudomonadota; class Alphaproteobacteria; order Rhizobiales; family Beijerinckiaceae; genus Terripilifer. Next base: position 58,661 of record CANJNI010000023.1, on the reverse strand, counting down.
GTCTTGTCGACTGACGGCTCGGGCAACTTCTTGGGCGGACGGATTCGCTTGCGGGTCTGCACATGCTGGCGCGGACCCTCCACAAGCCGCACCACTGCGCCCCAGAGCGTGCGAACATCCTGCTGGGTGAGCTGCATGCGGTGAAACATGTTGCGCAAATTGCGCTGCATGACCGGGCGCTTCGTGGCGGGCCGGAAGAAGCCCGCATCTTCCAGATGGCCTTCGACAAATTCGAAGAACGCGATCGTCATCTCGCGCTGGGCCGGATAGGAGCGCTCGGGCGCCGCAAAGGGCATCACGTCGCCCTGCGAGGACCGGAACCACTCATAGCCGGACAGCAGAACGGCCTGCGCCAGATTGAGCGACGCATAGGCCGGATTGACCGGAAACGTCATGATGGCGTCGGCCAGCGCCACCTCGTCATTGTCGAGCCCGGTGCGTTCGGGCCCGAACATGATGCCATGAGCCTCGCCTGCGGCATGACGCGCGGCGGTTTCCGCCATTGCGGTAAACGGAGCCTCGACGCGCTTGCCTTGCCCGCGTTCGCGGGCGGTGGTGGCCCAGACGAAATTGAGGTCGGCCACGGCGGCTTCGAGCGTGTCGTAAAGCTTCGCGCCTTCCAGCAGATGAACAGCGCCGGCTGCAGCCGCATAGGCGCCCTTGCGAAGCGCGCCCGTTCGTGGCCAGCCTTCGCGCGGATTGACCAGCCGCAGATCGCTGAGGCCGAAATTCGCCATGGCCCGGGCGCACATGCCGATGTTCACCGCGAGTTGCGGGCGCACCAGAATGACCGCCGGTCCGCCCGCGATCATGGGCCGTGTCTTGTCGGTGCCTGCGCCGGTCACATCGCCATCCTTTTGTGAAGGTGGCGCACCATAGTGCGGCGGCCCGTTCATGCAAGAGAATGCGGTGCTTCAGCTTAAACGCCGTGACGGCGTCAGCCCACCCCGAGCTTCTTCTGAAGGTTCGACGACGACGTCGTGTACTGGAAGAGCAGCTTCTTGTCCGGATAGATGTAGCGATGCGCCTTCTGGGCCGCGAGCGCGACTTCGTGGAAGCCCGACAGGATGAGCTTCAGCTTGCCCGGATAGGTGTTGATGTCGCCCACGGCGAAAATGCCCGGCGCATTCGTTTCAAACTTCTCGGTGTCCACCGGTACAAGGTTTTCGTGCAGGTTGAGCCCCCAGGCGGCGATGGGGCCAAGCTTCATGGTGAGGCCGAAGAACGGCATCACCACGTCGAAGGGCATTTCGGAAACCTTCCCGGCATTGTCCTTGACGCCGACGGTCTTCAGCACCTTGCCTTCGCCCTTGAGGCCCGTCATCTGGCCGATGATGAGGTCCATCTTGCCCTCGGCCACCAGTTCGCGCATCGCGTTGACCGAATGCGGGGCGGCCCGGAACTCGTCGCGGCGATGCATCAGGGTGATGCGTTCGGCCAGCGGATGCAGGTTCAGCGTCCAGTCGAGCGCGGAATCGCCCCCGCCGACGATCAGGATGCGCTTGCCGCGCATCGTTTCCATCTTGCGAACGGCGTAGAAGACCGACGTTCCTTCGAAATTCTCGATGCCCGCGATGGGCGGGCGCTTGGGCTGGAACGAGCCGCCGCCGGCGGCGATCAGCACCACCTTCGTCTCGAAAACCTTCCCGGCGTCGGTCGTGACGCGAAACAGCGGCGCGGTCTCTGTTCCGATGGGATCCAGTTGCTCGACCATTTCGCCGAAATGGAAAGTCGGCCCGAACGGCTCGATCTGCTTCATGAGATTGTCGACCAGCCCCTGGCCGGTGACGATCGGAAAGCCCGGAATGTCGTAGATCGGCTTCTCGGGATAAAGCTCGGAGCACTGGCCGCCCGCGCGAGGCAGAATGTCGACCAGATGACACTTGATATCGAGCAGGCCGAGTTCGAATACCGCGAAAAGGCCCGTCGGGCCGGCGCCAATGATCAGCGCGTCAGTCTTGATGATGTCTGTCATTTTTTCTTCCCGCGATAGTCGTTGGGCCTCCGCACCGGGGCGCGGAGAACCTGCTTAATTCAACAGAACAAATTTGGAAACAGTTTTAATTCCAAAATTGTTATGTAAAAATACCGATCCGGCCCTAGCCCTGCGATTCCGGCGTCGTCACCACCAGCCCGTCAATGTCCTTGGCGACCTTGATCTGGCAGGAGAGGCGCGAGGTGGGGCGGACGTCGCTGGCGAAATCCAGCATGTCTTCTTCCATCTGCTGCGCCTTCGGCAGCTTGGCGAACCATTCTTCTTCAACATAGACGTGGCAGGTCGCGCAGGCGCAGGCGCCGCCGCATTCCGCCTCGATGCCCGGAATGTCGTTGCGCAGGGCGGTCTCCATGACCGTCGAGCCTTCCTCGGCGTTGACGGACCGGCTTTCGCCATCATTGTCGATATAGGTAATCTTCACCATCGGGAGCTGCTCTCGGGAGGTTGGGCGGAATTGTCGCGCCTTCCCTTATCCAATCAAGGCAGCTTTGGCGAGAGGCCGCAGCGCCGCATATCGGCGCCGGGCGTTTTCTGCAGAACGCGGATCAGGTCAGGCCTCGGAGACGAATTCCAGCGCTGCCTTCCGGGCTTCCTCGACCGCAGCGGCCAGTTCGGCCAGAACCACCGCGATTTCCGTCTCGCTCGTCGAGGAGAACAGGGCCTCTTCATAGGACTGCGCGGCCGCCGCAACCCGCCCGGCGCCCACGGCGCGGGCAGAGCCTTTCAGGGTATGGGCCAGATCGTGCCGCCAGCGGCGCTCCCCATTTCCATTGGGCTGCTGGAGACGCTCGATCGCCTGCGCCGCCTGCCGCTCGAACAGGGAAAGCAGTTCCATTTCCAGCGCCCGGTCGCCCAGTGTCTGGCGTGAAAGGTGAACAAGATCAATCGGACGGTCGGTCGCCGGGGCGGGCGGCTTGTACCCGTCGCGGGTACCAAACTGGCGGGCAGCCTGCATTGACATACGAAGTCTCCATGTGCGGCATGATCCGATGCCACGCCGGCTATTGTGCAAACTGAAGCCGAACGGCAGATGAACCGGCGGGATTATCCACACCCGATCCTCGCCTGAGGTGAACAAACCCTTCAGTAACAGGGTAAATGTCGCGTTAACGACGTTTTGCTTTGGGATGTCCGGGCCGGTTTCATTCGTCGGCCCTTCGCTGTACATTAAGATTTGGTTAACGATGAAAGCTGCCGGTCCGAGGCCCACTGGCGATCGGCAAGCATTTTATCGTTATGTAGTCGAGGCGTAGCGCGAGGCGTAACAGATGGCGACCCAACCCAAACCTCTCGATCCGGCGGCGGCGGCGCTCTCGGCCATCGAGGAGGCGCTGAACCTGACGCCCGGCAAGGACGAAAATACGTCCGACAACGAACCCCGCCTGCCCAAGATCGGCGATCCCATCGGCGACGACGCGCCTCCGGTGCGGGCGTCCTCGCGGCTTCCCGACATAGACGACAGCGCCATCCCCAAGCTGGACATCAGGGAGCCGATCGAGCGCCCTGCCCCGATCGACCTCGGCGCAACCCCGTTGCAGCCGCCGCGCTCCACCGCCGTCGCCGCCAATGACGACCAGCGCTCCGTCGGCCAGATTCTTCAGGCGATGCAGATCCGCCCCTCGCGCGCGCCGGTTCTGCTCGGATTGCTGCTGGCCGCCGGCTGGCTCGGCCTCTCGGCCATTTACGCCCTCAGCCTCTGGCGCAGCGGCGAATTGATGAGCCTGCCGCAGCATACGCTCGCCGTTCTGGGCTTTGCGGCGCTCGGCCCGGCGCTCCTGTTCCTGCTCGCCGGCTGGATCATGCGCCGCGCCCAGGAAATGCGCCTCACCGCGCGTTCCATGACCGAAGTCGCCATTCGTCTGGCGGAGCCCGAAGGCCTCGCGACCGAGAAGGTCGTGTCCCTGTCGCAGGCCATCCGCCGCGAGGTCGCCTCCATGGGCGACGGGATCGAGCGGGCGCTCGCCCGCGCGGCGGAACTCGAAACGGTCGTGCGTTCCGAAGTCTCGAACCTGGAACGCTCGTATTCGGACAACGAGCGGCGCATGCGCGCCCTGCTCGACGAACTCATTTCGGAACGCGAAGCCATTGCGTCCAATGCGGAGCGCGTGAAGCTCGCCATCACCGGCGCCCATGACTCGCTTTCGAAGGAACTCGAAACCGCCGGTCGCCAGATCGCCGAGCGCGTCAGCGACGCCGGCGCGCGCGTCACCACCTCCCTGGGTTCGAAGGGCGAGGAAATCAGCCTCACCCTCGCCCGCACCGGCGAAACGCTGGTCGAACAGATCGGCGCCCACGGCGCGGACATCGTTACGCGCCTTTCCGGCACGGGCGAAGACGTCGCCCGCAAGCTCTCCGATGCGTCCGAGACCGTCGCCACCACGCTGGCCGAACAGGTCGGCTCGCTCGACCAGCGCCTGAAGACCACCGGCGAAGCTCTCGTGGCGGACCTCGGCCTGCGCGGCACGGAAGTCGCCACGCGGCTCGACGAAACCGGCAGCCGCATCGCCGATACGATCTCCTCGCGCGGCGACAATCTGGCGGCGCGCCTGAGCGAAACCGCGTCGTTGATCGCCGACACGATCGCCACGCGTGGCGATTCGCTGACCACCCGCCTCGATGAAGCAAGCGCGAAGCTTGCCGAGAGCCTCACGACGGGAACCACGACCCTTACCGAACAGCTCGAACGTTCCACGACCGAAGTCGGCGAGACGCTGTCAATTTATGGCGCGCTGCTGACCACCAAGGTCGAAACATCGACCAGCAATCTGGCGGCGACCATCAACAGCGGCACCGACCGCATCACCCAGACGCTCGACCAGTCGTCGGGCGTTCTCGGCACGACCCTGTCGCAGCACGCCGAAATACTGGCGAGCCACACGGACACGCTCGCCAACAGCATCGCGACCGCCGCCGCTCATCTGGCCGGCACACTCACCCAGCATGGTGAACAACTCACGGGCGATCTCAACAGCGCGGCCTCGCGCCTCACCGAAACGATTTCGGGTCAGACCTCGCTGCTCGGCACAAATCTGGAAGCAGCCACGGAACGGCTTGCGACCACGCTCGAATCCGGCTCGGGCAAGCTGACCCAGACCCTGTCGGGCCATTCCGACCACATCGTCTCCAGCGTCGACGAAGCCACGAACCGTCTGGCGGCCGCCATGTCGACGGGTTCCGAAACCATTGCGGCCAATCTGGAACACACGACCGGCTATCTCACCGAGGCCCTTACGACGCACAGCGAGTCGCTGGCCGAGCGTGTCGGCGCTGCAGCCATGCATCTCGCCGAAACTCTGGCGGGGCACAACGAAGCCATCACCGACCGCATCGCCAATGCGGCGGGCGAAATCGGCGAGGTCATCTCGTCGCGAGGCGAGGCGGTCACATCGCGCATCAATCAGGAATCCACGCGCTTCCTCGACGCGGTCTCGCTGCACGGCGATTCAATTGCTGAAAAGCTCACCACGACGGCGGAGTTCTTCACCCGCACCGTGGCCGAGCAGAGCGAGACCTTCGCCGGGCATCTCACGGCCGGCGCAGATCATTTCACCCGCAACATCGCCGAGCACAGCGAAGCCGTCACCGGACGCCTCGACGAAGCCAGCGCCCGCATCGTCTCCGTCATCACCGGCGACGGCCAGGACCTGGCCGTGCGCATCGCGCAGACGACCGACCAGCTGCAGGAAACCATCACGGTCCAGGGCCGCAAGCTGCAGGAAGAACTCGAAGCCTCGACGTCGGACATCGCGGCCCGCATCGCCGCGCAGGCCGACGCCGCCCGTCAGCTTTTCCATGTCTCCGGCAACGAAGTCGCGGAGATGCTCGACCAGCATCACGAACTCGCCCGCACGCAGCTCGAGGCGCAGACCAACGCGCTGCACGAACGTTTCGCGGCTTCCGCCGGGGAGGCCATTGCGGCCATCGGCATGCATGGGGACCGTATCAACGAAGCCATCGTGGATCGCGTTGGTTCGTTCGAACAGGCGGTCATGGCGCACGGCAGCGCGCTGACGCAGCAGATCGCCGCCCATTCGGACAAGTTCACCGGCGAAGTGAACGAGAAGCTCGACGCGGTCGAAGCGGCCTTCACGACCCATGCCGAGGCCTTCACGGATCGTCTTGCGCAGCGCACGCATGAAGCGGCCTCGCTGCTCGAAGCGAAGGTTCGCAACTTCAACGAGACCGCCGAGTTCAAGACCATCGAGGTGGCCGCCACCTTCGACGGGCATATCAGCCGCTTCGAGCAGGCCGCCAACGAAAAGACCGTCGCCATCGCCCGCGCGCTCGACGGCTACATCCGCACTTTCAACGACCATGCCGCACGGCACGCGGAGGAAACCGCGCAGACAATCCAGGCGCAACTGCGCGTCTTCGAGGAGACCGCCGGAACGCGCACGAACGACGTTCTGAACGCCATCGCGGACCAGATCGAGAGCTTCGACCGCACCACCGCTGCCCGCGCCACGGAAGTGACGACAGCGCTCGTCGGTCATATCCAGATGCTCGAAGACGCCGCCGGAACCCGGACCGATGAAGTCGCCGCCGCCATCGGCGAACAGCTTCAGAGCTTCGACAGCGTTTCCGCCGCCAAGGCGCGCGAGATCGCCGACACGATGGCCGCCCATATCGCCCGCTTCGAGGAAACAGCCTCGACCCGCGCCGTGGAAGTGGCCGAACGCATCGCGTCGCACATCGACACGATGGCCAGCCACATCGAACGGTTCGAGGAAACCGCATCGGTGCGCACGACCGAAGTCTCGGAGCGTCTGGCGGAGCAGATCGACAATTTCGACCGCACCACCGCATCGCGCGCCGGCGAAGTCGCCCGCACGCTGACGCAGATCACCGAGAAGATCGAGTCAGGCCTCGAGGCGCGCGGCGCTGCTGTCCGCGACACGCTCGCACAGAATGCGCTCGACATCGCGCGCGTGCTGGGCGACGGCGTCGAACGCGTCGCGGCCGTTCTCAATCCGCAGGTGCTGGAAGAGACGCTCACGCGCCGCATCGGCGAGATCGAACGATCGCTCTCGCAGAGCACGTCGCAGCTTCACAACACGCTGGCGACGCGCTCGTCCGAACTGCACGACATGCTGGACCAGAAGGGTCCGATGCTGATCGAACTCCTGTCGTCGCGCGGCAGCGAGATCGCCCAGGAAGTCGCGAGCGTCGGCGAACTGGTCGCCAATGCGATCGAGCAGCGCGGCGCCTCCGTGGTGCAGCAACTCGGCAAGACCCGCATGGAACTGTCCGCTGCGGTCGATCATTCGACCAACGGCCTGCGTCAGGCGATCGAGACGAGCGCCACCCAGTCCGTTCATTCGCTGCTCAGCGCCAACGACCGCCTCAAGAGCGAGATGGTCGCCGTGCTCGATCAGCTTTCGAACACCAACACGGCCTTGCAGTCGATCATCGGCGACGCCAGCCAGAATCTCGGCGCCATCGAAGGCGCGCTCGGCAATCGCGTGCGCGATTTCCAGTCGTCGCTTGGCGCAATCTCCACGCAGGTCATCACCCTCAACCAGACGGCGTCCTCGACGCTCGAGAACGCCGGCGCGCTGGCCGGCCGCCTCCAGACCGAACAGCAGAACCTCGAACTCAGCGCGGTCGAATTCAGCCGCTCGCAGCGTGAGATCGAACATATGGTCGAGCAGCGCCGCGAGTCGCTCGACGCGCTTCTGGCCGAGATCAACCGCCGCACCGGCGACTTCGACGGCGTGCTTCGGTCTTTCTCCTCCCTGCTCGACGAATCCTTCCAGAAGGCGGAAGCGCGCGCACGCGACATCGGCACGTTCCTGTCCGAAACCACGCAGGGCGTGGCGGGCATGATCGGCTCGCAATTCGAGGAAATCCGCGATGCGAGCGGCCGCGAACGCGAGCGCACCGCTGCAGCCCTGCGGGCCGCCTACGAGCAGGCCATCCGCGAGATGAACGAACTGTTCTCGCAGGCCACCGAACGATTCCAGACCTCCGCCCAGGAAGTGCGCACTGTGTCGGCGCAAATCCAGCAGGAACTGGAAGCGACCCGGCAGGAAGTGCGCCGCGGGACTGCGGACCTGCCGCGCGAGACGGCCGAACAGGCCGCCGCACTGCGCCGTGTCGTCAACGACCAGATCAAGGCGCTCGGCGAACTGACCGAACTCGTCTCCCGGTCAGGCCGCGCCTATGACGTTGTGGACGCTGCTCCGGCCGCCCGCGTCGAGCCCGCCCGCGTCGTCGAGACCAAACGCGCGCCCGAACCGGTGCGGATGCCCGAAGCCGTGCAGCCGACCTTCCGCGCCACGCCGCGCCCGGTCGATCCCGCACCGACCTTCCGGATGTCCGAACCCGCGCGGAAAGAGGCGCGTCCCGAACCGGCCCGCAGCTTCGAGCCGTTCCGCAACGAAGCGCGCGTCACCCCGCCGCCGCCGCGCGAGGAACCGCGCCGCGCCGCCGCCGCAAGCCCTGCCCGTTCGGCGACCGATCGCGGCGCAGGCTGGATTTCGGACCTGCTCGCCCGCGCCTCCCGCGACGAGCCCGAGGCCCAGCGCGCTGCGCCTGCCCCGGTCGCGAAGCCTGCCGATACGCTCGAGTCGATCTCGCTCGACATTGCCCGCATGGTCGATCACGACGCCGTCATGGACGTGTGGGAGCGCTACAACCGGGGCGAGCGCAATGTGTTCTCCCGCCGGCTCTACACCGTGCAGGGACAGCAGACCTTCGACGAAATCCGCCGCCGCTACAGGGTGGATGCGGATTTCCGGGAGACCGTGACCCGCTATACGCGCGAGTTCGAGCGCCTCCTCACCGAGGTCGGCCGAGAGGACCGCGACGGGACGCTGGTGCGCTCGTATCTGACCTCAGACACCGGCAAGGTCTATACGATGCTCGCACATGCGGCAGGCCGCTTCGACTGAGCAGCAAACCGACAGAATGCAAAAAAGGCGGCCCGCGAGGCCGCCTTTTTTATTGAGTAAGTCGAAATTATCCGCGGGCGCTGGTCCAGGCCACGATCTGACGCAGGACGCTCGATAGCGCCGCGTCGAGCGCCGCAGCCGCAGCCGCGCCATCCGACGCGCTGCCGGGCGCCGAAGCGGAGAAGATTTTCGCCGCCATCACGCGCCCGCTCATTTCGCCGACCAGCTTGGCGGACATTTCCACAACGGCCTGACCGGTCGTCACGTCGATCTCGAAGCGGCGGATTTCGGTGGTCAGCGTCGAGTCCGCGACCATCTTGTCGCCAACACGTCCGACCGACCGCAAGGACTTGCCGTTCTCGAAAGTCTGGATGAGCCGGGTCTGGATCAGGCGCGGAAGCCGTTCGGCCCACTGGGCGCCGGAGAGATAAGCAACGGATTCTGCCCCGGTCCGCACCACGATGCGGTCCCCGTCGACCGGGGATGTGGCGTTTGGTTCCGCCACGAGGATCTGTGCGCGCGTAGGTCGTCCGCCGATGCCGCTGGTAGGAGCTGTGAGATCGAATGTCGCCGGGGCCGAGCCGCCGCAGCCGGCGAGCGCGCCCGCCATAAGCGCGACCGCGATCCATCGGGCCAAGCGCCCACGGGGCGCGCCGCCACGTCTGAAGCGCGTCGAAGGCAAGGACGCTTTCAAACCCCACTCCGCGCAGGCCGAGTTCCGGCCCGCATTCGATCGATCATTGCGACGACTATGGAAACAACGCCGCCCGATGGCAAGCCGGAAGGGCGGGCGAAGTTCCTCTGGTTGCACAGGAATGATGGATTACCGACCGCTGTATTCGGGAATCTTCGGCTTCGCGCCGAAGAGGAGCTGCTGCGGGTTCTTTTCCAGCGAGCGCAGGGTGCGGTTGATCTCTTCGAGCGTCTTGCGCCCGTCGGCCGCCAGCGCCTCATATTGCCGCAGTCCCGGGCCGGTGAAACGCCCGATGCTGGCGGTCAGATCCTTGGTGCGCTGGTCGAGATTGTCGGCGAGCTTGCGAATCGACCGCGCCGCCTCCCCGACATCGGCGAACATGCTCTTGGTGTCGCCGCCCTTGCCGTCGCCGGCGCCGATGAAATTGTTGATTCCGGCCAGCACGGAATCAACCTTGTCGGCCGAAGCGTTCAGCTTGGTCGAAAGCTCCTGCACATTGGCCATGATGGAGGAAACGGCTTTCGGGTCCACCGCCGCGATGCGCTCGTCGAGGTCGCGCGTGACCTTCTGGATATCGTCCGCGATGGGCTTGGCGGCGCGGCCAAGGTCCGCCATGCCGGTCAGGAACTGCTTGATGCTTTCGGGGTTGGCCGAATCGTTCAGCTTCGCCGACAGATCCTGCACATTCGCCACGATGCTGGTGATCGCCTTGGGGTCGATCGCCACGATGCGCTCGTCGAGATCGCGCGTGAGCCTTTCGAGGTTTTCGGCGACCGGCTTAACTGCGCGGCCAAGCTCCGACATACCGGCCATGAAATCTTTCAGGCCGTCGGAATTCGCCGCCAGCGCGTCCGAGAAGGTGCGAAGATTGACGATCATCCGGCCGACATTCTCGGAATTGCCCAAAATCAGCTTATCGACATTTTCGAGCACGCTTTCGGTCTTTCCGGAAAGCCGCTGCACAGTCTCAAGGATGTTCTGGAATTCCGAACGTTCGGCCAGAATGGTCGGCGGCGTCCCGTCCGTTGACTGCAGCGCAGCCGCATCCGGAGTGCCGCCCGCAAGCGCGATGGAACCGACGCCCGTCAGACCCTGATATTCGAGCCTTGCGCGCGTATCGACCTTGACGGGCGTGCGGCGGTCCACGTCGATCATTGCATAGACCTGACCGGGATCGTCCATAAGGTCGATGGCGGTGACTTCGCCCACTTTCAAGCCGTTGAAAAGCACCTGCGCGCCGCGCGAAAGGCCCGAGACGGACGTCGTGAAGACGACCTTGTACACAACGCGCGTGCCGCGCTTGTCGGCTCCCGAAAACCACGTGACGAACATGATCGCCGAGGCGAGCACCGCCAGGGTGAACAGTCCGATCAGGGCGTAATTGGCGCGCGTTTCCATTCACTCACTTCCCGCGGCCGAGCCGCAGCTCGCGCACAGTCGCAATCTTTCGGGGCGCTTTCAAGACAGGCCCTCCCGACGGTGTTCGGGAACCGCCAGCTGGCGGGCGCGCTTGCCGTGGAAATAGGAGCGCACCCAGGGGTGGTCGTTGGCCAGCATTTCCTCGATCGTGCCCGCTGCGATGATCCGCTTTTCGGCCAGTGCGGCGATCCGGTCGCAGATGGAATAAAGACTGTCGAGGTCATGCGTGACCATGAAGACCGTGAGGCCCAGCGTCTTCTGCAGCGTAGCGATCAGCTCGTCGAAATCGGCCGCCCCGATGGGATCGAGTCCCGAGGTGGGCTCGTCGAGAAACAGGATGTCTGGATCGAGCGCCAGCGCGCGCGCAAGCGCCGCGCGCTTGATCATGCCGCCGGACAATTCGGACGGATATTTTTCAGCGGCGTCGAGCGGCAGACCCACCATGCGGATCTTGAGAAGCGCAAGCTCGTCCATGAACTGCTGCGAGAGATGCAGATATTCCCGCATGGGAATCTGGATGTTCTGCTTCACCGTCAGGCCCGAGAACAGCGCGCCCTGCTGGAACAGCACGCCGAAGCGCTGCTCCATCACGCGATTTTCCCGCGTCGAAATCGCATCGCGATCCTGACCAAACACCTCGATCGTCCCGCCCCGCTTGTCGACCAGCTTGAGAATTGTCCTCGTCAGCACCGACTTGCCGGTGCCCGAGCCGCCCACGAAGCCGAGCACTTCGCCGCGATACACGTCGAGGTCGAGATGATCGAGAATGATCTTGGGACCGAAACCAACTGTCAGATCGCGAACCCGGATCGCAATTTCGCGCGAGCGTTCGGCGGCCGGCAAATCGACCGTGACTTCGCGGGGCATTGGAATGGTTTCGTCGTCGTCCGCCATGTTCAGTAATTGATTGCAGCGAAGAAGATGGCGAAAATGCCATCCACCACGATGACCATGAAAATGGATTTGACCACGGAAGCCGTCACCTGACGACCCAGCGATTCCGCCGAGCCCTGCACCCGGAATCCCTCGATGGCGGCGATCATGCCGATGAGGAGCGCCATCACCGGCGCCTTGATGATGCCGACCATGAAGGTGTTCATCGCAATGGCCGCCTGCAGCCTGCTCATGAACACATCCGGGCTGATGCCGCCATATTGCCACGCCACCACAAGCCCGCCGAAGATCGCGGACAGGTCGGCCAGAAACGTCAGCAGCGGCAACGACACCAGCAGCGCCAGCAGGCGGGGGATCACCAGCACGTCGATGGGATCGAGACCCATGACCCGCAATGCGTCGATTTCCTCGCGCATTTTCATCGAGCCGAGCTCCGCCGTGATGGCGGACCCTGTCCGGCCCGCCACCATGATCGAGGTGAGCAGCACAGCCAGTTCGCGCAGGACCAGAATGCCGATCAGATCCACCGTGAAGGTCGAGGCTCCGAACCGGCTCAGCTGAAAGATGCCCTGCTGGGCCACGATGCCGCCCACAAGAAAATTGATCAGCGCGATGATGGGCAGGCTGCGGAATGCGAAATTCTCGATGTGAAAGACCACCGACGTGAAGCGGAACCGCGCCGGTCGCAGGACCAGCCTGACCAGTGCGGACATCACCTCGCCGAAAAATGCGACGCCGCTCCACAGATCCTTGAGGGCCATCACCATCACGAAGCCGAGGTCGGCCAGCATGTCGACGATGAAAAAGCCCTGCTTGACGACCGGCCTTTCAAAATTCTGGTGCGACGCTTCCTGCAGCAGGATTTGATGGGCGTTCGTGGCGTTTTCGATCGAGACCGCAGCGCCGCCCTGTTCAAGGCCCGCGCGGCTGCGGCCGATCATCCAGGCGCCCGCCGTGTCGAAGGCCGTCACCCCGGCGAGATCGAACACGATCTCGCGCGCATCGCCGCATTCTTTCGCGAGGTCCGCCCCGAGTCGTTCGAGTTGGCGGCCGTTGCGGACAATCCAGCCGCCCGCCAGCGAAACCCGGACGCTGGTCCCGAGCCGTCTGACGTTGAAGGAAGGTTCGTCCGCCATGATCTCGCGATGAATCGACGCCGACCGGCCGGGACGGCCACCCCTCTTAACGCTTTTGCACCGCCGCCGCTATCGCGCTGAAATGTCAGGGGCCGATGAGGATTTTGGCCGCCCTGCCAGGCAGCCCGGCCATCGCGGGCTTGTCGGCCTCGCAGCGGAAGGATTTCGCCATCCGGTCGGCCGCCTGGCGCGCCAGCTCATTGGCGTTCGGGTTCGCTTCGGCGTCCACGTAGGCCACATGACAGACCGGTCCGGGCGCAAGCCGCGTCACGACCAGCACGTCGAGCTTCTTCACATGGTCGTGTTCATCGACCGGACTGAGCCGCCAGCGCAGTATCGTCGCATGAGGAAGGGACTTGTCGCCGCTCTTCACATATCGCCATTCGATCATGTCGCCGATGGAATTGAGCGGTCCGAAGAACGTGCTGGCCGCAGGTTCGCCCGATGGCTTGCGGCCGTAAGACACGGCCACGCGGCTGTCGTCCTCGAATTGCGTGACCGCAATGCCCGCGAAGCCCTTGCAGACAGTCGTGGCGCCGATCTCGATTTTGTCCTGCATGACAGGCGTCGTGCGGCAATCCGCGCCGCCGGTTCGCGTATAGGCGCTCTGCGCGCCCTGCGCCTGCGCGCCCGCCGCGCCGAGAAAAACGAAGCAGAGTGCAGCCGCGACTCGCATGTCCGATCCTCCCTCGGGAACACCAGACTAATAGGTCGATTGCGCGCGTCCAGATGTGCTGCCGCGCACGCGGCGGTCAGCCCGCGCCTTCGCTTCGGGCGCGCGTCAGCCACATCCAGCGACTGAGCGTCAGCTGTTGCGGTTCGTCGTCGCGCCACCAAGTAGCGTCGCGCATACGTCCCGAATGCGGATCGAACTCGATGCTTTCCGGGCCGCCGTCCTCGCGGCGCAGCGCGCCGTCCAGGAAATAATAGATTTCTTCGACGCGGCCGGTTTCGAGATTGTAGTAGAGCGCCGCCGGCCCGTCCTCGCGATGCAGGACGCCGTGACGATACCATGTCTCCCACGCGACCTGCCCGTCGCAGGTGCGGCGCATGATTGCTGCGGGTCCATCGTCCCGATGCAATTCGCCATCGAGCAGATAGGTTTCCGTAAAGGCAGAACCGCTTTCGACGATCCGGTATTCGAGCATCGGTGAGTTTTCCACCGCAGCCACTCCGCAAGCACCACAGTGCGTTCTTACCACGGAACCGCGTGTTGCCTCGTCCGGCCTTGCGTCAAGGTTACCGATCAGTCCGCAATATCCGGCTGATGGCAATGAATCCGCACAAACCCGCCGCCGCCATGCCGACCATGATCCAGTAGGCCTGTTCGCCGATCTGCGCGTAGCTCTGGCCGATCGCGATGGTCGACACGGTTAATCCGCAGCTCGCGGCGGCCGCCATCCAGCCCTGCGCCTGCGCCCGGAAGGTCGGGCCTGCAAGGCGCGACAACAAATACACGCTTCCCAGATGGGTCGAGGCGAATGTCAGCGCATGAAGACTTTGCAAACCAAGCAGCACGGCGGGCGCCGGATCGCTCGTCATCGCCCCCCACCGGATGATGCAGCCCAGCGCCCCGACGAAGAGAAAGACGATCGCGTTGCGTTCGCCGCCGAAAACCTTGCCGGCAATGACGAAAAAAACGATCTCGCACAGAACGCCCAGCGCCCAGGCGGTTCCGGTGAAGGCCGTCGAGAGCCCGATGGCTTTCCAGTGCAGCGACGAAAAGGAATAATACATCGCGTGGCTGGCCTGCACCAAACCCGATGACAGGATGAGCAGCACGATGGGCGCCCAGACGATCGTGCGCTCCGCGCTCTCGCGCATCTGCGTCTCGCGCGGACTGGCGATGTTGCGCCGCGCCAGCGCCATGGCCGGAAGGACCGGCGCAAGCGTGGCGACCGCCAGAAGAATCGCGATGCCTTCTCCCGGAATAAGTTCGATCAGGCTTCCGCCGATCAGCATCACGGCGAAGACGGTGCCGGACCCCCAGACCCGGATGCGCCCGTAATCGAGCGCGGGCTCATGCGCTTCCGCGCGCCGCCTGATCTCGCCCATGGTGATCGCATCGCTCAGCGGCATGAGCGATCCCTGCGCGAGCGACATCAGCGCCACCAGAACCGCGATTTGCCAGAAGCCGTTCGCGGCGACCAGCAGGGCCGTCAGGAACGCCGCCAGAACCGTGCAGACTGCAAGCGCACGCGCGATCCCCGACCACCTGTCGGCGATGGCGGTCACGAGCGGATTGCCGAGCAGCCGCGAGACCAGCGAGATCGCGATGACGAGCGACACGTCCTCCCCCGACAAACCCTTTCCGGCCAGCATCACCGGGAAGAACGGCAAGGCAATGCCCACATAGGCCATCGTGGATCCGAACAGGATCGACAGATGTGAACCTGAAATGCGCTGATGTTTCGCCGCGTCGCCTGAAGGCAGGGGCTGGCTCATGTCAGGCTCGCGTCGCCTATTCCATCACGGCGGCTTTGAGGATGTTCACCATGATCGCATGCGCCGGCTTCTTGCCGATGTTGCGGATCACATGCGGCCGGTCGGACCTGTACCGCAGCGTCTCGCCGGCCTGCGCGGTCTCGATCACGCCGGAGACTTCCACTTCCAGCGCGCCTTCCAGCACCGACAGACATTCCACCGACCCGCGCTGGTGCGCTTCTGATTCCAGCGCGCCGCCCGGATCGGCCTGAAAGCTGTACCACTGAAGCCATTCGACGGTCTTGATCCAGCCGATGATGGCCAGCCTGCACTTGCCGTCGTCCGAGACCAGAATGGGCGTCTCGCCCTTGGTGGATTTTTCGAGGAACGGCTCGTCGCCGGCGCCCTGCAACACGCGCTCGATGGAAACATCCAGCGCCTGCGCCAGCCGCCAGATCGTCGCCAAAGTGGGGTTGGTTTCGTTGCGCTCGATCTGGCTGATGATCGACTTGGCGACGCCCGACTGCTCGGAGAGTTCGGACAGCGACAGGTTATAGGCCTTGCGCAACCGCTGCACGGTCTTGCCCAACTGACCCGACAGGGCTTGCGCCCCGGCTTCCAGCGCCTTGACCTTGTCTCGTCCTTCGACGCCCACCGAAATCCCACTCCATTCAAAGCGTTTTGGATAATAAACGATTTTGTTTGGAATAACGAACGGAAAACTGGGCCGCCGGGGAATAAAGGCTCTCAGGTCCGACGAAGCGCGGCCCGCAATCGCGCCCCCACCTGTCCCTCGGACCACATGACCACGAGGCCCGATGCGATGATCAGCCCTGCACCGCCCATGACCAGCGCGGTCGGAAATTCCCCGAAGATCAGGATGCCGATCAGCAGCGCCCACAGCATGGCCGAATATTCGAAACAGGCCAGCACGGAGGCGTCCGCGTGGCGGAACGCCGCCGTCATCACCAGCTGACCCACTCCGCCGGCGAAGCCCATGATGATCAGCAGCAGCCAGTCTTCCGGCGTCGGCCAAACCCAGTGCTGGTCGCGCATCAAGGCCGCTCCCGCCCAGTCGGCCGGCCATGCCAGCGCCGCCAGATAGGCCAGCAATGCCAGCAGTCCGGTCAGACTCAGGAAGTAGAAGACAATCGCAGCCGTGTGCTCGGATTTCGCCAGGCTGCGGGTCTGGATCATCGCGACCGCGACGGCGCAGACGCTGATCAGCGTCGCCGAAATGCCCAGAAGACTGCGCGAGTGCTCCGAACTGCCCGGCTCGAAATGGCTCCAGAGCATCAGCATCGTGCCCCCGAAGCCGCCGATCACCGCCGCCCACCGGATGCCCCGCATGGGTTCTCGGCCCATCAGGGCCGAAAAGATCAGGATGAGCGGCACCGACAGGAAGTTCAGCGCCGTCACATCCGCAAAGGGCAGCAGCCGGAAGGCCGTGAAGTTGAGAAACACGCTTCCCACTCCGGCAATCGCCCGCAGCAGATGCCCGCCGAACCGCTTCGTTCCCAGCGCGCCCGGAAATTCATGGCTGGCCGCAAGCCAGACGCACAGGATCACAATCGCCAGCGCGGACCGGATGAAGACGATCTGGCTCAGCGGATAGCCGTTGAGCGCCTTTACGAGCGCCAGCATGACGCTGAAGATCAGCGTCGACAGCACCTTCAGTCCGATGCCGCGAAGGACCCTAGAAGGCACTTGGGAAAGCGCCGCCGTCGATCAGCAGATTTTGTCCGGTGATGTATCCGGCGTGCTGGCTTGCCAGAAAGGCGCAGAGCTTGCCGAATTCCTCAGGCGTCCCGAAGCGTCTCGCCGGGATCGTCGCCATGCGGGCGTCCGCCACCTTCTCGAACGGTATGCCCTTGTCGGTGGCGGTCTTCTGCATGATCGCCGACAGACGGTCCGTGGAAAACGCGCCGGGCAGGATATGATTGATGGTCACGTTGGAACCCGCGACCTGACGGGCGACGCCCGCCAGAAAGGCCGTCAGGCCCGCGCGGGCGCCGGATGAAAGATCCAGCAGCGGCAGGGGCATTTTCACCGAGCCGGAGGTGATGTCGATGATGCGCCCGAAGCGCCGCTCCACCATGCCGTCGATGACGCGCTGAATGAGCGCGATGGGGGTGATCATGTTGGCTTCGACGCCGGCGATCATGTCCGCATGGGAAAGCTGGCGGAAATCTTTCGGCGGCGGCCCGGCGTTGTTGTTGACCAGAATGTCCGGCGACGGACAGGCCGCGAGCAGCCGGTCGCGCCCTTCCGGCGTACCGACATCGGCAGCAACCGGAATGATCTCCGATCCTGTAAGACGCGCAAGTTCGGCTGCCGTTGCGGCGAGCGTCTTCTCATCCCGCCCATTGATTACGACCGTGCATCCGGCCTCGGCCAGCGCTGTTGCGCAGGCTCGCCCGAGTCCCCGGCTCGATGCGCAGACGATAGCCTTGCGGCCCTTGATGCCGAGATCCATGGAAGTTCTCCGGTGATCCGAAATATCCGCGACCTCTTACAGGACGGGTCGCTCGACCGCCATCGCTCAGGCGAAAAACCGCTGACGCTCGCGCTCGCTCATGCGGTCGAGGAATTCCAGCGCTTCCAGCCGCAACCGCAGGGGCTCGGACGGGACATCGTCGGGCTGCGCCGTCGCGACGGGCTCTGGCGAAGACTCGGCGGCTCTCTCGGCCGGACGCGCATCCTCCAACCGCTCCGGTGGCGCGGCCTGCGCCTGCTCAGGCGCGTCGGGCGGCGGCAGGGGCCGCATCGGCGCGGCGAGATCGAGCCCCGCATCGCGTTCCAGAGCGCGCCCGATGAGCCGCGCCTCGCGGTCCACGACCTCGCAGAGAGCAGGGTCCAACCCGCGCGATTTCATCATCCAGGACAGGTCGAGCAGTCGTTCCTCGATCAATCCGAGAAGCCGCGCCGCATCCTGCCGGTCGATGGAGTCGGGACGCGCTTGCGACTGTTCGCGCAACAGCCTTTCAAGTTGCCCGATGGCCTCCAGCATTCGGGCCGTTTCGGCCTCGCGCGTGCGGCGCGCGTGCTCGTGCAGAAACCATCGACCGCGCGCCGTCTCCATGACGGCGGCCTCGATGGTTTCGTAATCGGCTTCTTCAAGCCCCTGCGGTGGCCGGTGGGTCGGCATGTCGCCCCTGCGAATCGTCCGTCAGTGTCGGACGATTCGCGATTTTTGCCAAAACGCTCAGGTCCGCGGCGGACTTTTCTTCGGCGGCAGCGACTTGATGTATTCGGCGATGGCCTCGCGGTCGCTCTTGGGAAGCTGGGCGAGATTCTTGACGACTTCCATCATGGAGCCGGCGATTTCATCCATGTCGGGCGTAATGCCGGTGGTCAGGACCTCGACAATATCCGACTTGCTCCACTTGCCCATCGTCTCCTGCGTGATGTTCGGCACGCGCCCCTTGCCGTCGGGGTTCGGACCGCCCGCCATGCGGAAATTTTCGTCGATCCCGCCGAGCTGCGTCCGGGCCGAATGGCATTCGGCGCAATGGCTCAGCCCCTCGACCAGATAACGTCCGCGATTCCATTCGGCGGATTTCGAGGACTCGTTCACGATCGGGGTGGTGTCGAGATAGAGCGCCTTCCAGAATCCAAGCGCGCGGCGCTGGTTGAACGGAAACGCCAGTTCATGCGGCGGTGCCTTGCCGTCCACTTGCGGCAGCGTGCGGATATAGGCGAACAGGTCCGAGACATCCTGCGGCTTCATCCGCACAAAGGTGGTGTACGGAAACGCCGGATAATAATGCGAGCCGTCCGGCGCCACGCCTGCCTGCAGGGCGTTGGTGAACATTTCATAGCTCCACCCGCCGATGCCGTCGCGCACGCTGGGGGAGATGTTGGGCGCATAAAACGTCCCGAAAGCAGTGGCGAACTTCATGCCGCCGCCGAGCTGAAGGCGGTTTTCCTGCCCGGTCGAGACGTGACAGGAAGCGCAGCCGCCCGCATCGAACACCGCCTTGCCGCGACCGGCGTCCCCGATGGCGAAGACGCGCTGGATATGCCCCGTCTTCGGCTCGGTGATCCACCAGGCTCCGCCCAGAACCACCGCCGCCAACACTCCAAGCCCGATCAACACATTGCGCATTCGAATCTTCCCGCAAACGAGACAGTAAGGCTAGCATCAGGCGGCCCGCCAAACAAAAGGGGCGGCAATCGCCGCCCCCGGATTTCCCGATGCAAATTCCTGTCAGTTGTTACGCTGACGATAGGTGGAATGGCATTCCTGGCAGTTCTTGGCGATGTTCGGCTGGGCGACCTTGAAGGAAGCCTCGTCCTTGACCGAAGCCAGAGCGGCGGTGGCTTCATTGGCCATGCGGGTCCAGCGGCCGTCGAAATCCGCCTTCGTTTCCCAGATGGTCGGCAGAACCTTCGTGTCGCCGCCGGTCTTGCTGTTGTCGGGGAACAGCGGAACCATCGCCTTGCCGGCGGCCTGAATCTTTTCAAGCACCAGAACGGCTGTCGCCTGGTTGTAGGGCATTTCGCCCTTCATCATCTTGTTGATGTCGCCGAACCAGATATCTCCGACGCCCTTCATGGTCGCCTTACGCTGGGCAATAGGATCGTTCTGCGCAATTGCAGTCGTCGCGACGCCGGCAAGCACCAGGCCAGCGACAAGAACCTTACCAATCATTACAATCCCTCCGGAAATGGCGTGTTGCCATGCAGAACACACATGCCACGGGTTGAGAGTTGCGCGATTACACAATCTCACCCCGCCGGGTCACATGGCCGTGAGGCAGAATTGAGTCCCCCGAAGTCCGCTACTGGCGGACGGAAAATTCCACCCCCATATGAGTGGAAATCCTTCAGGGACAGACCCTTCCATGCTTGATTTCTCCACAGAACCTGTCCTCGACGGGGACAGGAATGATGAACCCGTCTCCAGATCCGGCCCGGCCCCGGGAGGACCTGACGACACAGCCCTTTTCGACGCCTATTCCCGCACGGTCAGCGACGTTGTCGAGCGGGTCGGCCCGAGCGTGGTCCGACTCGACCTGCGGCGGCCGGATGGTTCGCCGCAGGGTTCGGGCTCGGGCGTCATCGTCTCGCCCGACGGGCTGATCCTCACCAATAGCCATGTGGTGCACGGGGCTCGGCGCGTTGAAGTCACAACCCTGGATGGCCGCCGCCTCGCCGCGCGCGTGCTCAGCGAGGACCCCGACACCGATCTGGCGCTGGCGCGGATCGAGGAAAACACGCATCTGCCGCACGCGACGCTGGGCGATTCCAAAAAGCTGCGCCCCGGCCAGCTCGCCATTGCGATCGGCAATCCCCTCGGCTTCGACGCGACGGTGACGGCAGGCGTGGTGTCGGCGCTCGGCCGCACCCTGCGCTCGCAGAACGGCCGCATGATCGACGACGTGATCCAGACCGATGCGTCGCTGAATCCCGGCAATTCGGGCGGACCGCTGGTCTCCTCGTCGGGGGAAGTGATCGGCGTGAATACCGCGATCATCCGCGGCGCGCAGGGCATCTGCTTCGCGGTGGCGTCCAACACGGCGAATTTCGTGCTGGGCGAAATCCTGCGCCATGGCCGCGTGCGGCGCGCCTATATCGGCGTAGCAGCCAGCACGGCGGTTCTGCCGCGCCGCCTCGCGTTGCGGCTTGGGCTGGCGCAGGCGACCGGAGCGCTCATCACGGCCATCGAGAAAAGCAGCCCCGCCGCCGAGGCGGATCTGATGACCGGTGATTTCGTGATTGCTGTGGACGGCCAGCAGGTCACGGGCGTCGACGATCTGGTCCGCCTGCTGAATGGCGACCGGATCGGCAAGACCGTGCGGGTGGATGTGCTGCGACGCTCGGATATGCGGAAATTCTGGGTCGGCCCGACCGAGCGGAAAGCGGCCTAACCGCGATCGGTCGGCTCGCCCGCCGCCTGCCAGGCCAGCATGCCGCCGCCGAAATGCGTGTCTATATCGCTGCGGCCGCCCTGCTGGGCCATGTCGAGCGCCGTCACCGAGCGGCGGCCCGAGCGGCAATGAATCACAACCTTTTGTCCCGGCCCCGGCTTCGGCAGCGCCGCGACATCAAACGCCGACAGCGGGTTGAAGGTCGCGCCCGGAATGCGCGCATCTGCCCATTCGTTCGCCTCGCGGCAATCGACCAGAAGGATTGACCCGTCCGCCAGACCGTTCTTGAGGTCGGGAAGCGAAATATCCTTGACGATGGGGCTCATGGGACGATCCGGGACAGAGGCGACTTCGGCTGATTAGCCCAAAGCGCCGCGCAACGGAAGCGCGCCTTCAGACCAGCTTGCGGGCGAACGCGACGGCCAGAAAGATCACGATTCCGATCCCCAGCAGGCTGAACGGGTGAATCTTCGCCCGCCACGTCATCACGCCCGCGACCACCACAGCCACGATCCACGACAGGACGCCCGAGTCCACCAGGCGGAACAGCGCCAGAATGCCGGCGAACACCAGCCCCGCCGCGATTGGCGAAAGCCCCTCCTCCACCGCCTTGTGCCACGGCTTGCCGCGATGCTTGTCCCACGCCCGCGCCACCGCCATGCAGAGCAGCGACGAGGGCAAAAAAAGCGCCAGCGTCGACACGAGCGCGCCGATCCAGCCGGCCACCTTGTAGCCGATCAGGGTGGAGATCATGGCCCCCGGCCCCGGAGCGAATTTCGCGACCGCGAACATTTCCACGAACTCGCGGCCGGTCAGCCATTGCCGCACGTCCACGACCTCATGCTGCATCGGCGCGAAGATCGCCGGTGCGCCCCCGACCGCAATCAGCGAAAGAGGCGCCATGACGGCGGCGATCTGGAGATAGAGATTGTCACGCATCGGCGGACTTCCTCGGCCATGCATAGGCGATGCTGAGCGGCGCAAGCACCGCCATCACCGGGATGATCGGCCAGCGCAGGACTCCCACCGCCACGATCGTCGCCGCCATGACCAGCATGGGGAAAATCTTCGGAAAGGACCGTTGCGCGCCCACCATGGCGAGCCTCAGGTTGAGGCCGACGGCCGCAGCCGCAACGCCGTCCACCACCGAATCCATCATCGGAATCGCCGACAACTGATCCCACATCAGATAGACGAACACGGTGGCGAAGAACGGGATGCAAAGCAGGCCGAGCAATGCAGCCGCTGCGCCCGGGACGCCACGCAGCCGCTGGCCGACATAGACGCAGGTGTTCGCGACATTTGCCCCCGGCACCACCTGCGCAAGCGCCAGGCCCGCCAGCATCTCCGTATCGCTCAACCATTTCTTGTTGTGAACGATTTCGCGATGGATGAGTCCTGATATGCCGCCTCCGAAGCTGAATGCGCCGATGTTGCAGAAGGCGAGGAAAATCTGGTGCAACCCGACAGCGGCTGTGGTTTTTTCAGTGTTCATTCTTGCGTCTTGTTTCGCTCGGGATGGAATTAATTGCAGGCTTGCCGGTCGACGAACAGGCGAGCGCATACGCAAGCCGCGCCGCATGATGCTTTTGCATCTTACCTCCCCGCCCTCAGTCGATTAGAATCGCCCGAAAGTCATTGACATTCGTGAGCGTGGGGCCGGTGATCAGAAGATCGCCGAGCGGATTGAAAAAACTCCACGCATCGTTGCGGGCGAGATAATCGTCGGCTTTCAGCCCCAGCGCAAGCGCACGCGAGAGAGTGTCGGGCGACGCAAAGCACCCTGCGTTATTTTCGGAGCCGTCGATTCCATCCGTGTCGCCAGCAAAAGCATGAATGCCCGCATGGCCGCCGAGCGCCCTGGCGAGCGCCAGCATGAATTCGCCGTTGCGTCCGCCGCGCCCCTTGTGACGCACCGTCACGGTCGTCTCGCCGCCGGAAAGAATCGCGCAGGGCTTCCCGACCGGCCCGCCGTGACGCGCCACATGCCGCGCGACGCCCGCATGAACGAGCGCGACATCGCGCGCTTCGCCCTCGATGGAATCCCCCAGGATCAGCGGCGCATAACCCGCCACGCGCGCTACTTGTGCGGCGGCCTCAAGGGATTGCAGAGCCGTCGCGACAAGTCTGGTTTCGCCATGCACGAGCCGTCCATCTTCGGGCTTCGGCGTTTCCTCTTTCGCCATCTCCAGATGCGCCGTCACCGCAGCCGGAGCGTCGATCCCGTAGCGCCGCATGATCTCGCGCGCATCCGCAAAGGTCGTCGCATCTGCAACGGTGGGACCCGACGCAATGACTGACGGATCATCGCCCGGTACATCAGAAATGATCAACGTCAGCAGTCGCGCGGGCGCGCAGGCCAGCGCCAAACGTCCGCCCTTGATGGCGGACAGATGTTTGCGGACGCAGTTCATTTCCGTAATGGTCGCGCCGCTTTTCAGAAGCGCCGCATTGACCGCCTGCTTGTCCGCAAGCCTCAGTCCTTCGGCAGGCAGCGACAGCAAGGCGGAGCCGCCGCCCGAAATCAGACAAATCACCAGATCGTCCGCCGTCAAACCCCGCACCGTTTCGAGGATGCGTCGCGCAGCCGCCTCACCCGCCGCATCCGGCACCGGATGCGCAGCCTCCAGGACTTCGATCTGCGCGCACGGAGCCGCATGTCCATAGCGGGTGACCACCAGACCGCTCAACGCGCCGCGCCAGTTCTTCTCCACCGCGCGCGCCATGCTGGCGGCGGCCTTTCCGGCGCCGATCACGATGGTGCGGCCTTTCGGTCGCACGGGCAGATGCGGCGGCACGCAAAGCATCGGATCGGCAGCCGCAATGGCGGCCAGAAACATCTTTTCCAGCAGAATGCGCTGCGCGCTCATTCCAGCGGACCGACCGCCGCTTCCACCGCCTCCACAATCGCTCCCGAGCGCACCAGATCGAGCGCCTGCTGCATCTCGATTCCGTACCAGCGGTCTCCATCGAGGGCAGGAGGAATCACCTTCCGGACTGCGTCGAGCGCCGCGCGGCTGCCGCTGCCGACCGGGTGATCCTTCGCCACTTCCGCCACCAGCGAAAGCGCCTGCGCCGCCATCAGGATTTCGCAGGCGACGATCTGCTCCGTATTCGCCACGATGGTGCGCGCCTTGCGCCCGCACCAGGTCGAATTGGACACATGATCCTCGGCGTTCGACTTGCCCGGAATGGAATCGACCGAACCCGGCCCCGACAAGGTGCGGTTCTCCATGACCAGCGCTGACATTGAACATTGGACTGTCGCGAAGCCCGTGTTGAGGCCTTTCTTGCCGGCAAGCAGATTGCGCGGCAGTCCGTAGCTCATCGTCGGATCGACGAGACGCGCCAGTCGCCGCTCGCTGATGGAGCCCAGATCCGTGATCGACATGCCGAGCAGGTCCATCGTCTGCGCCACATATTGACCATGGAAATGACCGCCCGAAATGATTTCGAGCCCGCCCTTTCCGTTGTCGAACACCAGCGGATTGTCCGTCGCCGAATTGATTTCCGTCCCGATGATGCGATCCACATAGGCGAGCGCCTCGCGCACCGGCCCATGCACCTGCGGGCCGCAGCGAAGCGAATAAACGTCCTGCACGCGCGGCGGAGGCTTGACGCCGGGAGCGCGTGTTTCTTCGGGAAAGACCGTCATGCGGGCGTCTTCCGAGCAACGTTTCGAGTCGCCCGCCATGCGCAGGACATTGCGCGCGCTCGCCGCCTGCCCCGGATGCGGCCTAGCAGCATGAACGCGCGGGTCGAAAGCGGCCAGCTCGCCGCGCAAACATTCCAGCGACAGCGCCAACGCAATATCAGCGTGTTTCAACAGTCTTTTGGAATCTTCCAGCGCCAACGCGCCCAGCGCAAGCGACACGGTCGATCCGTTGATCAGGCAAGAAGCATCCTTGGCGCCGAGATCGAACGTCTCCGAAAGTCCGGCCTTGCGCAGGGCATCGCGCGCCTTCATGCGCTTGCCCTTGTAGAACATCTCGGCTTCCTCGAAGCCGCAGATCGCGCCCGACATATGCGCCAGCGGCGCGAGATCGCCGGATGCGCCGACCGATCCCTTTTGCGGAATGACCGGATGCAGGCCCGCGTTCAGGCACTCGATCAACCGCTCGACAAGCTCGACGCGCGGCCCCGAATAATTGGACGCGAAGGCATTGGCGCGCAGCAGCATGATGGCGCGCGTGACGTCCTCGTCGAACGGCTCGCCCACGCCCGTCGCATGGGCGTAAACGCTCTTTCGCTGATATTCCGCCATGTCGCGCATCAGCACGCGCTGGTCCTTGAAAAGCCCGACGCCCGTATTGAAGGAATACATCAGCGGCGCATCGTCATGCATGAAGTTCGAGTCGAGATATTGCCGTGTCGCCACGATGTTCTCGCGCGCCTTCGGATCGAGCCGCGCCTTCTCGTAACGACCTCCGGTCGGTCGGGCTACGCGCACGACACGCGCAGCGGTAAGTTTGCGGCCGTCGACTGCCACCGTCATGTTCTGGCTCCAAGCAAATGCACGAAATCGAAAAGCGCCCGCGCCCCAAGTCCCATGTCTTCAGGGGAGGCATATTCCGCCGGATTATGGCTGACGCCTCCGCGGCACCGCACGAACAGCATCGCGATCGGCCACAGGCCGCGAAACGACATCGCGTCGTGGCCCGCGCCGGACGGCAGCCGGAACGCCTCCAGACCCTGAATGTCCACAGCGCGCGACAGCAGATCCATCAAGGCCCCGTCGCAGGGCGCGGCAGGCGCGTCGTAGGAAATCTCGATGTCGCATGAAACGCCGCGATGCGCGGCTATTCGGGCCAGGTCGCGGCGGATATCCTCGACGGCACGATGCCGGCCGGCGTCGTCTGCGCTTCGGACATCGAGCGTGAAACGCACCTCGCCCGGCACCACATTGATGGCCCCGGACGGCATGTTCAGCACGCCGACCGTCGCCACGAGTCCAGTCTCGGCGCGTCCGCGCGCCTCGACTGCAAGAATCATTTCGGCGGCGGCCGCAAGCGCATCGTGGCGCATGTCCATCGGCAAGGTTCCGGCATGGCCGGCCATGCCCTTGAGGCGCACCTCGCCGCGCGAACAGCCATTGATCGCCGTCACGATTCCGAGCGGCAGGCTTCGGGCTTCCAGCACCGGACCCTGCTCGATATGGACTTCCACATAGCCCAGAACCCTGGAGGGATCGCGCGCAGCTTGCGGAGTTTGCGTCACCCCGCAACCGAAGCCCGCCAGCAGGTCCCGCCGCGACTGGCCCCCGGCATCGCGTTCATCAAGACAGCTTTCGACGAAACGTCCCGCGACCGCGCGCGATCCGCTCAGCGTCGTGGCGAACCGCACGCCCTCCTCATCCCCGAATGCAATCACCTCGATCGCAAACGGCAGGCGTCGGCCGGCGCGATGCAATTCTTCCACGACCGCAATGCCCGTCACGACGCCCAGATTGCCGTCGTAAATACCGGCGTTGCGCACCGTGTCGATGTGCGAGCCGATCAAGAGCGTTTGCGCATCGGGAGGCGCGCCCTCGTAACGGCCGACGACATTGGCCGCCGCGTCGACATGCACGTCCATGCCGGCGGCGCGCATCCAGCTCGCCACGAGATCCATTGCGGCGCGATGCTCGGGCGAAAGATAGAGCCGCGTCATCCGTCCCGGTTCGGACGTATGCTGCGCCAGTTCCTTCAGCCGCGCCTCGATGAGATCTCCGGTGAGTGCGCTCATCAGACCTTCGCCGGATGAACAGCATGCCAGTGGCGCGCGACATCGACGCGCTTCGCCACCCAGACTTTTTCATGCGACAGGATGTAATCCATGAAGCGCTCCAGCGCCGCGATCCGGCCGGGCCTACCGACGAGGCGGCAATGGAGGCCGATGCTCATCATCTTCGCCGAGCCTTCCTGACCCTCGCGATACAGCACGTCGAAACTGTCCTTCAGATACTGGAAGAACTGCTCGCCGGAATTGAAACCCGCCGCCACTGCAAAACGCATGTCGTTCGCATCGAGCGTGTAGGGGATGACCAGATGCGGGCCGTTCTTGCCCTTCACCCAGTATGGCAGATCGTCTGCATAGTCGTCCGACGAATACAGGAACCCGCCATGGTCTGCGGCGATCTCGCGCGAGAACATTGACGCGCGACCGGTATACCAGCCGAGTGGTTGTTCGCCCGTGGCGGCTTCATGGATGCGCAACGCCTCGTGAAAATGTTCAAGTTCGGCCTGCCGCGTGTAATCCTTGTATTCGATCCATTTGTAGCCGTGGCTGGCGATTTCCCACCCGGCCTCCTTCATGCCCGCCACCTGTTCGGGCGAGCGCTGAAGCGCCGTGGCGACGCCATAGACGGTAGCCGGCAGGTTGCGTCGCGTGAAGGCGCGCCAGACGCGCCAGAAGCCGGCGCGCGCGCCATATTCGTAGATCGATTCCATGTTCCAGTGCCGCTGCCCCGGCCATTGGGCGGCGCCGACGATTTCCGACAAAAACGCCTCGGACGCCGCGTCTCCATGCAGGATGTTGTTCTCGCCGCCCTCTTCGTAATTGACGACAAATTGCACGCAGACGCGCGCCCCTCCAGGCCATTGGGCGTCGGGCGGGTTGCGGCCATATCCAACAAGATCGCGCGGGTAGACGGTCGTCATGGAAAAATCCTGAATCCGGTGCAGCGCATTCTAGGCCCGGCGGCCCGCGCGGCCAACAATAATCCGGCGCATTCGACCAATGCAGGAGCGCGCCATTGACCTTGCCCAGTCCTGAGGCTTACCTGCGACAAGTTTCAGCAAATCTGAACCTCCGATGCTCGATATTGATACGCTCGACCTGAAGCGCCTGCGGGCCTTCCATCTCGTGGCCCGACAGGGAAGCCTGCGGCTCGCGGCCGCGCGACTGAAACAATCGATCCCGGCCATCTCCGGCAAGATTCGCAGGCTCGAGACCGATCTGGGCTTCGATCTGTTCGAGCGCCTGCCGAATAAACTTGTGCTCACCGTGGCAGGCGAACGCTTTCTGCGCGAAGTCGACGCAATCTTCGAGCGCGCCGAACAGGCGCTGCAAACCCTCTCGCGCCGCGCCCCGGAGGGACGTCTGGCGATTTCGGTCGGCAGCGATCATGCGTGGTATTTCGCGCCGAAAATCCGCAACTTCCTGAACCGCTATCCGTCCATTGAAGTGAACCTGCGCGTTTACAAGTCAGCCGACGCCATCGTGGCTCTCGACAAGGGCGAGGTGGATATTGCGCTGGGGATTTTCCCCGACCTGCCGAAACGGCTTGAACGAGAGACGGTCGCCGAAACCGGCCTGTCGCTGGCGTTCAATCCGAAAGATCCCGCCATCCGCCGCCGCCCGCCGGCGCTGGCCGACCTCGCCCGCCAGCGGCTCATCGTGCCCCCCGCCACCACCACGACCCGCAAGCTGATCGAGCGAACGCTGGGACCCCACATCGCCCGGGCCGGGATGCTGCTGGAGGCCCCGACCTGCGAGACAGCCGCGACTTTCGTGGAGGCGGGCGTCGGGAGCGCCATCGTGCATACGCTCTGCATTCACCGCCTGAGGTCGCGGCAGGTGCAGGCGGTCGACCTCGGCCCGCGCATCGGCAAGCTGGCCTTCAGCGTCGTGCATCGCAAGGGCGCGCAGCGCATCCCGCAGGCGAACGATCTCATCGAAACGCTGGCGCATGACGGGGGTTGAGGGGCGACATTCACAAAATCTGAAACTCGCCTACAGAAACCCCGTAATTTACCTGACCGTCCGGACCCGCTAGGGTCCGGCCACCAGAAACAACAGTCGGGACGGATCGCCGAATGGGACTTTATCGGGTCACAGTCGACACAGGCGGCACATTTTCGGATTTCGTGTACCTCAACGAGGACACGGACGAGATCACCGTCGCCAAGATTCCTTCAACGCCGGATGACCCCTCGCGCGCGATCCTGTCGGGCGTCGAACTGCTGATCGCGCAGGGCGTGAAGCCGCAGGACATCCGCTATTTCTGCCACGGCACCACAGTCGGCACCAACGCCCTGCTGGAAGGCAAGGGCGTCCGCACCGGCCTTCTGGTGACGGAAGGATTTCGGGGCGTCTACGAGGTGCAGGAACAGTCACGCCCGCATGGCCCGACCATTTTCGACATCATGTACGACAAGCCTTCGCTTCTCGCCCCGGCAAGCCAGACCGGTGAAGTGCGCGAACGCGTGGCGTTCGACGGCGAAATCCTGAAGGCGCTGGACGAAGACCATCTGCGGCAGGAGTTGCGCCGTCTGCAAAAGACCGGCCTGCAATCCATCGCGGTCTGCCTGCTGTTCTCGTTCCTCGCTCCCCAGCATGAAGCGCGCGTGCGGGAGATCATTGCGGAAGAACTTCCAGGCGTCAGCGTCTCGCTGTCGAGCGAAATCGTACCGCAGATCCGGGAATATTATCGTCTTTCGACAACTGTGATCAACGCGTACCTGCAGCCTATTCTGGCGCGCTACATCGCCAATCTGGAAGGCCGCCTTGCGGGCGCGGGCGTCGATACGCCGCAGAAATACATCATGCAGTCGAACGGCGGCATGTCGACCTTTGCGGCCACGGCGAAGAAGGCCGTCGCGACGGTGCTCTCAGGCCCGGCAGGCGGCATTACGGCCAGCGTTCAGGCCTGCCGCACAACCGGATTCCAGAACCTCATCACCTTCGACATGGGCGGCACGTCCTGCGATGTGGCTCTCATCAAGGATGGCGAGCCCTCCGTGAGCAATCGCGGCAAGATAGAGGGACGCGACATTGCGCTGCCGATGATCGACATCAACACCGTGAGCGCCGGCGGCGGCACGCTGGCCCGCGTCGATCGGTTCGGCACGCTGGAAGTCGGACCGGAAAGCGCAGGCGCGCAGCCCGGCCCCGCCTGCTACAGCCGCGGCGGCACGCAGCCCACCATCACCGATTGCAATCTCGTGCTCGGCTATCTGGGCGAGGACAATTTCCTCGGCGGCAAGATGAAGCTCGACCGCCTCAAGGCCCGCACGGCGATCCAGACCAACGTCGCCGATGCGCTGCAGATGACGGTTCCGGCTGCGGCTGAGGGCATCGTGCGCATCATCAACGTGAAGATGCAGGAAGCCATCAAGGCCATCTCGACCATGCGCGGGCACGATCTGCGCGACTTCATGCTGCTGGCCTTTGGCGGCGCCGGTCCGCTGCACGCAGGCCGCATCGCCGAAGACCTCGGAATGGCTGGCGTCGTGGTGCCTCTCTATCCAGGCGTCTATTCGGCCATGGGCCTCGTGATGTCGGACGTGAAGCACGATTACATTCGCTCGCGCCTCACCTCGTTGGCGAAGATCACCGAAGACCAGATCAACGATGTGTTCGCCGAACTCGCCGCCAGCGCGAAGCTCGAACTCGCCGGCGAGGATTTTACAGACTCGCAAATCCGCATCGAGGCTGCGCTCGACATGCGCTACGCCGGGCAAGGTTATGAAATCACCGTGCCGTGTGATGTTGCGCTGCAGCCGGGTGCGATCAGGAAGCTCCGCGCGCTGTTCGACGACATGCACAAGCAGAGCTTCGGCCACACTGCGCCGGACGAACCTGTCGAAATTGTTTCCTATCGTCTGCGCGGAGTCGGCCTCGTTCCGCCCGTGAAGATACCGAAATTCGCCCCGACGGGCGCGAAGCTGACCGACGCCATCCGCGAAACCCGCAAGGCGCAGTTCGACGGAAAGGTCGTGGATTGCCCCGTCTACCAGCGGGAAAAGCTCGACGTGGGCGTTACCTTTACAGGGCCGGCCATCATCGACCAGCTCGATTGCACCACCGTGCTGTTCCCCGGCCATGCGGCGCGGGTGGACGAATATCGCAACATCATCATGACCATGGGAGGCGCGTGACATGCCGACCAAGACAAAGCTCGACGCAGTCGATCTTGAAATCATGCGCGCCAGCCTCGATGGCATCGTGCAGGAAATGCAGAATTCGCTTTTCCGCACGGGCTATTCGACCATCGTGCGCGAGTCTCAGGATGCGTCATGCGCGATCATGAACCCGAAGGGCGACGTGATCGCCCAGCATGTCGTGCTGCCTTTGCACATCGGGTCGTTTCCCGCCTGCTGTCAGGCCGTGCTGCGCACTTACGATGATATTCAGGAAGGCGACGCCTACCTGATCAATCATCCCTATGAGGGCGGCAGCCCGCACGCGCCCGACATGGCCGTGATCACGCCGGTCTTCATCAATGGCGACCTGATGGGCTTCTGCGCTTCCATCGCCCACAAGAGCGACATAGGCGGCCCCGTGCCGGGCTCATGCTCGGGCCAGGCGCGCGAAACGTTCAATGAAGGCCTGCATCTGCCGGCGGTTCGCTATCAGCGCGGCTATCAGCGCAACACGGAGATCGAGCGCATCATCGCCTGCAACAGCCGCACCCCCGAACTGGTGCTCGGCGATATTCGTGGACAGCTTGGTTCGAGCCGCCTCGGCGAGGAGCGCCTCAAGGCGCTTATCACGAAATTCGGCCGCGAGCGCGCCATCGCGTGTTTTGCGCGCCTGCTGGAACTGGCCGAACTTCGCATGCGGGCCGCCATTTCCGAATGGGTCGACGGGCGCTACGAGGCCGAGCGCTTCGTCGATGACGACGGCATCGAACTCAACAAGCCGGTGCGGATCCATGTCGTCGTCGAGAAGAAGGGCGACAGCATCCATTTCGATTTTTCAGGCTCCGCCGATCAGACGCGCGGCCCCGCCAACATTCGCCCGCCGCTCGTCAATGCCGCCTGCGCCTATGTGCTGATCGCGCTCGTCGATCCGCACATTTTCGTCAACTCGGGCCTGTTCGACGCATTCAGCATCACCGTCCGCGAGGGCAGCGTCATGAACCCCCGCTTCCCGGCGCCTGTGAACACCTACAATCCGACGGTGCATGCGACAGTCGAAGCAGTGTTCGCGGCGCTCACCAACATCGTGCCTTCCAAGGCGCGCGCTGATGGCTGCGGCAGCCGCTCGATCATTCTGGGCGGCCGCAGCACCTACACCGGCAAGGGCTACGTGCAGTACGAAATTCTGGGCGGCGGCGCGGGCGCACGCGCCTCGAAGGACGGCACATCCGGCACGTCGGTGAACCAGAGCAACGCCAAGATTGCGCCGATCGAAATCGTCGAAAGTGAATTTCCCACGCGCGTCGAACGTTTCGAACTCATTCGCGACTCCGGCGGCGTCGGCAAGTTCCGCGGCGGCCTCGGCATTCGCCGCGAATACGTCAATCTGGAAGATGCGCGCTTCTCGATCCGCTCGACCAAACACGTCATCGCTCCGAACGGCGCGGCGGACGGCGGCAAGGGGCGCACCGGCGACATCATTGTCAATCCGGGACTTGAAGGCGAAAAGCGCCTGCCGACCCGCTATGCCGATTATCCGCTGAAAGGCGGCGATCGTTTCCGGCTCGACACGCCCGGGGGCGGCGGCCTGGGCTCGGCCCTTGAGCGTGATCCCGCCATGGTTCTGTCGGACATCCGTGAAGGCTACCTGTCCGTAGAATCCGCCGCGAGGGATTACGGGGTGGTAATTTCTGCCGATGCGGTGGATGAAGCGGCTACGAAATCCAGACGCAACGAATTGATGAACGCGTGATCGTCATTGAGCGGGGCCAGGGCGAACGAAAGGATCCATCAAATGTGCTGGATTGCCTCGTCGCTTCGCTTCTCGCAATGACGGACCAATAATGTGAACAGACCAGTCATTTCACGGGAGACCAGCATGAACCGTCGCCAGTTCGCTTTCGCCGCCAGCGCTCTTCTGCTGGCTTCCCCGGCCTTCGCCCAGGCCCCGATTCCGCTTCGGGTCGGCTATGACGGCGCGTCTATGACCACATCGCCGATGATGTATGCGCAGAAGAACGGCATCTTCAAGAAGCATGGCCTCGACATTACGATCACCTACATCGACGGCGGCCCGACGCTCACCCAGGCCGTCATCGGCGGCTCCGTCGATATCGGCCAGAACGGCTACACATCCGCCGCAGCAGCCGCCGTACAGGGCGCGGATCTCGTCTTCATCGGCGGCATTTCCAACAAGCTTCCGTTCCAGCTTGTTGTGAAGAACAACATCAAGACCGCCGCGGACCTGAAGGGCAAGCGCATCGCGATTTCGCGCTTTGGCTCATCGACCGACACCGCCGCCACCTTTGCGCTGACGCACCTCGGCCTCAAGCGCACCGATGTGAACATCCTGCAGCTGGGCGGTGAAACCACCCGCACAGCCGCCATGATGAGCGGCCAGCTAGACGCTTCGCTTGAACAATATCCGCGCACTGCGGAGCTGGAAGACGAAGGCTATCATGTGCTGGTCGACTGCACGCCCATTGCCGGCGACTATCCCAACACATCCTATGTGACGACCCGCGCATTTCTGAAAAAGAACCCTGAAGGCGCGAAGCGTTTCATGATGGCCATGTCGGAAGGCATTGCGGGCTTCAAGAAGAATCCCGACGAAGGCCAGAAGGTCATGATCGACTTTCTCAAGCTGAAGCCCGGCCATGCGGTGAAGGACACCTACGATTATTTCAATCGTGAAATATTCCCTGACGTGCCTGCGCCTTCCGTCAAGGGCATCGCAATCGTGCTCGATGAACTGAAGGCCACCGTCCCGGCCGCCGCCAACGTGAAGCCTGAGTCTCTGGTCGACATGTCGATCCTCGACCAGCTTCAGAAGGAAGGCTTCTTCGACAAGCTCAAGTAAGCCCGAGACCGGAGCCGCATGATGGCCGATCCCCAGATCAAGATGTCCGCCCGGGGCGTGCGTCTGGATTATTTCAACGAGCGCATCGGGCAAACCCTGCATGTGCTCGACGGCATCGACATGTCGGTGAACGAAGGGGAACTCGTCTCCATCGTCGGCCCCAGCGGTTGCGGCAAGTCCACGTTTCTGGCTGCCGTCGATGGCTTGATCCATGTCGACGGCGGCGAAATCCGCGTCAGCGGCAAGGTTGTGAACGAGCCGGGTCCGGATCGCGCAATGGTGTTCCAGAACGACTCGCTGTTTCCCTGGCGGACCGTTCTGCAAAACGTGATATACGGGCTCGAAATCCAGCAGAAGATGCCAAAGAGCGCGATGATCGACCGCGCGCGCGGCCTCGTGGAACTCGTGGGCCTTAAAGGCTTCGCGGATCATTTTCCGCATGAGCTTTCCGGCGGAATGCGTCAGCGCGTCAACATCGCGCGCGCGCTTGCGCCAGACCCCGAACTGCTCCTGCTGGACGAGCCCTTTGCTGCCCTCGACGCGCAGACGCGCGAATTCATGCAGGCGGAGCTTCTGAAGATTCTGGAACGAACGAAAAAGACGGCCCTGTTCATCACGCACCAGATCGATGAGGCGATCTTCCTGTCGAACCGCGTGGCGGTATTTTCGGCGCGGCCCGCAAAGATCAAGGAGATCGTGTCGGTCGATTTGCCCTCGACCCGCATGCTGTCCATGAAGCACCAGCCGCGTTTCCGCGATCTGCAAGCGCACGTGTGGCGGCTGATCGAGGAAGAATCCGCCCGCACCGGCCTGATGACGGCGCAGTGAGGTGACACAAGTGAGCACTGTAACAAGCGCCCCCATCGCCGCGCCCGTCAACGCCAAGAGCGCCCGGGCAACCTGGCGCAAACGCGAGAATTTCATTCTCGGCCTCGTGGCCGTCGTTTGCTTTCTGATCTTCTGGGAAACCACCGTCATCATGGGCTGGGCCAAGCCGCTCTTTGTGTCCTCGCCCACCCGCATCGTGAAGGCGCTGGTGGCGATGATCGCCGACGGCAGCATCTGGAACCATCTCGCGGTCAGCGGCATGGAATTCTTGTTCGGCTATACGCTGGCGGTCGTGGTCGGCATTCCGCTCGGCATCCTGATGGGCTGGTACCGGCGTCTCAACGCCATTCTCGATCCATTCGTGTCGGCGCTCTACGCGACGCCCCGCATCGCGCTTGTGCCGCTGATCATCATCTGGTTCGGCGTCGATCTCGGCGCGAAGATCGCCATCATCTTTCTGGCGACAGTCTTTCCGATCCTTGTCAGCACCATCACGGGCGTACGCACCATCGACCGCGATTTCATCAAGGTGGCGCGCTCCTTCGGCGCATCTGACCGGCAAATCTTTCTCACCGTGGCGCTGCCCTCGTCAGTGCCGATGTTGCTCACGGGGCTACGCCTTGGTCTTGGCCACGCGCTGATCGGCATCGTGGTCGGCGAAATGATCGGCGCACAGGCCGGCATCGGCTACATGATGTCGCTGGCGGGCGCGACGTTCCAGACGGACCGCGTTTTCGTGGGGCTCGTCATCATCGCCGGCGCCGGCATGCTGATGACCGAAGTGCTGCGGATGATCGAACGGCGTTTTGAATCCTGGCGCGTCGACACGCGCAATTGAGAAAAGCAAGGCTGGATTGACCAAGGAGACAAGAATGAAACTGGCAAATCAGGTGGCGATCGTCACCGGGGCGGGACGCAACATCGGCGAAGACATTTCCAAGCTGCTGGCCGCCCATGGAGCGACCGTCGCGGTGGTCGATCTCGACAAGGCGCGCGGCGACAAGGTGGCGGCCGACATTGTGGCGTCGGGCGGCAGGGCGAAAGGCTTCGTGTGCGACGTCGGCAAGGAAGCCGACATTGAGGCCGTCGTGAAAGCCGTCATGGACGAGTGGGGCCATATCGACATCATGGTCAACAACGCGGCCATTTCCGACAACAAGCACATGTTCGACATCACGCTCGACGAATGGAACCGCGTTCTGGCGATCACCCTCACCGCGCCTTTCCTGTTCGGCAAGCATGTCGGCAAGGCGATGGTCTCGAAAGGCACGAAGGGCAAGATCGTCAACGTGTCCTCCACGTCTGGTTATTACGGCCGCAACCGCGCCGTCGCCTATACGGCCGCCAAGGGCGGCGTCCGCAACCTCACCAAGTCGATGGCGATCCAGCTTGCTCCGCACAACATCCGCGTCAACGCAGTCGTGCCGAACAAGATTGGTTCGCCGGTCGGCAAGTCGGAATTCGACCCGAGCCGCAAGGTCGTGAACCTGCGCGACCGCCCCGGCCTGCCGATCGACCTCGCCAATGCGGTCCTGTTCCTCGTCTCGGATGAGTCGGACTTCATCGTCGGCACGGACCTGTTCGTCGACGGCGGCGTGACGACCCTGATGCCGGGCAACGAGTAGCCGATAGCGTCGTCGCCGGAACCACCTCCCCGCGAGCCCCGGCGCAACGTTT
The DNA here is from genome assembly GCA_947475995.1 of Beijerinckiaceae bacterium. Taxonomy (GTDB): domain Bacteria; phylum Pseudomonadota; class Alphaproteobacteria; order Rhizobiales; family Beijerinckiaceae; genus Terripilifer. The sequence goes on along the minus strand of CANJNI010000023.1, from coordinate 22,125 downwards.
GGGCTGGATCGCTTCCCTGCAATGGCGGGAAGTTGGAGCATCAATTTCATGGCCGGGGGACGCTCCCGTCCATGAAGATTTCAGCTGGCCGCCAAAAAGGCTACAAGAGGGTTCGATTCCCCCTTTTTGCTCCGGCCCGCCATGCGCCAGTATCTCGACCTCATGAGCCACGTCCTGGAAAGCGGGACAAGCAAGCAGGACCGCACCGGCACCGGCACGGTCTCGGTGTTCGGCTATCAGATGCGCTTCGATCTGGCGGAAGGCTTCCCGCTGGTCACCACCAAGAAGCTTCACCTGAAGTCCATCATCCACGAATTGTTGTGGTTCCTGCAGGGCGACACCAACATTCGCTACCTGAAGGAAAACGGCGTCTCCATCTGGAATGAATGGGCGGACGAGCGCGGCGATCTTGGCCCCGTCTACGGCAAGCAATGGCGCTCATGGGAGGGCGCTAACGGCGAGACTTTCGACCAGATTTCCTGGCTGATGAAGGAAATCGCCCGCAACCCCGATTCGCGCCGGCTGATCATCTCGGCCTGGAACGTGCCCGACATCGAGAAGATGAAGCTGGCCCCCTGCCACTGCCTGTTCCAGTTCTACGTGGCCGACGGGAAACTTTCCTGCCAGCTCTATCAGCGCTCAGCCGATATTTTCCTGGGCGTGCCGTTCAACATCGCGAGCTACGCGCTGCTCACGCACATGATCGCCCACGTGGCGGGGCTCAAGCCCGGCGATTTCGTCCACACGTTCGGGGACGCCCACATCTACACGAACCATTTCGAGCAGGCCCGCCTGCAACTGAGCCGCATGCCGCGCCCGTTGCCATCGCTCAGGCTGAATCCCGATGTCAGGTCGATCTTCGATTTCCGCTACGAAGACATCACGATCGAGAATTACGATCCGCACCCGCTGATCCGCGCACCCGTGGCTGTATGACCCCATGTTGATCCATCCGCAGATACGCCCCGCAAAGCCGGAAGATGTTCCGGACATTTACGCCATGGTGCGGGAGCTGGCAGAGTTCGAAAAGCTGGCCGACAAGGTCGATTCCACCGAGGAAAGCCTCGCCGAAGCCCTGTTTGGCGAAAGTCCGCGCGTTTTCGCCGTTATGGTCGAGGCGTCGGGCGACCGGCCCATCGGGTTCGCGATCTGGTTTTACACCTTCTCGTCATTCCGCGGCCGGCACGGGGTCTGGATCGAGGATATCTACATCCGGCCGGAATGGCGCGGGAAAGGCTGCGGCAAGGCCATCATGGCGGAACTGGCCAAGCACTGCCTGTCGGAGAACCTCGGCCGGCTCGAATGGTCAGTCCTCGACTGGAACCAGAAGGCCATCGACTTTTACAGGAAGCAGGGCGCCGCAGTGCTCGACGACTGGCGCATCTGCCGCATCGACGGAACCGCCCTCTGGCGGCTCGCGGACAAGACGCTGTGACGGCTCCGGCGAAACCGGCTTTGGTCATCGTCGCCGCCGTCGCCAGGAACAATGTGATCGGGGGCGACAACCGGCTGTTATGGCGGCTGTCGAGCGATCTGCAGCGGTTCAGGGCGCTCACCATGGGCAAGCCTCTCCTGATGGGCCGCAAGACCTTCGAGTCCATCGGCAAGCCCCTGCCGGGCCGCACTTCGGTCGTGCTGACGCGCGATCCCAAATGGTCATTCCCGGGCGTGATCGTGGCGTACGACTTGCAGCAGGCTTTGGCGAAAGCCGCCGAAGCCGCAGCCGTTCTGCACAGCCAGGACGTCATGGTTGTCGGCGGCGCCGATCTTTATGCCCAGACCATCGGAATGGCCGACCGGATGCACATCACCCATGTCGATCTCGCCCCTTCCGGCGACAGCATGTTTCCGCCCATAGATCCGGCCCGCTGGAAGGCGGTCCGGCGCGAGGAACATGCTTCGGGACCGAAGGATGAGGCGGCCTTTTCCTTTGTGGATTACGAACCGAATTAAGCACGCAGCGTACAAGTCTGTTGTGTCACGTTGAAAACGGCCCCGCCGGTGATTAACTGCCAGAAGCGCGCCGGTGCGGCCTCGGCCAAGCTTGCGCGGGAGGGGAACCAAAAAAGAGGATTTCATGCCCTGGAACAATCAGTCTGGCGGCGGCGGTGGTGGACCATGGAAACCCGGCAATCAGGGTCCATGGGGTCAGGGACCGTCCGGCGGCGGCAATAGCAACGGCGGCCCTCCGGATCTTGAGGAACTGCTGAGACGCGGTCAGGACAAGCTGCGGCAGGCAATGCCCGGCGGGATCGCGGGCGGGAAGGGAATCCTGCTGGTTCTGGTGGCGGTTGCGGTCGCCTGGCTCGGCAGCGGCTTTTATACGGTCGCGCCGAACGAGGTCGGTCTCAACATGATCTTCGGCCGCTTCGACAAGAAGACGTCGTCGGGTCTGAATTACAACTGGCCCTACCCGATCGGCTCGGTGAGCAAGCTGGCCGTGACGAACCGCGTCGGCACTGACATCGGCTTCGTGACGCGGGAAGATTCGCGCCGCGTGAATTCGCCGACCCAGATCGAGGTTCCCGAAGAAAGCCTGATGCTGACCGGCGACGAGAACATCGCCGACGTGAAGTTCCGCGTCATCTGGCAGATCGACCCGGTTCGGCCCGAAGACTACGCCTTCAACGTGCGCAACCCGCCCGAGACCGTGAAGGCGGTCGGCGAAAGCGCGATGCGCGAAATCGTCGGCCGCACCGCGATCCAGCGCATCCTGACGGCGGAACGAAAGGTCATCGAACCCGCCGCCCAGGAACTGATCCAGAAGGTGCTGAACGACTACAAGGCCGGCGTGCTTGTGCTGCAGGTGCAGCTCCTGTCCGTCGATCCGCCCGAGCAGGTCATTGCATCGTTCCGCGACGTGACGGCGGCCCAGCAGGATCAGGACCGTCTGCGCAACGAGGCCGAGGCCTACGCCAACCGCGTGGTTCCCGAGGCCCGAGGCGCATCGTCCCGGATTCTGCAGGAAGCCGAAGGCTATCGGGAGCAGACTGTCGCGGAAGCGCGTGGTCAGGCCGCCCGGTTCAACCAGGTCTACGAGCAGTACCGAAATGCGCCCGCCGTCACCCGCGAGCGCATGTATCTGGAAACCATGGAGCGTGTTCTGGGCGGAACCAGCAAGATCATCATTGATCAGGGCCAGAACGGACAGGGCGTCGTGCCCTACCTGCCGCTCGGCGCGCTGGACGCGCCGCGTCCTGCCGCACCCGCCAGCCAGGGAGCCCGTTGATGCGCAATTCCGCTCTGGGGCTTTTTGCCCTCATCGCCCTCGTCGCCGTGATCATTCTCGGCAGCGGGTCACTCTATACAGTGCATCAGAACCAGCAGGCTCTGGTGTTGCGCCTCGGCGAGCCGCGGGGCGTCGTGACGAACCCCGGCCTGCACTTCAAGGTGCCGTTCATCGAAACGGTTCTGTTCTTCGACAAGCGCATCCTGGATCTCGAAACCGACAAACAGGAAGTGCTGGCCTCGGACAACAACCGCATCGAGGTGGACGCATTCCTGCGCTACCGGATCGTCGACACGCTGCGCTTCTATCAGTCGGTCAACACCGTTCAGCGCAGCAACAACCAGTTGGGCTCGATCCTGAACTCGGCAGTCCGCCGCGTTCTGGGCGAGGCCAACATGGTGCAGATCGTCCGCGATAACCGCTCGAACCTGATGGCCCGCATCCGCGATCAGGTCGAACTGGAAGCCACGAAGTTCGGCGTCTCGGTCATCGACGTTCGTATCCGTCGCGCCGATCTGCCCAGGCAGATTTCGGAGCAGGTGTTCAAGCGCATGCAGACGGAGCGCGCCCGTGAAGCGGCCGAGTTCCGCGCGCAGGGCGCCGAGCAGGCGCAGCGCATCACCGCCAAGGCCGACCGCGACGTGGTCGTCCTGCGCGCCGATGCGCAGCGTCAGGCCGACACGATCCGTGGCGAGGGCGAAGGCACCAGAAACCAGATCTTCGCCGAATCGTTCGGCAAGGACCCGGACTTCTTCGCCTTCTACCGGTCGATGCAGGCTTACGAAGCAGGCCTGAAATCGAACGACACGCGCCTGGTGATCAGCCCGAACAGCGAGTTCTTCCGCTTCTTCGGGGCGCCGTCGGGCATCAGGCCAGGCGCAGCCGCAACTCCCGCCGCACGCTGACGCGCCGGTTTGGCGCTGATGCGGGCTGCGCGTAAAATAAGCGTGATGGCGGCTGTTTCTGTCGCCATTACGCCTCATTTCGTGCTTCGATATGCAATGAAGTCCGGGACGACCCGGCAATCGAGGAGATGAACCACATGGGCTTCGCGACCGCCGCCACGTCCAAGGCGAGCACCCCAAAATTCCGCACCGGAACGCGTGCAGTCATGATGGCAGCAGTGCTGGCCATCGCGCCCCTGTCAATCGTTCCGCCTGCGATCGGTCAGGTCCGTGGCGTCGACTCCGTCGCCGACCTCGCCGAAAAGGTGAGCGACGCAGTCGTCAACATCTCCGCGACCCAGACCGCCCCGCAGCGCAGCGCCAGCGCCGCCCCGCAACTCCCGCAGGGCACGCCTTTCGACGACCTGTTCGAGGAATTCTTCCGTCGGCGCGGTCAGGGCGGCGGCCAGCCCGCTCCGCAGGAACGTCGCGGCGGAAATTCTTTGGGCTCGGGCTTCGTAATCGATTCATCCGGCATCGTCATCACCAACAATCACGTCATCGCCGACTCGAATGAAGTCACGGTGATCTTTACCGATGGTCAGAAGCTGAAGGCCGAAGTGCTCGGCAAGGACGCGAAGGTCGATATCGCGGTTCTGCGAGTGAAGCCCGAGAAGCCCCTCAAGGCGGTGAAATTCGCCGACAGCTCCAAGACCCGCGTCGGCGACTGGGTTCTGGCGGTCGGCAATCCGTTCGGCCTCGGCGGCACGGTGACGCTCGGCATCATCTCGGCCCGCAACCGCAACATCAACAGCGGTCCCTACGACAACTACATCCAGACCGACGCCTCCATCAACAAGGGCAACTCGGGCGGCCCGCTGTTCAACATGGCGGGCGAAGTGGTCGGCGTGAACACCGCGATCCTGTCGCCGTCGGGCGGCTCGGTCGGCATCGGCTTCGCGACTCCGGCCGCGACCCTGATCCCGATCATCGACCAGTTGCAGAAGTACGGCGAAACCCGCCGCGGCTGGCTGGGCGTGCGTATCCAGAACGTCGACGATTCGATCGCCGAGAGTCTGGCGCTCGGCAAGGCGCGCGGCGCGCTGGTCGCCGGCATTGACGAAAAGGGTCCGGCCAAACCGGCGGGCCTCAAGGCCGGCGACGTGATCGTCACCTTTGACGGCCAGGACGTGAAGGACTCGACCGAACTGCCGAAGATCGTCGCCTCGACGCCGGTCGGCAAGGAAGTCGATCTCGGCATCATGCGCGACGGCAAGCCCATGACCCTCAAGGTCACGCTTGGCCGCCTGGAAGATGGCGAGAAGACCCAGCAGGCCGCCCTTCAGGATGGCAAGCCCGCTCCGGCGGCCCCGCAGGCCGCCATCCAGAAGGCGATCGGCATGGAGTTCTCGGCGCTGACGCCGGACATCCGCAAGCGCTACAACATTCAGGAAGGCGTGACGGGCGTCGTGGTCAGCAAGGTCGAGCCGAATTCCGCCGCCGCCGAAAAGCGCATTCAGGCGGGCGACACGATTGTCGAGATCAATCAGGACCCGATCAATCAGGCGAGCGATGTCACGGCAAAGATGAAAGCCGTAAAGGATCAGGGCCGCAAGACGGCGCTGTTCCTGATCGCCAGCCCGACCGGCGACAAGCGCTTTGTGGCGCTCCCCGTGGAGTAATTCGGCGTAACGTCGATGATCACGCAAGGCCCGCGCAAGCGGGCCTTGCTGTTTCTGGACCCATGTCCACCCTCACCGATTACCGGCTGATCGCCCGGGACCTGACGCGCTGGCAGTCGATCACCAACAAGAAGCCGATGGTCGCCCAGCAGACCAGATATTTTCAGGCCAATATCGGCAACGTCAAAACCATCGACGCCTTCGTTAAGAACACAAGGCTGTTCAACTTCGCCATGCAGGCCTTTGGGATGGGCGACAGGCTCTATGCAAAAGGCCTGATGAAGAAGGTGCTCGAACAGGGAACCGCCAGTCCTTCGGCCCTCGCCAACAGGCTCAACGATCCGCGCATCAAGGCCTTCGCCAAAGCCTTCGATTTCGCCGGCAAGGGCGCGCTCGCCACGCAGTCCGACGCGGTCCGGCAGGATGTCGCCGCCCGCTTCGTCGAACAGACTCTCGAAGTCGAACAGGGCGCCAAGAATCCGGGCGTGAGGCTGGCCCTTTATTTCCGCCAGAACGCCCCGAACATCACCAGCACATTAGGCCTGCTCGCAGACCGAGATCTTCTGCAGGTCGCCCAGATGGCGCTGGGCATTTCGCCCCTGTCATCACATCAGGACGTGGATTTGCAGGCGAAAAACCTCGCCGCGAAGGTGGATGTCGCAGACTTCAAGGACGCGAAGAAGCTGCAAAAATTCCTCGAACGCTTTTGCGCCGCCTATGACGCCGCAAATGGCGGCCTGCTCAATGCGCCGCAGAGCCAGACACTGTCGCTGTTCGACAGGTCGAGCCCTGTCATCGGCATCGGGCTCGACGCGATGCTGTCGCTGCAGAGCGCGAAGCTCGCTACGAAATGATCAGGTCCTGAACTCGCTGCGCCGGTAGCCCTGCATGTAGAGCAGCGCGCTCAGGTCGCCGTGATCGACACGATAGGCCGCAGCCGCCGCGACAGCGGGCTTTGCGTGGAACGCTACGCCCGCCCCGGCCTCCTCCAGCATCGCCAGATCGTTCGCGCCGTCGCCCACCGCCATCGTATCTTCAGGCGCGAGTTCATGTGCGATCCGCAGGCTCGTCAGCGAGGCCAGCTTCGCCTCGCGTCCGAGAATCGGCTCCTGCACGAGTCCCGCGAAGAAATCGCCTTCGATGATGAGCGTGTTGGAGCGATGTTCGTGAAAGCCGATCCGGGCCGCGATCTTTTCGGTGAAAACCGTGAAGCCGCCCGACACCAGCGCCGTGTAAGCGCCGTTCGCCCGCATGGTCTGCACCAGTTCGCGCCCCCCCGGCGTCAGCCGGATGCGTTCCGAAATCACCTGATCAATGATGTCGGCCTTCAACCCCTTCAGCAGCGCCACGCGCTCGCGCAAGGCTGGCTCGAAGGCGATCTCGCCCCGCATGGCGCGTTCCGTAATGCCCGACACATGTTCCTTCATGCCGGCGAAATCGGCCAGTTCGTCGATGCACTCCTGCCCGATCATGGTTGAATCCATATCGGCCAGAAACAGCTTCTTGCGACGACCCTTCGCGGCCTGAACCATCACGTCGACAGGCGCATCGCCAAGCACGCCGCGAAGCCGGTCCGCTACGGCCCGGTTGTCGATTTCTCCCACGGGTGCGAAAGCAATGTCGCAGGCGACGCCGGGCTCCAGCCAGTCGGGCTCGCAAGCAGCCGGAAGCAGAGCCGAAACCGCCGCGACCAGCGCATCGGTGAGCGCGGGACGCGCCGGATTGGAGACGAGAGTGACGACGTGGATCATGCGAAAGCCCGGCAACAGGAAGGACCGTGCATGAGCACGGCAATGTCGGCGCTTCTCATCGCAGGACCGACGGCCAGCGGCAAGTCCGCACTGGCGATCGCGCTGGCGCAGCGCCTCGGCGGCTGGGTCATCAATGCCGATTCCATGCAGGTCTATGGCGATCTGCGCATCATCACGGCGCGCCCGACGCCCGACGAGGAAGCCGCCGCTCCGCACAGGCTTTTCGGTCATGTGGATGCGTCACAGAACTATTCCGTAGGCCGCTGGCTAGCGGATGCGGAAGCCTTGTTGGACGAGGCTCGCGCGGCGGGCCGCTTGCCGATTTTCGTCGGCGGCACCGGCATGTATTTCAAGGCGCTGACGCAGGGGCTGTCGGACATTCCGGCGGTGCCTGACGAGGTTCGCGCCGCGATCCGCGCTGAAGCCGCGGACCTCTCGCCCGCCGAGCTTCACGCCCGCCTCGTCGCCCGCGACCCGCAGATGGCCGCAAGGCTCCGCCCCACGGACCCGCAGCGCATCCTGCGTGCGCTGGAAATCTTCGCCGCAACTGGCCGCAGCCTCGCGGATTTTCAGGGCGCCCGCAGCGCGCCCCTGCTCGACATCGAGAACTGCCGCGCCGTATTCCTCGCCCCGGACCGCCCTGCCCTCAACGTCCGGATCGACGCGCGCTTCGACCAGATGATGCGCCACGGGGCATTGGACGAAGTGCAGCAGCTCGCAGCCCGCAATCTCGACCCTGCCCTCCCGGCCATGCGGGCGCACGGGGTTCCGGGCCTGATGGCCTACATGCGAGGGGAATGTTCGCTCGCCGACGCAATCGAACGGGGCAAGCGCGACACCCGCCATTACGCCAAGCGCCAGTTCACTTTCGTCCGTCACCAATTGCCGGGTTTCGAGTGGATGACGCCCGGGGAGGCGTTCGGTCGCCTTTCCATCGACATCGCACCCGCCGCGCCCCACATTGGGCGCGATTGATTCGTAGTCTGTTCTCCTCACCGGAGCCCGCCGCCCTGTCCGATCCGTTTTCGTTCGACGCCGAAGAAGAAGGCGAATATCGTGCGCCCGCGCCCCGCGCCCCTGCAACCGGCAGAAGCGCGGCTGAGCCGTATGTGCCGCGCCAAGGCGGGCTGGCGGCACGCGCGCAGGCGGCTGCGGTCGGCGCGCCGCGTTATCTGGACGCCCTGAACCCGGAACAACGCGCGGGCGTCGAGGCGATCGACGGGCCCGTGCTGGTTCTGGCAGGAGCCGGCACCGGCAAAACGCGCGTCCTCACCACCCGCATCGCGCATATTCTGGCGACAGGCCGCGCGAGGGCGCACGAAATTCTCGCCGTCACCTTCACCAACAAGGCGGCGCGCGAAATGAAAGAGCGCGTCGCGGTTCTGGCGGGACCGGTGGCGGAAGGCATGCCGTGGCTCGGCACCTTCCACGCCATCGGCACCAAGATCCTGCGCCGCCACGCCGAACTCGTCGGCCTCAAATCCAGCTTCACGATTCTCGACACGGACGACCAGATTCGCCTGCTCAAGCAGGTGCTGCAATCGGAAAACATCGACGACAAGCGCTGGCCCGCGCGGGCGCTGGCGATCCAGATCGACTCATGGAAAAATCGCGGCCTCGATCCCTCGCGCGTTCCGCCGGGCGAAGCCGGCGCTTTCGCCAACGGCAAGGGCGGCGATCTCTACCGCATCTATCAGGAGCGCCTGAAAATTTTGAACGCCGCAGACTTTGGCGACCTCCTTCTCGAAGGTCTGCGGCTGCTGCGCGAAAACCCTGACGTGCTGGCCGAGTATCAGCGCCGCTTCCGCTACATTCTGGTGGACGAATATCAGGACACCAACGTCGTCCAATATTTGTGGCTGCGCCTGCTGGCCCAGTCTGGCGCGGACAAGCGACCGCAAAACATCTGCTGCGTCGGCGACGACGATCAGTCCATCTACGGCTGGCGCGGCGCCGAGGTGGACAACATCCTGCGCTTCGAGAAGGATTTTCCCGGTGCCACCGTCATCAAGCTCGAACGCAATTACCGCTCCACCGGGCACATCCTGGCCGCCGCCGCAAAACTGATCGCCCATAACGAGGGTCGGCTGGGCAAGACGCTGTTCACCGACGGCGATGAAGGCATCAAGCCCACCGTTGCGGGCGTGTGGGATTCCGAAGAAGAAGCCCGGACGGTCGGCGAAGAGATCGAGCAATTGCAGCGCAAGGGCGTCTCGCTGGACGAGATCGCCATTCTGGTGCGCGCCTCGTTCCAGATGCGCGAATTTGAAGAACGCTTCATCACGCTGGGCCTGCCCTATCGGGTCATCGGCGGACCGCGCTTTTACGAACGCGCCGAAATTCGCGACGCGCTCGCCTATCTGCGCGCCGTCGCGCAACCGTCTGACGATCTGGCGTTCGAGCGCATCGTCAACGTCCCCAAGCGCGGCCTGGGCGACGCGACGATCCAGTTCCTGCACGACCATGCGCGCGCGCAACGCATTCCGCTGATGCAATCGGCCCGCAATCTGGTCGAAACCGAAGAACTGAAGCCCAAGCAGCGCCAGACATTGCGTTCGCTGCTGGGCGATTTTTCCCGCTGGTCGTCGCTGATCGACCAGAAGCCCCACAACGAACTGGCCGAAATGATTCTGGAGGAATCCGGCTATACCGAGATGTGGCAGAAGGACCGCTCGGCGGAAGCTGCGGGACGGCTGGAAAATCTCAAGGAACTCGTGCGGTCGATGGAGGAGTTTCCGGACCTCGCCAGCTTCCTCGAACACATTTCTCTCGTGATGGACGTGGAGAACAAGGATGCGGGGCCGCGCGTCAGCATCATGACGCTGCACGCCGCCAAGGGCCTCGAATTCGAGACGGTGTTTCTGCCCGGTTGGGAAGAAGGCCTGTTCCCCCACCAGCGTTCGCTCGACGACAACGGCCGCGCGGGCCTCGAGGAAGAGCGCCGCCTCGCCTATGTGGGGGTGACGCGCGCCAAGCGCCGGGCCAAGATCTATTTCGCCACCAACCGGCGCATTCACGGCCTGTGGCAGACGACGATTCCCTCACGTTTTCTCGACGAGCTTCCGCCCGAACATGTGGAAGTCGTCGAAGCCGCGAGCGGCAACAGCTACGGCGGCTATGCGTCGTCGCGCTTCAATTCCGTCGACACGTTCGGCTCGACCTACGACACGCCGGGCTGGAAACGCGCGCAGGCGCGCCGCGACGATAGCGGCGGCGGAAAAGGATTTTCTGACCGCCCGCAGCAATCCTGGAACAGCGGCGCGCGGCGCGGCGGCCCCATGCAGATCGAAGGCGAACTTGTCGCCAAGTCCTCCACCGAGTCCGGCTTCGCGCCCGGCGCGCGCGTCTTTCATCAGAAGTTCGGCAACGGTTCCGTTGCGGCCGTGGATGGCAACAAGCTCACCGTGGATTTCGACAAGGCCGGCCGCAAGATGGTGCTGGAAAGTTTTGTAAAGGCGGCTTGATGGGCGCTCGCGTCATTGCGAGTGCGCCGAAGGCGCGCGAAGCAATCCATCGTGTCGTGCAGCGACTCTGGATTGCTTCACTGCGTTCGCAATGACGGCAAGGCGTCACCGCCCCGGCACATGCAACTCAACCGCCACCGGGCAATGGTCGCTGGCCTTCGGCCTGTCCCAGCCGATGCGCGGATAGCGTGGCGCGTCGTGCAGGCGCGGCACCCGGAACGCCTGCCCGGCCCGCACGACCTCCGGAACCGCCTGCGGATTGGCGGCCGCGAGCGCAGGCGACAGCAAGATATAATCAAGTTGCACATGCGTGTCGGTGGCCGGATGGTAATGGGTCCAGCGGTCGTCAGCGCTACGGCGCTCCATGATGTTGACCGCAAAGCCGTCGCCGAGCAACGGTCCGAGCGCATGCTCTTCCACGGGCGCACCGTCGATCTCGTAGAAGTCGTTGAAGTCGCCGCAGATGGCCCAGTTGGCGTGTTTCGACGCCTTGCCGAAGCGTTGCTCGATGATGCGCCGGATCGCATGGGCTTCCGCAAGGCGTACCGGCAAGGTCTCCTGTTGGGGATCGCCCTTGGGCGTATAGGCCTGCCGCGATTTCAGATGGCAGATGAAGAGCGTGAGTGGCGCTCCATCGACGCTGGTTTCGACCTGCAGGCAATCGCGGCGAAATACCTTCTTCCCCGGCGCCTCGCCCACTGCGGCCAGCTTGCTCCAGTCCAGCGGCAGATCCCGGATGAAGTCATAGGTTATCGCAGACCATGAGCGGATGGAAACATCGCGCCGCGACATCACCGCCACATTGATGCCGCGCTGGTCATTGCCGGGCAGCACATAGCGATAGTCGTAAAAGAAGTCCGTCGCGCGGGCGTTTCTTTCCTCTGCGCCCAACCCCTTGGTGGCCGCTGCAAAACTCTGGCGCAGCACGCGGCGCACATAATTTTCGTAGAAGACGTCGAGCGCGTCCTGATTGTCCACCTCCTGCAGGCAGACGATATCGGCGCGCGTTTCCGCCAGCGCCAGCGCCGTCAATTGCCGCATGTCGTCGGAATGCACCGCCTGAAAGATCATCCGGGCCATTTCGAACTGTCGCTCGTCGTCGAATGCGAAATGGCCCACGAGGCGCTTCTCGCGCTGGGCGCGTCCCGAAAAATCGAACCGGGAGAACAGGTTCTCGACGTTGAAGGTGGCGATGCGAATCGTCATGGGCGCTCCACCGCGCCAGACTATCCCGCCCGAGCGCTCAGCCCCAGCCGGAGATATTCGCCACGAGGGCCGTATCGACGAAGTTTGTATAGGACTTCACCAGTCCGTTCTCGAATTCGAGATGCGCAAAGCCCTCGAAATCCGCGGAGGCGTTCGTGCCGCGGTTCTTCCAGCGGCCGTGCCAGCGCACCCCGACGCTGTTGCCGTCGATGATGACCTTGTCGAGCGACATATGGGTGAATTCAAACTCGATATGAAGATTGCGAACGCCGTTCATCACCGCATCCGGGCCGCGGAACTCGCCGGAAAACGGCGTATGCGTCCTGTGACCGACCATGCGATAGACGATATCGGGCGCCACATAGGGCCTGAGCTGGTCTATTTCCCTCGCGAAACGAGTCTTGAAAAGCACCTTGATCAGCTCGAGCACCTGCCCGCGCTCAAGGACTATCTCCTTGGTCAAATCCATTTTCCAACCCACCCGCATTGCGCTGTGCCTCAAGGGCCCGTGGGAGCACAATGCCTAAGTTTGCCTGACGCTCCGATGAACGCCGGACCAATTCCCGTCAATGAATATCATTTGTAAACGCACAGCTAAGGATTGCAAATGAAATAGCCATGCTCAAGATGCAGGCTTGACGCGACCGGCGTGCAATCAGGGTTGGCTCAGCGAGATCGTCAGGGCTGTGTCGGAATATTCGACGATTTCGATGATCTTGCCGCCGGAGAAGCGGAACCAGGTGCAGAAATGTTGCTCGCGCACCTCGCCGGTGCCGATCTGCCGCATCCGTTTCATGCGGCGGACGACGGCGCGGTCATGATCGACCACGGTGTCGAGAATCTCGGATTCGAGATAGATGAATTCCGTGTCGATCCGCCGCAGGAGCTGGCGGATGCCTTCCTCTCCGGAATAACGCCCGGAATAGGGATGAAGCCTCGGGTCCCCGACGATGGTGATTTCCGCCGCCGGAGACAGGAAGGCGAAATAGGCCTTCCTGTCGGAACGGGCGCGGCAATCCAGAAAGTCGCGCACAGTCTTCTCGATGATGTCACGGTCGACATTAGGGAGTTTGAGTAGCGCGTCCAGACTTTGCATGCCGCCCCCGGTCGGTTGACCCTAGTTGCGGTTCTTGTCGACCAGCTTGTTCTTGCCGATCCAGGGCATCATGGCGCGCAGCTTTGCGCCGACGTCCTCGATCTGATGCTCGTCGTTCAGGCGGCGGATGCCCTTGAAGCGCGCCAGGCCCGCCCGGTATTCCTGCATCCACTCCGAGGTGAACTTGCCGGTCTGAATGTCCTTGAGGACCTTCTTCATCTCCGCCTTGGTTTCTTCGGTGATGATGCGCGGTCCGGTGACATATTCGCCCCACTCGGCCGTGTTCGAGATCGAGTAGTTCATGTTGGCGATGCCGCCTTCATAGATGAGGTCGACGATCAGCTTCACTTCATGCAGGCACTCGAAATAGGCCATTTCGGGCGCGTAACCGGCTTCGGTCAGCGTCTCGAAGCCGGCGCGGATCAGCTCCACGAGTCCGCCGCAGAGCACGACCTGCTCGCCGAACAGATCGGTTTCGCATTCCTCGCGGAAATTCGTCTCGATGACGCCCGAACGGCCGCCGCCGACGCCGCACGCATAGGACAGAGCGAGGTCATGGGCATTGCCCGAGGCGTCGTGATGAACGGCGATCAGGCACGGCACGCCGCCGCCCTTCTGGTATTCGCCACGCACCGTATGGCCGGGGCCCTTCGGGGCGATCATGACGACGTCGACGGTCTTCTTCGGCTCGATGAGGCCGAAATGCACGTTGAGTCCGTGAGCGAACGCGATGGCTGCGCCGTCGCGAATGTTCGGGGCGATCTCGTTGCGATAGATGTCGGCCTGGAGTTCGTCCGGGGTCGCCATCATGATCAGGTCGCCCCACTTGGCGGCGTCGGCGACGCTGAGAACCTGCAAGCCATCCGCCTGCACCTTGTCGGCGGTGGGCGAACCCGGCTTCAGGGCGATGCGGATTTCCTTCGCGCCTGAATCCTTGAGGTTCAGCGCATGGGCGCGACCCTGCGAGCCATAGCCGACGATGACGACCTTCTTGCTCTTGATGAGGTTGATATCGGCATCCTGATCATAATAGACGCGCATGGCGGGGCTTTCCTACTCGTGGCGGCCGGGCCGCTCGAAAATTGTGACCTGCGCCCTATAAGCGGCGACGGGCCTGTCGTCAAAGGGCGAAGCCTTTGACTTTGGGACCGGGAGCCGACTGCGACCCTCTGAAGCGCCTGCGCAGCCCCCCGGCGATCAAGGCAGCCCGGGCCTACTCCAGTTTCTGTGAATTACACCGCAATCTTAAGTATTTAGGAGATTGCAGACCGTAACCCGGAAAGTCACATTTCGGCCCGCGACCCGCAAAGGGCGTTCGAAAAGGGGGACTGGAATGATCGACCGTATCGAAAACTGGTTTCTGTCTCTTGGAGCGACCTGGCTGACGATCGGGATGGGCTGGGGCCTCCATATGGGCGCTTCCCACGACTTCACCTATGCGCCGGTCCACGCCCATCTCAATCTGGTAGGCGGCGTCCTGCATCTTGTTTTCGGCATCGCCTACAAGCTTTGGCCCAACCTGAAGGCCCGCCCCCTGCTGACCCGCATTCACGCCTACCTGTTCATGGGCGTGACGCCCTTCTTCGCGGCGGGCATTTTTCTGACGATCAAATCCCAGAGTGAAGGTCTGGCGGTGATCGCATCGATCCTGATTTTCGCCGGGATGGCGGCCTTCTGCCTCAATGCCTGGCGCGCGCTCAGGGAGGCCTGAGCCCGCTCAGACGTCCGCCAGCATCGGATAAAGCGAGGCGAGCAGCAGGATCGCCATGCCGACGTTAAAGACGCGGGCCCTGCGCGGATCGGACAGAAAGCCGCGCAGCGCCGTCCCGAACAGGGTCCAGACCAGCACCGAAGTGACATTGGCCGCGAAGGACACCGATATCAGCATGGTGAGCGTGGGGCCGAAAGCAGCAGGCCGCGTGAAGGCCGCCACCGCGCTGATCCCCAGCAGCACGCCCTTGACGTTGATCCACTGAAACGCGACCGCCTGCACGAAACTCAGGGGCGCGCTTCGGCCTTCGCCGCTTGGGCCGCCGGTGGCGGTCGCGACTTTCCACGCCAGCCAGACCAGATAGGCGGCGCCGGCGACCTTGAGCGCCAGAAACGCCATCGGATGCGCCATGACACTCTGGCCTATGCCGAGCCCGACCATCAGCAGGAGAAGCGCATAGCCGGCCACGACGCCGCTCATGTGCGGAATCGTGCGGGCGAAACCGAAGTTCACCCCCGAGGCGAGCAGCATGATGTTGTTCGGCCCCGGGGTCAGCGAACCCGCGAAGCAGAACAAGGCCGCCGCTATGGCGAGTTCAATCGACAAGACTTCAGGTCAGGTGCTTGAAGCGCCGCGCGTGATCGCCGCAACGCCCGTGCGGGCGATCTCGACGAGGCCGATGGGACGCATCAGCTCAACGAAATCGTTGATCTTGGACGGCGTGCCGGTGAGTTCGAATATGAAGCTCTCGGTCGTGGCGTCTATCAGCTTGGCCCGGAAGGCTTCGGCAAGCCGCAACGCCTCGCTGCGATTGTCGCCGGTGCCGCGCACCTTGATCATCGCAAGTTCACGCTCGATGGCCCGGCCCTGCTTGGTCAGGTCCACAACCTTGTGGATCGGCACGATGCGTTCGAGCTGATGGCTGATCTGCTCGATGGCTTCGGGCGGACCGCTGGTCACGATCGTGATGCGCGAAAGGTTCTCGGTATGCGCAACCTCTGCGACCGTCAGCGACTCGATATTGTAGCCGCGCCCCGAAAACAGGCCGACCACGCGGGCCAGCACGCCCGGTTCGTTGTCGACCAGCACGGAGAGCGTGTGGCTTTCGATATTGGATTTGCCGAGCGCCGACGAATAGGGCGAGGGCGGGATCACCGGAGCGGGGACAGGAGCGTTCATGATTTTGTTCCGTAGCGAATGATGGGAAGGCGAGAAGTGCGAGGCTTTCGCCTCACACCAGCATCTTGCCCTTCTCGTCGATGATGGCGCCCAGTTCGACGCCTGCATCGTCGCCGAGTTCTGCGAGGATCATGTCGTTATGCGCCTTGCCCGAGGGAATCATCGGGAAGCAATTCTCTTCCGCCTCCACGACGCAATCGAAGATCACCAGACCCGGTGTCTCGATCATCTCGTTGATCGCGCGGTCGAGGTCGTTCGGGTCGGTGCAGCGAATGCCCTTCGCCCCGTAGGCTTCGGCCAGCTTGACGAAATCCGGCAGCGAGTCCGTGTAGCTTTCGGCGTAGCGCCCGCCGTGCAGCAGTTCCTGCCACTGACGCACCATGCCCATGTACTGGTTGTTCAGGATGAACACCTTCACGCCCGCCCGATATTGCTTGGCGGTCGAAAGTTCCTGAATGTTCATCAGGATCGAGGCGTCACCCGCCACATCAATGACGAGCGCATCGGGATGCGCCATCTGCACCCCGATGGCGGCCGGCAATCCGTAGCCCATCGTGCCAAGGCCACCCGACGTCATCCAGCGGTTCGGCTCCTCGAAATGATAATATTGAGCGGCCCACATCTGGTGCTGGCCGACTTCCGTCGTGATGTAGGTGTTGCGGTTCTTGGTCAATTCATAGAGACGCTGGACCGCATACTGCGGCTTGATGGCGGTTTTGGAGGGTCGATAGGCAAGCGACTTGCGCGCACGCCACTTGTCGATCTGCTTCCACCAGTCGGTGAGCGCGGTCTTTTCAGCCTGATAGTTCTTGGCCTTCCACTGCGCAATCATGTCTTCGAGCACATTCGCGCAATCGCCCACGATCGGAATGTCCACGCGCACGTTCTTGTTGATCGAGGACGGGTCAATGTCGATGTGGATCTTCTTCGAATAGGGCGCGAACGCATCCAGCCGCCCGGTGATGCGGTCGTCGAAACGCGCGCCCACGCAGATCATCACGTCGCAATCGTGCATCACATTATTGGCTTCGTAGGTGCCGTGCATTCCCAGCATGCCGAGCCAGTTCGGGCCGGACGCCGGATAGGAGCCGAGGCCCATCAGGGTCGAGGTGATCGGGAACCCCGTCATGGCCACGAAGGCCCGCAGCAATTCGGACGCCTTCGGCCCCGAGTTGATGACGCCGCCGCCCGTATAGAACACCGGCTTTTTGGCAGAGGCCATCAGGGCGACTGCTTCCGCGATGCGGCCGGCGTCGCCCTTCAGCTTCGGCGAATAGGTCTTGTGTCCTTTGAACTCCGGCACGGAATAATTGCCGGACGCGAACTGCACATCCTTCGGCAGGTCGATCACCACCGGACCAGGACGCCCGCTGCGGGCGACATAGAAGGCCTCGTGCAGGATGCGCGGCAGATCCTCGATATTGCGGACCAGATAATTGTGCTTGGTGCAATGGCGCGTGATGCCGACGGTGTCGCATTCCTGAAAGGCGTCCGAGCCGATGAGATGCGTCGGCACCTGCCCGGTGAGGCAGACCAGCGGGATGGAGTCCAGCAGCGCATCGGTCAGGCCCGTGACGGCGTTGGTGGCGCCGGGACCGGACGTGACGAGCAGCACGCCGACCTTGCCGGTGGAGCGCGCATAGCCTTCCGCCGCATGGGCCGCGCCGCCCTCCTGACGAACCAGCACGTGACGGACATGGTTCTGGTTGAAGATCGCGTCATAGATCGGCAGCACCGCGCCGCCCGGATAGCCGAACACCGTATCGACGCCCTGACCCTTCAGGGCTTCCACCACCATCTCCGCACCGGTCATCTGTCTCGACATGACGCTGTTCCCTCGGTCGTTCGTCTGCTGCATTCTGGATTTCGGGCAATAAAAAAGGCCCTCAGGGGGCCCGGTATGCGCCAATCGCAGGATTGCGGGGTCTATCCCCGTCCTGTCCCTGGCGCGCGTCCTACTACGATAAGGCTGAGCATACTGGCCCCCGAAAACTCTGATCTCCGGCAATTAAGCGCGGTCCGACCGGGCCGTCAAGCGGGAATTGCGACGTGCCCATGCGGGCAGAGCAGACGGCCTATCCACACGAAGCAGCCGCCAAACGTGCGCCCTCATTCTTTTGTCGAAGACGCCGCCGCCGCCACAACTAAGCCACGATCGGACACGACCTTGACAGCATTGATCCGGGCCCCTCTGGCGTTCAAAGAAACGCGATGTCGGATCAGTCAGCGCAATGCCCTCGGGTGTGCCTTTCTGATCGGGACCCATCAACCTCCCTCCAGAAATGTACCCGGAAAGCCAAGCGCTGCTTTCGAGGCAAGTGGAGGAATACATGTCTGAGACCCGTTTCGGCCGCCGTCCCAAGCTCAACCCGGCGTTTGTGGCGACCGATATTGAACGCGCCCACAATACGGAATTCATGGAGGCTGTCGTTGCGGCCTGCGCCATCATCTCCTGTGCGGACGGCGAGGTCGCACGCGCGGAACGCCGTCGTTTCCTGACGCTGGCGCGCAGCGAGCCTCGCCTGTCGGCCTTTTCGTTCGAGGAACTGGCGGAAGAATTCGCCGCCCATACGGCCACCATCGAGATGGACCCCGAGATGGGCTGCGAGATGGCCTTCGAGAAACTCGCGCCGTTCCGCAACCGCCGTCGCGAGGCGCACGTCATCATCGAGACCTGCCGTCACATGATCCCGGCCGACGGGGTCGTTCACCCCGCCGAGCAGCGCGCCTTCTCGAAATTGCGCGTCAATCTCGGACTGGAGCCCGACGGCGGCGCTCCGGCCTTCGCGATGCAGCGCGAGAGGCACAATCCCCGGCACCTCCCGGTCGCCATCTGATCTGACATCAAGCTATAACGCGACACGACAGGCCGCGCGCAACCCGCGCGCGGCAAGTCTTTTGACGTTCCAACAACACCGGCGATCAAAAACAAATGGAAATCCTGTTCGGTTTGTTTCTCGGCAAGCCTCTGTGGATGTGGCTGACCTTCATGGGTCTGGTCGCGGTCCTTCTGGTTCTCGATCTCGGCGTCTTCCATCGTGAAAGCCGCGCCATCGGGGTCAGCGAAAGCCTGGTCCTGTCAGCCGTCTACATCAGCCTCGGCGTCGCCTTCGGCGGCTGGATCTGGTGGACGCTCGGCGCCGAGGCGGGCATGAACTATCTGACCGGCTTTGCGATCGAGAAGGCGCTGGCGATGGACAATGTCTTCGTCATCGCGATGATCTTCACGTTTTTCGCTGTGCCGCAGGCCTATCAGCATCGCGTGCTGTTCTGGGGCATCGTCGGCGTCATCATCCTGCGCGCCATCATGATCGGCCTCGGCGCAGCGCTGATCGCGAGCTTCGACTGGGTGCTCTACCTCTTCGCCCTGTTCCTCGTCGCGACGGGCGTGAAGATGCTCATCATGGGCGACAGCGAATATGACGTCGCCTCGAACCCGGTGCTGCGCATTGTCCGCAAGCGCTTCAACGTCACCGACGAGTTGCACGGAGAGAAATTCTTCGTGCGGCTTCCGACGGCCGCCGGCAAGACCGCGACCTTCATGACGCCGCTGTTCCTGGCGCTCGTGCTGGTGGAATTCGCCGACGTGATCTTCGCGGTGGACAGCGTGCCGGCGATTTTCGCCATCACCACCGACCCGTTCATCGTCTACACGTCGAACATCTTCGCGATCCTCGGCCTGCGCGCCCTCTATTTCGCGCTCGCCGCGATGGTGCACCGCTTCCACTATCTGAAGGTGGCGCTGGCCTTCGTGCTGATCTTCATCGGCAGCAAGATCTTCGCGGCCGACCTGCTCGGCATCGAAAAGGTTCCCCCGCTCCTGTCGCTGGGCGTGACCTTCTCGATCCTCATCTCGGGCGTGCTGTTCAGCCTGTGGAAGACGCGGGACGAGCAGAAGGCGTGAGGGGCTCGCGGTGAACCCCACCCCAACCCTCCCCCATGAAGGGGGAGGGAGCGCGCACGTGGTGCGCCGCCGACTGTTCCCTCCCCGCTTGTCGGGGAGGGTTAGGGAGGGGCAGAGCTACGGGGAGGCCTGCGCCGCAATCAGATTCCGCAGCGTCGTAATCGTCGACGCATCCGCCACGCCGTCCACCCGCGCCTGCCGGAAATGGCGCTGGAACGCCCGCACAACATGCTCCGTCGTCGCGTCGTAAACGCCCGTGATGGCGAGGCCGTATCCGTACATGCCGAACATGGCCTGCAGCGCCTGCACCGGCTGGCCCTCGTCCCCCGGCCCGAAAAATCGCCCGCTCCCGATGGGCGCGGGCTCGACCCAGTGGCCGACGCCGCCGCGATGCAAAACATCCCACGGAAACTTTTCGCCCGGATCGCGCTTGCGCGCAGGCGCAATGTCCGAATGGGCCAGCACGCGCTGCGGCTTGATGGAATGGCGGGCGCAGATGTCCGCGCACAGGCGGATCACGGATTCGATCTGCACGTTCGGGAAGCCGGGCAAATCGCCCTCATGGCCCGGATTGACGATCTCGATGCCGATAGAATGCGAATTGAGATCGTCGGCGCCCGCCCAATGGCCGCGACCGGCATGCCAGGCGCGGCGCGATTCCGGCACGAGTTGCAGCACATGGCCGTCCTCCCACACGAAATAATGGCAGGAGACGTCCGACACCGGATTGCACAGCCATTGCAGGGCGGATTCGCCCGTCGGCATGCCGGTGTAATGCAGGATGATGCTGTCGGGACGCTCGACGCCGCGCCGCTCGCCGTGATTGGGCGAGGGAAACACTTTCGCGGCGACCGGACTGTCAGGCGTGAGGCGCATGTGCTGACCTAACGCAGCGCGCGCAAAAAAGAAAAGCCCGGATCGCGGAGAGCGATCCGGGCTTCATTCCGGAAACCGGATTAGTTGGCGTAACGCAGGCAGACCGGATTGCCGTAATAGTCATAGCCCGAGCGAATGCAGCGGCGCGGAGCCGTGCTCGCGCCGACGATTGCGCCGCCGGCTGCGCCGATGGCCGCGCCCGCCAGAGCGCCGCTCGCCCGGCCGGTGGCCGCAGCGCCGATGAGAGCCCCGGCGCCCGCGCCGAGAGCCGCGCCGCCCAGCGCCCGGTCGCCCGGATCACGGCTGTTGCAGGCCGCCAGCGGCAGGGCCATGGCGATCGCGCCTGCGAGCAGAATAATCTTCTTCATGAAACGCCTCCAGAATTGTCGCGCCTATCAGCGCACGCCGCGCACTTTCGGCCGGAACACCCTACTCAGCATGTGCGGAGCCGCACATGGGAAACATCAAACCACAACCTTGGGGATTCGTCATTGCGCAGCCGCAAGGGCGGCATTTGGCCGCCGGTTAAGCTCAACAAAACCTTGCGGACCCGGTTTCCTCGTTGACCCGTCGCCCGCCAGCCCCTATCGCTCGCCAGCCAGTCGGCCGGACGGCCGCTCGCTCGACGCAAGTCGGCGGGAGGAAAGTCCGGGCTCCACGGAAATACGGCGCCGGATAACGTCCGGCGGGGGCGACCCCAGGGATAGCGCCACAGAGATCGAACCGCCTGTCGAACCAGCTTGCTGGCCGATCGGTAAGGGTGAAAAGGTGCGGTAAGAGCGCACCGCGCGGCCGGCAACGGGCGCGGCATGGCAAGCCCCGCCGGGAGCAAGACCGAATAGGGGCGACCGGAGCCGCAAGGCTCCAGCCTGTTTCCGGGACGTCGCCCGGGTTGGTTGCTTGAGGCGATCCGCGAGGATCGTCCCAGAGGAATGGCCGTCACGTGCGGGGCGACCCGCGCCATACAGAACCCGGCTTACAGGCCGGCTGGCGCTTTCGTTGTTTTATGGTAATCAGATTTTTATCGTCCCGTTTACAAAAGCAATTCGGTTCCATGTAGTTTCAATTTTTTCAAGTCAATGTTTTTGCTGCTTTATTCCCTGAACCGGGAACCTGCGGCCGGGCTTCCCGATTAACCTTGAT
>CANJNI010000022.1 GCA_947475995.1 Beijerinckiaceae bacterium | reverse complement strand
GCCAGCGCCACTTTCGCCTTGAAGGTCGGCGTGTGGTTCCGCCTCGCTCGTCTCGCCATGGTCAATCTCCTGCTCTCGGCCAGAATAGGCCGCGTTCAGGCGAAAACCCACCTATCGATGCTGTTCAGATTCTTCAGGCCACTTCTACCGTCTCTTGCTGATAACGACGACCTGCCGGTCGGAGATATTGTGACCGATGCAATTTGCAGAACGCGAGCAGCTTTTAACGACAGAAATTTACCGCCGACTTTCAATCCGAATGACTGGGCGATCAACGTACAACTGCTTCCCAAGAATACCATCGACATGGGCGTAGGAATCGGCGGAAGCTATTTCAGCAATCCTGCAAGTACTGCACTGCTCCCGATATCGTCGTTCGCACTTGCGTCCATAGGCAATCTTCCGGCCGCGAACTTCAACTCAACAGTTGGCACTGAAGGAAAGGTTTATTACACTATACACTCCAGCAAATTCAATGATCCAGCTCTAGGTGCAAAATTTAGCCAAGCTTGCAGCAAAAACTTCCAATTCCAATATGACGTCACCAGTAACCTCAACGTCGCCGGCTGGATCAAGAGATTTTCTGCTCCCTTACAAGGTGGTCTTTTACAGTTGAGCGACAAGGGAGACGGCAGTTCCGCCTTTCAATATGTGACGAATCTTACAGTACAGTACGGAGCGGGACTTCAGGCAGATTATACAACCAGAAACGCCAGGCTGGATGGAAGCGCCGGTATTGGGGCCCAAAGGAAGCAGGAGATCACGCTGGTTCTTAGCTTTGTATCGGCACCGCTGAAGAAAAATGGTTCGAGGAGCGGCGGCGTTTCCAAAGAGGCTGCCACGGCGCTGCAAAATTTAACACTCGGATCGGCAATTCAACGCCTGAATATCCGCTAGCCGTGTTTATTTGAACACCAAGGTGTCGGATAGCCAAGTCGCAACGTCGTCTTTGCTTTCCGCCCCTAAAGCAAACTCGCCGACGAATTCGTTCCACGAATCAAGATTGCGGCGCGGCACTCCGACCAGAACCGGAATGTCGCGCTCCATGGCTTCGGCAATCACGCGCCGCAACCCGCCCCCCTCGACCTCGGTCTTGCCGAACTTGTTGACGATCAGCAGATCGGGTTGCACGGCGAGCGATGCGAGAAGTTCGGCTTCGATCATCGCGAAGGCGTCGCGGTCCAGACGGCAGCCCGACGCGCCTTCCCCGCGGTCCTCCGAAATGCGCACCACATGATGCGTGGCGAGATTTTCGAGGAACATGTCGCAATGCTTGCGGCCCGGCTTCATGCGGTCGTACTGAACAGCGCCCGCAATGTTGCGGCCACGGCCGCGCAATTCCTCGACGATGCGGATCATCAGCGTCTGCGCCGCCACGCCGTCGTCATAGACAAAACCGCAAAGACGGGGCGCGTCGCTCATTCGAGCGCTCCGGGCTTCTGGGCGCTCCGTGGGGACTGCCCGACAACGCCCGCATAGACGAGCGCCTCGACTTCGGTCTCGCTGTATCCGAGTTCGCGCAGGATGCGCAAAGTATGTTCGCCGCATTCAGGCGCAGGAGCAAGAAGGTCAGGCGTCGCGCCGTTCATCTGCAGAGGCGACTTTTGCAGCGTCAGCTTTCCAAGGATTGCATGATCGACATCGCCGGTCAGCCCAAGGTGTCGGACTTGGGGATCGGCGTAAACCTGATCAATCGAATTGATTTCGCCGCATGGCACGCCGAACGCGTTCAGATCCTTCACCCACTCGGCCGAGGTTTTCAGCGCCACGATCTCGGCGATGCGGGCGCGCACGAGATCACGATTGCTGCTGCGCGCCTGCGCGCTCGCCACATCGGGATCGTCCGCCCATTCGGGAATGCCGAGCCCATTGCACAAGCGACGAAAAATGGAATCGCTCGTCGCCGCAAGATTTATAAAGCCGTCGCGCGTTCTGAACATGGCGGTCGGCACAGTCGTCGGATGGCTGTTGCCTGCCTGCTTCGGCACGACGCCTTCGATGAGCCAGCGCGCGGCCTGAAAATCGAGCAGGGAAATCTGGGAGGCCAGCAGCGACGTGCGCACCCATTGGCCTTCGCCGCTCCGCTCGCGCCCGAGCAGGGCCAGCACGATGCCGAACGCCATGTAGAGCCCTGATGCGAGATCGCTGATGGCGATGCCGACGCGCATCGGCCCCGCTCCGTGCTCGCCGGTGATGGACATGAGTCCGCCCATGCCCTGCGCGATCTGATCGACGCCGGGGCGGTCTGCATAGGGCCCATCCTCGCCGAAGCCCGAAATGCTCGCCAGAACGATGCGCGGATTGCGGGCGCGAAGGCTCGCGTAGTCAATGCCGAGCCGCGCCTTCACATCGGGGCGAAAGTTTTCGACCACCACGTCGGCATGATCGACGAGACGCATGAAGATCTCGAGACCGGTTTCGGACTTGAGGTCGATCGCGATGCTGCGTTTGTTGCGATGCAGGTTCTGAAAATCGGCGCTGTGACGCGAGCCGAAAGCGTCATCTTCGCCATCGGCCGCATGGCGCTCGACCGCAGTGACGTCGGCGCCCCAGTCAGACAGCATGCGCACGCAGGACGGGCCGGAGCGGACGCGGGACAGGTCGAGCACCCGATAGCCGGAAAGGATCGACATGGCGTTTCCTTTACGACATCTGCTGTGAACAGTTGTCTGGATTGCTTCGCGGGGCCGCCGGCCCCGCAAAGCCGCGACGTTCCGGTCAGAGCGTGACCGGCGTGCCCATGAAGTCGCGCTTGCCGAGCTCCACGCCGTTGTGACGAAGGATGTCGTAAGCAGTCGTGTGATGGAAAAAGAAGTTCGGCAGTGCGAAGTTCAGCAGATAACCGGTGCCGACAAACTTGCGCTCGCCGCTGGGGAACTTCAGGACGATTTCCTTGTCGCCCGAGCCGTTCATCTGCTCCGGCTTGATGGTCTTGACGAAGGCCACTGCGATCTCGATCCGCTTCTGCAAATCGGCAAGGGTCTGCTCTTCGCCCGGGAAGGTCGGCAGATCGACGCCCGCCAGACGGCCGACGCCGCCGACCGCATGATCCGTCACGGCGCGCACCTGACGCACGAGCGGGAACATGTCGGGGGCAAGCCGCGACGTCATGAGGTAGTTCATGTCGATCTTCTTGGCCTCTGCATGGGCTTGCGCCTTGCCGAGAACGCCCGACATCGAATTCAGGAACTGTACGAAAATAGGCGCGGAAATCGAATACAGGCTGACAGACATGGTTTCCCCCTCAAAAGCTGGACCGGATCGCGGCGAAAAGAGCCACAGGACGGGGCCGGGCGCAAGCCTTGATTAATGCAGCGACGTGCCGCCCGAAATATCGAGGCAAGAGCCGGTAATGTGACTGGCGTCCTCCGACAGCAGGAAGGCGACCCCCTTGCCGACGTCCTCCGGGCTGGTGTTGCGGCCAAGCGGCGAGCGAACTTCATCGCCCGGCTTTTTCCAGCGAGCTTCCGCATTGCCCGGCGCGATCGTGTTGACGCGCACATTGTGCTTGCCGACTTCCTGCGCAACGGACTGCGCGAAGACGATGATGGCGGCCTTTGCGGCGGAATAGATCGCGGCGTTGCGACCGCCCTTCAGGCCCCTGCCTGCTGCGATGCTGACGATGGAGCCGCTGCGCCGCTCGATCATCGAGGGCAGCACCGCATGGGTGACGTTGATCATGCTGTTGAGGTTGGCGTCCAGCATGCGCGTCCAGTAATCGTGCGTCATCTCGACGAAGGGCATGCGCGGAAAGCCGATGCCGCGCCCGCCGCCGGCGCCGTTGACGAGGCCGTCAATGCCGCCATGACGCGCCAGAATGTCCTTGACGACAGCGTCAATCTGTTCCGGCTTCGTCGCGTCAAGGTGGATGGCTTCGGCGCTGCCCGGCCCCTGGCATTTGCCCGCGACGAGTTTCGCATTGTCGAGATTGATATCGGTGACCACGACATGCCAGCCGCGCGCGCTGAGCGTCATCGCGATGCCTTCGCAGATCAGGCTTCCACCACCGGTAATAAGCGCAACAGGCATGTTTTCGTCCTAACCAAGAGGCTTGTAGGTTTCGACATAGGTCGAGTTCTTCAGCATATGTTCGGCGAGTTCCGCGCGTGTGGGGAACCAGACCAGATCGGCGAACTGCTTCGTGTAGCGGATCATCTTCTCGAACGCATGCGCCTGATAGGGGCGTCCGCCAAGTTCGGCGTGAACAAGCGCATCAATGCGTCCGGGCTTGCCGCGCAACGCTTCCTCGTAGACGAAATCGAAGCCGTCCTTGAAGCCCTGAAAAGCCATGGCCCCATTGCTGGCGCCGCCGTTCCACGCACGCCAGTCATTGTAGAACCAGTGCTTGGGAATGACGCACATCTTCTTGCCTTCGACTTCGACCAGATAAGGCAGATCGTCGTCGCACTGGTCGCCGCACCAGATGTAGCCTTCATCGGCCAGGATGCTCAGCGTCTCGCGCGTGTGGTGGCCGCCCGGACTGACCCAGCCGCGCGGCGCGACGCCCGTCACTTCCCTGATGATGCGGCTGACTTCCTGAATCTCCTTGCGTTGCTGCTCGGGATTCAGATCCGTCATCTTGATGTCGTTTGTGGTGCCGTGGCCGGTGATCTCGCTGCCCTGCTCGTGCAGCGCCTTCACGGCCTCGGGCCATTTCTGCACCGCAAGTCCGTTGACGTCGATGGTCGCGGTGACGTCGTTGCGCTGAAGGATTTCCAGAATGCGCCATATGCCTGCGTTGCCGCCGTAATTGGCGTGCGACAGGGACACGAGATTGACCTCGAGGCCTTTCGCTTTCTTGAAATGCCCGCCGCGCGTGAAGGCCTCGAACGCCACCGTGAAGGTGGCGCAAATCATTTTGCCGTCAGGATACGGCGTGACCGGACGCACCATTCGTTCCTCCTCAGACGGCGAAGAAGCCGCCCACGATCGCATCGTGATAATATTGCGCGGCGGCGGGCGCGATGCCGAACGGCAGCCCCTCTTCCGGCTTCGTATAGGTGTGAACGCCTGCCATGAAGCGCGTCACGGCGGTGCGCGGCGTCGGACTCATGGCGTTGAACATGGGGATGATGACGTCCTCGTAGACCTGCGGCGAGTGATCGCGACTGTCCTTGGAGATCACGAACAGGAAGGGGGGCACGGGTTTGCCGCCTTTAACTTCCCGCGTCAGCCCCGTGTAGCGCGCGACGAGCTTTTCGGTTTCATCCGGCGAAAGCTTGAGACGCAAGGCCGCAGCGCGCGCCGCCTGTTCGAGCGCGCTGACGATATTGTGCGTCACCATATATTCAGCCTTGAACTGCGGACGCTTGCGGGCGACCTCCCAGGCGTCAAGAATTTCTTCCATCAGCCAGGGCAAGCGCATCAGGGCGTTCGGGCCTTCCTGCCCCAGCGCCTCCGAGCCGCGATAGCGCGCCAGATCACGCCAGGTGCGAATGTAGAGATCGTTGAAAGGATCCTTCCACGCTTCTGCGGTTTTCTCCGCAACGGGCTTGTAACCCTCGATGCGGCCGACATGACCGCCCCACTGGTGCTTGCGCTCGTTGATATAACCGAAGGTGGAGTTCTCGATGGCGATCACGCCGGCAATGTTCGGAACGCGCTGCGACAGCATCGAAACATATGGCCCGCCAGTCGAATGACCGTGGACATAGATCGAAAACTCGCCTTCCGGGAAATGCCGTCGGCAGGCTTCCTTCATGCCTTCCTCAAAGGCCATCGGCCAGGACGACATGCGGTCATAAAAGCGTGTGCCGGGCTTTGCGCGCGCCGACGTCCGCGTGCCGTATTTCATGCGCTTGGACGTATCGCGCACGAGTTCGTACTGATCGGGCGTCACATATTCGCCCGCAAGCCATATGGGCGTGCGCACGGCGCCGTCAGAATTAATCGTGTCGCCCGGCCAGTCGCGGCTCGGATCGTCGAGATAAAGGCGGCCCGGGAACGTCATGGTGACGACCTTGAAGCCGAACTTTTCCGCGAACAGCAGCGCGAAACGCTCCATGGACTTGTAGTCGCCCGCGCCGCCGTGCAGCAGGAAGATGCCGACCTTCTTGCCGTCCGCGCCGCGCGTGATGTCGCTCGCAGGCTGCGGTTCGTAGACGCGCACGCCAATGTCCCAGTCGAGCGCGAGCACATTGATGCGGAAGATGTCCTCGCGATCCTCGACCTTGCGGGCGGGACGCGCCAGCACAGCCTCGGAACGCGCGATGACTTCCTCACGCGACAGGGTCGAGACGGGCTGCCAGCCCGATTTAGATTTCACGTCATCCATGCGCGTTCCTCAAACGACGAAATAGCCGCCGGTGATGGCCTTGAAATAATAATCCGCGACGGTGGGGACGATGCCGAGCGGCAGTCCCTCTTCCGCCTTGTGGTAGGTGTGCACGCCCGCGCCGAAGCGCGTCACGTTCACTTTCGGCGCCGGATTGATCTGCTTGAACATCGGGACGACGATTTCCTCGTAGACTTCGGGCGAATGATCGCGGCTGTCCTTTGCAAGCACGAACAGGATAGGCGGCACGGGCTTGGCGCCCGGGCCTTTCTGCGGATACGGAAAGCCCTTGTAGTGTTGCACGAGCTTTTCGGTTTCAGCCGCATCCAGCTTCAGGCGCTCCGCGGTCGCGCGCGCGGCGGCCTCAAGCGACGACTGGATGTTGTGGGTGATGACGTACTCCGCCTTGAACTGCGGGCGCGCTTTCGTCTTGTCCCACCAGTCGAAGATTTCCTCCATCAGCCAGGGCAAACGCATAAGCGCGTTCGGGCCTTCCTGACCCAGCGCTTCGGGGCCCGCATACCGCGCGCGATCGCGCCACGTGCGAATGTAGAGTTCATAAAACGGGTCCGTGCGCAGCGCCTTCTTGGTGGTCACGCGCTCGAAGCCCGCAACCTTGCCGAGCGCGCCCGACCACGAGTGCTGCTCTTCCTGAATGTACCCGAACGGAGAATTCTCGACTGCAATGACGCCCGCGATGTTCGGCACGCGCTGGCAGATCATGAACACCATCGGGCCGCCGGTGGAATGGCCGGTCACGTAAATCGAAAATTCGCCTTCCGGAAAATGGCGACGCATCGCGTCCTTCATTCCCATCTCGAACGCATAGGGCCAGCCGGCCATGCGGTTCCAGAACGTCGTTCCGGGCTTTGCGTGGGCGACGGTGCGCGTTCCATAGCGGAAGCGCATCGACGTATCGCGCTTCACCTCGTACTGATCGGGCGTGATATATTCGCCCTTCTTCCACATGGGCGTGCGCACCGTGCCATCAGAGTTGATGGTGTCCTTCGGCCAGTCGCGGCTGGTATCGTCGAGATAGAGACGGCCCGGGAACGTCATGCCCATCACCTTGCACGAAAACTTCTTCGCGAAGGTGCGGCAGATATCGACCATCGACTTGTAATCGCCTGAGCCGCCGTGCAGCACGAAAATGCCGATCTTCTTGCCATCAGCCCCGCGCGCGACCTCCTTCGGCTCATAAACAGTGACGCCCATGTCCCATTCGAGGCCCAGCGCCTCGATGCGGAAAATGTCTTCGGTTTCGGTGATCGGCTGATCCGGCATGGCGAGGACGGCGTTGGAGCGCGCAATCACTTCGTCGCGGCTGAGTTCCTTCACAGGCTGAAAAGCGGCCATTTTCTTTTTCTCCTATGCGTCGGCAAGTACGAGCGTATCGTCACTTGAAAAATGCAGGCTGATATCGTGACCGGCCGTCCGGTCAGCGTCATAGTCGAGCAGGCAAAGAATTTTCTCGCCATTGGCGCGCACTTCCGCCTCAACGGCCGAGCCTGCGAAAACGGCAAGTTCGAGCGCGCCCGAAAGCGAATTGACGTTGGGACCGGCGGCCGCGCCGGCGTGCATCGCTTCGGGACGCACGCTCACCTGCACCTTCGCGCCGACCTCCAGCGCCCCGGTCGGTTCGACCCCGACCAGACGTCCATGCGACGTGGCGACCGCAACCTGCGATCCGTCGCGCGACTCAAGCCTGCCGGGGATCAGGTTGGTGGTCCCAATGAATTGCGCGGTGAAGACGCTGCGCGGACGGCGATAGATATCTGTCGGACGACCCTTTTCGACGATGGCGCCGTCCTTCATGAGGATGACCCAGTCCGATATCGCCAGAGCTTCGGACTGGTCGTGCGTCACGTAAACGGAAGTAAGGCCGATCTGCTGCTGCAGCCGGCGCAATTCCTTGCGCATCTCGTTGCGCAGTTTCGCATCAAGGTTGCTGAGCGGTTCGTCGAACAGCAGCGCCTGCGGATGGCCGACGAGCGCGCGTGCGATGGCGACGCGCTGCTGCTGGCCGCCGGAAAGACGCGGAGCAGGCCGATCCGCCAGATGCGCCATCTGCACCGTGTCCAGCGCCTTCATGGCCTGCTGGCGCATGTCGGCCTTCGAAAGCCCCCTGCCCTCCAGCGCATAGGCGACATTCTCGATCACGTTCATATGCGGCCAGATGGCGTAGGACTGGAACACCATGCCGAGGTCGCGGCGATGCGGCGGAATGAATGCGCCGGCCTCCACATCCACGACGTGGCGATCGCCGATTGCGATCTTGCCGCCCGTCGGCTTCTCAAGTCCCGCGATGCAACGCAATGTCGTGGTCTTGCCGCAGCCGGACGGGCCGAGCAGCGTGACGATTTCGCCTGAACCCACCTCGAACGAAACATCGCGGATCGCGTGAACGGTTTCGTTCTTCGACTGGAAGGTCTTGCGCAGGCCTTCGACCCGGATCATGTCTGCTCCACCAAATACATCAATGCTGGTCCTGAATGCCGTAGCGCTTGCCGATCCAGTGCGAGATCAGCACAAGCACGAGAAGAAGCGAGAACATCAGCACCCCGAAGGCGCTGATCTGCATGAACGAGCCGCGATCCCAGAAATCGAAGATCAGCACCGCGGCGGTGCGATTTTCGGAACGCGCCAGCATCAGGGCGACGGTGAGTTCGCGATAGGCGTGCACCATCACCCAGAACCATGCGGCGAGCAGGCCCGGCTTCAGCAGCGGCAAAGTCACCTTGAAGAAGTTGCGCCACCACGGCACGCCCGCCACCTGCGCGGCCTCGTCGAGTTCGGGATGGATCTGCATCATCGAATTCGACACGAAACGAAGCGCGAAGGGCAGATATTTCGTCAGATACGCAAGACCGATGATGGTCAAGGTGCCGATCACCGGCACCGGCACGAGCAGGTAAAACCACAGGAACGTGGAGCCCAGAATGACACTGGGAATCGCGATCGGCGCGAAGGCCAGATAGTCGAGCAGCTTGCGACCGCGTATCTGTGTCTTGTGGACGAAATAGGCGATGAGCGACACGACCAGCACGACGGCTGTCGCTGTCGCGATGCCGAGGATCGTCGAGTTCAGCATCGGCATCATGGCGCTCGCGGACGAGAACAGCGTCCGGTAATTGTCGAGCGACATGCTCTGGACAGCCGCCCAGCTCGGCGCCTGATAGAAGCCGAGCAGCGAGACGTAGATCATCATCAGAAGCGGAATGCCGGTGATGATGAAGACGATGAGCAGCGCAAGCGCCGAGGTGAGATATTTCCACCGGCCGAGTTCGATGCGGCGCGGACGAAAATCCTTGCCGGTCACGGTCTGGTAGCGCTCGCCATGCCGCAGAAGGCGGAAATAGACGAACAGCAGCGCAATGCAGACTGACAGCATCGCGACCGAATAGGTCGCCGACAGGCCCCAGTCGATGGGCGTGCGGGAGGTGTTGAAGAATATCTCCGTGCTGAAGACCCGGATGCCGGCGCGGCCGCCCATCAGCAGGGGCACCTCGAATGTCTCGATGCTGGTGACAAAAAGCAGCATCAGCGCCGCCAGCGCCGCCGGCAACGCCAACGGCAGCGAAATGCGCCGCAACGTGCGCCAGTTGCCCGCGCCCGTCATGGTGGAGGCTTCTTCGAGGCGCGGGTCCATCGCCTGGAACGAGGCCGACAAAAGCAGATATGTCAGCGGCACCATCTCGATGGACTGCACCCACACCATTCCCCAGAACGTGTAGATGTTGAAGAAATTCCGCACCCCGAACATCTGGTTGATGAACTGGTTCAGGATGCCGATGTTCGGGCTTGCAATCAGGATCCATGAGATCGTGATCAGAATGCCCGGAATGATGATGCGGCCGATCAGGATCATGCCGATCAGCTTGGCGAGCGGCGTATCCGTACGCTCAACCACCCAGGCGATGAACGCGCCGACGATGAAGGCCGCGAGCGTCGAGGCCGTCGCAAAGGACAGCGTGTTCCACGTCGCGGCCCAGAAGCCGGACGAGCCGAACGCGCGGGCATAATTCGCGAAAGTCACCGTCAGCGACAGGAATTCCGGATCTCCCGGCCGGACGGTTTTCAGGCTCGTCCAGATGATCATCACGAAGGGGATGACCACCTGATAGGCAAGGCCCAGCACCAGAAGGACCAGCACAATCGTGCGCCAATCCAGCCGGAAGCCCGAAGCCGCGCGCGCGGAGGCGCGCGGGGCCGGTGTCGTGTCGCTCATCGCCATCTGGCTATCTGGAATGCAACGTGGACAAAATCGCTCAGCGCTTCTTCTCCACATTCTTCATCCAGGCCGCCATCAGGCGGTCGGCGACGTCCTGCGGCGGGTCGAGATTGTCGACCAGCGTCACATCATCAGGCAGGTAGGGATGCTTCATGGTGACGGGACCGCGAAGCTGGTTGGAAATGTACTGCTGGCTCTCGTCGGTGACCGACCAGTCCATCCACAGCGCCGACGCATAGGGATGCGGGGCGAAGCGGTTGATGAGCGAGCCGCCCATGCTGGCGATCATCGGCGCGCTATAGACGATGACGTAAGGCGCAGACGGGTTCTTCTTTTTGATCTGCAGGCCCTGATACAGATAGTTGTCGCCCTGCGCCATGTGGTCGCCGGCGAGCATCAGTTCCATGCGCTGCGTGTGGCCGCGCTGGATGATCGGGTTATTGGCCCCGAGGCATTCGAACCACTTGATGGTCTTTTCCTCGCCCATGATGTTGTAGATGCCGCTGATGAAGCGCGTTTCGGCGGGATCGAACGACACGCTGCCCTTGAAGAACGGGTCACAGAGGTCGAACCAGTCCTTCGGGGCCTTGTTGGCCGGCACAAGGTTGCTGTTGTACGACATGCCGTGTTCGCTCCAGAAGAACAGAACCCAGCGGTTTTGCGGATCGTTGAACTTCTTGAGCGGCGGGTAGATCTTGTCGGTGGCGGGCGTCGGATAGCGGGCGGCATAATTCTTCGCCAGCACTTCGCGACCGTCCGGCAGGCCGATGCCGATGACGTCGGTCAGGTGGCGGCCCGATGTCTCTTCCGCATAGAGCCGCTCGGCCGCGTCCTGCGAACCGATATCGGCGGTCGCCTCCACCTTGAGGAACGGGTAGCGCTTGCGAAACAGATTGATGTGCCCGTTGCCGAGTTCGCCGCGCAAGGTGTGCACGAGGATGAACGTGCCTTCCTTCTTCGCGCCCTCCTCGATCCGCTTCGCGCGTTCATCCGCAGGAAGCTTGGCCAGATCGGCATAGATCTTTTCGACCGGAGAAAGCTCCGGCCATTGCTGCGCGGCGGCCGGAAAGACCATCGCGACGACGCCCGCCAGCGCCAAAGCGCTAAGCGCGGCTTTGAAATTCGTTCCCTTCATGCCAGCGTACTCCATCGCTGTTGGAATTCGAGCAAGTCGCATGCCGCTTCCCCGGCGGCATGCCCACTGTGCGACGGATAGATTGGTCAGTCCATCGGCCGATAGGGTTCGGGCTTGAGGCCGGAACCGTTGAGCATGTAGTCGGCGAGTTCCTTGCGGGTCGGAATCCACACTTCATCGCCGTACTGCTTGACGTAGCGGATCATCTGTTCGATCGCGCAGGCGATGTTCGGGCGACCGCCAAGCTCGGCGTGAACGATCAGGTCCATCGCGCCCGCGCGACCCCGGAGCCCTTCCTCGTACATGTAATCGAACGATGTCTTGAAACCCTCGAAGAAGGTCGTCGCATTGCCGAGGCCGCCCGACCATGCGCGCCAGTCGTTGGCGTAATTGAGCTTCGGAATGACCGCGATGTTCTTGCCGTTCACTTCGGCGACGTAGGGCACGTCGTCATCGAAAGCGTCGCCGAACCACTGGTAGCCTTCATCGGCCAGAATGCCGAGCGTTTCCGCCGTATGCAGGTTGCCCGGACCGGCCCACCCGATGGGACGCACGCCCGTGCATTGCTCGATCACCTTCGTGCAGCCGCGAATTTCCTCGATCTGCTGCTCTGGTGAAAGATCAGTCAGGTGATAGTCATTTGTGAGGCCGTGGCTGGCGATTTCGTGACCGGCCTTGTGAAAAGCCTGAATCGTGTCGGGCCATTTTTCCACCGCGAGGCCGTTCGCCCCGATCGTGGCTTTAATCCCATGACGTTCGTAAATATCCATGAGACGCCACACGCCGACCGCGCCGCCGTAATTGGCGTGCGACAGGGACGCGACGTTCACCGGAATCTTGGGCGATTTCTTGAAACGGCCGCTCTTGCGGAACGCCTCATAGGCAACG
Source organism: Beijerinckiaceae bacterium (assembly GCA_947475995.1). Classification (GTDB taxonomy): domain Bacteria; phylum Pseudomonadota; class Alphaproteobacteria; order Rhizobiales; family Beijerinckiaceae; genus Terripilifer. Next base: position 55,838 of record CANJNI010000022.1, on the reverse strand, counting down.
CGGAACGTGCAGCAGATGAGCTTGCCGTCCGGCCATTTGAGTGTCGGGTTCGGCCATTGTACGCCCTTGTGCATGTTCTTCGCTCTCCTGGTTTTTTCCGCGCGGGTCAGGCGCCCGCGCCTTGCGCTCATGATGGCATGCTGACGCTGACGTGCAAATAGCGCGCCGCGCCGCAGCCCGCCCCGTCAGTTCATGACGCGGCGTTTCCAGAGGTCCCAGGCGCGGGAGGCGGAAGTGATGTTCACCGCATCCGCCTTCGGGCCTTCCTCGCTATCGAGCGCCGCAATGGGCCCGCCAGCCGCCAGCATGGTGGACTGCAACTGCAGCAGCGCGTTCTTTTCGGTGTAAACAGCGCGAAAAACCGCAATCGGCAGGCTCGGGCCGCTGGCGACGCTGCCATGCGCGCGCATCAGCGCAATCGGGCAATCGCCCATCACGCGCGCGAGTTCCGCGCCCTTGGCGTGGTTGCCCACAAGCATGTCGGTCGCGCCGAATTTCTCGCGAATATCGAAGACGGGCGCGCCTTCGGCCAGAAAGGCGGCATTGTGGAACATGGCCCGCATCGGCACATTCGTCAGGCCAAACGGAATGATGCTCGGCGAATGGCTGTGGACCACCGAGTTCACGTCGGCGCGCACCTTGTAAATTTCGCCGTGAATGAAGCGCTCCAGAAACCCGCTGCGGCCCTTCGACTCGCAGGCTTCGCAATCGAGATCGAATTCCATGATGTCGTCGGCGCTGACCAGTGCGGGCGCGAGCGAACGCGACATCAGAAACCGGTTCGGATTGGCCGGATGGCGCATGCTCACATGGCCGAAAGCGTCCACCACGCCCTGATCGGCCAGGATACGGCTCGCGGCCGCCAGCTCTTCCAGCACGGCGCGATCCACCGGGCCCGCAGAGGCCGGAACCGGGCGTGAGCCGCCGCCTGTATCGGCGGGCGCATAGGCAGCGAAAGACGCGGCATGGCACGGGCACTGAAACAGACGCATGGTTCCTCCGGACAGGTTGCGTCTCTTGTAGGATAGACGGGCGGGAAGCGAAAGCCTTCAGCGCCGCAGCACCACCAGCCCGTCCAGCGCCACTCCGCCCTGTTCGCGCAGCAGGAACGGGTTCACGTCCACCGATTCCAGCGCCTCGCCCGCATCGCAGATGAGGCTGGAGAGGCCGATGAGAGCCTTCACGAGCGCAGCTTCGTCAAGCGGCGGCTTGCCCCGATAGCCTTTCACCAACGCGCCGACCTTGGTGCGGGCGATCAGCGCGCGCGCCGTGCGCTCGTCCAGCGGCGGAGCCGCGAAGGCGACATCCTTCATCAGTTCAATGCCGACCCCGCCGGAGCCGAACATCAGCACCGGGCCCATTTCGGAATCCCGCGCCGCGCCCAGCACGAGTTCAAGGCCGCCGGTCGCCATTTCGGCGATCAACACGCCATCCATGCCGGGATTGTCCGGCAGAGCCGCCACAGCTGCGGCGATCTTGCGGAAAGCCTCGCGCACCTCGTCCGCGTTGCGCAGGTTGAGGATCACGCCGCCCATGTCGCTCTTGTGCGGAATGGCGGCGCTCATCACCTTGGCGACGACCGGATAGCCGATGCGGTCGGCAGCGGCAGCCGCCTCCTCTGCATTGGCGGCAAGCGCCTCCTTCGGCCCGAGGATGCCGTAGGCGGCCAGCAAGCGCTTTGAAGCCACTTCGTCGAGCGTTGCCGGACCAGAGCCGGAGAGCAATTCCGCGAGAATTCTCTTGCCCTCGGGGTTCGGGGCGGGCGGCGGAACCTCGGGCTCCGCCATGCGGGCATAGTAATCGGTTGTGTTACGAATGGCCCGCAGGGCGCGGTCAGGCTCCTGCATGATGGCGAGATTTGGCAATTCCGTCCGCAATTCGCGGCAATAATCGTTCAGCCCGTAGGACAGCACGCTGATGAACGCGACGGGTTTGCCGGCCTTTCCGGCGAGATCATTAACGGTGCGCAGCACCTGTTCGGCGCGGCGGGAGCCGGGCTCGCGCGGCAGCTCTTCCTGCAACAGCAGAATGTCGAAACCCGGATCGTTGAGATAGACCTCGACCGAACGCAGGAAACCGTCGACGCCGCCAGCAGCCCCGAGGCCGCCGTCAAGAGGGTTGTTGATTGTCGCGCCCGGCAGCATGTGGGGTTCGAGCGTCTTGCGGCTCTCTTCGGACAGCGCCGGGAACTTGAGTCCGTGGGCCGAGGCTGCATCGGTGATCAGTCCGCGCATTCCGCCCGAATAGGTGATCGCGGAAAGGCGCGCGCCGTTCGGTTTGCGCGCATGAACCAGAAACTCCACAGTCTCGACGAGATCATCCATGTTCTTGACGCGCACCGCGCCCGCCGCTCCCGCGACGGCGTCGAAAGCCTCGACCGAGCCGGCCAGCGCGCCCGTATGCGCAGCAGCAGCCGCCCTGCCCTCCTCGGATGCGCCCAGCTTGAAGATCACCACCGGCTTGCCGGCGGCTTTCGCGGAACGCAGCGCCGCCATGAAGGCAGGCGGATCGTGGATCGCTTCGAGATAGGCGACGACGACTTTCACCGCCGGATGCTGCGCGTAATAGGCGATATAATCGGCCGCCGTGAGGCCGGTCTCGTTGCCGCTCGTCACCAGCATTCCGGCTGCAAGCCCGCGCTCTTCGAGCGTGCGTTTCAGCGCGAGCACGATGCCGCCCGACTGGGCCACGATGGCGATGGGCCCTGCAACGAATTGCTGCAACCGATCGTCCGGCAGAGTGAACAGCGAGGCGCTGGCGTTGAAATTGCCCAGGCAATTGGGACCCGAAATCGCAAGGCCCGTCTCTTCCGCCACGCGGCGCAGTTCCTCACCGAGCGCCTTGCGCTTGGGATCGGGCGACTCGCTGAATCCCGCCGTGATGATGGTGGCAGAACGCGCGCCAGCGGCGGCGGCCTCGCGCAAGAGCGCCGGCACATGCGGCGCCGGAACGAGCACCACCAGATGATCGGGCGGCTCAGGCAATTCGGCAAAGCTGCGATAGCAGCGCTCGCCCCAGATTTCGTCGCGCGTCGGATTGTAGGGATAAATCGGGCCGGGGAAATTGTAGCGCTTCAGGTTGCGCCAGGTGCGCGGCGACCAGTTGCCCGGCTTGTCGCTCGCGCCGACGATGACGACGTTGCGCGGATTGAGCAGCGATTCAATTTTTTCGATTTTGGAACGGGCTTGCGCCCCTGCCCTGTCGTCCATCCCGTGCGTCCTTTTGTGATGGGCGCATAGTGGGGAGGGAAGCGTTCGAGTCAATGCAAGTGCGCCGTCGTCGGACGACGAAGTCAGGCCGGAGCGCCGCGGTCCTTGAGAAATGCCCGAAGGTCGCAGCAGCCCTCATTGGCGTGCGCTTTCAGGATGCTGATGAATTCCTCGACAGGAACGTGGAAGGTGTACCGCGCCGTGCCGGTCGCGCTGTCAAAAAAGCTGATTCGATCAGCGCCCCACGTATAGATGATCTGGGTGGTTTTCTGGTCGTCAGAGCCCATCGACCATGATGCGGTGGCGACCGTCCAGCCGCGGTCTTCGAAAATCAGGATCATCCAAATGACTCGCAAATAATCGGGCTTCCTGCCCCGCTGGGGCAATCTAGTGCTTGCGGGCGCACAGGAGAAGACCTCCGGCGCCGACTTTGCCGCAGGCTGGACATGCGTTTACGATCAACCAAAATCGGGAGGTCCGTTTGCTCGAAGATCCAAAATTCTCCATCGGCAGCCTGCAGCCGCTGAACGTGATCGATGTATCGGCCTATGAGCTGATCCATCTGTTTCCATCGAATTACATGCTGGTGATGATCCCGCTGGGGCTCAAGGAGTTTTCAGCCGCCGACATGGACCGCATCTTCGCGCCGCTGGAATCCTACATGGATTCGCTGATGGAGCGCGGCATCGACGCCATCATGCAGAACGGCGTGCCGCTGCCGCTGGTGCTGGGTCTGGACGGACACGACCGTTTGCTCGACCGGATGCAGACCTACACAGGCAAACCCGCCGCCACGACCGTCGATGCGGTGGCGCGCGCTTGCCGCCACATGGGGCTGAAAAAGGTCGCCTGCGTCAACAAATGGTCCGACGCGATGAACGCCACGCTGGCGCAGTTTCTCGGCCGCGAGGGCGTTTCGGTCTGCGGTCAGGTCACCAAGGAAATCGCCCCGTCAGACTTCCAGAAGATCGCCGCCAAGGACCATTCGCGGCTTGCCTATGAGCTCGGCAAGCGCGCCTTTCTGGAAAACCCCGATTGCGATGCCGTCTATATCGGCGGCGGCAGCTGGCTGGTGACCAATGTGGCCGACCAACTCGAAGAAGAGTTCCGAAAGCCCGTCATCACCAACCAGCCCTCGATGGTCTGGAGCGTCATGCACAAGCTGAACGACTGGAAGCCCATTCAGGGCCACGGGATGCTGCTGGCGACGGCCTGACGCGCTCCCCTTGCGCAAGCGCGGCTGCACAATATTATTCTATGGTATAACAACTTCCGGCAGCCGCACTGCCGCGAGGGAGAAGTGGCCGCGCCGGGCGGGACCCATTGCGGCGGCGGGATCGGGTTTGGCCGATTCGACACCTGGAAATGCGCCAAATACCGCGACGGCGGCGTGGAAAGCGCGGCTTCCTTCGTGTGCCAGGCGCCCTGAAGGCGTTAACAAGCCGCGCAGTCGAAATAGCTGCCCGGCTTCTTGCAATTTGTTCACCGCCGAACAATCATCCGCCGCCGGACGGTCGATCCGGTCGTCTTTTTTCGCAAGGAGCCAAAATGGCTTACGTCCGCCCTGCCCTCGCACTGGTTTTTGCGATGGGAATCACCCCGGCTCTCGCGGTTGACATCACCATCGCCAGTTCGACCGAAACATCGGCGATCGACCCGCATTTCTCGCGCACGGGCAACAACCAGAACATCGCGATGCAGATTTTCGACCGCATCGCCGGCATCGACGAGAACCTGCAGCAATATCCGGCAGTCGCCGAGGCCTGGACCAACATCGCGCCGAACAAATGGCTCATCAAGGTCCGGGCCAATGTGAAATTCCATGACGGTTCGCCGCTGACGGCGGACGACGTGGTGTTTTCGCTCTCGCGCGCCGGAAACATTCCCAACAGCCCCGCGCCCTTCACGGGCAATGTGGCGTCCATCGCGGAGATGAAGATCGTCGATCCGCTGACGATCGAGTTCACCACAAAGGGCCCCACGCCCGATTTCATCGAGCAGATCGGCTCGGTCTTCGTCGTTTCCAAGAAGGCCGCAGAAGGCAAGAAGCTCGAAGATTTCAACAGCGGCGCGGCCGCCATCGGCACCGGCCCCTACAAGTTCAAGTCCTGGGCGAAGGGCGACCGGGTCGTCCTGACGCGCAACAACGACTACTGGGGCAAGAAGCCGGACTTCGAGAACGCCACGATCCGCGTCATCTCGAACGACGCCGCGCGCATCGCAGCGCTACGTTCAAACAGCGTGGACCTGATCGACGCCGTGCCGCCGGAAGACGCCGCGAGCATCGCCAAGATGGCGGGCTACAAGGTTTATTCCACCGCCTCCGCCCGCATGATCTATCTGGCGCTCGACACGGTACGCGATGAAGCCCCGTTCATCACCACCACGGACGGCAAGCCGCTGGTTCCGAACCCGCTGAAGAACCTCAAGGTGCGCGAAGCGATCTCGAAAATGATCAATCGCGACCTGATCATCGACCGTATTCTGAATGGCTCGGGCCTCGCGGCCGGTCAGTTGGTGCCGGAGGGCGTTGCGGGCCACGATCCTTCGATCAAGGTGCCGGCTTACGATCCGGACGGCGCCAAGAAGCTGATGGCGGAAGCCGGCTATCCAAACGGGTTCGGCCTGACGATCCATACGTCAAACGACCGCTTCCCGGGCGATTCCGGCACAGCGCAGGCCATCGGCCAGATGCTTGCGCGCGGCGGGATCAAGGTGAACGAAGTCGTCGCGCAGCCCTATAACGTCTATGCGGGCAATGCGACGAAGCAGATGTTCTCGGTCTTCATCTTCTCGCTCGGCAATACGACGCCGACGAGCGGCCCCGGCCTCAAGAACCTGCTGATGACCTTTGACGCGAAGGAAGGCACAGGCGCATTCAATCGCCTGCGCTACACCAATGCCGCCTTCGACGCCAAGATGAAGGAAGGCTTCTCGGAGTTCGACCTGAACAAGCGCCTCGCGCTGTTCCAGGAAGCGACCCGCATGGGCTTTGCGGACGTGCCGGTCGTGCCGCTCTACTGGCAGAAGGTGCACTGGGCCGGCAAGGCGACGATCAACTACAAGCCCTCGAAGGCCGAAGACACGACGGCCGTCGACGCCTCAATCGCAAAATAATCAGACGAGCCTGACGCGACCGCGATCCTCTTCACTGAGGGTCGCGGTTGTTTTTTTGAAAAGGTCTTCCGCCGCTCTTCCTTCGTGCGCCTGCGGGCCGACCGGCAATCCGTTCGGGCCGGCGTCCGGGCGGCCCACCACCACCGGCATGATGGCGAGTTCGTCGCACTCGCCTGCATCGTTGAACCGCGCGCGGCACGCGATGCTGTCCCAGACGCTGACGCCCTCGCGGTCATAGGTTCCGCTGCGGGCCGTGTGGAAGATCAGATTGCCAAGTCCGCCAAGGATCGGGCGACCGCGATGGAACGCCACCGGCTGCACCACGGGCGAACCGGTGCCGACCACCATGTGTGCGCCACGGTCGATCAACCCGCAGGCGAGTTGATGTAGCCATTTCGGCGTGCGCGACCAGTCCGGGTCCCAATGGTGCGAATGCACCGCCACCACCACCAGATCAGCCTCGGAGCAGGCCTGCGCCAGCTTCGAGTTGAATGCATCGAGATCGCCCGGGTGCGCCGACCATTCGGGCGCAATCGCAGAACCACGACGGATGGCAGCGCCGAAGACTTCGGTCTGGTCGTCCGCCAGCGCTTCCTGCCGATAGCCCATGCGACTGCGGTTCTTCTCGCGCAGATCGTCGCCCAACCCGCTCGCAACGCGGCGAAACGCCTCGAATTCCGCATCGGGCATTGCGACCGCGCGGCGCATCCGCAACGGCGCAATGCCGGCGCGATCCCTCGACGCATAAACGATGTCGGGCTGTGGGCCGAGACAGAACGCCAGCGTCGCAATGCGTTTGCGAGCGCGCTCCACGATGGCGGGCGCAGCGGCTTCGTCGATGGTCATCCCGCTGCCGCCGAAAGCGAGGCCTGCCGCGAGCGCCGCCGCTTTCGTGCTCGCAATTCCGGGCGGCCCTAGATCGAATGAATGATTATTAGCGTGGGTGACGGCGTCGAAACCCAACTCGCGGATTGAATTCAGCGCATCGGGCGTCGCCAGATGCAGCGTCTTGGTTTTCGTCGGCCATGCGCCGGGCGATTCGACCGTGCCTTCGAAATTGCCGATTGTGCAATCGGCCTCGCTCAGGAAAGCCTGCAATCGCCGCGACCTAGCCGACGCAAGGTCCAGACGCCCGTGCGTCAGCAACTGTCCGGTCGCGGCGATGGTGGTCATTGGGTCCTCAATGCGCGGGTTGCTGATCTTTCCAGATCACCCGCACGTCCACCGCCACGACGCCCTTTCCGTCGGGACGCACCATGAGCGGATTGATTTCGATGTCTCCGATCTTAGCGCGATGGTCGAGAAAGAACTGACCGAGCGATGCGACGGTTTCCTCGAAGGCCGCACGGTCCGCCGCAGGCTTGCCGCGGTAGCCGGCGAGCAGCCGCGCGAGCTTGAGGCGGTCCGCCATTTCGCCGATGCGTTTTGCATCTACCGGCAACATGGCAAGCGCAACATCTTCCAGAAGTTCGACGAAGACGCCGCCGGAGCCGATGAGCAGCATGGGGCCGTAAAGCGCATCGGCCCGCGCGCCGACAATCGCCTCGACGCCCGACACCATTTCCTGAACGAGGAAGCCGTCGATCCGCGCGGCCGGATAAGCGGCCCTCGCGGACTGGACAAGATTTGCGCAGGCGGCTTTCACCGCATCGACGTTGCGAAGATCGAGCACGACGCCGCCCGCTTCCGTCTTGTGAAGAATGTCGCGCGACTGGATCTTCACCACGACGGGAAAGCCAATCTGCTGCGCGAATGCGGCGGCTGAATCGGCGTCCGCGCAAACCTTGCTCTTCGGTCCCTCGATCCCGTAGCGCGCCAAGGTCGCGTCGAGATTTTCAGGCGACAGATCGCTGGCGGGAGCCTTCGAGGGCACGACGGGGAGCTTGCCGGTGCGCTGCGCATGGAACCATGTGGCGTTGATGGCGCGCAGCGTCGGCTGCAACTCCTGCAGGAACGGAATGCCCAGAGCCTCCTGCATCTCGAGCGACTCCGACGTGAGCTGGTAGGACATGCGGCCGAAGCCGATCACCGGCTTGCCAAGGCGCTCGGCCATTTCGCGCACAACCATCCAGTCCGGCAAAGCGGTCTTCTTCGCCGGCAACTGGCTTGCCCATGCCAGAATATCGACATCGGGATCGCGCCCGACGATCTCGCAGATATCTGCGGCGGCCTTCATGGTCGACGGAATGCCCACATCGAGCGGGTTCTTCGGATTGATTTCGTCCTGCATGTAGGGACGCAAAGCGGCGTTCGTCTCCTCGCCGAACTGCGCGAGCGATGCGTTTTCAAACTCTACATAATCGTAAAGCAGATCGACCGTGCCGCCCGATGTGGTGACGAACCCGATCTTCGGACCCTTCGGCTTCACCAGCGTCTGGAACGCAAGCGCGGTCTCGATCAGATCGTCAAGCGACTTGCAGTTGATGATGCCGAAGCGGTCGCACATGGCCTCGTAGGCGGCATAATCGCCCGCGATGGCCCCTGTGTGCGAGGCGGCCGCGTGAGCGGATTTCGCGGTCGCGCCGGTCTTGATCGTCATGATCGGCTTGCCCGCCGCGAGCGCCCTGCCGGCCGCGTGCATGAACGTCGCCGGATTGCGAATGCCCTCGATGAACAGGACGATCTGCTTCGTGTGCGGATCATCGACCAGAAAGTTCAAGTAGTCTGAAAGATCACAGTCGATCTCGTTGCCTGACGAGATGGCATAGGAATAACGCAGTCCACGGTTCGCGCCGCTGCGCAGGAAGAATTGCAACGTGCCGCCCGACTGGAAGACGACGCCCGTCTGGCCCGCAGGGAGTTTCGCGATCTCCTGATTGGGATAGGCGAAGACCTTCTCGCGAAACGAGAAGCCTCCCATGCAGTTTGGTCCCGCCAGCCGCATGGTGGAGTTCTTCAGAAAATCCCGCACCCATGCGCCGCGCGCGACCGATGCCGGATTCTCGCCATCGCCGACGCCGCCTGCATAGATCGTGGCCGACTTCATGCCGCGCGCCTTCGCGTCGCTCAGCACGTCCTGAATGCCCCCGGCCGGAATGATCACGATCGCATGATCCACCGCCTCGGGAAGATCGCGCAACGACGGATAAGCCCTTTCGCCATAGACTTCGGCCTGACGCGGGTTGATCAGATAGACATTTCCCGCATAGCCTTGCGACTTAAGCGAATTGAAGATGTCCCTCGGCCAGCGGCCTCGCTCCGAAGCGCCCACGATGGCGATGGACTTCGGCCGCAGGATGCTGTCAACCGAACGGAACTGAATGGGCGCGTCGCTCACGTCTTGTGTATCCCCTGAACTCTTGGCGTTAGCGGAAAATTTCGCGGAATGTCTTGTTCCACGCGGGCATATTGTCCTCAATTTCCTCGGGCGTGAAGGCCATGCGCTTGATGGTCACACCGTCCGGGATCAGCGATTTGTCCTTGGCCGAAACTTTCGGATTGGCCGGAAGGTAATCGTTGTCGGCGAAGATCTTCTGGCCTTCTGCGGAGATCATGTAGTCGAGGAAGAGTTTCGCCGCATTCGGATGCGGCGCATCGCGCGCCACGGACGCGACGTTCAGGGTCACGGTGGCGGGGCTCACCGGCAGCCATTTCACCGGCGCGCCTTGCTGGGCGCTGATGACGGCGTGATGATTGAAGATCATCAGGCCTATCGGATATTCGCCTGCGATGACCTGATCGAGCACCTGCCGCGCCGCAACCGGCATTGCGGCGATGGACTGGCCCGACAGTTTGCGCAGGAATTCCATTCCGTCCTTCTCGCCTCGCGCCTTGAGCGTCAGGCCGACGAATCCCGGGCCGGCTGAACTCGACGTCTGCGAGCCCCAGACCATCTTGCCCTTCCATTTCGAATCGAGCAGATCGTCCCAGCTTTTGGGTTCCTGCGCGGGCGGCACCAGTGCGGTGTTGATCCCCACCGTGTTCACGAAGAAATTGGTGGCGACCCAGTAGCCTTCCGGATCGACCAGTTCCTTCGGCCAGCTTGCGGTCTCGTCCGGCAGCCATTTCATCACGAGGTTTTCGCGCTTCAGCGGCGGTGTCGTGCCGGTGCCGTCGAACACATCCGACAGGCTGCGCCCCGCCTTCGCCTCGTTGAGGATGCGCAGCGTCACCTCGGACGAGTTGGCGCGGACGTAATTGACCTTGACCCCGTAGGTCTTCTCGAAAGCCGTCACGAGCGGCTGCACGATCTGCGGAATGGTCTGGACCGTGTACCAGACGACCTGACCTTCCTTTTTGGCGGCCGCGATGAGTTCGGGAGTCGCCGCCACGGAGGCCGTCGCAAACAGCGATGCCGCCAGCGTCGCAGTCAATGTCTTGCGGTTCATGGTTTCCTCCCCTGTTGTCTTGTTTTGCGGCGTCAGGCCCGCCCGCGCAGTCCGGTCTGCGGCCAGGGCGTTTCGGGCACCGGGTCAAGCGGACCTTTCCCGGCAATCCATGACAGGACGTTGTTGCAGGCGATGCGCTGGCCCATACCGCGCGCCGCATGGGTGCCGGCGGCCCAGTGGGGCGACAGCGCCACATTGTCGAGTTCGTAAAAGGCGGGGTCGATCTTCGGTTCGTTCATGAACACATCGAGGCCGGCGGCGAGCAGCTTTTTCGTCCGCAAAAGATCGAGCAGCGCTGTTTCGTCCACTACCGAGCCGCGCGAGATATTAACGAAAACGCCCTGCGGGCCAAGCGATTCAAGCGCTGTGCGGCTAGCGAGGCGATCGGTCTCCGGCCCTCCGGGCAGCGCCATGACCAGCGTGTCACATTTCTTCGCCATGTCCTCGACGCTGGCGAAATACGGATAGGCGACGCCATCCTGCCGGGTCCGGCCCGCATAGACGACCCTCACCCCGAAGGCTTCTGCGCGGCGGGCGATGGCCTTGCCGATCCGGCCAAGACCGACGATCCCCATCGTGCGGTCGCGCAGGCTGGAGGCGAGCGGATAATTGCCGGCGATCCATTTGCCGTCGCGCATGAAACGCTCGGCCTGCGGAATCTGACGCACCGCGTTGAGGAACAGGGCCATGGCCATGTCGGCCACGTCTTCGCTCAGGGCCTGCGCGGCGTTCGTCACCACGATGCCGTTCTCACCCGCATAAACCGCGTCGATCTTGTCGTAGCCTGCGCCCGTGATGGTTATCATGCGCAACTTAGGAAAACGCTTCATCAGGGCGGCGTCGATCTTGCGCGCCCAGCCACTGACGATCATCACTTCGATGTCAGGCGCGAGCCGCTCCAGCGCGGTCTCCTGATCGGGCTCTTCCCAGAGCTTGTGAAGGTGGCAGGCCGCGTCCAGTTCGTCGATGGCGAACTGCTGCATCCTGGCAGGCATCAGAACCTGAACGGGCATCTCTTCCCTGCTGGCTTCGTGGCGGGCGCATTATGGCCGCCGCCCTTTGCTTCGCCTACAGGGAAAGCGAGGCCCAAGTCAAAACGTCAGCTAAAGGGCGGTTGTGCCGGTCCGGCCGCGCGGGCTATCCTGACGCCGGAGATTCGCATGAAGCGGAATTACTACATTCTCGACGTCTTCACCGAGACGCCTTTCGCCGGAAACCCGCTGGCGGTCGTGCGCGGCGCAGAAGGCATGTCGGCGGAGCGCATGCAGGCGGTCGCGCGCGAGTTCAACCTGTCCGAAACCGTCTTCGTCCTGCCGCCTCGCGATCCGGTCAATACGGCGCGGGTGCGCATCTTCACGCCACAGCGGGAACTGCCCTTCGCGGGTCACCCGACCATCGGGACGGCGGTGCTGATCGCGCAACTGGATGCGCCCGGAATGCCGACGCTCTCGGTCGTGCTGGAAGAGGATGTGGGAAACGTCGCCTGCACGGTGCGCCAGGCGAAAGGACGCGCCGCGCGCGCCCATTTCCAGCTTCCCACCGAGCCGGTGGAAATCGCACAGGCGGCCGATGACGTGCTGATTGCAGCAGCGCTCGGGCTTGAGCCGGAGGATATCGGCTGCGACAGGCATTTCCCGATGGTCTGGTCGGCCGGGCTGGGCTTCACGTTCGTGCCTGTGAAATCGGCGGAGGCGGCAGCGCGCGCGCGGCCTCTCATGGAGCACTGGCACAAGGCCATCGGACCGGGCGATCATCCCAATGCGTTCGTTTACACGCGCGAAACAGTGCATGAAGGCAGCGCCTTCCACGCGCGCATGTTCGCGCCCTCGCTCGGCGTGATGGAAGACCCTGCCACCGGCTCGGCCGTCGCGGCCTTTGCGGGCGTGGTGGCGCATTTCGACCACCCGCCGGACGGCAACCATACATTCGTCATCGAGCAGGGATTCGAGATGGCCCGCCCGAGCCTCATCACGCTCGGCCTGGACATGGAGGACGGCCAGTTGGTCGACGCCTCCATCGGCGGCGCAGCCGTGATGGTCGCACAGGGAACCATCGACGCATGAGCCTGCCACACCGCATCGAACATGTGGACCGTCTCGACTGCATCGTGGAGCCGTGGCGCTGGGCCTATGCGGAAGACAATGCGGCGATGATCGACGCGCGCTGGAACGAGGCCGTCGCCCTCAAGCCGAAAATGTTCAACGGGCCGATCCTGCTGGCGCATGACGCAACGGTCGAGCAACGCGGCCACGAGCGCGTTTTCGCCGCGCGGTTCTTCGTCACCGGCTACAAGAATCTCTTCGTCAGCCAGCAGCTCGGCTTTCCGGACAGGAGCGCCGCCAATTGTTTCGCAATGGCGGTGCTGCGCTCATCCGACGGCACGTTTCTCCTCGGCGAGATGGGGCCGCACACGGCAAATGCGGGGCAGATCTACAGTCCCGCCGGCACGCCGGACCTCGACGATGTCGTGGCGGACCGGCTCGATCTTCCGGGCAGCGTGCTGCGCGAGATGGAGGAAGAGACCGGCCTCGCGCCATCCGATGTGCGGGTCGCGCCCGGCAGCATCGTGATCTTCCGAGGCGCGCAGATCGCCTGCATGAGCATTTGCGAACTCGACATGGACGCCGCGACAGCGGAAGCGCGCATTTCGGATTGGCTTGCCACGCAGGATCAGCCCGAACTTTCGCGCATGCACATCATCCGCAGCGCCGCAGACCTGCAGGCGGACCGGATGCCCGCCTTCATGGCGATCTTCATGGAATACATGCTGAAGAATAAGGCCGGAAAGCCGGACGGTCGCACCTGAATTCAGGTTGCGGCGCCGGGATTACCCCGGATAACCGTGACGAACCTTGCTGGCGCGCACCATCGCGCGGGCTTCCGCATCGCGGCCGCCCGAACAGGCAGCGGCGGCCTGTGCGATCTCGCCCCTGATCTGGTCATAGACCGACTGCGTCACATGGCCGGTCTGCAGGTCGTTGTCCTGAATGGCCTGCCAGTTGGCGACGTCGCCCGAGCATCCCGCGCCGCCGGGCAACCGGAAGGTTGAGGGCGTGACCCCGTTGACTGCTTGCTGCGGGGCGCTCGCCACGGGCGGCGGAGGCGCGGAGGAATTGCACCCGGCCAGAGCCAGCAGGGCCAGAGCGCCGATCAGGACGGGCGTCGCGTGCATCTTTTTCTCCGGACGTTCGAATCTGTCCGGAGACTAGCGCGGTTTGCGGGCCTGCGAAAACCTACCAGCCGTAGCTCCAGACGCGCGGGCGCGGGCCGATGTAGATGCCGCCGCCATAAACGGCAGGCGGCGGATAATCATACACCGGTGGAGGCGCATAGACCGGGCCCCGATAGGCGCGGCGGCTCATGCCGTCTTCGGGGATCGCCCCGATATCGAGATTCTTCTGCGGCGCATAGCCGAACTGGTTTCGCCACGACACTTCGCACCATGCCCGCTGGCAACTGATGACGTCCACTTCGGCATTGGCCGGAATGTGCAGCAGGACGCGCGACTTGGGGTTCGGCGCGCTCAGCATGCTTGTGGGAGCGACGGTGATCGCCGGATCGGCCAGCGCGACACCGCCGGACGCCGCCAGAAAGCCCGCTGCCAGAAGCGCCCGAAGATGTTTCACGACTCGAACCTCGCTCACGGAATGTCGCTCTATCCTTATGGAAAATAGCAAATTAATGGCAAACGCTCCGCCCTGTTGCATTTCGGGCGCGCACGGGCTCTGCTAAAGCGCCAGCAACGGACGAGGCTCATGGCGGACATCATCAACCTTCGGCAGGCCAGAAAGGCGAAAGCTCGCAGCGAGGCCGAGGCGAAAGCCGCACAGAACCGGATCTCATTCGGCCGCACGAAGACCGAGCGAAACCTTACCGAGGCGTGCAGCGCGCTCGAAGAAAAGCGCATCGACGCCCACCGGCGCGAACCCGCCGACAAAGATGCCTGAACCTGTCCGTTTTGCCCGGCCCATCCGCATCGCCAAGCATTCGCTGGTGGTCGCCGGGCACCGCACATCCATCTCGCTCGAAGATGTTTTCTGGGACGCCCTGAAAGAGATCGCTGCGGCGCGTGGTCAATCGGTGGCCGCGCTGGTTCTGGACATTGATTCCGCGCGCGGCGAGGCGAACCTGTCCTCCGCGATCAGGGTCTTCGTGATGGAAAACAGCGCGGCTCAGTAACGACCGGCGGCGGCGGGATCGATTTCTCCCGGGACGAGCATGGAGGGCGGCGGGGTGATCGGGCGCGCCGGAGCGGGCGCGGGCTGCGCGGCGCGCTGTTGCAGGAGTTCCTGCAAGCGACGTTCGCGCTCCAGACGCGCGGCATCCGCAGCCTGACGCGCCGCTTCGGCCGCTTCCCGCGCCTTCTGCTCGCGTTCGATCCGTGCGGCCTCGATGGCGGCGCGGCGCTCTTCCTCAACGCGACGCTTTTCGTCCTCGATGCGGCGCTTCTCGGCCTCGGCCGCCAGCCGCTTTTCTTCCTCGATGCGCTTGCGTTCGGCTTCCGCCGCAAGACGCGCCTGCTCGGCTTCGTATGCCGCAATCTCCGCCTCGCGCTGGCGGATGAACTGCAATCCCTTCAGACGGCGATTGAAGTAAGCGCGTTCGCGAATGTCCGCCTCCAGCGCCTGCACCCGCACGGTTTCGCGCGCAATGGCGCGGGCCGCCAGAATGGTCGCCATGTTGGAGACGTCGACAGTCCGCGACGGATTGGCGAGCGGTCCGCGCCAGAGGATCGAGGCCTGCGGCATCGGATCGTTCCAGTCCTTCGGAACCTGCTTGCCGACGAGCGTGACGCGCTGCTCGACCGTGAGATTGCGCAGATCGACCGACAGCGACGTCTCAAGCGGATCGCCTGTTTTTGTCGCGAGCCGCAATACGCCGGCCGCCATGGAGGCTTCGAAGCTGCGCGCGCCCGGCGAGAGCGCCGCCTTGTCGAGTTCGAGACCGAGATTGCTGCGGATGTTGGGCTCGGCAGCCGGAACCTGCTCCTTCTCGACCATGGCGACCACGCGATCCACCGCTCCCGGATCAAGCCCTGGAATGCGGAAGTCGCTCAAGGTCACCGCTCCGGTTCCGGCAAGGCTCGCCACAAGAGCAGCGGGCGTCTGGCCGGTGGCGGTGAAGTCTATTGCGCCGTCCAGCGTCGCCGTCGCGAAGGATCGCTCGATGGACACGTCTTCGAACTTCATCTGCCCGGACATGGCCGCGACTGCGCCGTCACGCCGCAAGGTCAGGCGGCCGCTGGACTTGCCGCCACCGACGCCGAGCGAAAGGTCCGAAAGGGTGAGGACGCCGGGCGCAATCGCCAGCTTCGCGCTGAGCTGCGTACCCGCAAGCGGTTCGAACAGGTCCAGCCGCCCGACCGCCAGATTGATCGCCACTTCGGGCGGGTTGGCGAGGCCGAGCCCGAACCGCTGGTCCGACCAGAGCTGGTTGGCGCGCGGCGCGGCGGACGGGCCGAAGGCCAAGGCCGCGAGCGACGAAAACGGGAGCCGATCCAGTTGCAGCACACCGCCCACCGCGAGCCGGGCAGCGCCCTCCCCGGACTTCCGGGGCGCAAGGTCAAGCGCGCCGACCACCTGCGAGGCTCCAGCCTTCCCGAGGAGCCGCTCGAAACGGACTTCGTCGTTCTTCCACGAAAAGGCGCTCGTCAGGTCGGCGGGCAAGCCGGGCGCAGACGGATCGGGCGCCGCGACGCCGAGCACCTGGAGCAGCGGCACCGCATTGCGGCTCGAAAGCTTCAGGTCGCCTGCCGTGTCGACTACCCCGGCCAGTGGCTTGAGGCGGCCCGCATAGGCGACGTCGAGGCCGGCAAAGCTGGCCTCGATCTTCGTGTCGAGACCATCTGTCGGATCGCCACTCGCGTTGAACGCCAGACGCCCCCGGCCGGCTCCCGAAAGCGCGATCGTGTCGATCCCGAGCTGGCGCAACAGCGATGCAGCTTCCGGCGCTTCTAGCGTCGCCGACGTCAAAATGGCGCCGGGCTTCGCAGGGTCCGGGCGCGCGGACCCCTTGATGGCGGTGCCGCGCGCGGTCGCATCGAAAGTGAAGTTGCCGAGTTTCGCCGAATTTCCCGGCGCTTCCAGCTTCAGGTTGAAGCGGGCAGGCGAAAGGGCGACGGCGCGCGCCGCCAGCATGTCGGCGGCGCGGCCCGGCGCAATGCGTTTCACCAGATCGGCGAGGTCGACAAGGCGCGTCGCGTCGAGCCGCGCGTCGAGTTTCGCGCCCGCAGGCCCCAGCGCGCCGGTGGCGGAAAACTGCGCGCCGCCCAGATTGGCGATGGCGAAATTCTCCAGCACGAAATCGGGGCCGGTCTTGGTGATGCGTCCGCTGATCCGGCCTGCATCCACCATGCCTTCGCCGAAGCGCGCCAGTCGCACGGCGCGCGCCTCCAGCGACAGGACGAGATCGAGATCGCTGGCCGCAGCCGCCGGTCCGGCCAGTTCCGGGACGCCGTCGAGGTCGAGCGCAGGCGAAGTCAGGTCGGCGAAGAGCCGCGCCCGCTCGCTGCCGACGGCTGACGTATAGGCGAGCGCCCCCGAATAGGTTGAACGATCCGCCTTGATGGTGAGGTTGCGGCCCGAAAAACCCGCGCGCGACACATCAAGGTCGCCGTTGATCTCGAAAGACCGGAGCGGCAGGGCGCGCAGGCGATTGGCCAGATCGGCATTGATGGATGAAAGCCAGTCCTGAAAGCGCGGCATGTCGCGGAAAGCCGCATCGACCTTTCCGGCGAATTTGGCCGCAACTCCGGTTTCAACCGATCCGTCGAGCGAAATGTGTGACCTACCCGGAGCATTGGACTCGAACGCGACCCCGACGGATTTGCCGTCGCGCCAGTCGAGCCTGCCGACCACCTCGCTCAGCGTATCTCCGCCCAATGTCAGCGCGGGAGAAGACAGCGTCAGGTTGAATGGCGCCATCAGGCCAAAATTCGAGCTGTCGATCAGCGACGTCATTGCGTCGCCGAACAGGCGCGGGGCGTCGCCTCCGGCTTCGCCGAACAGGCGGTCGAGATCAACCTGCCGGGCCTTGAGATCGAGAGCGACGCGCGGCTCGGCAGCATATTCGACCCGCGCCACGCCCGACGCGCTGAGCGCCCGATCCTCGGCGCCGGCGCGCAGTTCGAGCGACTGGATCTCCGCGCCTGCGGCGTCGGCGGTCAGCGCTCCGGTCGCGCGCCACGGCACGCCCCGGATGGTGGATGACAGGATGATCGGCCCGGCCAGCGACAATTGCGGGCTGCCGAACAGGATGGCCCCGTCGAAGTCCGTGCGGGGGCGCCGCGCGCCTTCATCGACGATGAGCTTGACGCGCCAACGTTCCGCCTCGCGCGTTCCGGTGTTGAACCGGAAGACTGTCGGGGCCGCCGGGTCGCCGAGCTTGCCGGAGCCCTTGAAGGGACCGATCAGGCTGGCGGCCTCTCCGTCCAGTTCGATGTTGGGGATCGTCACCATGCGCTTGCGCGGACGATCGTCGATGCGGATCACCCCGTTGGTCAGGGTCAGCCGATCCAGCGCAAACCGCTCCGGGGAGTCCGAACCGAATTCCGGCAGGATGAGCGCCCCGTCAGGCGCGACCGTCAATTGCAGGTCAGGTGCGTTGACCACCATGTCGGTGAAGCGCAGTTCGCCACGCATCAGAGGCGAGACGGCAAGCTCCATCCGCATGGCGTCGGCCTTGAGGGTCGGGGCGCCGGGCGCCTGGCCGGAAAGGCGGACCTTTTCGACATTGAGACGCGGCGAGGGCAGCAGCGAGATTTCGATCGCGCCCTCGACGCGAACCTCGGCGCCGACGGCCTGCGTCAGTTGCGCCTCGACCCACTCGCGCTGTTGCGTCCAGTCAACAAAATACGGCCCGACCAGCGCTGCGGTCAGGATCAGGATCAGAATGCTCGCCAGTATGGTGAGAATTTCGCGCAAGTGTCAGCGTTCGCTCGATCAGCAATGGTGGCAGTCTAACGCATTTTGCGGCCAAAGGGGGGCGCAATAAGCGGGCAAAACGGAAGTCACCGGGCAAACGGGCCTATTTTTCGTCCAGCAGGCCTTTGACGAAGCGCTCTATGCCGGGCTCTCCGCGCGTGCGGCGCAGGCGTTCGGCGATGAGGATCGACTTCACCTCGCCGAGGGCGCGCTGAATGTCTTCGTTGACGATGACGTAATCGTACATGGTCCAGCGGGCGATCTCGTGCCGTGCATTTTCCAGCCGCTTGGCGATGACGTCCGGGGCGTCCTCGGCGCGACGTTCCAGCCGGGCGCGAAGCTCCTTCATGGAGGGCGGCAGGATGAAGATCGTCACCACATCCCTGGCGGCGCGCTTCAACACCTGCTGGGTGCCCTGATAATCGATGTCGAAGAGCATATCGCGCCCCTCCGACAGGACCGCCTCCACGGGCGGGCGCGGGGTGCCGTAGAAATTGCCGTGAACTTCCGCCCATTCGAGCAGATCGTCCTGCGACCGCATGCGCTCGAAATCCTGACGGCTCTTGAAGTGATAGTGGATGCCGTCCACCTCGCTGGTGCGGCGCGAACGGGTGGTGACGCTGATCGACAGGGTCAGGTCGAGCGTCCGATCCTGCAGGAGATCGCGCGTCAGGGTGGATTTGCCTGCGCCCGAGGGCGAGGAAAGGATCAGCATCAGGCCCCGCCGATGGATCGGAGCGTTGTGGGAGGTCGGGGACATGCGGCTCACTCGATGTTCTGAACCTGCTCGCGGAACTGCTCGATCTCGACGCGCAGGTCCATGCCGATGGCGGTCAGGGCGGCGTCGTTGGATTTCGAGCAAAGCGTATTGGCCTCACGGCCGAATTCCTGCGCAAGGAAATCAAGACGGCGGCCGACCGGCTGGTCGGAGGCGAGCAGATCGCGGGCGGCGACGACGTGGGTTTTCAACCGGTCAAGTTCCTCGCGCACATCCGCCTTGGCTGCCATCAGGAGGGCTTCCTGATGCAGGCGTGCAGGATCGAGCTGGCGACCGGATTCGGTCAGCGTCGTGATGGATTGCTGAAGGCGCGCCAGCACCGCTTCGGGCCTGCGGCCGGGATTGTCCTCGGCGGCCTGCGTGAGGCGCTCGATATTGTCGATGCGGGTCGCCAGAACCTTGCCGAGGGCCGCGCCTTCCGCCGACCGGACCTCGACGATCTGCGCAATGGCGGCTTCGAGCCCGGACAGCGCGGCCTTGCCGGCGGCGGCCAGAAGCTCTTCGGTTTCAGGCGCTTCAACGATATCCACGATGCCCCGCACCGCCAGCAGACCGTCAAGGGTTGCGGGGCCCAGCGAGGGATCGCGCGGGACGGCCGCCAGCGCGGCCGCCAGCGCCTGCATCGCGGTCTGGTTGACCCGAACTTCGGGCGGAGCCGAGTCACGCTGCATGGTCAGGGTGGCGTAACAGGCGCCGCGCGAAAGTCTGGCGGAAAGACGGCTGCGGCATTCGGCTTCGAGGAAGTCCATGCCGGGCGGCAGGCGCAGGCGCAGGTCCAGCCCCTTGGAATTGACGGCCTTGATCTCCCAGGCCCACCGGTAGGGCGGCGCGACGCCCGACGTGCGGGCGAAACCGGTCATGCTTTTCAGGCTCATGGGGCTCGGGAGGCTAGTCAGGCTGTCGCCTGCGGAATCGGAACCGCAGCATAGCGATCTTCTCCCGCGAAGGGAAAATACCCGTCAGCGAAACGCGGGCGTGATCCCGGCCGGTACGCTCTTGGCGCTGTTCAGGTCCCATGTGCGGTTGCGCAGCGGGTCGAGCGGCGTTCCTTCCGAGGCGTCCAGAATGCGTTTTCCGGTCGCGGCTCCCGGCTGCACCGACGCATAGGCCGAAACCGCACGCGGTTCGTCGGGGGGAAGACGATCGTCGCCCGCCGTCGCCCCGTAGCGCACCGCCTTCGCTTTCTGTTCGGCGCGGCGGTTGGCGGATACGGGCACGACAGTCGTGTCGATCTCGCTGTCTTCCTCGGCCGCCATGTCGATGGGTCCATCAAGGAGAACGCGCGAGCGCGGCGCAGCCCCGGCCAGAGAGAAACCAAGTTCCTCAAGGCCCGGACCGAGGGAGAAATTCGCCAGTGCGGACGGCGCCTTGCCCGCCTTCACAGGGGGGAGATTGCGCAGGTTGCTGAAATTCATCAGATCCGGCGGCTCCGCGAGCGCCAGAACCGGCGCTTTTTCAAGCTGGGCGAGCGTGTTGAGCGACGCGGCCGCCAGAGGATCGAGTTCGGGATTTCCGGCGGCAAACTTGCGAGTCAGGTCGCCGAAAGTCGGATCGGGTTCGATGAGCTCGCCGCGCTGGTTGCGGGCGGGAGGCGGCGCGCCCGTGGGCGGCGCGGGCAGATCGTTGGCGGGCACTCGGTCCACGTCCTGCACAGGCGCTGTGGCGCGTTCCTTCTGCTCTTTCTCGATCTGACGCCAGCGGACAACGTTGCGGTTATGCTGTTCGAGCGTCTCTGCGAATGTGTGGCCGCCGGTGCCGTCGGCGACGAAAAACAGGTCCTTGGTACGCGACGGATTCGCGACGGCTTCGAGCGCCGCGCGGCCCGGATTGGCGATCGGTCCAGGCGGCAGGCCTTCGATTACATAGGTGTTGTAGGCGGTCGGCTTGTCGAGTTCGCTACGCAGGATGCCGCGTCCGAGCGTGCCCTTGCCACCGACGAGGCCATAAACGATCGTCGGATCGGACTGAAGGCGCATGCGCTTCTGCAGGCGGTTGAGGAAGACGCCGGCGATGCGGGAGCGTTCATCCGCCTTGCCGGTTTCCTTCTCGACGATGGAGGCCAGCGTGATGAGTTCGTATTTCGACTTGAGCGGCAGATCGGCGGCGCGACGGTTCCAGATCTGGTCCACCAGCCGGGTCTGGTCGTCCTGCATCTTCTTCAGGAGCTCGTTGCGGGACATGCCGCGCGAAACACGATAGGTCTCCGGCAGCAACACGCCCTCGCGGGGAATCTCGCGAACCTCACCGGCCAGAAACTCCGACTGGTTCAGGCGCTGGATGATCTGTTCGCTGGTCAGGCCCTCGGGAACGGTGACTGAATGCAGGATCTGGCGACCGGAGACGAGCGTCTCCATGACTTCGCGCATGCTGGCCTGCTGCTTGAACAGATATTCGCCGAAGCGCACGCTGCTCCACTTGCCTTCCGACCACAGCGCAAACTTGAAGAAGAGCGGACTGTCGATCACCTTCTCTTTTTCGAGAAGATCAATGATGTCCACGACTTCGGTGCGGGGCGCGATATAGACGACCTTGTCGGCAGGCAGCGGCCCCCGGGCGGTCATTTCGTGCTGGGCGGTGACAAAGAGACCTGCGCAGGCCAGCAGGATCACCAGAAGGAACGACAGAAAGCCGCTGATGGCGGACAGCGTCGGATTGCGCTTGCTGGGAGGCGGACCGGCG
This sequence comes from Beijerinckiaceae bacterium, assembly GCA_947475995.1. Lineage (GTDB taxonomy): Bacteria > Pseudomonadota > Alphaproteobacteria > Rhizobiales > Beijerinckiaceae > Terripilifer. The sequence continues at coordinate 33,805 of CANJNI010000022.1, read as the reverse complement.
GGAGGCGGTGGCGGCGCGGCCTCGGGCTGCAACGCCTCGTTGGGGCTTTTCACAGCGCGTCGACGGCTGAAAAAGCGGGCGGAGCCACGCTCAGCCGACGCTTCAACCTTCTCAAGTTCAGGCGCCGTTGTGCCCGCCATTCAATCTTTCCGCCGCCGTTATCGGGAAAGCGCGGTCTTAATCCGCGCGCTCAGTTTAGGTTAGCCCTGAATGTGGCGAAATGGCGAAAAGCCTGAAAACTTCGTAAATCCCCAGAAACTTTCACAGGTTTTTCAAGCTGCGCGGCGGAAGATCAGCGAAGCATTGGTGCCGCCGAATCCGAACGAATTGGACAGGACGACGTCAATCTTGCGCCGCACGGGCTTGTGCGGGACGAGATCGATGGCGGTCTCCACCGAAGGATTGTCGAGGTTCAGGGTCGGGGGCGCAATCTGGTCGCGGAGGGCCAGAACCGAGAAGATCGCCTCAACGGCCCCGGCGGCTCCCAGCAGATGGCCGATCGACGACTTCGTCGAGGACATCGACATGGTGGCGGCCGCATTGCCCACAAGACGCTGCACGGCGTTCAGTTCGATCTCGTCTCCGAGCGGGGTCGAGGTGCCGTGGGCGTTCACGTAATCAATGTCGCCTGCCGAAATCCCCGCGCGCTTCAGCGCCATGGACATGCACCGGAAAGCGCCGTCGCCGTCTTCGGACGGAGCCGTGATGTGATAGGCGTCGCCCGACATGCCGTAGCCGATCAGTTCGGCATAGATATGCGCGCCGCGCGCCTTCGCGTGGTCGTAGGATTCCAGCACCACGCAGCCCGCGCCCTCGCCCATCACGAAGCCTTCGCGATCCTTGTCATAGGGGCGCGAGCCTTGTTCCGGACGGTCGTTGAACGATGTGGCAAGCGCCCGGCAGGCCGCAAAGCCCGCGAGGCCCAGACGGGACACGGCGGATTCGGCCCCGCCCGCCACCATGACTTCGGCGTCGCCAAGCGCGATCATGCGGCCCGCATCGCCGATGGCGTGAGCGCCTGTCGAGCAGGCAGTCACGACCGAGTGATTCGGCCCCTTGAGTCCGTGCTGGATCGACACATAGCCGGAGGCCAGATTGATCAGGCGACCGGGAATGAAAAACGGGGAAATGCGTCGCGGACCGCGCTCCTTCAACAGGATCGCCGTCTCGGCGATGCCGTTGAGGCCGCCTATGCCGGAGCCGATGAGAACGCCGGAATATTCCTGCTCCTCGCGGGTCTTCGGCGCCCATTTCGCGTCGGCCAACGCCTGCGTGGCGGCGGAAACGGCGAATAGGATGAAGTCATCGACCTTGCGCTGTTCCTTGGGCTCCAGCCACTGATCGGGATTGAACGTGCCGCCGGACCCGTCGCCGCGCGGAACCTGACAGGCGATCTGGCAGGCGAGATCCGACACGTCGAATGATTCGACCTTTCGGGCTGCGCTCCTGCTTTCGAGCAATCGTGACCACGTTGTCTCGTACCCGCACGCCAGCGGCGACACCATGCCGAGACCCGTAACGACAACTCTCCTCAACGCCCACCTCCTGTGGCGGCTCGCCCCGACTCCTCACAAGCCGAGGGGCCGGAATATCCGGCCCCCTGAATATATGCCGGACGCGCTGAATGCACATCAGCGCGCAACAAAAAACCTCAGGCCGTGGCGGCCTTTTCGAGGAACTTGATCGCATCGCCGACCGTCACGATGGTCTCGGCGGCGTCATCGGGGATTTCCACACCGAATGCTTCTTCGAAAGCCATCACGAGTTCGACGGTATCGAGAGAATCGGCGCCCAGGTCGTCGATGAAGTTCGCGCCTTCAACGACCTTGTCGGCGTCTACGCCGAGATGGTCCACCACAATCTTCTTAACGCGCTCGGCGACATCGCTCATTTTATAGTCCTCGTCCTCTCTGTTCCTGCCGGGTCCGCACGCCAATTGGCCCCCTGAAACTCCGGCAGATTGATGCGGGTGGTAACATACTTCCGACGCAAAGGCCAACCCGACAGCCCTTCCGAAGCCCTGCAGGTGCGGGTTTCCACACCCACAATAGTCTCAGATCATGGCCATGCCGCCGTTGACGTGGAGCGTCTGGCCCGTGACATAGGCGGCTTCGCGGCTGGCGAGATAAACGACTCCGGCCGCGACATCGGCCCCCGCGCCCAGACGGCCGGACGGAATGGTGGTGAGAATCGCTTCCTTCTGCTTCTCGTTCAGCGCGTCCGTCATCGGACTCTCGATGAAACCCGGCGCGAGGCAATTGACGGTGATGTTGCGGCTGGCGACTTCAGCGGCGAGCGATTTCGACATGCCGATCAGGCCCGCCTTGGAGGCCGCATAATTGCCCTGCCCGCCATTGCCGGTGACGCCGACCACCGAAGTGATGGAGACGATGCGGCCGAAGCGGCGCTTCATCATCCCGCGCAGGCACGCGCGGGAGAGCCGAAAGGCGGAGGTGAGATTGACGTTGAGCACCTGCTCCCAATCGTCGTCCTTCATGCGCATGAAGAGGCCATCGCGGGTGATGCCGGCATTGTTGACCAGAATGTCGACCTGACCCATCGCGGTCTCGGCGGCCGGGACGAGCGCCTCGACTGCGGCCTTGTCGGACAGGTTGCAGGGCAGGACGTGAGTCCGGGCGCCGAGTTCGGCGGCCAGCTTTTCAAGCGCCTCGGTGCGGGTGCCGGAGAGCGAGACCACCGCGCCCTGCTGGTGAAGCGCGCGCGCAATGGCGCCGCCGAGGCCGCCGGTCGCGCCTGTCACGAGAGCGTTCATTCCACTGAGATCAAACATCTTTTCGCCCGCACCTGAGACTTTGATTCCACGTGAGCCGGTTCAGAAATTGATTCAACCGGCCTTCGGGCGTGACTTGAAGCTTTCCACGTCGGCAGGCGTCCCGATGGACGCGCCGGATGCGGTCGCCACAATCCGTTTCACAAGTCCCGACAAGACCTTGCCAGCCCCAAGCTCATAAAATGAATCAACGCCCTGCTGGCCCATATAGGTCATGCATTCACGCCAGCGCACCGTGCCGGTCACCTGTTCGACGAGGCGGCGCCGGATATCCACCGGATCGGTGATGGCTGTCGCCAGAACGTTGGCGACGACCGGGACTTTCGGGGCATGAACGACGACGCCCGCGAGGGCCTCCGCCATGACATCGGCGGCGGGCTGCATCAGCGCGCAATGGAAGGGCGCCGAAACAGGGAGCAAGATGGCGCGCTTGACGCCCTTCGCCTTGGCGATCTCCATCGCCTTTTCGACAGCCGCCCGGGAGCCCGAAGCCACCACCTGACCGCCGCCGTTGTCGTTGGCGATCTGGCAGACAGAACCCGGTACGGCAGCCTGCGCCTCGGCCGTCACCTCGACGCCCGCCTCGTATTCCATACCAAGCAGGGCAGCCATCGCCCCCTGCCCCACCGGAACCGCCTTCTGCATGGCGTCGCCGCGAATGCGCAGGAGCCGCGCCGTGTCGGAGAGCGAGAAGGCTCCGGCGGCCGCAAGGGCGGAATATTCTCCCAGCGAGTGCCCGGCGACGAACTTCGCTTCCCGGGCAAGATCGAATCCTGCTTCGGCTTCGAGCACGCGCAGGACCGCAATGCTGACCGCCATCAGGGCCGGCTGGGCATTGGCCGTCAAGGTGAGGTCCGATTCGGGACCTTCGAACATCAATCCGGACAGGTTCTGGCCGAGCGCCGAATCGACTTCGGCAAAAACCGCGCGGGCGGCGGCGAAATTTTCCGCCAGAGCCTTGCCCATTCCGACCGCCTGCGACCCCTGTCCGGGGAATACCAGCGCCAAGCTCATAAACTTATCCCTGTGAACTGGGGTGCGACTCGCACCCGAGGCGTCGGGAGTCAAGCTTCGGCGGATGGTTCAGCGGTAAACCAGCACCGGAGTTTTCGAATGCGTCAGAACTTTCTGGGTTTCGGAACCGACCAGAAGCGCCTGCATGCCACTGCGTCCATGGGAGGCCATGGCGATGAGGTCGCAGCCGCGTGCGCGGGCCGCCTCGATGATCGCCTCCCAGGGACGCTCGTGTTCCACCCGAACGAGATCGCAGACGACGCCCGCCGCCTGCGCGGCCTGTTCAACCTTGTGCAGCACCTGCCCGGCGTGCCCCATCGCCTGGACCTTGTGCAGTTCCATCGCGGCGGTGATGTCGCTCACATGCTGGCGATAGCCTTCCATGACGCTATAGGGCGTCATGACCGTGACGGCAGTCGTTTTGGCCCCCACGGTTCTGGCGAGCGCCAGCGTGTCGCGGACTGCCTTGTCGGAGAGTTCTGACCCGTCTGTCGCAATGAGGATCGACTTGAACATCGGCATCTCCCGAACTCGGTTACAAAGGGATAATGCGCGAAAGCGCCGGCCGGCGAATTGCGCGGCGTCAAAAGGCGCAGCTTCCAGCGCGGGAATTCAGCTGGTTTTTCCCGGGTTTGCGAGGTCATTGCGCCAGATCAAGGCCGGATTTGCCTGCAGGCGAAAACTGGCGATCGGACTGCCAGCAGGTCAATCGGCAGGTAAATCGGAGAGCATCATGGCCGGATCGGCCGCAGAAACACCCGTCGACGTCGAGGCCATGGAGCCGCTGATCAGCGCTTGCATCCGCAACTTCTACCAGAAGGGCAATGCGGACCCGCTGCTGGGTCCCATCTTCAAGGAATCGATCACAGACTGGGACGACCATTTCACGCATATGGATGCGTTCTGGTCGCGCATCCTGCTCGGCACCAGCCGCTACAAGCGCAATCCCTTCATCCCGCATCATCCGCTGAAGCTGAAGGACGAGCATTTCGACCGCTGGCGCGACCTGTTCCAGCAGGCGGCTGTCGAAACCCTGCCATCGCCGGTCAAGGAACGCGCCGTCGGGGCTGCCGCCCAGATGGCCCATTGCTGGCGCTACCAGATGATGCCCGCCGAGGAAGAGACAGCCGACAGCTGCAATTCCCATCAGGTCAACCCTTGAAACGGGTAGCGGGTGGATTCCGTCCCCTGAAAATCGCGCGCCGGAGACCGACATAAGAGGTCCTGTCCGACGCAAGGTTTTTCGATGGAAGCCAATAAATCTCCCCTCGAACGGGCGTTCGAGTTGGCCCGTTCCGGCCAGTTCGTCACCCTGTCCTCGCTTGTCCAGCGCCTCAGCTGGGAAGGCTATTCGTCCACCCAGATCGAGGGACCACAGCTCAAGAAGCAGTTGAACGCGATCATCCAGGCTGCGCAGGCCGAGAAGGCCAAGGTGGACGCGCAGTGAGCGTGTGATTTTGTTCGGTTTCAAAGCAGGCTAAAAGCTCCCGCCAAAGGAGCTTCCCGTGTCGCCAGACCAATCCCGCCTCACCGCCGTGACCGCACGCCTCCTCGGCGAGGTGCGGTCCTCCAGTCCGCTGGTCCAGAACATCACGAATTTCGTCTCGATGGATGTGGCGGCCAATGTTCTGCTGGCCATCGGGGCTTCTCCCGCGATGGTCCACGCGCCCGAGGAAACCCCCGAATTCGTCGGTTTCTCGCGGGCTCTGGTGATCAACATCGGCACATTGTCGAAGCAATGGGTCGAGTCGATGGAAGTGGCGACGACCGCAGCCCATGCGCAGGGAACCCCCTGGGTGCTTGATCCGGTCGGCGCGGGCGCAACCAGGTTCCGTGACCAGACCGTTCAGAAGCTCTTGCGGCACCGCCCGGCGGTCATCCGCGGCAACGCCTCGGAAATCATGGCGGTCGCGCGCGTCGCAGGCCTGACAACAGATGCAGCTCGCCCGAAAGGCGTCGACAGTTCGAACACGACCAGCGAGGCGGAGGAGCTGGCGATCCTGCTGGCGCGGCATTGTCTGTGCACAGTCGCCGCAACCGGGGCGATCGATTTCGTGACCGATGGACAGCGTTCGGTTCGGCTTTCCAACGGATCGCCCCTCATGGCGCGCGTCACAGCGCTCGGATGTTCTTTGTCTGCTGTCGTCGGCGCCTTTCTGGGCGTCGCGGACGATCCTTTCGAAGCAGCCGTGGCGGCCGTCGGCGCCTATGGGGTGGCGGGGGAGATCGCGGCGGAAAAAGCGTCCGGGCCCGGTTCTTACCGTGTGGCTTTTCTGGATACACTCTACGCTGTAGGGGAAGCCGACATTCAGCAACGTCTCAAGGTCCTTTGATGTCCCACGATCCTTCCATCTGGCGGCTTTGCCTCGTCACCGATCGCGGTCTGTCTGGCGGGCGGGCGCTCGCCGACGTGGTCGGCGCGGCCATCGCGGGCGGCGTCACAATGGTGCAGTTGCGCGAAAAGGAGGCCGAGACGCGGGCGTTTCTCGAACACGCGCGCGCGTTGAAAGACCTGCTGGGGCCGAAAAACATTCCGCTCATCATCAACGACCGTGTCGACGTCGCACTGGCGGTGGATGCTGAAGGCGTGCATGTCGGGCAGACAGACATGCCGGTCGAGATGGTGCGGCAACTCGTAGGTCCGGGAAAGATCATCGGACTGTCGATCACCAATGAAATGCAGATCCGGCAGCCGGACGCTCTCGCGGTGGACTATCTGGGCATCGGCCCGCTTTACGCGCAGACCACCAAGGGCAACGCCTCGACCCCGCTCGGCGTTGCGGGATTCGGCAAGCTGCGCGCCCTGACCCAAAAGCCCGTCATGGCCATCGGCGGGCTGAAACCCGACAATTCGGCGGGCGTGCTGGCGGCGGGCGCGAACGGACTCGCGGTCGTTTCCGGCATTGTGTCGGCGGACGATCCCCAAGCCGCCGCGCAAGCCTTCATGAAGCTCTTTTGACGTCGCCCCCGACCGCGAGACATCCTTGAACGCGCATCCGCACGACCACGACCACCACGATCATGATCACGACCATCACGATCACCCACACGGCCACCATCATGCGCCGGCGAATTTCGGCAAGGCCTTCGCGATCGGCATCTTTCTGAACAGCGCCTTTGTGGTGATCGAGGCCGTTTACGGCGTCCTCGGCAATTCCATGGCGTTGCTGGCCGATGCAGGACACAACCTGAGCGATGTGCTGAGCCTCATCGTCGCATGGGTTGCGATGGAACTGTCCAAGCGGCCACCCTCGGAGCGCTATACTTACGGAATGCGCGGCTCGTCGATCCTGGCGGCCCTGTTCAATGCAGTGTTTCTGCTGGTGACGGTGGGGGCGCTCTCGTGGGAAGCCATCGGGCGCCTGAGCTCTCCCCAGCCCGTCGCCGAAAAGACCATGATCGTCGTCGCGGCGATCGGCATTCTGGTGAACGGAATCACCGCCTGGCTGTTCGTGGCGGGTAGCAAGACCGACATCAACCTGCGGGGCGCGTTCCTTCACATGGCGGCCGATGCGTTGGTGTCGGTGGGCGTGGTGATCGCCGGCTTCGTGGTGATGTTCACCGGATGGATGTCGCTTGACCCGCTGGTGAGCCTTGCGATCAACGCCATCATCATCTGGGGCACATGGGGACTATTGAAGGACTCGCTCGCCATGTCGCTCGCCGCCGTGCCCGCGCACATTGATCCGGCGGCGGTGCGCGAACATCTGGCGAGGCAGCCGGGCGTCACCGGACTGCATGACGTCCACATCTGGCCGATGAGCACCACGGAGGCCGCCCTCACCTGCCATCTGGTGATGAAGGATGGCCATCCGGGAGATGCTTTCCTGCATCAACTGGCGGTCGATCTGGCGGAAAAATTCGGCATTCACCACCCGACGATCCAGATCGAGGTGGATCAGCATATCGCCTGCGCCTTCGCGCCGGACGAGGTGGTGTAAATCGCGCGCGAACGCGCCGGAGCGCTCGCGGTTCCACAAATCCACTGCGCCTTCAACGATCCGGCCATGCGGCATCGGCATAGCTTGGCCTTGGGAAAGGGAGTAGAAGCCTCGCCCGCCGCAGCTATTGCGGTGCACAACGGAGGCCTTCATGGCCGTGGATATGCAGGCGACCGCCCCGACGCCGGGGACGGACGACCAAATTCCCTTAACCGGCGACCACCATCCCAAAGCAAATTTCTGGACATTGACGTTAGGCTCTGTCGGCGTCGTTTACGGCGACATCGGCACGAGCCCGCTCTATGCCCTGAAGGAATCCGTCACGGCTGCTTCCGCCGGCCGGGAAGCAACGCCGGAAATCGTCATCGGCGTCCTGTCGCTGATGATCTGGGCGCTCATCATTGTCGTGACGCTGAAATACGTGGTCCTGCTTCTAAGAGCCGACAATAATGGCGAAGGCGGCACGCTGACCCTGATGGCGCTGGCGCAGAAAGCCATCGGGCAACAAACAACACGCATCGCGGTGCTCGGCATGATCGGCGCGGCGCTGTTCTATGGCGATGCGATGCTGACGCCCGCCATCTCGGTTCTGTCCGCCATCGAAGGCGTGAAGCTCGCAACGCCCGTGCTCGATCCTTATGTTGTGCCGATCACACTCGTCATCATCGTCCTGCTGTTCGCTGCACAGTCGCGCGGCACCGCGACGGTGGGCGCGCTGTTTGGACCCATCACGCTGGTGTGGTTCATCGTTCTCGCGTGGCTCGGCGTGGTGAACATACAGCAGGCTCCACAAGTGCTTGCCGCCGTCAATCCGCTGCTTGGGTTGAGCTTCCTCCTGCATCACGGGCTGATCGGCTTCGCGGTGCTGGGTGCTGTCTTTCTGACAGTGACAGGCGCGGAGGCGCTTTATGCGGACCTAGGCCATTTCGGCAGAAGGCCGATCCAGACCGCGTGGCTTGCGCTCGTGTTCCCGGCGTTGGTTCTCAACTATCTGGGTCAGGGCGCGCTGCTGATCGGACGACCGGACGCGCTTGAAAATCCATTCTACCTCATGGCTCCGGAATGGGCGCTCATCCCGATGATCCTGCTGGCCGCCGCCGCCACGATCATCGCAAGTCAGGCGGTGATTACCGGCGCCTATTCGCTCACACAACAGGCGATCCAACTCGGGCTTCTGCCCCGGATGGAGATCCGGCACACGTCGGAAGCCCAGTCCGGTCAAATCTATATGCCGCGCATCAACTGGATCATCATGGCCGGCGTGCTGGCCCTCGTCATCATGTTCCGCTCATCAAGCGCGCTGGCAGCCGCCTATGGCATCGCGGTCAGCGGCACGATGGTAGTGACGGCGCTTATGGCATTCGTGGTGATGCGGCGCTTGTGGAAGTGGAGCTCCGTAACGGCCGCACTGGTCATTGCGCCGTTCCTTGCAATCGACGCGATATTTCTCGCCTCGAATTCGATGAAGATTCACGAGGGCGGCTATATTCCACTGACCATCGGCCTCGCAGTGATGATCATCATGATGACATGGCGGCGCGGCTCCGCGCTTCTCTTCGAGAGGACGCGGCGCACGGAAGTGCCGCTTTCCGTGCTGGTTGAAAGTCTAGCCCGCAAGGAGCGCCCGCGCATCGAGGGAACGGCCGTTTATCTGACCGGCGACCCGCAATATGCGCCCACTGCCCTGCTTCATTCGCTCAAGCACTATAAGGCGTTGCACCAGCGAAACGTGATCGTGAGCGTGAACACCCTGAACGTTCCGCGAGTCCCGCCGGAGCAGCGTGTTCATGCTGAGCAAATCGGCGAAAACTTCATGCTGGTGCGGATCGAATACGGCTTCTATGACACGCCGCAGGTGGCGCGCGCGCTCGCGACGTGCCGCAAGCTGCCGTGGAAATTCGACATCATGTCGACATCGTTCTTCCTGTCGCGAAGACTGCTGAAGATTGCGGAGCGGCCCATGATGCCGCGCTGGCAGGACCGTCTGTTCATCCTGCTGAGCGCCACTGCCGAACGTGCTGTTGAATTCTACCACATCCCGACTGATCGGTCGGTGGAACTGGGCACGCAGATCTCGATATGAAAACGGGCGCGGTGCGCAGAAGCGCACCGCGCCTGAACCATCACTTGTTGATCGTGTTGATATAGGCGGCGATCTCGTCGACGCGCTTCACGATGTTCGGAAATTGCGGCATCGTCGGATGCTTGCTGTGCAGGCGTGTCTCCAGCGCGACCTTGTCGATGACTTTCATCGACATGAAGCTGGGCCCGAGTTCCGGCCCCTCCGTCACATTCGGCTCGTTCGGTCCGACCACATGGCACTGCGCGCAGGACTGGCGCACAAGCGCCTTGCCGGCTTCAATATCTGCGCCGACCTGCTGGGCCTGCGCGAGCGCCGCGCCCGCCATCATCCCGGCCACAAGCGTCGACGCGCGAAAAAGCGATTGAACGTACCGACCCTTGATGCAAATCCCCCGGTCCCGCGCGGCGAATTACCGCGTTGGGTGCATACAAGACCCGATCGCGCATCCTGTCGTTGACGTGCGTCAAACGGATCGCGCGTGCGCTTTCTCAGTGCGGCGCAAGGCTCACAAGGAACAGCAGGATGCTGGCCACAAGGCCCGCATAGGGAACCCAGCGCGGCGCGCGAAAGTAATCGCCGCCCGGATTGGGGTCCGCCCGGTGGATTCTGATGAGAGCCACATTCACCACGGAGAAGACAGCGAGCGTGAAGGCGGATGTGAAATTCGCCAGTCCGGCAAGGGGCACCGCCAGCGCGAGCAGCAGAATGAACGCGATCCCGGTCAATGTCGCCATCAGCGGGACGCGATTTTCTCCGCTGACGCGCGACAGGACGCGAGGCAAAGCGCCCGCTTCCGAAAGGCCGTAAAGTACGCGGCCGATCATGATCATATGAACCACGACGCCATTGAGCGTCGCGACGGCGGCGATGAGGCTCATCATCAGGAGCGGCAGGCCGGTCAGCCGTTCGAACACCAGCGCGAGCGGCGCGGCGCTTTTGGAAAGTTCCTGCGGCGGCACCGTGATGATCGCAATCCAGACCACGAGCGCATAGAGCAACGCGGTGATGATGAGCGTGGCGAAGAGCGCGCGCGGCAGCGTCCGGCGCGGGTCCTTCATCTATTCGGAAATGTTGACCAGATGCTCGAAGCCGATGAAGGCGAACACGGCGACGAGCGAGGTCGCTCCTATGTCGGCCCAGGCGTCGAGCACGAAGCCCGGCCATGCTTCGGGAAGTCGGGAAACGACTCCTTCCCCGGCGAAGATTCCCGCGCCGATGATCAGGGCGAGGCCGCCGGTTTCCACCAGCGTCATCGCGCCAGCGAGCGATACGGACCGGGCAGTCGACAAGGAGGCGACGGCCCCCATCGCCAGCACCACGATGGCGATCAGCAGCTTCGGCTCAAGCCCGAGGAACACCGACAGATAGCCGGCGCTACCCACGCTGATCGTCGCGCCCGAGATCATCGCGGTGACGACGACCAGCAGTCCAACAGCAAGCGAGAACGGCTGGCTGCCGAAGGCGGCCTTCACATAGGCGGCTTCGGAGGCGGCCACCGGCATGCGCGTGCCGAGTTCGGCGAATGTAGCGGCGCTGAAACTCAGCATGAACGCCGCCAGCACGAAGGCCAGCGGCGCGCCCATTCCGCTGCGCCCCGCCGCCAGGCCTACCAGCACATAGATGCCGGCCCCGATCGTGACGCCGAGGCCGTAGAGCACCGCATGGGTCAGGGTCAGCGAACGTTTGAGACCGGTCCGGGCGGATGCCCCCGAAGCGTCCGTCACTTCGCGTAGTACTTCAGCATGTCGTCCAGTTGCGCCTTGGTGAGCGGCGCAGTGAGGAACTTCATGGAGACGGCGTCCGCCATGGCTTCATCGAGGCCCGACACGCGGGTCAGTTCGAGGTTCTTCTTCGGGAAGAATTCGTCGCGCATGCCGGTCGCGATATCGAGCGGCACATTCGTCCATTTCGACCAGATCTCCAGCGCCTTCGGGTCGCTGTACATGAAGTCGATGGTTTCCTTGTAGGCGGCGATGAACTTCGCCAGCAGCGGGCCCTTCTCGGTGATGAACTGCAGGTTGCTGACGTTCATCCGCACCGTCTGGTTCTGGAAGGCCGGCACTTCGCTTTCGCGCATCAACATGCGGATGCGTCCGGCCTTCAAGTCAGCAAGCCCGAACGGCGCGGACGACCAGCCGATATCGACCTGACCCGACATGGTCTGGGCGAAGGATGCGGGCGGGCCGCCCACGGCGGTCGGCTTAAAGTCCACGCCGAAGTGCTTGATGAAGGCCAGCACCGCAATGTGGGTCGAGGAACCTGTGGTCGAGTAGGAGATCGTCTTGCCCGCCCCGTCCTTGGGCGTCTTGATCGGCGAATTGGCCGGGACATACCAGAACAGATCGTCTGCGCCCGTGGTGGAATTCGAGATGGGCCGAACGGGCGCGCCTTTCGAGAAGGCGGTCATCAGGCCGGTCGTGCCGACAGCAACCCCGATATTGGCGCTGCCGGCGATCACCGCCTGCTGGGTCTCGCCGCTCCCCTGCGTATAAACGATTTCGAGGTTGATCCCGTGCTTCTTGAAGATGCCCGCCTGCTGGCCGATCTCGGCCGGGGACGTATCCCAGTTGCCGCGCTGGCCGACCGCCATCTTGATGGTTTCCTGCGCGAAAGCCGGAGCCGCGAGCGCCCCGAAAATGGCCGCGACGGCCAATGCCCTGAACTTCATGTCGCCCCTCCGTTGTGTATTCGCTGGTCAGGATGCTAGCCCGGCGGGGCGCAGTCCCCAAGGCCCAAAAAGGTCGAACGATCAGAAATGGCTGAAGGACCCGCGCGCGAAGACTCGCCCTGCGCCCGACAGGTCGATGAATTGCGGCCCCGCTCCAGCTGTCGCCTGCCCGATGCGCGTCACCGGAACGCCAGCAGCCCCGGCTGCAGATTCGAAGGAAAGCGCAGCCTCGGGCGGCACAGTGCAGAGGATCTCGTAATCGTCGCCGCCCGTGACGGCAGTCTCGAACAGGGCGGGCCGCGCCGCGATAGCGGCCTGCGCCGCATCAGAGAGCGGCACAGCCGCCAGTTGGACCTGCGCGCCGACGCCCGAGACTTTCAGCATCTTGGTGAGATCGCCGACCAGTCCATCCGAAACGTCCATCGAGCCATTGGCATGATCGCGAACAGCGCGCGCGAGCGCATTGCGCGGGCGTGGCAGCAGGTAGCGTTCCAGCAGGTGAGCGCGGTGGAGACTGGACAGCGCCGTAAACGAGGCGGCGTCGAGCCGCGCCTGCAGGCCAAGGGCCGCGTCCCCGATGGTCCCGGAGACATAAATCAGGTCGCCCGGCCGTGCGCCGGTCCGCCGCGCCATGCGCCCTGCGGGAACGCTGCCGAGCGCCGTCACGCTGATCATGAGAGGCCCCGGCGTCTTCACCGTATCGCCGCCCAGCAGCGGGCATTCGTACGTCTTCGAATCCTCGCCAAATCCGGCCGCGAAGACGCGCAGCCAGTCAGCATCGATCCCGGCAGGCAGGGCGATCGCGAGCAGGAAGCCCAGCGGATCGGCGCCCTTGGCGGCGAGGTCGGACAGGTTGGTGCGCAGCGCCTTCCGGGCGATGCAATCGGGCGGATCTTCGGGGAAGAAGTGAACGGACGCCACCAACGCGTCCTTGGTCAGAACCAGTTCGCAACCGGGCGGCGGGACCAGCAGCGCCGCATCGTCCTTCAACCCAAGCCCGCCCGGCCCGGCCATCGGGGCGAAAAGGGTGGCGATCAGATCATCTTCGGAAAGCTGCATGGCGGCTTTCTTGGCTCACGTACTCGATTGCCCTGCGGGCTTTCGACCCGCTTGCAATGACGCTGTATTCTCAGTCGAACTCCCCTGCCCGCAACTGGCGTGCAAGCCGGTCAAGAACAGCGTTTGTCATGCCGACTTCCTCGCGGTCGAGGAAGGCCGCTGCGACATCGACATATTCCTTGACCACAACGCGAGCCGGAATGTCCGCGCGCTTGATCAACTCATAGACCCCGGCGCGCATTACGGCGCGCATCACGGCCTCCACGCGGCGCAGCGGCCAGCCGTCCTGAAGCGCCTGATCCGTCATGCGGTCGATCTCGACCTGACGGTTCAGAACGCCCTCCACGACGTCGCGAAACAGCGCGACTTCCGCCTGATGATATTGTTCGCCCTCGATTTCGCGACCCATCCAGTGGGTTTCGAACTCGGCGAAAATCTCGTTGAGACCCTTGGCGGCGATGTCCATCTGATACAGGGCCTGCACGGCGTTGAGGCGCGCGGCGGAACGGTTTTCCCTGGCCATCAGGCGACTGCCCGGCGCTTGAGTTGGTAGAGCGCGAGCGCAGCGCGCGCCGCGTCTCCTGCCTTGTCCAGTTGCGCGGGATCGGCGCGCACGATGGCCTGCGGCATGTCTTCAGTCGTCAGGACGCCGTTGCCGATCGCCATCCGATGCGTGACCGCAAGGTCCATCAGGGCGCGGGCGCTCTCGTTCGAGACGATCTCGAAATGGTAGGTCTCGCCGCGGATGATGCAGCCGAGCGCCACCGCGCCCGCATAATCCACCTGATCGAACGCGATGCGAATGGCGGTCGGGATTTCCAGAGCGCCCGGCACGGTGATCACATCGACCTGCGCTCCTGCGGCTTCCAGCGCGGCGCGCGCGCCCGCAAGCTGCATGTCGGCGACGTTGTCGTAGAAACGCGCCTCCACGATGAGGAAACGCGCTCCGTCGACATGGACGGGAGCAGCAGAAGTTCTATGCGGTTCAGCCATATCAGGTCCGGGATTTTCGCGGATTGCGCATCCGCCGGTCGGCCTGTTCAATAGAGCAAGGCTTCGGGTTTTCGAAGCGAAATCGGGCGCATGCGGGACAAAAGTCCCGCGAGGGCCGCCCCTCCCCGGGAGTTTCCATGAGCGAGCAGAAGATTCCGCTGGCGATCGCGGCCGAAAGCGCCCCGCCCCGCACGGTGTCGAGCAATTATCCCGAGCCGTTCCGCAGCCGAATGGCGGGCCGCTTCAAGCGTCCGCTGGGCGATTTGTTCGGGCTGACCAATTTCGGCGTGAACCTGACGCGCCTCGCGCCCGGAGCCTATTCCTCCCAGATGCACCGGCACACGAAGCAGGACGAGTTCGTCTACATTCTGGAGGGCGATCCGGTGTTGGCGACCGACGAGGGCGAAGTGCAATTGCGCGCCGGCATGTGCGCGGGTTTCGCGGCGGACGGGCGCGCGCATCACCTCATCAACCGCAGCGACCGCGACGTGGTCTATCTGGAAATCGGCGACCGCACGAAGGGCGATGGCGCGACCTATCCGAACGACGATCTTGTGGCAGTTCTGGGTCCTGACGGGAAATGGCAGTTCACCCACAAGGACGGGACTCCGTACTGAGCTGGACTTCCTTCTGCACCAGCCGGTGAATGAAGCCGAGCTTGCCGATCACCGATGGCGACAGAACGAACGGATAAAGATCGTTCAGTCCCATCGCGCGATTGACGCTGTTCATCGCGAACACGAAGGGCAGCCAGGCCTCGACGATCTGCTCGATCGTCGGGGCTCCATAAGGGTCGAAATTGACGCGCGCTTCGAGCGCCCCGTCACGATCCAGCAGCGGCTTCACTTCCAGTCCGAACGCGCCCGCCATTTCCAGCGTGTCGACCATGTGAATGTAATGCGCCCATGTTTCGGCGAAGTCTTCCCACGGATGCACGGTCGCATAGGCTGATACGAAATGGTCCTGCCAGTCGGCGGGCGGTCCCTCCGCATAGTGGCGTTGCAGCGCTGCGCCATAGTCATGCGCATCGTCGCCAAATAGTAAGCGGCATTCTTCGAGCACGCCGCCATCCCGGACCAGCAGATCCCAATAGTGGTGGCCGGTCTCGTGGCGGAAGTGGCCGAGCAATGTGCGGTACGGCTCATTCATCCGCTGCCGGCGGATTTCGCGTTCCACATCGTCGGCCTCGGCGAGCGAAATTGTGATCAATCCGTTGTCGTGGCCGGTCATCACCTTGGGCGCGCTATCCTGCGGGGCATCCGCCAGAAAGCGGAATGTCAGCCCATGCTGCTCGTCTTCCACGCGGGTTTTCAGCGGCAGACGCCATCGCAGAAGCGAATAGATCAATCGGTGCTTGGCGATCTCGATCTTGCGCCACGCCTCCAGATTGCCCGGAACCGACAGGTCCGGAATCGTCTCATTGTGGCGGCAGGCCAGACAGAACGCCTCGCCTTCACCCGGCGTCAGCCAGTTGCAGGCGTCATGCTGCGCATTGGCGCAAAACCGGCGTGGCGCCTCGGGTGCGGCCAACGGCGTCCAATCATTGTCGGCCGCAGGCTCAAGCGCAGACAAGACTCGCCGCTCCGGCAGGTACGCCAGAGCGCGTCCACATTTCGTGCAGGCGCGGTTTTCGAAATAGAGGATGTTGCCTCAGGACTGGCAGGAAAAGAGTTTCATGAAGCTCTGGCGTTGAGGGTTCGCCTTCAACGCACCGCACAGCCTCAGGTTCCCTGCGTCAGTCCTTCACTTCGCCCAATCGCGCCGCATAGCGGGCCATCATGTCGGCCTCGATGTTGATGCGGTCACCGGCCTTTCGCTCGACCCAAGTGGTGACTTCGAGCGTGTGCGGAATAAGCAGGATGGAGAAATCGTCGCCATCCACAGTGTTGACGGTGAGCGACGTGCCGTCGAGGCTCACGGAGCCTTTCTGCGCGATGAACTTCGCGAGCGCGTGAGGTGCGCGAATGTCGAAGCGCGCCATGCCGTCGAAGGACGTCCGGTTGATGATTTCCGCCACGCCGTCCACATGGCCGAGCACCAGATGGCCGCCGAGTTCGTCGCCCATTTTCAACGAGCGTTCGAGATTGATGCGACGGCCTTCCCGCCACTCGCCAACCGTGGTGAGCGCCAGCGTTTCCGCCGCCGCGTCCACATCGAACCATGTGTCGCCGCCCTCACGGCCGATGGCCACAACCGTCAGGCAGACGCCCGAATGCGCGATGGAGGCTCCCAGAGCGATGGATTCGGCTTCGTAATGGCAGCGAACCCGCATCCGCCTCAGTTGCCCGCGAGGCTCCACCGAAACGATTTCGCCAATATCGCTGACCAGTCCGGTGAACATTCAGGGTCGCCTTTCGTAAATCCGCAAACGATCTACGCCGACACGCCCATCCTCGATCACATCGAACCGCATCGCATCGCCCAGCGCATCGCGCGTGTCCCTGTCGAGCGACAGCACGCCCTCGCGCCCGAGCGGCTTGGGACTTGTAAACACGACCACTTCGTCCGCCAGTCCAAGATCGACCAGACGACGCGCGATGGTCGGACCGCCTTCGCTGAAAACGCGCGTCACGCCGCGTTTCGCCAGCACATGCAGAGCCTGCCGCAGGTCCACATGGCCGTCCTGATCCAGCGGCACGCGCACGATGTCGATCCCGACGGATTCGAGCAGGATCTGCCGTTCGGCCGGCGCATCGGCGCCGCAGAGGATCAGCGTCTTGCGCTCATGCGCCGTCGCCGCGATGCGCGAGCGCTTGCGAAGGCGCAGGTGCGTATCGAGCACCACGCGGAGCGGGCGATGATGTTCGAGCCCGGACGAGCGCACTGTCAGCAGCGGATCATCGGCAAGCGCCGTGCCGATGCCGACCATGATCGCGTCATGCTGGGCGCGCATTTTCTGCACGCGATTGTTGGCTTCTATCCCGGTAATCATCAGGCGCTGGTCGTGCGTCGATCCGGCTGCGAAGCCGTCCGCCGTCTCGGCGAGCTTCAGCGTCACCATCGGCCGGCCTTCGGTGATGCGAAGGATATGGCCGAGATTGGCGCGCCTCGCCTCGCGCGCGCCGACGCCCACCAGCACTTCGACGCCCGCATCGCGAAGGCGCTTGTGGCCGCGCCCCGAGACGCGCGTGTCCGGATCATCCAGTGCGGAGACGACGCGCGCCACGCCTGCCCTCACGATCGCATCCGCGCATGGCGGCGTGACGCCGTGGTGACTGCAAGGCTCAAGACTCACGTAGAGCGTTGCGCCGCGCGCGGCATCGCCGGCGTCGCGCAAAGCCTCGGTTTCCGCATGCGGTCGTCCGCCAGCGCGGGTCGCGCCGCGGCCGATCACCACGCCGTCCTTCACGACGACCGCGCCGACCGATGGATTTGGGGCCGCAAGACCGAGGCCCGCCACGCCGAGCGCGATGGCTTCAGCCATAAAACCGGCATCTGCGGGATGTTGCGCAGGCTGCGAGACGGACGGATGCGCGGGGGCGTTCATCCGCGGCTCGCGGGTTTGGCCGGCGGCCTCGGATCATCGCCGCCAAGTTCATCGACGATGGCGCCGAATTCACTCGAGTCGCGGAAGTTCATGTAAACCGAGGCGAAGCGCACATAGGCCACGCCGTCGAGCGCCTTCAGGCCCTCCATGACGAGTTCGCCGATGCGGTCGCTGGTGATGTCGCTGTCGCCGCTGCTTTCAAGCTGGCGCACGATGCCGTTGACCATGCGCTCGACACGCTCGGGATCGACCGGCCGCTTCCGCAGCGCGATCTCGAGCGAGCGCATCAGCTTGTCGCGATCGAACGGCACACGGCGGCCGGACTTCTTGATGACGGTGAGTTCGCGCAACTGCACGCGCTCGAACGTCGTGAACCGACCAGCGCAATCCGGGCACACACGACGGCGACGAATCGCCGAAGCGTCATCGGTCGGACGCGAGTCCTTCACCTGCGTATCGAGGCTGCCGCAGTATGGACACCTCATTCAGCACACCCCCGCGCGCCCGGCGCTCACGAATAAATCGGGAACCGGCGGGTCAATTCGTGGACGCGGCCGCGAACCGACGCTTCCACATCGCCGTTGCCGGTGTCGCCATTGGCCGCAAGTCCATCGAGCGTCTCGACGATCAGCTTGCCGACCTCGCGGAATTCGGCGACCCCGAAGCCGCGCGACGTGGCGGCGGGCGAACCCAGACGCACGCCCGACGTCACGAACGGCTTTTCCGGATCGAACGGGACGCCGTTCTTGTTGCAGGTGATGTGGGCGCGGCCGAGCGCAGCTTCCGCCGCCTTGCCGGTGAGCTTCTTGGGGCGCAGATCAACCAGCATCAGGTGGTTTTCGGTGCCGCCGGTGACGATGGCGAAACCACCGTCCACGAGCGTCTTCGCGAGAGCTGCGGCATTGTCCACCACGGCCTTCGCATAGTCCCTGAAGTCGGGACGCAGCGCCTCGCCGAACGCCACCGCCTTGGCGGCAATGACATGCATCAGCGGCCCGCCCTGCAGGCCGGGGAAGATCGCCGAATTGATCTTCTTGGCGATATCTTCGTCATTGGTGAGGATCAGGCCGCCGCGCGGACCGCGCAGGGTCTTGTGCGTGGTCGACGTCACCACATGGGCGTGCGGGAACGGCGAGGGATGCTGGCCGCCCGCCACGAGTCCGGCGAAATGTGCCATGTCGACCATGAAGATCGCGCCGATCTCGTCGCAGATCTTGCGGAAGCGCTCGAAGTCCCAGACGCGCGAATAGGCAGAGCCGCCCGCGATGATGAGCTTGGGCTTGCTCTCCTTCGCCAGACGCTCGACATCGTCCATGTCGATCTTGTTGTCGGTCTTGCTGACGCCGTAGCTGACCGGCTTGAACCACTTGCCCGACATGTTCACAGGAGAACCGTGGGTCAGGTGGCCGCCCGCCGCGAGGTCGAGGCCCATGAACGTGTCGCCCGGCTGGAGCAGGCCGAGGAACACGGCCTGATTGGCCTGGCTGCCCGAGTTCGGCTGGACGTTGGCGAACTTGCAGCCGAACAGGCGCGTGACGCGCTCGATGGCAAGCTGTTCGGCGATATCGACGAACTGGCAACCGCCATAATAGCGGCGGCCGGGATAGCCTTCCGCATATTTGTTGGTCATGACCGAGCCCTGCGCTTCCAGCACGGCGCGCGACACGATGTTCTCCGAGGCGATCAATTCGATCTCGTCACGCTGGCGGCCGAGTTCGAGGTCGATGGCGCGGGCGATCTCGGGATCGGATTCGGCAAGGCTCGCGGCGAAGAACGAGTTCGACAGGCTGTTGGTCCTGACGGCGGTCTGGGTCATAGGGCCCCGGCTCCAATTGGCGCTGAACAGCGCGGAAAGACGCTCCGGAAAGCGGCGAAAGACGCGGAAGGCGTCTATATATGGCCTCTCTGATCCGGGAACGCACCGCCTTTAGCATGACGACCCCGGAACTGGAAGGCGGCAAACGCTCCGCTCACATTCGTTCACGCATGAAAAAGCCCGCCGGATCAGGGCGGGCTTTTGGATCGGCTGTTTTCGGGGATTATTCGTCGAAATCCTCGTCGCTGACGACCTGCCCGTTGATCGGCTTCGGGGCGCCCTTGGCGGACGCGACCGCGCCGCCGGCGCCGTCGCGCTTGTAGATGTCCTCGCGGAACTGGACGATGCCTTCGTTCGCCCAGGCGGTGATGTAGACCCAGTAAACCGGGACGGCGGGCGTCAGCTTGACCGAGACCTGCTGGCCGGAGCGGATCGCCTCGTCGATCTTGTTGCGGTCCCAGCCCGGATTGTCCTTGAGCAGCCAGGCCACATAGTCGCGCACGTTCTGGACACGGACGCAGCCCGACGACACGAATCGGAAGTCGTCGCCGAAAATGCCCTTGGCGGGCGTGTCATGCATGTAGACGCCATAAGGATTGGCGATGTTGATGCGCACGAAGCCGAGCGAGTTGAAATCGCCGCCCGGGTCCTGACGGAAGCGGAAATTGGTGGCTTCCATCGAATTCCAGTTGATCGACTGCGGCGAGACTTCCTGTCCCGACCCGTTGATCACGCGAATCTTGTTGTCCGTCAGGTAGTTCGGATCGGCCTGCATCTTGGGGATCAGGTCCTTGCGGATGATCGAGGCCGGAACGGTCCAGAACGGGTTGAAATTGATTTCCAGCGCCTTGGCCTGCATGACCGGCGACTGGCGGTCGATCTTGCCGACGCCCGCCGCATGGTGGGTCTGGATGACTCCGCCCTCGACGGTCTGAACTTCCGCGCCCGGAATGTTCATGATGACATGGCGCGCGCCCAGATTGCCCGAGAAGCTGCGCAGGCGCACCAGATTGGTCTCAAGCTGGCGAAGCCGCTCGGCGGTCGGGACATTGAGAGCCTGCACGGTCTGCTGGGCGACCACGCCGGTCGTGCCGATGCCGTGTCGGGCCTGGAAGCGCTTCACGCCGGCTTCCACATAGGAATCGAACACCGGCGACTGGCCGGTCGAGGCGTCCAGATCGCCCGAGGCGATCAGGCGACGGCGCAGGGCCACGACATTGTTGCCGCGCGAACCGACCTTCATGCTGCCGGCCGGCACGACGCCCCAGCCGCCGCGCGAGGCGAGGTCGCGATACAGCGCAATGGCCTGCTCGGTCTGGGCGACGGTGGCCTGCGAGAGGAGCGGCGTGGTGGCGCGAGGAACCGCCAGACGCTCGTCGGCATCGTATTTCTGCACCCATTCGGCCTGATTGCCCCACTGACCATCGGCGGGCGCGGCGAAAGCATCGGTGAAACGGGCGGTGGCGAGGGTGGCGACGCCCCATCCAAGGCTGCGCGCAAAGGCGCGGCGGGACAAGAGGTTCTGCGACTTCAGCAAGGCATGCTCCAATGCGGTCGGCTCAAACAGCAATCGGCCGGACAGTCGGTCCACGCCGGGGACTTTCCCGATAGGGATTGACCCCGACCATAGGCCCCAAAAAGCAACCATAGGGTTACCATGTTCGAGAATCACATGGAACGACCAGCAAGGCAGTTTTGTGGCGAAGCGCCGCAATTGGGGCGCGATCACGGGGGTGTGAGGCTCCGGACGCGCATTCCCCGGACCCTTATGGAGCCTTTGCGGTCGCCACCCCGATCATCGAGTCCCGGCTGACCAGCGCGGCCAGGTCGTCGGCGCTCATGCCCTCGGTGCCCGCCGGGCGGCGGGGAATGACCAGATAGCGCATGTCGGCGGTGGAATCGTGGACCCGGACTTCGACGTCCGGCGGCAATTTCGTGCCGAATTCCGCCAGGACCGCGCGCGGCTCCCGCACCACGCGGGCCCGATAGGCCCGGCTCTTGTACCAGGCGGGCGGCAGGCCCAGCAGTTCGCGCGGGTAGCAGGAGCACAGGGTGCAGACGATGACATTGTGGACGGCGGGGGAGTTCTCCACCGCCACCAGATGGGTCGTGGTCATCGGGACCCCCATTTCGGCGACGGCCGCATTCGCGTCCTTGAGCAGGCGGCGGCGATAGTCCGGGTCCGTCCAGGCGCGGGCGACGATCTTCGCGCCATCGGCCGGGGAGGCGGATTCGCGCTTCTCGATGGCGGCGCGCAGCTCCTCCGGCGTCACGACCCCCTTCTCGATCAGCAGTTCCTTCAGGGCGATTCCGAGGATCTGGTGATAGGAACTCACCCGGTCATCGGGCTGTGGCGGCGCGTGGGCGTGTCCGTGATCGTGGCCGTGGTGGTGCGTGGGATCATCGCAATGATCGTCCTCGCAATGGTCGTGATCGTGATGATGATGGTCGTGGTCGCCGCCGCTCATGCCTGCTGCTCCTCCGGCTCGGGCCCGGCGGGCGTCAGCCAGTGTTCGTAAAGATCGAGATCGACCGTATCGCCGCGCGGGCCGCGATAGTCCGGCCACAGGTCGGTCTGGGCGAAGCGCACCGCAAACAGGGCTTTGGCGGGCCCTTCCAGCCGGTAGGCGATCAGTTCGGGGTTCTGGAATTCGCCGAGCTTGCGGACCACCCTGCCCCTTTTGCCGCGCACATAGACCGGCGTGCGCACATGGCCGGGCGGAAAATCGTCGCGGACGATGACATAGTCGCCGGTGCGGAGCGCGCTCACAGCCGCTCCTTCGCGAGCGCCTCGACGTCGAGTTCGCCATCGGCCGCGAGGCGGGCGCGGATTTCGGCCACCTTCGCGTCGATCTCGTCCTGCGTCAGGATGCCCTTGTCGACCATCTGGCGCGACAGGGCCGCAGTCCAGCGCTGGTAATAGGTCAATGTATTGTAAACATCGTCGCCAAGCGCCTCGACGTAACGGCGGTTCTCGTCGGTCAGGACGATCTTCTTGCCGCCGATGACGCCGCGCAGGGCGTCGATCTGCTTTTCCCAGAAGGTCAGGCTGTGCGGTTCCGGATCGACCGGCCCGTCCGGCGTTCCGCCGACATCATTTGGTCCGCGCATGTGGTGCTCCGTTTCGCCCGCCAGTCTGGCGGGAAGCGGCGCGCGGCGCAATCAGGACTTCAACGATCCATTCAGCAAAAAGCAAAAAGGCCCGCCTTTCGGCGAGCCCTTTTGGCCTGACCGGTGGCTTGAGATTACAGCCGGTAGCGGATCTGGTCGGTCCAGTAGCGTTCTAGACGCGACAGGGCCTGGTTGAGCCGCTGGAATTCCTCACAGGAGATGCCGCCGATCTGTTCCACGGTCAGCACATGCTTTTCGTAGAGCGAGCAGACGATCTCGTGAACGCCCTTGCCCTTCTCGGTGAGGCTGATGCGCACCGAGCGGCGGTCCACGCGCGAGCGGGCATGATGGAGGTAACCCATCTCGACCAGCTTCTTGACGTTGTAGGAGACGTTCGAGCCGAGATAGTAACCGCGCGTGCGCAGTTCGCCGGCCGTCAGTTCCTTGTCGCCGATGTTGTAAAGCAACAGCGCCTGCACGGCGTTGATGTCGCTGCGGCCGCGACGGTCGAATTCATCCTTGATGACGTCCAGAAGCCGACGATGAAGACGTTCCACAAGCGTCAACGCTTCAAGAT
The DNA here is from genome assembly GCA_947475995.1 of Beijerinckiaceae bacterium. Taxonomy (GTDB): domain Bacteria; phylum Pseudomonadota; class Alphaproteobacteria; order Rhizobiales; family Beijerinckiaceae; genus Terripilifer. Next base: position 10,265 of record CANJNI010000022.1, on the reverse strand, counting down.
AAGCCGGACGTACTTCCTTGATACGGTCAGCGCGCGGATGCGCCACTTCAGCTTTCAACGCAGTATTCATCACACACCCCGTCACGTTACCCTGGCCTTCGCTCGTTATCGGCTCGGCTCGTTGTAGGCTGACCATAGGAGGGTCGAATGAAGACGAGTTTAAATAACAGCATGAATGCGCCGTTTACTTATTGGGGTGAACGATTGATGAAGTAAATCAGCGGTTTATTATGAAATTCGCTTAACCAAAAAGCGCCCGTCCGGGGCCTGTTTTCAGAAGGCGTCGCGCTCGCGCGCCGCGTACCAGGTGAGCACGAAATAGGTGATCACCAGCACCACATCGACGCCCAGCGTGAAGCGCGGCGCGGCGAAGAAATCCGGCATCACGAAGGTCATCATCGACTCTGCGGCGACCACCACGAGCCACAGGACGCCGCCCCATGGAGTCGCAAGCCACAGCCCCACTGCCGCCACCAGATTGGTGACGGAAAAGAACACCGTCGAGGCGGCCTTGTCGGGCGTCGTCAGGTCGAAGATCGAATGCGCAGGCATCAGCACATCGGACCAGCGGAGCAGCCCCTGGAAGAGCCACAGGATGGCCACGATGCGCATGAAGGCGGCCAGCAGAAATCCCCAGCGCGTGGCTTCTCGCCAGTCGCGCACCTTGTCGCCGATGCGGATCGCCTCCTTGGCTTCCTGCGTCAGGCCGGTCTTGGGTCCGGACATGCTGGTTTCCTGTTTCGGCTTCGGGCTTAGGACGGGGGCGCACAGGCGTCAACGGCGGCCCTCCTCGAGACCCGGCGGCAGGACGATGCAATTGCAAACCCGCCGGTTTCGGGGCACCTTGAGTTGAGATTTTCGATCAAAAGCAGGCCTTTTCGGTCCAATCGGCCAGAATTGCGTAAATATTGAATTGTAACGCCCAAGCTATGGTGCGAGAGAGCGGACGCCACAGAGGTTTCTTCATGCCGCCGGCCAAAAAGCGCGGATCCTCCGATTCCGAAGACGTCCGCTCTGCGGCGGCCATGCCGCGTCACGGCAACCGCTCGATTGTGGTCGGAGTCTCGCTGCTGAAGGTGATGGCCCGCCTTGGCCGCCCTTCCACGCTGACCGAGATCGCTGCGGCGGCGGCCATGTCCCCTCCCCGCGCCCATCGTTATCTCATGGGCCTCGTGCTGACCGAACTCGTCAGCCACGATCCCTATACGGGCCGCTACGAATTCGGCTCGCAACTCGTCGAACTGGGCGTCACGGCCGTCTCGCGACTCGACGGGGTGAAGCTAGCAACCGAAAAGCTTGTGGAAATCACCCACCGGACCGGCCTCACGTCGTCGATCAGCGTCTGGGGCAGCTACGGGCCGACCGTAATCCGCAGTGAGACGGCCCATCTCGATTCTGCCGTGCGCACACGCGAAGGCCGCACCCTGTCGCTTCTGCGCACCGCCTCGGGCCGAATCTTCCTTGCCTATCTGACGCCGCAGGAAACGCAGGCGCGCATCAATCAGGAGTTGCGCGAGTGGGATGAGCAGATCATTGGCGCGCCGCCCCCCCGGCCGACGACATCGACGCGATGCGGCGGCATGTGATCGCCGACGGCATGGCTTTCACGATCGGCAAAAGCGTCCGCGAATTCGCGGCTGTATCGGCGCCGATCTTCGATCACCGGGGTCGACTCGCGATCGCCATGACGCTGGTCGGTTCGGCGGGCTTCATGGACACCACCCCCGACGGAGCGCCCGCCCGGATCATTCGGGAGGCGGCTGCGGAGGTCACGCGCAAGCTTGGCGGAACCGGACCACGCGCGGCGCTGTCCGCCTAAGCCCGGTCATTTTCGCGTTTCCGCATATCCGCATTTTTCTCTGCTATCCTGCAGCCTGCAACGAAGACCTGCACAGCAGGCCAAGCGAGCAACAGGACGAGACGCACAAGCGCCCGAGCGGAGAAACGCCTCATGTTTACGAAGGCTGAAAACGACCTGATGACTCTGACCGCGCCGGGCACGCCGGGCGGCAAGCTGCTGCGCGCATACTGGCAACCTGTCGCGCTCGCCAGCGATCTTCCGGCCAATGGCGCGCCCCTGCCGCTGACCATCATGAGCGAGGAACTGGTCCTGTTTCGCGACGAGTTCGGCAGGCTCGGACTTATGCCGATCAATTGCCCGCATCGCGGCGCCGATCTGAGCTACGGGCGCATCGAGGGCGGCGGACTTCGCTGCGTGTATCACGGCTGGGTTTTCGATGTGACCGGCCAGTGTCTGGAACAACCGGCCGAGCCGCGCGGCAAGCAGTTCTGCCAGCATGTGCGGCACACGGCCTATCCGTGCCGCGAAGCCGCGGGGATGATCTTCGCCTATCTGGGAGAAGGCGAGCCGCCGCTGTTTCCCGAACATGAGGTCCTGCGCGCGAAGCCCGAGCAGGTTCACATCTGGAAATTCCGTGAGAACTGCAATTATCTGCAGGCTTTGGAAGGCGACATCGACCCCTTCCATCTGAATTTTCTGCACAAGGCGCTGACCAGTCTGGATGCGGGCGCAGCGCCCGGCACGGTCGACCAGTTCTACGAATTCTATGTGAACGGCACGCCGCGCATGGAAATCGACCGTATGGATTTCGGACTTCGCATTTTCACGATCCGCGAACTCGGCGAGCGCGCCTATCTGCGCGTGACGAATTATGTCGGGCCGAACCTCGCCATCGTGGCGGGACCGACTGGCGATGACGGCTATACGGCCCTGTGGCATGTACCGGTCACCGACACATTGCACATCAAGTACATGGTCAACTTCAAGCGCAGCGGGCCGATCAACCACGAGATGCTGCGCAAGGTTTACGAGCTTCACGTCATTCCCGGAACCGATCTGCAAAACCGGAGAACGAGGGAGAATCGCTATCTGCAGGATCGCGAGGAGATGAAGGACCGGTGGTTCGCGGGTCTCGGCCCCTCCTTCTCTGTTCACGACAATTTCGTCACCGAGAGCATGGGGCCGATCTACGATCGCTCGAAGGAGCGGCTGGGGTACAGCGACATGGCGGTTGTGGCGGCACGTCGCTTCATCCTGCAAGGCATCGCCGACATGGCCGCCGGAAAGGAACCGCAGGGGCGGATCCACGATCCGCAGAAGGCCCGGATGGACGACATTGTCGTGCGCAGCTATCTGGTTTCCGACAAGGCGAATTTCCGGCAAGGCATCCACGACCGCGCTGTCGCCGCCGAATAGTCCATCCCACTCAAGCATCCGAGGACACATTGGGAAATCTCACCCTCATCGACAAGAAGCAACTCACGCTCGACGCCGCCCGCAAGATGGCGGAAGCCTGCGAGGCGGCTGCGAAGGCGCAGAACCTGAAGATGGTCATCGCGGTGGTGGATGACGGCGGCTACCTGCTGCATTTCATCCGCATGGACGGCGTCGCCCCCGCAGCAGCGGAAGTCGGCATCGCGAAGGCTCGTTCGGCGGCGCTTTTCGGACGCTCCACAAAGTCGTGGGAGGAGGCCGCCAAGGATCGCACGGTGATCCTGAAGATCCCGAATGTGATGCCGCTCGGCGGCGGCGTTCCGCTCATGGCGGAAGGCCAGCGTGTGGGGGCCATAGGAGTCTCGGGCTCCACGTCGGTGAAGGACGACGAGATTGCGCAGGCCGGAGCGGCTCTGCTGGCGTAGCCTTACGGACGTAAAGATGCGGGCCTTGAGGCGGCCAGGCCGCCTTTGCGTTAGCGAAAGATCTGATTTGCATCTGCGGTTGGGGCGGGCCACGCGCCAACCAATGACCCCGCTTTGATTTCTTATGGGCAGGCCCTGCCCCTTCCTTGTTAAAAATTCAGTCAGGCAGGACGACAGTCCGGCACGGCAATTCAAGGTAGCGGGACGATGAACATGCGCAGCAATTGGGGCAAGATCGCCGGACTGGCCCTCGGCCTTCTGGCAGGCCTTCAGGCGACGACGACGCAGGCCCAGGATTTTTATCAGGGCAAGCGGTTCAACGTCATCGTCGGCAACACGGCCGGCAGCGGCTACGATGCATATGCGCGTTTGATCACGCGCTACATGTCGAAACATCTGTCCGGCCAGCCCGGACAGGTTTTCCAGTACATGCCGGGCGCCGGAAGCCTGCGCGCCGCAGAATTCATGTACACGCTGGCCCCCAAGGACGGCACCTATATCGGCCTCGTGATTCCGGGGGCGCTCGTCGATCCGCTGTTCACCGAGAGCCTTCGCGGGCGCTATGATCCGACGAAGTTCGAATATCTGGGCACAGCGGACAGCGGCGCACGGCTGTGCTTCAGCCTGGCGGGCTCCAAAGCCAAGACCATGAAGGATGTGCAGACCAACGAATTCATCGTCGGCGCAACGCAGCCCGGCGCCTATGCGCGCCTGCTGAACTCTCTCGCGAAGACGAAATTCAAGATCGTCACCGGCTATCCGGGCCCGAACGAAATGTTCATGGCGCTCGATCGCGGCGAGTCGGATGTGATCTGCGGCCTCGACTACAGCGCCGTGAACACGCTGCGTCCGGACTTCATCAGCGGCGGCAAGGGCAATGTGTTCGTCCAGATCGGCTTGGAACCGAAGCCGTCCCTCACGGCCCTCGGCGTACCCCCTCTCTGGGATTTCGTCGAACCGGCCGACAAGCCGCTGCTGGAGCTGATCGTTACGGAACAGATTTTCCAGCGCGTGTTCATTGTTCCGCCGGGTTCGCCGCCGGAAGCGGTGAAACTGCTGCGCGCCGCCTTCGACAAGGCCGTTCAGGACCCCGAACTGCTTGACGAGGCCGCCAGGGCGCATCTCGAAATCAATCCGAGAGACGGCGAATACGTCGCCACCCATGTGAACAAGCTCTATGCCGCCCCCAGGGAAATGGTGGAGCGCATGGCGAAGGTGATCCGGCCGTAAGATGCAGACGATCGTAGACACTCATCCGCACATCGTTTCGCCCGACACCGAGCGCTATCCGATCACGCCGCTGCGCGGCAAGCGGTCGGACTGGTCGGCGGATCATTCGGTGACGCTGGAAGAACTGATCGCCGCGATGGACGAGGCCGGAATCGCGAAAGCCTGCCTGGTTCATTCCTCGACCACCTACGGCTTCAACAATGCTTATGTGGCGGACGCTGTCGCCCTGCACCCCCGGCGCTTCACAGGCGTCTTCTCTGTCGACATCACCGCAGAAGATGCGCCGCAGCGCATGCGCGAATGGTACGGCAAGGGCTGCACCGGCATGCGCATCTACACGCGCGGCAGCACCATTGCGACGCCGTGGCTGGCCGTTGACGATGCTTCCTATGCACCAGCTTGGACCTGCGCGTCCGATCTCGGCATTCCGGTCGTGGTGAACCTGCATTGCGACGCCGACGGCATGCGCCAGATGGCGAATGTCATGGAGCGCTATCCCAGGGTGCGCCTGCTGGTGGACCACCTCGGGCGCCCTCCCCTCGACGACGGCGCGCCCTATGCGGCTGCGGCGGATTTCTGGCGCATGTCGCGCTTCCCGAACTTCTTCCTGAAGATGACCCCACAGGCGTTCAAGAACGTCATCAAGGGCCATGCGACGACCGAAACGGCGGTGAAGAAGCTCGTGGCCGAATTCGGCGCGGATCGTCTGATGTTCGGCTCGAACTATCCGGCGACGTCCGGCACGCTGACCGAGTTGCTCGGCCGCGTCACGTCCGCCATCGCCTGCCTGCCCGGGTCCGATCAGGACTGGATTCTCGGCGGGACCGCCCGCAAGGTCTATCCGGCGCTCGCGGACTGACCCTGCGCCGCAGTCCTAGAATGCATATTTCTCGATCTGCTTGCGATCGAACGATGCGCCGAATCCCGGAGCGTCGTTCGGCGTGATGGCGCCGTCGGCGAATTGAAAGTCACCCGCAAAGACATCGTCGGCCAGCTTGTCGAAGAAATGGGTCTCGGTCGGCCAGGGATCGAGATGCGGCACGGCCGAGCGCAGATGCATGCGGGGCATGGCGGCGATGCGGCTCTCGGAATCGGTGCCTATCACCACCGGAATGCCGATCGCTTCGCACAATGCGATGATCTTCAAGGATTCCGTAAGCCCGGTGCGGCGCATCTTGACGCTGACGGCGCCCACCGCATTGGCGCGGATGTTGGCGTTGGCGTCCTCGAGCGAGGGACATGACTGGTCGCCCAGCAACGCAACCGGCAGGTCCGCCGCCATGCGGGCAGCGCGTTGCAGGTCGAGGAAGTCGCAAGGCTCCTCGATGAACGAGATGTTGAACTGCGACATGCGCGGCAGGATCGCCCGGGCCTGCGTTTCCGAATAGGAGCCGTTGCAGTCGATATAGATGCACATGTCGTCGCCGACCACCTTGCGGACGCCTTCGACCATGCGAACGTCGTCCGCGTTGCAGCGCCATGTCTTCAGCTTCATGCCGCGATAGCCGCGCGTCTCGCGCATCTTCTTCACTTCGTCGATCTGGCCCTCGACGGTGTTGCCATGCGCGATCCACGACAACGGAACAGGCTTTGGAGTCGTGCCGCCGAGCAGCCGCCACACGGGCTGGCCGAACACCTTGCCGCGAATATCCCACAGGGCGATGTCGATGAGCGCCTTGGAGGCGGTGCAACGGCGAATGCGACTGAGCTTCTCCAAGAGGGCGAGGTGGCCGAGCGGGTCCGCCCCCACCATCAGCGGCTTGAAGAAATTCTCGATCTCGTAGGCCACGGATATCGCGTCCTCGCCAGAATGTTCCGGCCGGCAAACGCTTTCTGCAATTCCATCGACGCCGTTGTTCAGCACGATGCGGAGCAGGACGAATTCGCCCACTTCCTGCTTGGCGCTTTTGAAGGACACGGCGGACTTGTAGGGCAACTTCAGCCGGTAGGCCTCGACGCTGGCGATCTTGAGATCGCTGCCGGCGACGGCGTACTGCGCTGGCTGGATTGCTGCCGACATGAAATTCCCCCGCTGTTCATTGCGGCCCTGCCGCCTTCTTGGCGCAGAGATTCCCATTATTTGAGCAGATGCGCAATCCTAGAAGGCCGCCCGCATGTCGAGCGTCGTATAGACGCCGTTGCCGCGTTTGCGGTCCACCACATAGCCCCCGGCGAGGCCGAACTGCAGGCCGCTGATCTTCAGCCCGGAAATATGCCCGCCATAGCGCATCTGGCGGCCATGCCGGTCGCCGATGATCACCGCTTCAGGTCCGATGTAGAGCCCCTCGCGCAGCGCGAAGCCCATCTTGGCGCGCGCATAATGGGAGAGGTTGACTGTCGAGAACGTCCCGCCGAGCGACGCCATGAAGCTCTCGTTCGGGTAGGCCGACATATCCACGCCGGTCTGGAGGCCGAAATCCGATTCCGTCCCCACAAATTGCTTCGTCACATTGACGAAATTCGCCCCGACATAGCCGGCAACCGAACCCTTTTCTCCGCTCCACTCATAGCCCACCATGGCGGAAGCTCCGAAAGAAACGTTGCTTGCGCCAGTGAAAGAAACGGATTTGCCGAAGCAGCACGGCGCATCCATCTGCAATTCGACGTGATAGCGCGGTCCTGTCTGGTCAAGTTTCTGGCCGCCCGCGGAGGTAAAGCCGACGGTGGTCGATGAGGTGTTGCGGCCCGTGAAGCCGACCGAGATATCGACCGCATACTGTGTCGTCTGCTGCGGGGGCGAATAATCGGTGCTGGTTTCCTCTCCGTTTCGCTTCACCAGAAGCCCCGGGGTCTTCACCGGTCCCGAAGTCGTCGTCGGTCCGCGCATGGATATGGCGGAAAATTCCTCGGCTTTCGGCTTGTTCGGCTCCGTCGGCGCAGCCTGTTGTCTCGGCGTCTCGATGATCCAGTCGTCTTTCGAGGGCAGCGGTTTAGCCCACGAAAACCAGTCGGTTTTCGGCTGCTCGATGGCCTTTGCGCCCGTGTACCATTCGACGGCTGCCGCAGGATGCGCGGCGACCGCCGCCAGCAGGGCGGCCCCAAGTGCAGGGCTGGTGATCCTGGCGAACATCATGCGTGTCCCGATCAGGCCCAAAGGGTGAAGCCGGCGCCCAGCGCCATGGCGAAGACAGCCGCAAGGCTCGCCCCGTAGGCGAGGCGCTGGCGCAATGTTCGCTCGCTGGAGAAGATATGGCGAGCGGTGGCGGCGACCGGCTGGCTCATGCCGAGCGCAATGTCCTCGATCAGCGGCTTGACGCCGACGATCGCCACACAGCCATAGAGGAAAGCGAGGGCCGAGCTGAGCGCGAAGAAGGCGTGTTCACGGTCGTCGCGATTGATGTCATGCCAGAAGATCAGGAACATCCACAGCAGCAGGCCCACCTCCATCAGCAGATAGCCGGCGGGAGTCGCGGTGCGTCCTTCCACCTTGGGAGTCCGGGCGAAGGGCGTCTTCTTGTTCGAAACGATCTGGTGGATCGACTTCGCCACGCCGCCGAGAATGACCGGCAGCAGCATCAGGTTGAGCGAGTAGACGCGCGGCAGATCGAACCACGCATAGCCGATGCGCTTCAGGTCGCGACCGTAGAGGATGAAATACGGCAGAGCCGTCAACGGAAGCAGGTTAGAGGCGAAACGGTCGTCGAACGGATAGAGCAGCAGAAGCAGCACGCCGACCGACACGAAAGCCTGCGAGGCCAGATAGTGGAAGCGCATGAAGGCCTCCGCGATCAGTCCACGGCCGAAACTCGCCGTACGCAGATAACGCAGCAGGTCAGGGATCAGGATCAGGCCGCCATTGGCCCAGCGGCGGCGCTGGATCAGCAGCGATCCGAAATCGGGCGGCGTTGCGCTGTAGGCAAGGCCTTCGGCATGGTTGTGGATGGTCCAGCCGCGCATGCGAAGGTCAATGCTGGAACCGGTGTCCTCGATGACGGTGCGGTCCTGAATGAACTTCAGGAAGGGATAGCCGTTCTCTTCCGACGGCTTGGCGATCTCTCGAAAAGCCGTCATGCGGACAAGCGCATTGGCGCCCACCCAGAAGCCCGCTCCAAGCGCGCCCATGCCCTGGTGGATGATGAACTGGATGTCGGTCGTGGCGCCCGCGATGCGTTCCAGCAGCGACGTCGCACCCGGGAAGGTCAGATAAGGCGTCTGGGCGACGCCGATCTTCTCACCTCCCCTGGCCTCCATGATGCCCAGCAATGTCTTCGCATAGCGCGGGAAAACGATGCTGTCGGCGTCTAGCACCAGCACATAGTCGGTGTCTTCGACCTGCAGGGTCTCGTAGCGCGGATGACGCACAAGCGGATCGACCTCGATCACATGGGTGCCGTCATCTCGCTCCTGCTTGATGAAGGTGCGCCCTATCAGGGTCAGATAGGCGTTGAGGTTCGTCGCCTTGTCGGCAGCGTGCGGCATGTTCGCGTAGAGCTTGCGCTCGAAGAAGTCGATGCGCGTCTTGAAGAGATAAGACAGGCGTTCGAGTTCGAGGCCGACCATGTCGTCGGGAAGATCGCCGTCCCGCAGGGCGCGGGCGCATTCACGATAGTCCGCGGCAGGATCGCGCAAAATCTTTTCGACAAAGAAGGCGCGCGTATGATCGGCGGGGCCGCCAAATACGTCGTTGGAGACGTCGGTCGCCAGTCGCTCAAGAAACAGCGCGCCCGATTCATAAAGGCTGACAGCCAGCGCGCGCCGTTCTGCGACGCTCGCCTGCGGCGACAGTTCGGCGATTTCCCTGCTGATGCGGCCGGAGATCGGCGCAAACAATTCGTTGACATCGTTCGCAAGCGTGCGCGCCGAGGCCAGCGATTCCATGTCGTCGCGGCGACGGGGATTCGGCGGGTCATCGACGAGCAGAACAGCGCGACGGTTCGGATGCTCGATCATGGCGGCGGAAACCAGTGTCCGCAAAACGACGGCTTTTTCTTCGCGATAGGAGGGGATCAGGACCGTCAGCTTCTGGTCCGTCCTCATCGGCACGACCTCTTTGGGGTCGAGCGCCATGCGACGCAGGCGGATGAAGTAATAGAGGCGCGAGAAGAGGTAAACCATCGACCCGTACATCAGGATGAACAGGATGGTCGAGAACAGCGAGAACTCGAAGAGATCCTTCGTGTGGCCGCTGTCGAGGAAAATCTGGAACGTGTTGCGGACATCGACGCTCACAAGCGCCACAACCACCACAGTGACCGCAATGGCCACGATGTTGAGGACGATCTCTGTATGTTGATTTCCACTGAGAACTGACCCGGTAAGGCGGGATTTTTCCATCGAGATTTGACCCATGTTCGAACCTCTTCCCCGCGAGTTGAGCGGGGGGCAATGGAGTGATCAGCATGGAGTTGTTGAGCGTCATCAGACGCTGGCGGCAT
>CANJNI010000021.1 GCA_947475995.1 Beijerinckiaceae bacterium | reverse complement strand
CTGATGACGCTCAACAACTCCATGCTGATCACTCCATTGCCCCCCGCTCAACTCGCGGGGAAGAGGTTCGAACATGGGTCAAATCTCGATGGAAAAATCCCGCCTTACCGGGTCAGTTCTCAGTGGAAATCAACAATGACGGATCATCGAGACATATGCGGCGTCCTCTGCCACCAGCGAGAGCACCGACATAAGGTGTGACTTACCAGTTCCGTAGTTTCCGACGACCAGCACGCCCTTATGGTCCACTGCTTCGTCGAATGAGAGCTGTGGTATTATGAGCTTTGAGATGCGCTCTGCCATGTCGTCGGAGATGACGTAGGTCGAGACAAGCTTCTTCGCCTCGTCCGGGCGGTTAGCGTCCAGAAGCTGAATAACCGACTCAATCGGCTCAAACTGAATGAGATCGCCATAGTGCATCGGCATCCCGCATTCCCCCTTCAATGAATCTTGAACGGGACCAGGCCGTCGATGCCGTAGTCCTGATGTTCTGGATGTCCTGTTGTGGCGTAGGAAAGTCGGCCTTCCCGAAGTTCTCCTGGCCACGCCGCAACGACGCGACGCGCGTGAGCATGCCGCTTCAACAACTCGAGCGGGCTTAACTTTAGCGTCTGGTCGAATAAGATCTCGATATTGTCCATTATCAGCAGGCCGTTGTGGGAAGAATCATCCGCAAGCTCTTTCAACATGTCCGTCGCTTGCAAATGTCTTCGTGTACTGGAAACCAACAGCAATTTACGACCTAACTCCATTCCGACATTCAACAAGCGCATCTGCCTATTTTCAGCCAGTCGACCCAGCAGACTGCTCTTTCCTGTACGAGGGTGGCCAATCAGGAGAACCAACTTGCTGTTCAGGCCCGAAACATCCTCAACGAGACGATCCAACGCTTCGATCATCGTCAGCCCTCCATTCTGGACGAGGCTGTCTGAGCATGCGATCCCATGCCGAGTTCAAGGCCATTGAGCAGAACGATCTGCTGGTCTTGCGGTCGCCGAGCTGCAGGATCGGTGTCGAGACCAAGCCGTTTGAGCGCGTAGTACAAAAGTGCCTTTCGGACCGGGATCCTGGCCCTTCCGCTGCGCATCCCATAATCGAGAGCGATAACCTTCTGCTGCGTTTCTGAAAGGGCTGGGTGAGGCCCGACTTCCAACATCACCTGCTCATTCCAGTCCGAGTCCGAGTCAGCGCTGATCTCACTTGAGCGTGTCGCACGCGTCTCCAACATGCGGGAGAGAAGGAAATCCTTGAATGCTTGGTCCGTCAGACAGAATGCCCTGACATGCCAACGGAAGCCATCGAACCCAATGGCATGTGGAGCAATCCATCGCCAAAGTGGCTCCGGCCTGGAAAGCGACTGGTACCGAATCTCGATTGATTCTGACCGGCGTATTGCCGAAACGATGGAGCGAAGAGTGGCTGCGATCACGCCTCGGACCGGCGTGGGAGCGGCATCGAACTGCGGAATTGCACCAATCCAGCAATCGGATCGATCCAGGATGCCGTCCGCGACAGAGCGCAGTTGGGCCAAGTATCGACTTGCATCCGGCTTGAGGAAAAGCGGAGAAAATCCACCCCCTCTGACGTAGGTACGGGCACTCTTGTCGTAGGCCATATTGGTCGGTGCCAGGGCGATGTAGCGGTTCAGGTCGGTGGACGACTGGTTCACCGACACGCCGAACGCTTCCATCAAATCCCCACGGTTCACTTGCCCCTCCCAAAACAAACGGAACTCGATGAACTCGAGTCGTCGCTCGACGCCCCATCGCAGGTCCGCCTTGTCCATCGCCACCATTCACTCCCAGTGACACGACCCACACCAAAACTAGGCGCACCCAGTTACTGGTTTCACTCGGCAAGCTATCGGAAGATTTCCGCGCTTTCAATCGAAAAGGGGCGAATGCATGAGCACTCCGACCGGTATCTTGGATCAGAGATGCCTTCGGGCTGTTTAGATGCGTTTTCCGCAGGGCGCGATTTGGGCGTGCCGGGAACCAAATGCGCTTGACCGGCACGCCCGTTTCGTCGCGTGACCAGCCGTGACAGGTCACGCGGCCGGCGAAACCTCGACCGGCCTGGTGGGCTCCGGGCGGGTCCGCCGCCATCCCCACCGCCGCACTCGATCCGCCCCACAGTGCGGCGTCTCCTGCGGTCCCCGCGCTTTTCGGGTCCGGGTCCCGATCATTTCACTGACTCAACCTGTCAGGTCGCTTCGGACGGCAGCGTTGAACTCATCTCGGCGATCGCCTGAAACTCGGCCATGAATTCCGGCCGGTGCTGCATCAGATATCGAACGATCCGACCATTTCCCAACAGTCGCGTGAGATAGCCTTTTATCACTGTAAGTTGCAGATGGTCTTTGCCATAAGAATCCTGGATCGACGTGATCGCCTCTTGCAACCGGCCGAGCTCGCGCTCCATCCGCGCCATGGCTTCGGGTGTGATGCCCTTCAAGAGCTTCGGCTTTTCAGCATCAACCAATTGCGACTGCGGCGTCCCGGCCAGGATGGCAGAGGCATAGCTGACGGAATAATTGTTCGCATTGACCAGCAGCTCAGCCGCCTCGATCTGACGAAGCGCCTTCATCTTGCGCAATACCTCGAATACGGCCATCGGGCACGGCTTGTCCTTTAGAAAGGCGATTGCCTCCTCGCAAATGCCGTCAAGCATGCGGACCTTGCGCTGGACGCTATGCACGTTGATTGACAGAGCTTTCGCTATCTTCTCCTCTGGGACGCCACGTTCGATAGCACGCAGGATCATCTTGTGTTCCTGGACGGCGGCCAGCCTGCTCACCCGCTTGTTGTAGGTGAAGGCCTCATCGTCGGTGGAAACAAGACACTCAACCTCATTGCGTCCCATTTCCTTCAAGATCTCTATCCTCAGATGCCCATCGAGCAGGAGATAAACGCCGGGCTGCTTCGGATCGCGCGCCACGACCGGCGGCTCGACCAACCCGACTTCCTTGATCGAGGCGGCGATCTGTCGGTACTTCTGGCTCGCTTTCACGGTCTTGCGCAATGCATGCACCGGCAGGATCGAGTTCACAGGTAACAACACGCAGCCATCCTCAAATCCGAGAGTGACGGCATCGGGGCGGCGACGCGGATCGGGTTTCATGACGTCGACCTCGCTGCCATGCTCTGTTCCAGATAGGATGGCATCGTTTCCAGACCTTCGGCGCGCAAGAGTGTGACGAAATGCTCGTCGGCACGCAGCGTGCGGATTGCCTCGACGACAAACAAGAGCCGGCTCTGGGTGACATCGGCCTTCTTGATCATCAATTTCTGGCGGTCTGCCTCCTGACGATAGACGCGAACGAGCGCTTCGCTCGTCAACGGACGATGGGAAGGATCGTGTCGACCGAAGCGGCTTTCTGGCACCTGCGGCCCACGCCGCTGTCGTTGTTGCAACAATCGACGAACGGCGGCGAGCTTCTTTCCTCGCAGCTTTTTCTCTGTATAGGCCTGCGTCAGTGCGCGCTGGGCACCCTCATCATCGGTACGCGCAATCTCGATCGCTAGGCTTAGCGGCAACAGACCCGTCTCCACAGCCGATACAAGTCGCTCTTCGCCACGTTCCAGTAGACCAGCGATCATGTTCACGTATTCTGGGCTGACCCCGATCTTCTCCGCGATCTGCCGATCACTGTAGCCACGCTTCCGAAGCGCCCCGACTTCCTGCATCAGATCAATCGCCCTGTGCTGCCGACGGGCACAGTTTTCGACGAGGCTCATCACCAGACAATCACTTTCATCGGCATCAATGACAATCGCGGGAATGGCGGTCTGCTTGAGCTCGATGAACGCTTCAAGGCGTCCTTGGCCGCACACAAGATCATATTCCACCGGGTCGCTTCCCGGACGCTTGGCGACGGTGATCGGCCGCTTCAGCCCGATCCGCGCGATGTTGTCGACGATCTCCTCGAAGTTTCGCCTATTGCGAACGCGCGGGTTCAAGACCCGGATCTGTTCCGTCGCAATCAACTTGATCTGCTTCTGCCCGCCGATCAGGGTTTCGTCCGCCATTACGCTGCCTCCGAAAACTTGGCCCGCCCGGCGAGCGCAAAGAAGAAATCGAGATTGTCGAACCGGTAGGCGTCGAGCGATAGGCCGTTCTGTTCAGCGAGCTTCAAACGCATGGTACTCATGTCGATCGTCGGCAGCAGGTAGTAGTCGAGGGGTGCCTCGTTCAGCTCGTCCATCCGGATTGCGATCGTGATGTCCGGGACCAATCCGGTGTCGAGACGCAACCGCCAGCGCAAAGCGCCACTCTGCGTTTGAAATGATCGCGAGATCACGATCGACGCCGTGAATTCCCCATTGATCGATAGGAGATCGGTGACAGGGTTCTGGGTCGCCACGCCACCAGCGCGCTGAACGCCAGAAACGACGTCGGCGACAATGCGCGGATGTTCGCGGCGCAGCGCGCGATTGATTTCGATGTACCTGTAGTCACGCTCTGTATCGTAACCGATCAGCTCATAGGCGCGCAGCAAGCTCCCGAACCGGTGCCGATAGATGCTCGAAGACGGCATCTCGTCGCGCTCATCTATGATCAGCCCGGACAGCATGCCCTGTTGTTCCAGCAGGGCGCGGAGCATCGAAAGAAGCTCGTCATCGGAAAAGTGACGAGATCGTGCATCGACGATTGCGCGTGCACGATCAAACAATGCCTGATCTACAATTGACGGATAAATCCCTTCCGCGCGAACCCACATGTCACGTGGGTTCACGATCCGTCGCTGCTTCAGCTTGAAGGACACCTTGTTGAAGACATTGTTGCCGATGTATTTTTCGTTGGTCAGGACCTGATGAACCGACGCTCGCGTCCACGGGTGCTCCAGATCTGTCAACAATCCTCGTCCGTTCAGCGTCGATGCGATCTCGCGTTCAGATCGGCCTTCATCGACGAACATGCGATACATTTGCCGAACGACATCTGCCTCCTGCGGCGGGCCTTCCACAAGGACTACCCGGTCGGTTTGCAGGCTCTTTCGCTCGCCGCGCGTCAGTTCGCCCTTTATGTTGCGATGCTCGTCGATCAGCACGCGACGAAGCCCGTAGCCTGGCGCGCCGCCTTGGCGGAAACCCAGTTCAACCAGCCTGCACTGTCCCGCGAACACCTTCACCGACAGTTCGCGGCTATACTCGCCGGCCATTACTCGCTTGACGGTTTTCAGCAGATTTGAGCCAATGCTGCCATCATTCTCGAACTGCTCGCCGCAGTAGTGAACGCGAATTCCGGCACGAGAGCAGACATGCTCGTGGTAGGCTCCTTCGTCAGCATCCTGAAATCGACCCCAGCGGCTCACGTCGTAGACCAGGATCGCCGAGAAATCCGCGATCTTGGATTCAACTTCGGCCATCAACTTCTGCAACGCCTCGCGCCCATCGAGTCGCAACCCGCTTCGGCCTGAGTCTTCAAACACCCGGAGGATTTTCAGTCCTCTCGTTGTTGCATAATGTCGAATGACATCCAGCTGATTCTCAGTCGAGTACTTCTGGTGGTCCGTGGACATGCGGACGTAAGCAACTGCGGGTGTCTCTGCACTCGTTTCGTCGTCGCGCGATCGCGGAATACTCGAGTGCAGCCTCCTCACCAATTTACCCTCACGCAAATCCGTTCGTAACGCGATGTCCCTTACAACGGCCCGGCTCAATTCTCCTCGGTGATTTAACGCCAAGGAGGGTGGAATGTCGTTTCCGAAAAAGGGCAAGTTCTGTCCGGGTCAAAACGGGTGTAATGGTGGCGGGCATTCCGATGACGGATTTTTCGCGGCAGAAATTGCGGCCGCTCTGAATCGGTCACTGGGCTCGACTCATGCTGGCATCAAGACGGCGGCCGGATGGACCGGCGCGAATGAACGCACTGCAAAGAACTGGTTTTCAGGACGTTATGGTCCGAGCGGGGCGCACCTCGTGGCACTTGCCAGAAACTCGGACGAAGTGATGAATGCGTTCCTGATGATGGCAGCGCGTCAGGATCTGATCGCTGCGACGAAGCTCGCCGGGGCTGAGCAGGCCATATCAGACTTGCTGCAAGCCGTCCGAAGCCTGAGTGGCGGCTTGGAGTAGGAAGAGATGCTCTGGATCCCAGCGCATCTCGAAGGTCGGGGCGGAGGGAGATGTTCAATTCTCGCTGCGCGGAAGGACATCAGGCATTGGGCTGACCGGCGGCCTGCTGGTGGTGAGGCACCTCTGACGTGCTCCTACGGATCTGCATGAGCTCGTAAGCCTCGACGTCGGCCAAGCGATAGACCACCCGCCCGCCGATCTTTATGAACAGCGGCCCTTCGCCGGACCATCGCCAGCGTTCGAGAGTGCGGTGACTGATGTTCCAGCGGGCAGCAAGCTGAATCTGGTTCAAATGCATGAATGTCATTTCGTTCCCTTTCGCAAGTTTTGGACTGACTGCGATAGGACGTAGGCTCGACGAAAAAATACTATCAAGGCATTCGTTGAACGCTTCCGCCGAGCTCACGGCATCAGCGAACAACTGCGCGTGCGGCCTTTTATGTCGGGGTTCTCAGCAATATTTCTCGGTAACAAGCGTTCCGCTGAGACGATTTGGCCCGTATCCCTTTCCCTCCGCCAGGACGACGACGAAAAAGCCCCGCGCAGCGGGGCTTTTCCTTGTCAGGTCGCGAAGCCGTTCTGCGCTCTCAGAAGCATTCCTGATGCGGCTTTGTGATCGCGCAATAGAGGATCAGCCCGCCGACCCCGAAGATCGCCCCGAAGCCCAGACCCGCGCCGACAGTGGCGCCTGCGCCCAGAGCCGACGCGACGCCGGGCGTATTGGCGACCAGAACGCCGGCCGCCGTGCCGACGACAGCGCCCGTCGCGACGGCCGGTGCCGGGCTGTAGGCGGGGCGGACCACCAGCGTCCTCGGCTGCTCGACGACCGCGACCCGTCTGGTGCGCTGTTGTGCGGACGCTTCCGGAACCGCGCCGGCGAGGGTGGCGAACAATGCGACGCCTGCCGCTGCAAATCGCAAACGTGTCATAGGTGCAAGCTCCTGTTGAAGTGATCCATCGACAAGCGACTAACCGCCTGTCGCGCCTTCGGTTCCGACTTTCGTGAGAAGGTCGGCCGTCTCCAGGCGTCGAGAATGGCCACGATCTTGTGGTCGCGGGCGATGATTATCTGGTCACGCACGAGGAAACAGGAGAAGCCGCGCCTGCGGCCGGATGCCAATGCCTCAGTACCTCGGAAGGCGCAGCCTGATGGCCCCGCCGCAATTCAGCCTCAATCGAGCCTTCCTTGGGGAAGTCCTGTCGAGCAACTACCGCGCAGGATTAACGATATTTGTCGATTTTAGCGATCGGCGTTAATGGGCGGTCAACCAAACTTGAGCCAAGGTCATCCTTGGCGTAGACGGTTAACCACAGCTTTGCGAAGACGGGCGACAGCCTGATCGGTCAAGGACAAGCGGATGCGCCAACAGCGTGCTCAAAGTGTTGTGTTGCGTTTCATGCGTCCAGGCGACTCATCATGGTCGGGCAGGGGCCTGCTCGTAGGAATTGCGGCCGCGTTGGCTCTCGCGGGTTGCGCTCAGCAGCCGCGTCAGACCGCCCAGCGGTCGACATCCGAATATTTCCCGTCATCGAAATATGGCGCAGCGAGCCCGCGTGTGGTGGCCGACGGCCAAAACGTGCCGCGCGGCGGCGGGCAATATCTGGTCGGCAAGCCCTATTCCATCGCCGGGAAGCGTTATCGTCCGGGCGAGATGGCGGTAGGGCAGGCGCAAACCGGAAAAGCCTCCTGGTACGGATCGGCCTTCCACGGCCGCAAGACCGCCAATGGCGAAGTCTATGACATGACGGGCATCACGGCCGCGCATCCGACGATGCCGCTGCCGAGCTATGCGCGCGTGACCAATCAGGAGAACGGCCGCTCGATCATCGTGCGCGTCAACGATCGCGGCCCTTATCACGGCGGCCGGGTCATGGATCTTTCCAGCCGCGCTGCGGACGCGCTCGATTACAAGCGCATGGGAACAGCCAGCGTGAAGGTGGAGTATCTGGGCCCGGCAGGTCTCGCCGGATCGGATGACGTAAAACTGCTCGCCAGCCTGCGGACTTACGGACGGCCGGCCACGCTCGATGGACTGCCCGGCGGCTCGCCTGTGATGGTGGCCGAGAACCAGCAGCCGAATTTCCTGCAACGGATCGCGCAGGCGCAGACCACATCGGTCCCGGCGTCACCCCCGCCGCCGATCAATCAGGCTTTTTCTCCGCCTCCGGCCCAAGCGCAAGTCCAAGCCCAAAATCAGGCGCCTGCTGCGCCCGCGATTCAGGCCGTGGCCCTGCGGCCGGCCGCAATGCCCTCCAATGCGCCCGTGCCGCCCTCGCGACCGTTTGATCTGGGGACAATCCCCGGCGCCGGCGTTCCGATCGGCGCGCCCCAGCCGCGACTGCGGCAGGCGTTTGCGACGTTCTACGCGCCGCGTCAGGACGCTATCGCCGCAAAACTCCAGAAGGAACACGCCTTCGACGCCGTGGATCGTCTCGAATCCAGCCGCCGTTTGAAGCGGCCCTGATCCGCATTCCCATCAACACGCTGTGCGTGTTGACGATGCGCCATTGATTTGCCGCCCCTGCTGTGCAGATTTGACCTATTGGCGCGTGGCTAAAGGTCGGCTTTCTTGCTGCAACGTCTCCTGACGATCCTGTTGATGGTGGCCGGATGCGCCTTGGCGCAGGCGCCTGCGCGCGCGCAGACCTTCACCACCATAGCGCCCTACGCCATTCTGGTGGACGCCGAGACCGGTAGCGTTCTGTTCGAAAAGGCTGCCGATCAACTGACGTCGCCGGCGTCTCTTGCCAAGATCATGACGGCCGAAGTCGTCTTCAACGAGATCCGGCAGGGTCGGCTGAGTCTCGACGACACCTTCATCGTGTCGGAAAACGCCTGGCGGCGCGGGGGCGCGAGCGCCGGCGGCTCGAGCATGTTTGCGCAACTGAACAGCAAGATCCGCATCGAGGACCTGATTCGCGGTCTGGTCATCCAGTCCGGCAATGACGCCGCGATCGTGCTGGCCGAAGGAATCGCCGGAACCGAGGAAGCGTTTGCGAACCGGATGACAAACCGGGCCCGGCAACTGGGCTTCGAAAAGCTCACCTTCCGCAACGCCTGGGGCAAGTTCGATCCCGAGCAGAAGGTGACGATGCGCGAGATGGCGATGTTGTCCGTCCACATCATCAAGACCTATCCGGACCTCTACAAATATTTCGGTGAAAAGGAGTTCACCTGGAACAAGATCCGCCAGCAGAACCGCAATCCATTGCTGACGATGGACATCGGTGCGGACGGGCTGAAGACCGGCAACATCGAGGATGCAGGCTTTGGCCTTGTCGGCTCGGCCGTCGATAATGGCCAGCGTCTGGTTCTGGCGATCAACGGCCTGAAGACCGCCCGCGACCGCGCCGCCGAGGCGCGCAAGATTTTGTCCTGGGGCTTCCGGTCCTTCGAGGCGCGGTCGATCTTCGCTCCGGGCGAGACAGTCGGGACGGCGAAAGTCTACGGCGGCGCGAAGGGAGAAGTTCCGCTGGTCGCCGCGGGCGCGGTCAAGCTCCTCGTTCCGCGCGGCAGCGGCGAGCGCATGACCGGACGCATCGTCTATCAGGGACCGCTCGCCGCCCCCGTCGAGGAAGGCGCGGAAGTCGCCCGGCTCAAGGTGTTTCGCGGCAATGTTCTGGCGCTCGATCTGCCGCTGAAGGCCGCAGAGACAGTGCCCGCCGGATCGCTCACCCAGCGCGCCATGGACGCCGGCATGGAACTCGGAGTCGGCCTGTTCCGCACCTATGTGCTGAAGAAATGATGCAAGCTTCAGGGCCGTCGCGCGAGCCCGGCCGGCACGGCTATTTCATCACGCTGGAAGGCGGCGAGGGCGGCGGCAAGTCCACGCAGGCGCGCATCCTGAGCAATCGCCTCGCGGGCCTCGGCTACGACACGCTGCTGACCCGTGAACCAGGCGGATCGCCCGGCGCCGAACGCCTGCGCGACGTCCTGCTTTCGGGCGCAGTCGCGCCTCTGGGTCCTGCTGCGGAGGCGATTGTCTTCTCGGCGGCCCGCATCGACCATCTCGACAAGACGATCAGGCCCGCGCTCGCGCAAGGCGCAGTAGTCATCTGCGATCGCTTTGCGGATTCGACTCGCGCCTATCAGGGCGCGCTCGGCAATCTCGATCCACGACTCATTCTCACGCTGGAAGCCGTCACGGTCGGCCCCACGAGGCCGGATCTGACGCTGGTTCTCGATCTGCCGGCCGATGAAGGGCTTGATCGCGCCAACCGACGCCGCACGGACGGACCGGTAGACCGTTTCGAGGCGGAAAATCTCGCATTCCATCAGGGCCTCC
Organism: Beijerinckiaceae bacterium; assembly: GCA_947475995.1. GTDB lineage: Bacteria > Pseudomonadota > Alphaproteobacteria > Rhizobiales > Beijerinckiaceae > Terripilifer. The sequence continues at coordinate 61,549 of CANJNI010000021.1, read as the reverse complement.
GGCAGACATTCCTCGATATTGCTGCGGCAGAGCCGGATCGCTGCATGGTCATTGATGCGCGCCGGTCGCCCGAGGATGTGTCGGAAGCCATCTGGGCCATCGTTGAGCCGCGGCTGAAATCAGCCCTTCAGCCGGCGCGCGGTCTCCCCTCCAACGTCATCCCGCTCGCATCGAGCCGGCGCACCCCGGAGGTTTCGTGAAGAAGCCCCGCGCCATCGAGGAAGCGCCGCCCGAAAGCGACCGGTTTGAAGATGCGCCGCATCCACGCGAGACATACAGCTTCATTGGCCACCCATCTGCGGAACAGGAGTTTCTGACCGCCTACCGCGATAATCGCCTGCCTCAATCGTGGATCATCGGCGGCCGCGAAGGCATCGGGAAGGCGACGCTGGCGTGGCGGGTCGCGCGTTTCCTGTTTGCAAATCCCGACCCGAACGCGCCTGCCGTACAGGCGGCCCGAGACCTGTCGGTGAGCCGGGAACATCCGGTCGCCCACCGGATCGAAGCCCTTTCGCACGGCGATCTTTTCCTGTTGCGGCGCGAGTGGAACGAGAAGGCGAAGCCACCCAAACATTTCACCGAGATCCGCGTGGATGACGTGCGGCGCGCGCTGGACATGTTCCACCACGCGGCGGCCGAGGGCGGCTGGCGCGTCTGCATCATCGACCCGGCTGACGATCTCAACCGCAACGCCGCCAATGCGATGCTGAAGCTGATCGAGGAGCCGCCGCCGCGCTGTCTTTTCATGTTCGTCTCGCACCGGCCCGGCCAGATCATTCCGACGATCCGCTCGCGCAGCCGCATGCTCAATCTGGAGCCCTTGTCCGACCAGAACGTCGTCGCGGTGCTGCGAACGCTCGACGACGTCTGGGGCGATCATGACGAGCGCTCCATCGCGGAAGCGGCCCAGAGGGCAGGGGGATCGGTGCGCGATGCGCTGCGCCTGCTCACCGGCAGCGGCCTTGCCCTCACGGCCCGGATCGAGGCGCTGGTATCGCGTCTGCCGCAGGTAGACTGGCTGAAGGTGCATGAACTGGCCGACGGCCTGGCCAGCCGTGAAAAGACGGAGGATTTCGAGGCGGCTCTGGCGGGAATCTACGACTGGATCGACCGCCGCGTGCGCGAGGACGCGCGCGCGGGGAACGTGCGCGACCTTGCACGCTATGCTGAGGTATGGGAAAAGATCGCCACGGCGGCGCGTGAAACGGAGGCGCTGAATCTCGACCGGCGACCTCTGATCTTGTCGATTTTCTCGAACCTTTCCGAAGCTGCCGGTCACTGAAGAACCGGATAACTGATGGCTTCGCGCCCCACATTCTACATCACGACCGCGATCCCCTACGCCAATGGCGCGCCGCATATCGGCCACGCCTACGAGCGCATCGCCACCGACGCCATTGCGCGCTTCAAGCGGCTCGACGGCCATGACGTGCTGTTCGTCACCGGCATGGACGAGCACGGCCAGAAGATGCAGCAGACGGCTGCCCGCGAAGGCATTACGGCTCAGCAGCTCGCCGACCGCACCGCCGCCATGTTCGAGCAGATGGGCGAAGCGCTGAACGCGAAGGCCGACGATATCGTCCGCACCACGCAGCCGCGCCACTACGCCGCCTCGACTGCCATCTGGGAGCAGATGAACGCGAACGGCGACATCTACCTGTCGAAATATTCCGGCTGGTACTCGGTGCGCGACGAGGCTTATTACGACGAAGGCGAATTGACCAAAAACCCCGACGGCAGCTTCACGGCGCCGACCGGGACGCCCGTCGAATGGGTCGAGGAAGAAAGCTATTTCTTCAAGCTGTCCGCCTACGGCGACAAGCTGCTCGCGCACTATGAGGCGAACCCGGACTTCATCACGCCGGATAAATACCGCAACGAGATCGTGGCTTTCGTGAAGCGTGGTCTCGCGGATCTGTCGATCAGCCGCACCACCTTCAACTGGGGCGTACCGGTACCAGGCGATCCCAAACACGTCATGTATGTGTGGGTCGATGCGCTGACGAATTATCTCACAGCGACCGGCTACCCGGACATGAGCGGCCCGCGCGGAAAATACTGGCCGTGCAACGCCCATGTGATCGGCAAGGACATTACGCGCTTCCACGCGATCTACTGGCCCGCGTTTCTGATGGCCGCCAGGATCGCGTTGCCGAAGCAGATCGTGGTGCACGGATTTCTGTTCAACCGCGGCGAGAAAATGTCGAAGTCGGTCGGCAATGTGATCGACCCGTTCACGCTTGCATCGCATTACGGCGTCGACCAGTTGCGCTATTTCTTCCTGCGCGAGGTGCCGTTCGGTCAGGACGGCAATTATTCGCACGAAGGAATCGTGGCGCGCATCAACGCGGACCTCGCGAACGACCTCGGAAATCTGGCGCAGCGTTCTCTCTCGATGATCGGCAAGAATTGCGCGGCTTCCGTTCCCGATTGCGGCGTTCTTACCGAGGCCGACACGACGATTTTGGCGCAGGCGCATACGCTGGCCGACAAGTCACGCGAACACATGCAGGACTTTGCGCTGCACCTGATGCTGGCCGAAATCTGGCGTGTGGTGGCGGACGCCAATCGCTATTTCGCAGCCGAGGAGCCGTGGAAGCAGGCCAAGACCGATCCTGCCCGCATGGCGACTGTGCTTTATGTGACGGCGGAAGTGCTGCGCAACATCGCCATCGTGACGCAGCCGGTCATTCCGGCAGCCGCCGCAAAGCTGCTCGATCTTCTGGGCGTTGCGCCGGAACACAGCGATTTTGCGCACGTTGGTTCCGCGCATCGTCTTGCGTCCGGTGCGCCGCTGCCCGCGCCCGCGCCGATCTTTCCACGTTATCTTGAGCCGGGCGAAACCGGAAAGCCGCCGAAACAGAAATGATCATCGACACCCACTGCCATCTGGACTTTCCGGACTTTGCGTCAGAACTCGACGCTGTCGTGGCGCGCGCGCAGGCTGCGGGCGTGGAGCGGATGATCACCATCTCGACGCACGTCGCTCGTTACGATTCCTACCGGGTGATCGCAGAGCGTTTCGACAATGTCTGGTTCACGGTCGGCACGCATCCGCATCGCGCCCATGAAGAGCCGGACATTTCCGTCGAACGTCTGTGCGAACTGGCCGCTCATCCGCGCTGCATTGCGATCGGCGAGGCGGGGCTCGACTATCATTACGACAAGAGCCCGCGCGACATTGCCGCGACAGTATTCCGCCGACACATTGCGGCGGCGCGCATCACAGACCTGCCGCTGGTGATTCATTCGCGCGATGCAGATGACGACATGGCCGCGATCCTGAAGGACGAAATGGGGAAGGGGGCTTTTCGCGCCCTGCTCCATTGTTTCACGTCCTCGCGCGGCCTCGCCATGACGGGCCTCGAACTCGGCCTCACCGTGTCGTTTTCGGGCGTGCTGACCTTCAAGAATTCGCAGGAGCTTCGCGATCTCGTGCGCGATATTCCCGATGAACGTCTGATCGTCGAAACCGACGCGCCTTTCCTCGCGCCCGTGCCGCATCGCGGCAAGCGCAACGAACCGGCCTTCGCGGCTGATACATTGCGGGTGCTTGCGGAAGCCAAGGGCAAGCCCGCCGACGACATGGCGCGCATCACCACGCAAAACGCGCTGCGGCTCTTCTCCAAAATGCCTGCGCCCTCGAACATTCCGGCGGCCGCGTGAGTCTCTCGATCCGCATCCTTGGCTGCGGATCGTCAGGCGGCGTGCCGCGCGTCGCGCAGGGCTGGGGCGCGTGCGATCCGGCCAATCCGAAAAATCGCCGCCGTCGTTGCTCCATTCTGGTAGAACGGCGCATGGAATCCGCCGAGGCCACAACGGTTCTGTTCGATACGGGTCCGGACCTGCGCGAACAATTACTGGATGCGGGGACCAATCGTCTGGACGCGGTTCTGCTGACCCACAACCACGCCGACCACACGCACGGCATAGACGACGTGCGCCCGCTGGTGCTCAAGATGAAGCGCCTGATCGACGTCTATATGGACGAGCCGACCGCGCAGGGCGTGCATGAGAAGTTCGACTACATCTTCAGGACGCCGCCCGGCAGTTCATACCCGCCGTTGATGCAGACCCGGCGGGTGACCCCGCTCGAAGGCATCTCGATTGCCGGTCCGGGCGGGCCTGTCGAGGCGCTGCCGTTCCGGCTCGAACATGGCGAAATCGACGCGCTGGGTTTCCGCTTCGGCGACGTGGCCTATTGCCCCGACGTCAATGGCATTCCGCCCGAAAGCATCGGGGCGCTCGAAGGGCTCGATCTGTGGATCATCGACGCCTTGCGCTACACGAGCCATCCCAGCCATTTCTCGCTGCGCGAAACGCTGGAATGGATCGAAAGGCTGCGTCCCAAACATGCCGTGCTGACCAACCTGCATACCGATCTCGATTATGAAACATTGCGTCGCGAATTGCCCCGCAATGTCGAGCCCGCCTACGATGGCATGGTTCTCAAGGCCTGAGGGGCAGGGATGATTGTCGTCTTCGGTTCGCTGAACGCAGACCTGATCTTCGCGCTGGATGAACTCCCGATGCCGGGACAGACCCTGCTGGCGCGCAAATTAACCATAGAGGCCGGCGGCAAGGGAGCCAATCAGGCCGTCGCTGCAGCGCGCGATGGCGCAAGCGTCGTGATGGTCGGCGCTGTCGGGCGCGATCCGCTGGCCGATGTGGCGCTGGTCAATCTGCAGGACGCCGGCGTCGATCTGGCCCATGTGGCGGCGGTGGAAGCCCCGACCGGCACGGCGTCCGTGCTGACCGACGCGCACGGCCGCAACATGATCGCCGTGGCGCTCGGCGCCAACGAACAGGCCTGCGCAAGCCAGATCAGCGATGCATTGCTGGCGCGCGCCAACATCATCGTCCTGCAGATGGAAAATCGCGCGGAGGAAATCGAAGCCGTCATCCGCCGCGCCAATTTGGCCGGCAAGCGAACGATTCTCAACCTCGCGCCGGCGCGGAGGATTGCGACCGACGTGCTGCGCCTTTGCGGTCTCATCGTGGTCAATGAGGACGAGGCGGAAGCCCTGGGGGCCTGGCTCAGTTGCGGGGCTTCGGCCGACGCACTGCGCGCCGTGCTGGGCGTCGACATCATTCGCACGCTTGGCGCCGAAGGATCTGAGGCCGCCACCGCAGATAGCCGGATTTTCGTCCCGGCGCGGCCCATCACGCCGGTCGATACGACCGCAGCCGGTGATTGCTACGTCGGCGTACTGGCGGCGGCTCTCGACGCAGGCGCAACTCTGGAAAGCGCGATGTGGCGCGCCACAGCCGCAGCAGCGCTGGCCTGCACGAAAGCCGGAAGCCAATCGAGCCTGCCGTGGGCGGATGCGATCAGGCGGAATCTTGCAGATCATCCGTGAGGGTGGAGCACGCGCGCTACTGGTTTCGGGCCATCTAAGATTCGCATAATCTATATTATGGAACCTAAACCCACACCCCGGAGCGAGGCGGCTGGCGGCAACTCGCCAGCGCCCGATCTTCTCCATGTGCTTGGCGCACCAGCTTGACCTGACCCTTCCGCTTTCCGTTGCCCTTGATGAGCTCGGTCGCGGTTGCGGTCATCATGCCGGCCAGCGTGGCGGCTGTCGCCTCGATGTAATATTTCTCGCCGTAATACTGCCCGTCGCTGGCGCAGAATTTCAGATCGTCTTTGCCGAGCGGATCGTCGATGTCGTAAGCGATGGCGATGATCGTGATGCCTTTCGCTTTCATATTGGTGCAAGGAATTCGCATGCTGGCGATCGCGCCGTCGGTTCTGTAATCGCCGTCCGGCCCGAACCCGCTCTGGCCGACGAAATCAGTCGAAAGCCTGCGCGGGGCCGGCGAACGGTCCAAAAAGCCAAAAACGCAGCCATACCGAATGCGACAATTCTTGGGCCGGACCTGTAGCGCGCGTTGTATTTGCGTGTTACTATGCTAAAGCAGGCGCGGCAGGACTGAATGGAATTTCAACAGACAGCGGCCCTATCCGGTCTTGATACGGTCCGGATCCCACGGTGGGTGGAAACTCCCGCCCGTGTGGCTATTTTCGTATCGTTTGGCTGGGGGGCGGCAGGTCGCTGGCCCGCGATCGGCGGAGACTACAAGGCACCATGAGCAAAGGTAAGGATTTCCGTGGCCCTCGCAAACGGGGCTTCGATGATGACGGCCCCATGCCGTATGAGCCGCGGCCGGCGCGTCCGCCCCGGCAGGGTTTTGATCGTGGCGGCTTTGGCGCCCCGATGGACATGCCGGGCGGCGGACCGCCCCCGGCGGGCGGCTCCTCGCCGGCAGCGGTCGATGCGACCGTCAAGTGGTTCAAGGGCGACAAGGGCTTCGGCTTTGTGGAGCTCGCCAACGGTACCGGCGACGCCTTCCTGCACATCAACGCCCTGCAATCGGCCGGCTACGAGTCCGTTCCTCCGGGCTCCAAGCTGAAGGTCCTCGTCGGCCAGGGATTGAAGGGCGCGCAAGTGACCCGCGTGCTTGAAGTCGACACGTCTTCCGCGACGCCCGAACGCGCTCCACGCTCGTTCGACAGCCCGCGCAGCTTCGATGGTCCGCGCAATTTCGATGGCCCGCGCAACTTCGACTCCCGTCCGCCGCGCCGCGCGCCGGATCCGGCGACCGCAACCGAGGTCTCCGGAACCGTCAAATGGTTCGACGAAACCAAGGGCTTCGGTTTCGTGGCCAGCAACGACGGCGGCAAGGACGTGTTCGTCCATATCTCGACCCTGCGTCCCGCCGGAATCCAGCATCTGGCCGACGGCCAGGCCGTGACCATGCGGGTCGTCGACACCCCCAAGGGCCGCGAAGCCCTGTCGATCGCGCTCGCGTAATCGACTGTCGAAAACATCTGAAACGGGCGTCGTTTTCGAACGGCGCCCGTTTTGTTTTGATAGACTGATCCGATAATCCCTGCCCGCCGGTTGCCATGAAACCTTCCCGCAAGATCGAAGATTTTCTGCGCGTCATGGCGGCGCTCCGCACGCCCGTCACCGGATGCCCCTGGGACCTGCGGCAGGATTTCGCCTCCATCGTCAGTTTCACGATCGAGGAAGCCTATGAGGTCGCGGACGCCATCGAGCGCGCCGATCTCGTCGATCTGAAGGATGAACTGGGCGACCTCCTTTTGCAGGTCGTGTTCCATTCCCGGATGGCCGAGGAACAGGGCGCATTCGATTTCGGCGATGTGGTGCTGGCCATAACCACCAAGATGATCCGCCGCCATCCGCATGTCTTCGGCGATGCGGGCAAATTGCCGGAGTCAGAGGTCAATCGCATCTGGGCGGAGATCAAGGCTCAGGAGAAGGCCGAACGCAGGCAAGCACGGGCCGCGCAAGGGCTGCCTGACGACTCGCCCGTGAGGCTGCTCGACTCCGTTCCGACAGCCCTGCCCGGTCTGACTCGCGCCATGAAGCTTCAGCAGAAAGCCTCGACGGTCGGCTTCGACTGGAACGACGCCCGCATGGTGCTGAAGAAGATTCGCGAGGAGACGGCGGAAATAGAGGAAGCGCTGGAGCGCGGCGAACAGGCGGCCATCAAGGACGAGATCGGCGACCTTCTATTCGCGGTCGTCAATCTGGCTCGTCATACGGACGTTGATCCTGAATCCGCCGTGCGCGGAACCAATGAAAAGTTCATGCAACGATTCGCGTATATCGAGGATCAATTAAAGGCGCGCGGTCGCAGCCTCGATGCAGCAAGCCTCGAAGAGATGGATGCGCTCTGGAACGACGCGAAAAGCGTCGCCCGATAATTCAACTGGCTTCCCGATAATTCACTTGGGCTTGCGGCTGCGAGGCTTTTTTTCGACCGGCGCCTTCGCGTCAGGGAAATGCCTTTGAAGCTGCGCCAGCTTCTCCGGCGCAACGCGGATCACCAGTTTGGCGTCGCCGGTCTTGCCGGTCTTGCGGGACAGGATTTCGGCGTTCTCGTAAAGCCAGTGAAGCCCCTGCCCGTCCTCGGCCGGGATTGTCACCGCAAGCTCCGAGCGTCCGACCGCAAGCCGCTTCTCGATTCCTTCCAGCAGCACGTCGATCCCTTCGCCCGTGATGGCGGAGATCACGAAAGGCTGCGCATCCGGCTGGCGCAAGTGCGCCGTGTTGAGCAGCTTCTCGCGTGCATGTTCATCGAGCAGATCGAGCTTGTTCCAGACTTCGACAAGCCGGATGTGATTGTCCGGATCGATCCCTAGATCGCGCAGGATTCCCCGCACGTCTTCGCCCTGCGCCTCTGTGTCGTCATGCGCAATGTCGCGAACATGCAGCACGACGTCCGCTTCCATGACTTCTTCCAGCGTGGCCCGGAAGGCGCTGACCAGCATGGTCGGAAGATCGGAGATAAACCCGACGGTGTCCGACAGCATGGCGCGCGCGCCGTGCGGAAGCTTGATCGCCCGCAACGTCGGATCGAGCGTGGCGAACAGCATGTCCTTGGCGAGCACTTCGGCCTTTGTGAGCCGGTTGAACAGCGTCGACTTGCCGGCGTTCGTATAGCCGACGAGCGCCACGATCGGATAGGGCACGTCGCGCCGACTCTTGCGATGCAGGCCGCGCGTCTTCTTCACGCCCTCGAGCTCCTGCTCGATCCGTGTGATGCGCTCCTGAATGAGGCGCCGGTCGGTCTCGATCTGCGTTTCGCCCGGGCCGCCCAGAAAGCCGAAGCCGCCGCGCTGCCGCTCAAGGTGGGTCCATGACCTCACAAGGCGCGAGCGCTGATAGGCCAGATGCGCGAGCTCGACCTGCAACGAACCCTCGCGGGTGCGGGCGCGCCGGCCGAAGATTTCGAGAATGAGGCCGGTGCGGTCGATGACCTTCGCGCCGAATTCCTTTTCGAGATTGCGCTGCTGCACGGGGGAAAGCGCGCAGTCCATCATGACGAGATCGACTGCGTTTTCTTTCACGCGCGCGGCGATTTCCTCGGCCTTGCCGGTGCCGATATAGGTCGCGGGCCGAATCTGCGAGAGGCTGACGGTGTCCGCGCCGACAATTTCCAGATCAATGGCGGCGGCCAGTCCAACCGCCTCGTCAAGCCGAGCAGCCGGAGAGCGCGCCGCCGGGACAGGCCCGCCGGTTTTCCGCTCGGCCGCCGATTCCTTGAGGTAGGGGCCGATCACAAGCGCGTGAGTGGTGTGCCTGATTTCCTTTTCAACCGGCTCCGTATGAGCGGAAGGGACTTCGTCAGTCCCCTCCCCGGTCCTGCGGCGACGACTCAAGGACTGTCGCCGGGCTCATCGACGGGCTCGAACATCTGGATCGGAGCGCCCGGCATGATGGTCGAAATGGCGTGCTTGTAGACGAGCTGCGAATGCCCGTCCCGACGCAAAAGCACGCAGAAATTGTCAAACCAGGTCACAACGCCCTGCAATTTGACGCCATTGACGAGGAATATCGTCAGCGGAACCTTCTGTTTCCGCACATAGTTGAGGAACGCGTCCTGGAGGTTCTGGGTGCGTTCAGCCGCCATTTTTTAAGTCCTTCTTCTGCTTTTGAGTTTTTCTTGCCATCGGCGATAGGCTGGCCGGGTTTAGGCTAACCGCTCGTCGCATACCACCCGTTTCGTCATTCCTTCATGACATAGGGACGGGAAAGTTTCTCGCAAGGCGCAGGCCAAGCAAACCGCCGTGCTTGCCGAAAAGTCCCGGGACGTCACACACAAGCCCGCAACTTGACTCCTGCCCGCGCCGCTTCGATCCTTTTGAAGCAAGGGGCGCTCAACGACATGACCGAAATCAAATTGGACGACAAGATCGGAATAGTGACCGGCGCCAGTCGAGGTCTGGGGAAATCCATGGCGATCGCGCTTGCGCGCGCCGGAGCGCGGGTGGTGCTGACTGCTCCGCAGACGGCGCCGCTCGAGGACGTGGCGCGCGAGATTGCCGCGACCTGCGGCGAGGATCGCGCGCATGTCGTGGCGGGCGATATCACCAATCCAAATGATTGCGACCGCATTCTCGCGGAGACGATCCGTGTCTTCGGGCATGTCGATGTGCTCATCAACAATGCACGTCGCATGCAGCGCGGTCCGGGAATCCCGAAGGATGCCTTCCATCAACGCTTCTGGGAATCGGATCCGAAGCTCTGGTCGGGAGCCGTGGAGGTGAACATCAACGGGATGTTCACGCTGACCCGCGTGGTCGCTCCGCACATGATTGCGCGCGGATGGGGGCGGATCGTCAACATCACGACCAGCATCGACACGATGCAGCGAGGAAAGAATTCGCCCTACGGGGTCACAAAGGCCGCCATAGATGCGGCGACGATCATCTGGGCGCAGGATCTCGCCGGAACGGGCGTGACGGCCAACACGCTGTTGCCCGGCGGGCGCGTTCAATCGGAGGATGATCCGCGCGAGGGTCCCGCGTCACGGCCCGGCGGCGACATTCCGGTCACCTCGATGGATCGCATGGCCGTCTGGCTTTCGTCGGAACTGTCGGATGGCGTGACATGCCAACGCTTCGTGGGCAAGCGCTGGAACGATGCGCTTGCGCCCAATGACGCCGCAGAAGGATGCCGCGAGGCGCCGGTGCTGCTCACACCGGCAGCGTGACGTCAGTCGCGCGAGTCGATCGCCAGCGACTTCAGCTTCCGGTGAAGGGCCGATCGTTCCATCCCGATGAATTCGGCGGTGCGCGAGATATTGCCGCCGAACCGGTTGATCTGGGCGATCAGATATTCGCGCTCGAACACCTCGCGCGCCTCGCGCAGCGGCAGGCTCATCAGCTTCTCGCCGCCGGACCCCGACGGCGTCGAGGGCACAAGCGCGCCTATTTCCGAGGGCAACATTTCGGGCGAAATCTCCGCGTCCGGATCGCCCGTCGAGAGGATCATCAGCCGCTCCACATTGTTGCGAAGCTGGCGGATATTGCCGGGCCAGTCGTGCGATTGCAGGATCGCCATGGCGTCTGTCCCGATGGCGCGCCGCGCCATGCCGCTCGTGGCCGACACATGATCCATGAAATATTCGATGAGCGCCGGGATATCCTCGCGCCGCTCGGCCAGAGACGGCACCCGCACCGGCACCACGGCAAGGCGGTGAAACAGATCCTCGCGGAACGTGCTGTCCTGAATCGCCGTCGTCAGGTCCTTGCTGCTGGATGAGATGATGCGCACATCGACCGTCACGCGCGCTGAACCGCCGACGCGCTGAAAATTCTGGTCGACCAGCACACGCAGGATTTTGCCTTGCGTCTCGCGCGGCATGTCGCCGACTTCGTCAATGTAGAGCGTCCCGCCATGCGCTTCTTCCAGCGCGCCGATCTTGCGCGGGCGTCCATCGCCAGCCTCGACGCCGAAGAGTTTTGTCTCCATCGAATCCGGCGTGATGGTCGCCGCATTGATGACCACGAACGGACCGGATGCGCGGTTCGACGCCTCATGGATGGCGCGCGCCGCGAGCTCCTTGCCGCATCCCGAAGGGCCTGTGATGAGAATGCGCGAATTGGCCGGGGCCACGCGCTCGATCACCTGTCGAAGCTGGTTGATGATGCTCGACTTGCCGACGATGCGGGTCGTCGCGCCTGCGCGGGTCTTGAGATCGGTCAGTTCACGCTTCAGCCGCGACGCTTCCAGCGCGCGATCCGCCACCAGCACCAGCCGGTCGGCCTTGAAGGGCTTCTCGATGAAGTCGTAAGCGCCCAGCTTGATCGCCGATACGGCCGTCTCGACATTGCCGTGACCGGAGATCATCACGACCGGCAGCTGGGGATTCTGCTCCTTCACGACCTTGAGCAGTTGCAGGCCATCGAGACGCGAGCCCTGCAGCCAGATATCCAGAAACACCAGATGCGGCCGGCGCGCTTCGATGGCGGCCAGCGCCTCGTCGGAGTTCTTGGCCGTGCGCGTGCCGTGCCCTTCGTCGGAGAGAATGCCGGACACGATGTCCCGGATATCCGCCTCGTCGTCGACAACTAGGATGTCGCTCGCCATTCTTGCAGGGACCCTCTATCTGGACGGAACAATGCGGGACGAAGGCGTCTGCTCTCCAACAGCCGTCTTGTCGTCGCTTTGCCTGTGTCTCGGAAAATACATATACACCCGCGCGCCCTGCCCCTCCGGCGCGTCGAGCAACTCGATGCCCCCACCGTGATCTTCCAGAATCTTGGCCACGATGGGAAGGCCAAGCCCCGTTCCTTCGGCGCGCGTGGTCATGTACGGCTCCAGCAGGCGCTGGCGGTTTTCCGTCGGAAAACCCTTGCCGTTATCCACCACGTCGATGGACACCATATCGTTCTCGTCCACCGACAGATAGACGTCGATCTGGGGCGCGCGTCCGGGATTGTCGCCGAGCGCCGAAATGCCCTCGGTGGCGTTCTTGATGACATTGGTGAGCGCCTGCGAAAGAAGCCGCCGGTCGAACACAGCCGTAACGGTCTCCTCGGGAAAATGATCCTCGAAACTGATGTCCTGATGACCGACGCGCATCAGGAACAGGACCTGCCTTACGCAGGCCGAAAGATCGTCCTCGACCGGAGTCGCCTTCGGCATGCGCGCAAAGGAGGAGAACTCGTCCACCATACGCTTGATGTCGTCCACCTGCCGGACAATCGTATCCGTGCACTGGTCGAAGATCTCGCGGTCCTGCGTGATCGTGCGTCCGTACTTGCGCTTGAGGCGTTCTGCGGAAAGCTGGATCGGCGTCAGGGGATTCTTGATCTCGTGCGCGATGCGGCGCGCCACGTCGGCCCAGGCGGCCGTGCGTTGCGCCGAGACGAGATCGGTAATGTCGTCGAGCGTGATGACGAGGCTGCCGACTGACGCCGCGCCCTGCTCGGTGGTGACGCGCACATTAAACGTCCGCTCGCGCCCCTGCCTCAGCAGCGTGGTCTGGCTCTGGTACAGGCGCTGGTTTCCCTCGTGCGCTTCCTCGAGAATGTTACCGAGTTCCGGGAAGGCTGTCGTCACCGGCTTGCCGATCACGGCTTCGGCGCTTTCGCCGCCGCCCTCGACAAGGCGTAACGCATAAGCGTTGAGAACGCTGATGCGCGCCTCGCCATCGATTCCGATCACCGCAGCCGGAACTCCGGACAGAACGGCCTCGGTGAAAATGCGCCGCTCGTCATTGAGGCGGCTGGCAGCCATCAGCCGGTTCTGCTGAAGCCGCAACTCGGAGGTCATCTTGTTGAACGTTTCGCCCAGATGCGCGAGGTCGCCCTCCGAACGCTTCACCGGAACCTGCACGAGCAGGTTGCCGGACGAGACCTGATCGGTCGCCGAAATCAGTCGCCGGATCGGCGTGACCAGACGATTGGCGAATGAAATTCCAAGCCAGCTCGCCGACAGGAGCATCACCACCGCGATCAGCGCGAACATCACCGCGAAGGCGACGATGATATTGACGCGATGCGAGTCGAAGGCGTCGTACAATTCGATCAGGCTGTTCGCCTGCTTGGGAAACTCCAGCGCGAACGGATCGATCGGACGCGACGCATAGACGTACGTCTGGTCGAAGGCGCGCATCTGGCGAAGGGCCACGAAAGTCCGGCCTTCGTCGAGAATGAGGCACAGCGGTTCGTTCCTGGCCGCATCGTCGAAATCGGTTTGTTCCGGCGTGACGATGCGCGAGTTCGGGTCATTGTAGACGCGCTCGATCACGTCGCCGTTGCGGCGCATGACGGCGGCCGCCGTGAAGCCCAGAATTTTCGCGCGCGCTTCGAAATAATCATGGAACAGCGCGCGGTTCGACACGAAGGTCGGCTGGACGCGGTCGAGATCGGACGCCGTGAGCTCGGCTTCCTGCAGCAGCGAACGGCATTGCGCCTCGCGGAAAATGCGCGCCGCTTCCGCCGTCGTCAGAATGAACCCGCGCAGGTCCTGCATGATCGCGGGGTTGAGCGAACGCTCCAGTGTGAGCGTGCCGGTGATGGCGATCAGGACCGCCGGCACAGCCGCCACGATGGAGAACAGCCCGACAATCCGGATGTGCAGCCGCGCGCCCGCTTCCCGCGCCCGCAGATCCGCCAGCAGGCTCCATATCTCGAAGACCAGCAGGATGACGAGACACACGATCAGAAACAGGTTCGTCCCGAACAGCGTCAGGACCACTGTGTTGTTGGGCGAGATCGGCGTGAAGTCGCCAAGCACCATCAAGGTGACGACGGCAGACAGGACGGCCAGCGAAACCAGATAGGGTCCCAGACGCCGCGCCCATCTCCGGGTGCGCGTCTGAGGCGGACCGACGGTCAGCTCGGAGCTTTCGGTGGCGGTCATACGACTGGCAACATTCCGCGACGGACTCCGGCGAACCTGTCGGCCTCTCGCCGACGCGGCATCCGGGAGCATAGCGAGGTCATGCCTTATCCGTTGCCGCAAAGCAACGGTGTTGCCGAATTACGACATTTTTCCGACTGCCGCTCCGCAGTCCACACCTATCGGGGCGACCGCAACAGCCGGATATCGAGATCGCGCACTTTCTTGCGGAGCGTATTCCGGTTGAGTCCGAGGAGTTCGGCAGCACGGATCTGGTTACCGCGCGTGGCGGCGAGCGCCGCCGAAATCAGCGGATATTCGATCTCTCGAAGCACACGATGATAAAGACCGGGCGGTGGAAGCTGCTCGCCATATTCCTTGAACATGGCGCCGAGGTGATGCTCGACCGCCAGCGACAGCGTGTCATGGTCTTCATGCTCCGCGCCGCCGGACCCGGCCCCGTTCTCGGATCGCGAGCTTGCGGGTCGCGGCGTCGGCAAGGTCGGAAATTCCGCTCCGAGTTCGACTTCAACCAGTTGGTCGTTGATGATCTCCTGCGGATAGAGCGCCGCGAGCCGCCGCGTCAGGTTTTCCAGTTCGCGGATGTTGCCGGGCCAGCGATAGCGCTTCATGCGCTCCAGGGCTGCCGTATCCATGTGCTTTTGCGGCAGGCCTTCCGAGGCCGCAATCTTGAAGAAGTGGCGCACGAGGTCCGGCACGTCTTCGGACCGTTCACGCAGCGGCGGAAGCCGGATCGGCACCACGTTGAGGCGGAAGAACAGGTCTTCGCGGAACAGGCCCTGCTGGATCAGTATCCGCAAGTCCTTGTTGGTGGCCGCCACGATGCGGACATTCGTCTTGATCGGCGAACGACCGCCCACCGTCGTATATTCGCCCTGCTGCAACACGCGCAGCAGGCGCGTCTGCGCCTCCATCGGCATGTCGCCGATTTCGTCGAGGAACAGCGTACCGCCTTCAGCCTGCTCGAACCGGCCGGCCGAGCGGGAATTGGCGCCCGTGAAGGCCCCCTTCTCATGGCCGAACAATTCGCTTTCAATCAGGTCGCGCGGGATCGCCGCCATGTTGATGGCCACGAACGGCCCGGAGCGGCGCTTGCCGTAATCGTGCAGCGCGCGCGCCACCAATTCTTTGCCGGTGCCGGACTCGCCGCTGATCATCACCGTTAGGTCGGTCTGCATCAGGCGGGCGAGGGTGCGATAGATTTCCTGCATCGCCGGGGAGCGCCCGACAAGCGGCATGCCTTCGAGTTCCTCGGTGATTTCGCGCGGCGCGCGATTGCGCGGCTCGCTCATCGCGCGGCCGACGATGGACACGAGGTCCTTCAGGTCGAAGGGCTTGGGCAGGTAGTCGTAGGCGCCCCGCTCGGACGCCTTGATGGCCGTCATGAACGTATTCTGGGCGCTCATCACGATGATCGGCAGGTCGGGACGCAGCTTCTTGATGCGCGGCAGGAGATCGAAGGCGTTCTCGCCCGGCATCACCACGTCGGTGATGATCAGGTCTCCCTCGCCCGCCTGCACCCAGCGCCAGAGCGTTGCGGCATTTCCGGTGACCCTAACCTCGTATCCGGCGCGCGACAGCGCCTGACTCAAAACGGTCCGGATGGCGGCGTCGTCATCGGCAACTAGAATGTTTCCGGTCGCCATGTATGGAACTCTCCTCAGAGGGTCCGAGCGGCTCGCCCCGAAGAGAATGCCGTTCGAATTCAGATGTTACCGACCTTCGCCCGAACGGCCGTCGGTCGCCGCGAACATCGGCAGGAGCACCCGGAAGGTCGTGCGCCGGGCATGGGATTCACACTCGACGATACCCCCGTGATCTCCGATGATCTTTGCTACCAGTGCAAGACCAAGGCCAGTTCCGCTCGACTTGTTGGTGACGAAGGGATCGAAGAGGTGCTCCATCAATTCCGGTGATACTCCGGGGCCGTTGTCGCGGACGCAGAACTCCAGCGGCAGGCGCGTCGGTTCCCGCGATCCGGCGGTCCGGATGCGCACGCCGGGGCGGAATGCGGTCGTCAATTCGATCTCCCCGTCGATCGCGTCCTCGCCGATCGCCTCGGCGGCATTCTTCACTAGGTTGAGGAACACCTGGATCAGCTGATCGCGATTTCCTGAGACCGGCGGCAGCGACGGGTCGTAATTCTCGAAGAAGCGGATGTGACGGGCAAATCCCGCCTGCGCGATGCGCTTCACATGGTCCAGAACCTTGTGAATATTGACGCTTTCGCGTTCGATCGGTCGCTCGTCCGAGAAGGCTTCCATACGGTCGACGAGCTTCACGATCCGGTCTGTCTCGTCGCAGATGAGCCGGGTCAGCGCGCGATCGTCATCCCCCAGGCCGCCTTCAAGAAGCTGCGCGGCGCCGCGGATGCCCGAGAGCGGATTCTTGATCTCATGCGCCAGCATGGACGCCAGAGCGGTCACCGAGCGGGCTGCTCCTCTGTGCGTCAATTGCCTATCCATTTTGTCGGCAATTGTTCGTTCTTGCAGCATTATGATTAAATTTCGTGCATCAGAATTCAGCGGGGCGACATTGATGTCCACCACGCGGTCCCCGCCGGTGCGGTGCGTGCCGATATCGACCCTGTACTCGTTCACCGCCGCGCCGCGCTCCAGCACCTGCGCAACGAGCGACAGGAGCGGCGAGCCGAAGGGGAGAATGTCCGAGAGCTTCTGACGCTTGAGCAACGGCAAGCTGATCTCGAAGAAGGCTTCGCAGGCCGCATTCGCATCGACCACATGGCCGTCCGGCCCCAGTGTCAGGATCGGATGCGGCAGGGCATTGAGAATCTGGGTTGCCGTTGCGGCGGAATCGAAGCCGTCCGACATCTTCCGAAGCGCCTTCACGTTCATGGATCGCCTCTTACTCAACCGTTAGGCTCAAGCCGCCTGCCGGCACTCGAACTCGTCAAACATGGCCGACAGGAGCCGCGAAGCGCGATGCGCCTCCTCTGTCGTCAACAATTCCAGCCGCTCGCCGCGCGCGGCGTCCCAGCCGCAATGATCCGCATAGGCGGCCAGATGCTTGCGCGCATGACGCACGCCTGCGCGCGGACCAAACTGTTCCAGCAAGGACTCGTAATGTTCCAGCGCCGCCTCGCGCATGACGGATGCGGATGCGCCCGTCAGGGGCGCATCGTCCAGCGCTCTGGCCACTTCGCCCACCAGCCAGGGCCGCCCGACGGCCGCCCGGCCGATCATCACGGCGTCGGCGCCGGACTGGCGCAGCATCTCGCGCGCATCTTCAGCGCTGCCGCAATCGCCGTTCGCCACCAGAGGTACGGACACGACCTGCCTGATCCGGCGGATCGCCCGCCAGTCGGCGCTGCCCTTGTAGAACTGGCACCGCGTCCGGCCGTGGATGGTGATGAGCTGTACGCCCGCCTCTTCGGCCCGCTTCGCAAGTTCCGGCGCGTTCAGGCTCTCGTCATTCCAGCCCAGCCGGGTTTTCAGCGTGACGGGAATTTTCACAGCCGCCACTGTCGCCTCGATCAGCGCCAGCGCCAGATCGAGGTCGCGCATCAGAGCCGAACCCGCATAGCCGCCCGTCACACGCTTGGCCGGGCAACCCATGTTGATGTCGATGACGGCCGCCCCATTGGCTTCTGCCAGACGGGCGGCCTCGGCCATCCAGCGCGGATCGCGTCCGGCCAACTGGACGACATGGACGTCGATCCCCGCCCCCTCGGCCCGCAGACTGGCCTCGGCCTCGCCTTTTACATAACTGTCGGAAGCGACCATCTCGGAAATGACCAGCCCCGCCCCGAACCGCGCCGCAATGCGCCGCATCCCCACATCGGTAATTCCCGACATGGGGGCGAGGAAGGCGCGACCCGGCAACGGAATGCTTCCGATCTGCAAGGGGGGGCGATTGCCTAATTTTTGATCATCCGCGATCATGCTTACATCATACTCAGTTTTGTGCAGCGCGCAAAGTCCGGCCCAGTTTGACGAGTGGGAAAAAAGACGCCAATCGTCCCGGCATTCGTGGAGCCGTCATGATCAATCCAGCCCAAATCGCAGTCGTTCTGGTGGCGGCCGGGCGCGGCCATCGGGCCGGCGGCGACCTCCCCAAGCAGTTCCGGCGGATCGGCGGCCAAAGCGTGATCGCCCGGACCTTGCGGGCTGTCCAGTCCGCGCTGCCCGGCAGCCCGGTGCAGCTTGTGATCCATCCGGACGATGCCGGACTCCTGTCGGAGTCCCTGACGGAGCTTGGATCGGAAACCCCGCATATGCTGCCGTGGGTTGCAGGCGGGGCAACCCGTCAGGCCAGCTGCCTCGCGGGAATTGCGCAGGTTGCAACCCTTTGCAAAGATGCAAAGTATGTTTTAATACATGATGTTGCGCGACCTTTCTTAACTTCAGAATTAACTTTAAGAGCCGTAGAAAGCGCAGTCCTTCACGCCGCCGCCATCCCCGGATGCGCCGTGACCGACACGGTGAAGCAGGTGGACGCTGCCGGCACGGTTGTGGCGACCCCCGCCCGCGATAAGCTCCGCACGGTCCAGACGCCGCAAGCTTTCAGGCTGGATCTCATCCTCGATGCGCATCGGCGAGCGGCCGCCGCCGGACTGAGCGATTTCAGCGACGATGCCGCCGTCGCCGAATGGGCGGGCCACAAGGTCCATGTGTTCGATGGAGATCCGGCCAACATGAAACTCACCCACCCCGAGGATTTCGCCCGCGCCGAAGCCCGGCTGCATCGCGACCGGCCGGACATCCGGGTCGGTCAGGGGTTCGACGTCCACTCATTCGGGCCGGGCGACCATGTCTGGCTGGGCGGCGTGGCTGTTCCCCATACTCAGGGTCTCGTCGGGCATTCTGACGCCGACGTGGCCCTGCATGCGCTGACTGACGCCGTCCTCGGGGCGATTTCGGACGGTGACATCGGCGCGCATTTCCCCCCGTCAGACCCGCAATGGCGGGGCGCCTCGTCGGACATATTCCTCAAGGAGGCCGTGCGGCGGGTTTCAGCCCGCGACGGCCTGATCGCCCATCTGGACCTCTCCATTGTCTGCGAGGCCCCCAAGGTCGGCCCCCACCGGGACGCCATTCGCGCCCGCATCGCGGATATCGCCGGACTGTCGCTAGACCGGGTTTCCGTAAAGGCCACGACGACCGAAAAGCTCGGCTTTACCGGTCGCCGTGAAGGCATCGCCGCCATGGCGACCGCCACGGTGCGCCTGCCGATGGGAGAATGACATGGGCGGCTTCTTCCCCGACGATCTCGAAGCCCGCGCCACCCTGCTCATCCGCCGCGCGAGCGCTGCCGGTGTCATCATCTCCACTGCCGAGTCCTGCACGGGCGGACTCGTGGCGGCGCTGTTGACCGAAATACCAGGCTCTTCGGCTGTGGTGGATCGCGGCTTCGTCACCTATTCGAACGAGGCGAAGCAGCAGATGCTGGGCGTCGGGTCCGAATTGCTCGACCGGTTCGGCGCGGTCAGCGACCCGGTTGCGCGGGCCATGGCGGCGGGCGCGCTCACGCATTCTCGTGCAACGATCTCGGTCGCCATCACCGGTATTGCCGGGCCGGGCGGCGGTTCTGAAGAAAAACCGGTGGGCCTGGTGCATTTCGCCTGCGCCAGTCCGCAAGGCGTCAAAGCCGTCGAGAAGAGGTTCGGCGATCTGGGCAGGCGCGGCATTCGCGAGGCGTCGGTGGCCTTCGCGCTGACGCTTCTGGAAGAAGCCGTCGCGTCAGCCTGACTTCCCGCCGCGTCCGCGCAATCTCTCCAGGGCAGGATAGCGGCGGAGCGCCCGCCGGGCGGCGGAGCGCGCGTCACGCTCCAGTTTCCACACAGCGCCCCTGAGGCTGCGCGCCTGTGACCATTCATGCAGCATGGAGCGTTCGCCGCCGAAACGCGACTTGTAGTGCTGGTCGCCGAAGCCCATGTCGAAAACGCTGACGCCTTGCTTCAGGCACCATTCGAACAGTCCCACCATGCTGACGAGCCCGGGAGAAAAGGATGCGCGCTTTTCATCCATGGCGGTCAGGACGCCGTTGAAGCGTCCACGATGGACCAGCGCCGCAGACATTGCGATTGGCTGCCCGTCAAACGTCACCACACCCAGCACCGCGCCGCCGTCCGCGCATCCCTCATGCAGCAAGGTCCGGTAGAACTCGAACGCGCCCGTCTCATCCAGACTGTCCTGAATGCCCTGCGCCTCGAAGCGTCGCCGCCGCAATGCTCGCATCAGATCGAGATGATGGTCGATCAGGGCAGGATCGTCCACGATCACGAAGCGTGATCCCCCTGCCCGTTCCAGCTTGCGGCGTTTCGCAAACGCTTCCTTCGCGACGGACGTCGACAGCCAGACGGGATCGACCGCCACCTGCCGCGTCTCGCGCAGCATCGGACGCACGCCAGTGAGATGCAGAAACGGGTTCATCCGCCCCGCCACCAGCGCCGGCATCTTTTCGAGCGAAATTCCGTCCGCTTTCGGAAGCTGCCCGGCGAGCGTCGCCCAGATGGCGGCCCACGCGGCTGCATCGCAAGGATCGAAGCGTCTCGCCATGACAGGCGCGCAATAGTCGCTCAATCCGAAATCAGCGATTTCGATCAGCGATGCGGTGCGGCTGCGTCTCACCACGAAGGGCAGCCCCAGCAGCGGACCGATCGCGTCGAACACGACGCAGAGATGCAGTTCGGCGTTTCTTTTGGACCCGACGATTTGCAGCAATGGCCGCAGGAATTGGCGGGACTGAAAAACCGTGCAGTCGCCCTGCCGTTCCAGTTCCGCCCAGATCGCCCAGAGGTCCGCGCTCGCCGCATCGCGGACAATTCTCACGTCATAGGCGCGCGAGCCCGCGACGGCCGACCGCCGGCCAGCAATCTCGAATTTCGCCAAAAGGGGCGCGGCGTTCGACACGGCAATTCCACGCGCGGAATGCGCAGCTTCACAGCCTAGCCTGCATGGTTAGCGAGGTGTGAATTTCGCGATTCTAACCTTAACGGCGCGGTGGAATTTGCGTCCGAAGGGTACTGGCGCGATGAGGACAACTTCCCTAAACTCCAATACAAACAGCCAAACTTGGCAATAACGGAGGGAACCCATGTCGAAGTTTCGTCACCTGATCGGCGCGAGCGCGCTCACACTTTGCGTCGCCGCCTCCGCGCAGGCCGCCACGCCCGAGCTCATCGCGGCGGCCAAGAAGGAAGGTCAGGTCACCTGGTACACGACGCAGATCGTCAATCAGCTCGTCGTCCCGGTGCAGAAGGCATTCGAAGCCAAGTATGGCGTGAAGATCAATTATGTTCGAGGCAACACCGGCGACGTCGTGCTGCGCGTACTGAACGAGCTGAAGGCGGGCCGCGTCGAATGCGATGTGTTCGATGGCCTTTCCACCGTTGCGACATTGCGGCGCGAGCCGGGCGTCGTCCTGCAATGGACGCCGGACGAGGCCAAGAACTATCCGCCCGAGCGCGTCGATCCGGAAGGTTACTGGATCGCCACCTATCTGGCGATCTCGGTTCCGGCGGTGAACACGAATCTCGTCCCCGCCGGTCAGGAACCCAAGAGCTGGGAAGATCTGCTGGACCCCAAATGGAAGGGCAAGATCGCCTGGAGCATGAGCAATTCATCGACCTCCGGCGCTGGCTTCGTGGGATCGGTGCTCGACACCTACGGGCAGGAAAAGGGCCTCGATTATCTGCGCAAGCTGTCGAAGCAGAATGTGGTCAACATCCCGGTCGCCAGCCGTCAGGTTCTCGATCAGGTGATCGCTGGTGAATATTCGATTGCGGTCCAGATCAGCAATCACCACGCCTGGATCAGCGCCAAGCAGGGCGCGCCTGTGAAGTGGCTGCCGATCAATCCGGCGCAGGTGAACTCGGGCAATATCTCCGTCTCCGCCAAGGCTCCGCATCCGAACGCCGCCAAGCTGCTGGCGGACTTCCTCGTGTCGCCCGAAGGTCAGGCAATCTATCGCGACAGCGGCTATATCCCGGCCAATCCCAAAGTGGCGGCGCTGGACCCGACTCTCGTGCCCGACGGCAAGAACTTCATCGGCAAGTTCTACACGCCGGAAAAACTCGACGAGGAACTCCCCAAGTGGGAGAAGGTGTTCAACGAGATTTTCAAGTAAGGCTTGAGCTGAAGCTGTTTCGGGCGGCGGGCTTCGGCCCGCCGTTCCTGTTTCAGTCGAATCCCGACAAGGCCCGCATCCCCTTGAGGGTCGCCGGCGATGCCTGCGCCAGCCGCCGCACAGCCGCATCAACCTCCTCGCCCGGAACGGGATCAAGATCCAGTTGCAGGCGGCTCGCCTCCGCCAGCGCCTCCGGGTCGGCCCCCATCGCCATGAAGGCCGCGCGCAATTCGGCAAGACGTTGTGCAGGGACGCCGGGCGGCGTCACCAGCGGCCAGGCGTAAAGCCCTTCATCGTCGAGCAGTTGGAAAACGCGACTGTCGTCGCCCCGGGCCGTCTCGCTGATCACCGGGAGCCAGGCCAGTCGAGGGTCCTTGGACGCGCCATATTGCGCCAGCGGTTTCAGATCGCCCGCCGCAAGCCGCGACTCATACCGCGCCCGCAGCACGGAAAGCGAGACGCCGCACATGCCGTCGGTTTCACCCCGCAGGGTGGCGTTGAGAATTTCCTCCACATCCGCATAGCCCGGCACGATCTTCATCTTGCCGCCGAGGACGAGGTTCAATCCGGCTGCATGAATAAAGGGCCTCGAACGCGGTTCGGACGCGCCAAAGAAAATCTCCCGGCCGTGAAGATCGGCCAGACGTTCGGCCTCGATCTCCTTGCGGGCGACGCAGACATAGATTTCGCGCATCCGCGCGCCGATCCACCCGAAGGTCGACGGATCGGTCTTAAAAGTTGGGACAGGCGACACCGGCAATCTGGCGAGCGCTGGCCCCACGATGCCCAGCACCGTTCCGTCGCGCGGCGCCGAGCTTTCCAGAAACCGCACGGCCGCGAGGCTTGCGGCGCCCGGCAAAGAACGGGTCGAAACGGCCGGATTTCCGGGCAAAAAGCGCCCGAGATGCCGGGCGATCAACGTTCCCGTCCGGTCATAGGTCGGCTGCGGCCTCAGCCTTTCGCGCGACGCCCCCATCGCGGTTCCGGCCAGACCCGCGTCATCGCCGCCTTCCGGCCCGAAACCAATGATGATCGTGATCGGCTTGCCGGCGACCGAGGGCTGCGCCGCCACGGGGCACGCAAACCCGACCGCCAGAAGGGAGGCCAGAACTATTGAACGCAAGGCTTTCATGCGACCGATCCGGTTGGCGGCGCGGACTTCCCGCGCCCGTAAACTTCATCCGCCCGCTTCTCGAACGCTTCGGCGAAACGCCGGAAAGCGGCATCGAACATGCCGCCCATCAAGAGGCCCAGCATGCGGCTGCGAAATTCGTAGTCGATGAAGAAATCGACCCGGCCTTTTCCGTCAGGCAGGTCGATGAAATTCCATTTGTTCTGCAAATGGCTGAAGGGCCCGTCCACATATTCGACGAGAATTTCCAGCTTCTCGGCGTCGAGCGTCACACGGCTTCCGAACGTTTCGCGGATCGCCTTGTAGCCGACCGACATGTCCGCAAGCAGAACCGGACGCCCCCGCGCATCGGTTGAACGGCGACGCACCCGCAGCCCGGTGCAGAGCGGCAGGAATTCGGGATAGCGCTCGATGTCGGCCACGAGGTCGAACATGTTGCGGGCGCTGTGCTGAACGCGGCGGCTGGTGCGATAGGACGGCATTTGTCGTCCTCATAGCACGCCGGAAAGCGCCCGGAACCTGTCAGGCCGCCAGGATTTTCTCGATGGCCGGAAGCAGGACCGTGCGGACATTGGTCTCGTCGATCGGCCCCGGCAGGGTGAACGCCACCTGCCCTGCCCGGTCCACCACATAAGTCCACGGCACGCCGCGCGCCCCGAAGGCCCGCGACACGAAGCCGTGCGTATCGGCCCCGACGGCCTGATAGGGGTTGCCGCGCTCGGCCAGGAACCAGGCCGCCGCAGCCGCATCATCCTTGTAGTTCGCCCCGAAGATGCGCAGCCGCTTGTCCTTCGCCATCGCCACCAGATGGGGATGTTCGCCGATGCAGGGCGGGCACCACGAGGCCCAGAAGTTCAGCACCGTGACGTGTCCGGTCAGGTCGCCCGCCGAAAAGCCCGGCGCCTGATCGCCATTGGCGAGCTGGACGCCCGAGACTGGCTCAAGCTGGAAATTTTGCGCCGTAAACGGATTGAGCAGACGCGAGCGCAAGTCGAAGCGCTTCCATCCATAGGCGCCGATTGCGGCGGCCCCGGCTGCGGCCGCGCCGCCGATCATCAATGCGCGGCGGTTGAGGGCGGGCGTGGCGGGCGCGGTGGTCAAAAGGCTCATCGCAGGCTCCATGGCGTTGCGAAGACTATGTAAGCCTCCTGTGGGCCCTGCAGAACAAGCCGCTGGCCGTTACTTTCCGTTAACCTGAATCAAACGCGAGCGCGCCGCGCCGCCTGCAACTTCGCGAAGTCCTCGCCCGCATGATGCGACGAACGCGTCAGCGGCGTTGCGGAGACGAGCAGGAAGCCCTTCGTCATCGCGATCGTCTCGTAGGACTTGAACTCGTCCGGCGTCACGAAACTCACCACGCGATGATGCTTGCGGGTCGGCTGGAGATACTGGCCGATGGTGAGGAAATCGACGTCCGCAGAGCGCAGGTCGTCCATCAGTTGCAGCACTTCGTTCCGCTTCTCTCCCAGGCCGACCATGATGCCGGATTTGGTGAAGATGGTGGGATCAAGCTCCTTCACTCGCTGCAACAGGCGGATGGAATGAAAATAGCGCGCGCCGGGCCGCACCGTCAGATAGTTCGACGGAACGGTTTCGAGATTGTGGTTGAACACGTCGGGCCGCGCGGCGACCACGACTTCGAGCGCGCCGGGCTTGCGCAAGAAATCCGGCGTCAGGATCTCGATGGTGGTTGTGGGCGAGCGCTCCCGGATCGCCCGGATCACCTGCGCGAAATGCTCTGCGCCGCCATCCTTGAGATCGTCCCGGTCCACCGACGTGATCACCACATGCGAAAGGCCGAGCTTGGCGACGGAATCCGCGATGTGCGCCGGCTCAAGCGGATCGAGCGGCGCGGGCATTCCGGTCTTCACGTTGCAGAAGGCGCAGGCCCGCGTGCACGTGTCGCCCATGATCATGAAGGTCGCGTGCTTCTTCTCCCAGCATTCGCCGAGATTGGGGCAGCCGGCCTCCTCGCACACAGTGACGAGGCCGTGCTCCTTCACGATGGCCTTGGTGGCGGCCCATTGGGGCGAACCCGGCGCCTTGACGCGAATCCAGTCCGGTTTGCGCAGGATTTCCTGATCGGGCCGGTGCGCCTTCTCGGGATGGCGCACATCGGCTTTCTTGCGGGGATCGTTGTTCAGCGTATCGAGAACGACGGCCATGGTCTGCTCCGGGCGCAGGCGCTCCTGCGCGTGCGCGTGCGCGTCACATAAGCCTTACGGGCTTTCGGGCCAAGTAGACCAAAAGCGGGGCTGAATTGCGCCGATCAGCGCCCGCCCTGCACCGGCGGCGGATTGCGGCGGCCCATCAGCGCGCCCCAGACGTAAAGTACGATCACCGCCCCGATGGCGGCGACGATCACGCGCGTGATGAAGCCGTTCGGATAGAAATCCAGCACTTCGGCCAGCTTGGTGCCGACGAACGATCCGCAGATGCCGACGAAAATGTTCGTGAAGATGCCGTGGTCCGACTTGGTGATCTTCTCGGCGATCCAGCCCGCGAGCGCGCCGATGATGAGCAGCATGAAAAAGCCCACGCCGGGCGTACCCATAATTCCGAGCGACTGGTTCATTTTACCCCCGAACCCAATTAAACTATCAACTATTCAGCGCAAATTTTGCGGCAGCACGGTCTTATCGTCAATGATCGCACGCGAAATCTGGTCTCTGGTCAGATTTCGCGCATCAGACAAATCCGCTCCCTTTAGGATAGCTCCGTCCAAAAGCGCATTTCGAAAGTTCGCTCCCTTAAAGGACGCGAAGGAACAATCCGCGCCACTCAAATTCGCGCCCTCCAGATTGGCGTTGTTAAGATTAGTGCGGCGAATAAATGTTCCACGTAGATCGAGGCGGCTGGACGGCACGATCCGAGCTTCGGCAACTGAGGTCATCGCTTGTCCTCCAAACGGTCACGTAGCGTGCTCATGATCTCTTGCACGTCGACCGGTGGTTCATTGTCACCATAGTTTACGGCATTTTCTCGGAGATAGGCACTCAAAAGCTGGATGACAGGGTCCGAAAGATCGGCAAAATCGTTACAAATCGCACGCAGCGTGTAAATTGCCCCCAACCGCACTTCGACCTTTTCGTCCTTAAGTTGTCCAACCGCACGGTTAAACAACTCCGCGACGTGGTCGCGCCGATTCAGTTCGGCCTGCCTAATTTGGGCTTCGGCTTGACGGTTGGCAGCGCTTACCCTCAGCCAGCCAAGATAAATGCCAATCGCCCCACCGATCACGATTCCCACGTTCCGAGCGATCTCCGAGACTGCGATCCAGCCTTGAAGGTCCGGCATCATGTGTGGATCACCCGCCCATACGCATCCATGACGCTCTCGTGCATCATTTCCGACAGGGTCGGATGCGGGAAGACCGCGTTGATCAGGTCTTCCTCGGTGGTTTCAAGGTTCATGGCGACCACGAAGCCCTGAATGAGTTCGGTGACTTCCGCCCCCACCATATGCGCGCCGAGCAGCTTGCCGGTCTTGGCGTCGAAGATGGTCTTGACCAGCCCCTCCGGCTCGCCAAGCGCAATGGCCTTGCCGTTGCCGGCGAACGGGAAACGCCCGACCTTGAGGGCGTATCCGGCTTCCTTGGCCTTCGCCTCGGTCAGGCCCACCGAGGCGACCTGCGGGTGGCAATAGGTGCAGCCCGGAATCTTCGCCTTGTCCATCGCGTGCGGATGCAGGCCCTTGATGCCCTCGACACAGATGACGCCCTCGTGCTCGGCCTTGTGGGCCAGCATCGGCGGACCGGCCACATCGCCGATGGCGTAAATGCCCGGCACATTGGTGCGGCCCAGCCCGTCGATCACCACGCAGCCGCGATCCGTCTTCACGCCGAGCTTTTCGAGGCCGAGATTTTCGATATTGCCGACGACGCCGACTGCGGAGATCAGCTTTTCGGCCTTCAGGGTCTGCTTCGTTCCCTTGTCGTCCTCGACCGTGCAGGTGACCTCATTGCCGCCCTTCTCGACCTTCACGACCTTGGTGGAGGTGAGAATCTTGATCCCGGCCTTCTCGAAACGCTTGCGCGCATGGGCGGCGATTTCGGCATCCTCGACCGGCATGATCTGCGGCAGAACTTCGACCACCGTCACCTCGCAACCCATGGTGCGATAGAAGCTGGCGAACTCGATGCCGATGGCGCCCGACCCCATGACGATCAGAGACTTCGGAAAAGCCGTCGGCACCATTGCGTCGAAATAGGTCCAGATCAGCTTGCCGTCCGGCTCGATGCCCGGCAGCACACGCGGCCGCGCCCCGGTGGCGACGATGATGTTCTTCGCCTGATAAGTTCCCTCGCCCAGCACGCCTTTGGGAACCGGATTCTGCGGCTGCACGGCGGCTTTCTTCGGCTTCGAGACGACAACCTCGCCCACCTTCGAGATGGTCGCCTCGCCCCAGATAACATCGACCTTGTTCTTCTTGAGCAGGAAGCCGACGCCGCCGTTGAGCTGCGCAGAGACGCCGCGCGAACGCTTCACCACCGCAGCCGGGTCCGCCGTCACCTTGCCGTCGATCTTGAGGCCATAGGCTTCGGGATGCTGCGCGTAGTGAAACACTTCCGCCGAGCGCAGAAGCGCCTTGGTCGGGATGCAGCCCCAGTTCAGGCAGATGCCGCCCAGATGCTCGCGCTCCACGACGGCGGTCTTGAGCCCAAGCTGCGCAGCCCGGATCGCCGCCACATAGCCGCCCGGTCCACCGCCGATGATGAGAACGTCGTATTTCGAAGACATTTATGAGCCTTCCATTTGTGCGAGTTGCTGACCATTGAAATGGACAAACATAAATGAAGATGCTGCAGCCAAGACTTCCACATGAAATGCAGACAACGTGCAATTGCCCTGTGGTTCTAAAACCAAATGTATGTTTTGTTCCTTGGAAAACATAATGGGCTCTTCGCCGCCAAATGACGCATAGGTCGCAGCATTTTCAGTTGCTGCGTCACGATCTCGATCAAAGTGCGCCCCGCCAAGTTTGTTCGCCACGAATGAGATTATCTCGCTGGTGCGAAACCACCGCTTGTTGTGAAAAATCCTCGGTTGTTTCAGGAACTCCCCAGTCTTCATCAAACGACGATTCATCTCCAAAACAGGCAACATAGGCTTCCCTTGGTAGGGCTCGTCGCTGTCGTAGACGCCCGAAATGGGACGGCCCGAAAATTTGACGCCACCGGTCAAAAAAAAATTTATTTTTACTCCAGCGTTTACAGCGTCAACGACCATATGATTGTCGATCGCCGGGAACGAAGGTTCAAATCCAGAATGTCGCGCGAGGCGTCCCAACAATCCTTCGTTGAGCCATTTTCGAAGTATGACAGAAGACTGTGCAATTTCAGAAGTGCCGATGGGTTCGCTTCGATAAAGATTGCGCCGGATGAAGGTGAGATCACCTTCCAGCATTCCCTTGCATTCTTCTACATCCCGCTCGGTTTGAAACATTCTGAAATACTAGGCCAAGTTGCGTCTGCCTCCTAAACCAGCATCCCCATCGGATTTTCGATCAGCGCCTTGAAGGCGCTCAGCAGTTCAGCGCCAAGCGCGCCGTCCACCGCGCGGTGATCGGTCGACATGGTGACGCTCATCACGGTCGCCACTGCAGGCGCGCCGTTCTTCACCACCACGCGCTGCTCGCCTGCGCCGACCGCCAGAATCGTCGCGTGCGGCGGGTTGATGACGGCGGCGAAATTCCTGATGCCGAACATGCCGAGATTCGACACGGCGGAGGAGCCGCCCTGATATTCCTCTGGCTTCAATTTGCGGGCGCGCGCGCGGGCCGCATAATCCTTCATCTCGTTCGAGATGGTCGCCAGCCCCTTTGTTTCGGCCTTGCGGATCACCGGCGTAATGAGGCCGCCGGGAATCGAAACCGCAACGCCGATGTCCGAGTGACGGTGCTTCAGCATCGCGCCTTCGGTCCAGGTGACGTTGGCGTCCGGAACGCGCTGGAGCGCCACCGCCATGGCCTTGATGATGAAGTCGTTCACCGAGACCTTGTAGGAGGGCTTGCCGTCGATCTTCGGCGCATTGGCGTTGATGGCTTCGCGCGCGGCCAGCAGCGTGTCGAGTTCGCAATCCACCGACAGGTAGAAATGCGGGATGGTGGATTTCGCTTCCACCAGACGCCGCGCGATGGTCTTGCGCATCGAGTCGTGCGGGATTTCCTCGAAGCTGCCCGGCTCGAAGAACTTGCGGATCGTGTCGTCCGACATGGAGGAGACGGGCGCAGCCTTGGGGGCAGACGGCGTTGCGGACGGAGCCGGGGCGGCTTTCGCATTTCCGCCAGCCATGGCCGAGCGCACATCCTTTTCGACGATGCGTCCGTGCGGGCCTGTGCCGGAAATTTTCGCGAGGTCCAGCCCGGAGTCCTTTGCGATGCGACGCGCGAGGGGCGACGCGAAGGGACGCTCGCCGGAGGATTTCGGCGCGGCCGGCGCAGCAGACGTTGGCAATGCGACGGCAGGCTGTGCGGCAGCGGGCGCAATGGCGGAAGGAGCCGCAGGAGCGGATTTCGCAGCAGGCGCTGCGCTGCCCGTGACGGCCTTCGCATCCTCGCCCTCGGCGGCGATCACCGCGATGACGGCGTTCACCGCAACATCCGCGGTCCCGGCAGGCACCACGATTTTCGCCAGAACGCCTTCGTCCACGGCCTCGACTTCCATCGTGGCCTTGTCGGTTTCGATCTCCGCCAGCACGTCGCCGGACTTGATCGCATCGCCCTCTTTCTTGAGCCACTTGGCCAGATTGCCCTTCTCCATCGTGGGAGAGAGCGCGGGCATCAGGATGTTGATCGGCATTTCATGTCCCCGCGAAATAAGGGTTGCGGCAGAGCCTTAATTCATCAAACCGCTATCGCGGTTGTCGGCCTCGTGCTGGAACTGGCGAAGGATTTCCGCCAGCGCTTCTTCCTCGCTGATGTCGCTTTCGCGCCCGTAGAGGCCGGCCACATAGCGCGCCACATCCATCAGCAGGCGGCCCCAGATGGCCGGTTCGTCGAATGCCCGCTGGATGGCGATACTGAGTCCGCCGTCCACCACGAAGGCGCGCAACACTTCATCCCCACCCTGCTCAACCGCGTCGGGCGGCGGCGTCAATTCCCGAAGTTCGCTGTCTGCCATGACGTCAGCGGTAGCAGACGGCTTTCGCCGCCGCGACGATTTCGCCGATGTTCGGCAAAGCCAGCTTTTCGAGGTTCGCCGCGTAGGGCATCGGCACGTCCTTGCCGGTGATGCGAATGACAGGCGCGTCCAGATAGTCGAATGCGTTTTCCATGATCCGCATGCCGACTTCGGCCCCGATGCCGTTTTGCGGCCAGCCTTCCTCGATGGTGACGCAACGGCCCGTCTTCATCACCGAGCGGATGACGGTTTCGGTGTCCATCGGACGCAGCGTGCGCAGGTCGATGATCTCGGCGCTGATGCCTTCCTTCTCCAGTTCGGCGGCGGCCTTGATCGCGTAGGTCATGCCGATGGAGAAGGACACCAGCGTCACATCCTTGCCTTCGCGATGCACGCGGGCCTTGCCGATCGGGATCGTGAAGTCATCCAGCTTCGGCACATCGAAGCTCTGGCCGTAAAGGATCTCGTTTTCGAGGAACACGACGGGGTTCGGATCGCGGATCGCGCTCTTGAGCAGGCCCTTGAAGTCCGCCGCCGTATAGGGCGCGACAACTTTCAGACCCGGAATCTGCGAATACCAGGCCGAATAGTCCTGGCTGTGCTGCGCGCCGACGCGCGCCGCAGCGCCGTTGGGGCCACGGAACACGATCGGGCACCCCATCTGGCCGCCCGACATATAAAGCGTCTTCGCAGCAGAATTGATGATCTGGTCAATCGCCTGCATGGCAAAGTTGAACGTCATGAATTCGACGATTGGTTTGAGGCCCGCCATCGCCGCGCCGACTCCGATGCCGGCGAAGCCATGTTCGGTGATCGGCGTGTCGATGACGCGCTTCGCTCCAAACTCCTGCAAGAGCCCCTGTGTGACCTTGTAGGCGCCCTGATATTCGGCGACTTCCTCGCCCATCACGAAGACATCGCCGTCGCGGCGCATTTCTTCCGCCATGGCGTCGCGGAGCGCCTCGCGCACAGTCATGGAAATCATCGGCGTTCCGGGCGGAACTTCCGGCGCAGCCGGAATGGATGAAGCCGGAACCGGTGCGTCGGCTGCGGTTTTTGCGACACTGGCGGGCTTCTCGCCGCCCTTGTCTTCCTTCGTCACAGCCGGAGCAGTCGCGGCAGCAGCAGGCGTCGCGTCGGCGGATTCGCCCTCGGCGGCGATCACCGCAATCGGCGTGTTCACCGCCACATTGTCGGTGCCTTCCGCAACGAGAATCTTCGTCAGCGTGCCTTCATCGACAGCTTCCACTTCCATGGTCGCCTTGTCGGTCTCGATCTCCGCCAGCACGTCGCCGGACTTGACCGTATCGCCTTCCTTCTTGAGCCACTTGGCCAGCTTGCCCTGCTCCATCGTGGGAGAAAGGGCCGGCATGAGAATGTTCGTCGCCATCTTCGCTTCCCCTCAGATCACGATATCGGTCCAGAGTTCCGACGCATCGGGCTCCGGATCATGGGTGGCGAATTCGGCGGACTCGGCGACGATGGCGCGCACCTTCGCGTCAATCTGTTTCAGGTCGTCCTCGGTGGCGAACTTGTTGCGCAGCAAACGGGCGCGCACCTGCTCGATCGGATCGTGCTCGTCGCGCATCTTCTGCACTTCTTCCTTCGAGCGGTACTTCGCCGGATCGGACATGGAGTGGCCGCGATAGCGGTATGTCTGCATTTCGAGAATGAAGGGGCCGTTGCCGCTCCGGCACCATTCCATCGCCCGGTTGGCGGCGTCGCGCACGGCGCGCACATCCATGCCGTCCACCTGCTCCCCCGGAATGTTGAACGACAGGCCGCGCTTGGAAAAATCCGTCTGCGCCGAGGCGCGCGTGATGGCCGTGCCCATGGCGTAGCGGTTGTTCTCGATCACATAGACCACGGGAAGCTTCCACAGCTCCGCCATGTTGAAGCTCTCGTAGACCTGACCCTGATTGGCGGCGCCGTCGCCGAAATAGGTCATGGAGACGGAGTTCTCGCCCCGGTACTTGCTGGCGAAGGCGAGGCCCGTTCCGAGCGACACCTGCGCGCCGACGATGCCGTGGCCGCCATAAAAATGTTTCTCTTTCGAGAACATGTGCATGGAGCCGCCCTTGCCTTTCGACAGGCCGCCCCTGCGTCCGGTGAGTTCCGCCATCACGCCTTTCGGGTCCATCCCGCAGGCCAGCATGTGGCCGTGGTCGCGATAGCCGGTGATGACCTGATCCTTGTCGCGGGACGCCATCTGCATCCCGACCACCACGGCTTCCTGCCCGATGTAGAGATGGCAGAAGCCGCCGATGAGGCCCATGCCGTACATCTGGCCGGCCTTTTCCTCGAAACGGCGGATGAGCAACATCATCCGGTAGGCTTCGAGTTCCTCCTCGCGCGTGAATTCCTTCAACGAGTTGGATTTTGAGCCGGCGGACGCCGGTTTGGAACCTTTCGACTTCGCGGCGGATGTCGACTTGTTCGCGGCGGATGTCGACTTGGCTGGTGCTACGGCCATGCTTTTCCTCGCTCGGGCGTCGGCGGGCTGTGCTCGCCGGCTGCTACTTATGTAGCGGAGCGGCAAAGCGAAAGCGAGGGGGCTGCAAAAAATCTATCGCTTGGCTAACGAACTGATTCAAGGCGATTTCAGATGATAAACTGAAATCCAGTTAATCAGTTACGTAAACCGCATTCCGGTTAATTCTACAGAAGTTCGAATGCGGGAGGCTGTTTCGCGGCGAGCTTCAGCAAAATTGCCGAAGCCGGTTCAGTCCTTTTTGGACTGCGGCAGAAGGATCACCAGATCGTTCTTGTTCACACGACCGAGCATGACCCGCGTCTGCTCTTCCAGCAGATCGCGATCGACAGCCTCGGCCCGCAGCATCGCGACGCGCCGTTCCCAGCCCGTGCGCTCGGCCCGCAATTCCTCGAGTTCGCGGGAAAGGTCTTCCATCCTCGCCTGATATTCGTCCTGCGCCTTGAGTCCGCGCCCGCCGTTGACGGCATGCCAGACGAAATAGGACGTCACGCTGCCGGAGACAGCGTAGAGAACCAGCGGAAAGACGATCGCGCGCCAGCGCCTGCGAATGACCATCCGCGCAGGCTGGACCAAACTGGTTAGCGAATAGTGAATCGCCGACTTCAGCCCGGCTCCCAAAGCTGTGACCGATGCAGACGCTTCGAAATTTTGGTCCCGAATATTTATGCACGACCTTCAGCGCGATGCGATCATCAATAAAGTCAGTCTGGCCGCGACGGATCGCCTGGCCCCTGACCGGCAGAGGGGAAAATGGCAATCAGTTTTGAAATCATTCGTCAGGGAAACGATTTTTCTGCGCGTGCGAACGCCGGGCCTCAATTTTTTGTTGGCCGCCGCGTTCCTTATGAGGGAAAGGTCGGACTTTATAACGTCTTCGGCAAAAGCAGGCTGGAGAATCTGAATTTCCGTTCTGCCGATTTCACAGAACAGTTCGGCTTCTGGGCCGAATTCATCGAGCCGACGGCAGCCTGCGAAGGCCGCAACTTTCTCACGCTGAATACTTACGACCGCGCCGGTTTTACATTCGGCTTTGCCCAGTTTGCGGCCCATGTGCCGAACGGCGATTTCGTTCTGTATTTCCGGTCCTTGCTGCAGATGCCGGACGCCGCGAACTATTTCCCGCACCTTGGGCTCGTCAACGGGCGCGTTTGCTCGGTCGAGAATCCTCAGGCGCCGAAGCCGCTGGAGAGCGATGCGTCTACAGAACCCTTGATGAAATACCTGAACCCCGACCCCGCCGAGGTTGAGGACGCTGAAGTCATCGCCGCCGCCAAGCTCATTCACTGGACCAGCAATTCCGCAGCCGCGCGCGGAGCGCAGGTCGGCGAAATGATCGCCTCCTACAAGTCGATCATGGACCGCGCCGAAAAACGTGTCGGCGTCCATGGCAGGTCGGCAGCGCTGTGCTGCGTGCTCTGCGACATCCTCCACCATGGCCGTGGCGGCAACATGACCTGGCCGCTGGTGCAGACCGCCCTCGCCAGTCCGAAGCCCTTCGAGGCGCTCATTGCGATCGGCGCGCCGAAATGGGATAGCCGCAAGCAGAAATTGAAGAGCGAAATCAGGGCGCGGCCAGATTTCGAAGCGCTTCGCTGGGACAGGAAAGCCGGCAAGTTTGCCTGATAGCCTGCATCCGCCAAGGCTTGCGCGACCTTCCCTTTGGTGTAATCCGTTAGGGATCAAACGCAGGAAAAAGCGATGTCCCGCGAACGCATTCACTTCGCTCTGATCAACGCGGGGCATTTTCTCGATCATCTCACGACGCTGGTGTTCGCCACTGCGGCCGCGCTGGTCCTGTCGCGCGAATGGGGCCTTTCCTATGCGGAGCTCATTCCCTATGCGACGCCCGGCTTCGTAGCCTTCGGGGTCTTTTCTCTGCCGGCAGGCTGGCTCGCCGACCGCTGGAGCCGCGAAGGCATGATGGTCGTGTTCTTCGTCGGGCTCGGGTTAGCCTGCATCGGCACGGCTTTCGCCAACTCGCCATTCCAGATCGGCGTCTGCCTTTTCCTGTTGGGGATTTTCGCCGCGATCTACCACCCGGTCGGGCTGGCGCTTCTGGTGCAGGGCAGGCCGAAGGCCGGCATGGCCATTGCCGTGAACGGCGTCTACGGCAATCTGGGCGTGGGCAGCGCCGCTCTCCTGACCGGCTATTTCATCGACAATGGCGGCTGGCGCGTCGCCTTCATCGTTCCGGGTATCGTGTCGATCCTGTGTGGCCTCGTTTATCTCGCCGTCATGCGGCCGGAGATTGCGGCGCGTAACGCGCTGGCGCCGAAAACCGGTGGCGGCACGGCGGCAGATCTCGGCGCATCGCCCGGCCGAGCCGCGATCCTGAAGCTCTCCGCCATCATCTTCTTCACCACCGCGATTTCCGGACTCATCTTCCAGAGCGTCTCCTTCGCCCTGCCGAAAATTCTTGAAGAGCGCGTCGGCGCGCTTGCGGGTTCGGCCACCAACATCGGCTGGCTGGCCTTTCTGGTGTTCGCCTTTGCATCGCTGGCGCAACTCGTGTGCGGGCGCGCGCTCGATCGCTATCCGCCTCGCAATGTCTTCATGACGACGGCGGGCATCCAGTGCTTCTTCTTCGCCATCATGCCCGGACTGACCGGCTGGGCCGCGCTGGCCATCAGCCTGGGCTTCATGATCGGCGTCTTCGGCCAGGTGCCGATCATCGACTTCCTGATCGGCCGCATGGCGAAAAGCGAATTGCGCGCGCAGATCTACGGCGCGCGCTATGTGCTGAGCTTTCTGGTCATCGCCGCCGCCCTGCCCCTGCTCTCGTGGATCTACGACACATGGGGCTTCGACCGATTGTTCGTCTCGATGATGTCCGGCGCGGGACTGATCTTCCTTGCGGTCATGCTTTTGCCGGGACGCATGCCGCAGGCCGAGCCCAAACCCGTCATGGCCAAGGCGTGACGTTGCGCGCCTTGCGCGCCGCCGTCTCGACGCATAACTTCATTTGAGCCAACAAGGGCGCAGCTTTCTGACGCCGCGCCTCACCTGATCGGGTTAGAGATGGACGGAGCTTTGTCGCCCTTCGCCAACGAACGCAGCGTCTTCGCGGTCAACGTCGATCTCGATGAACGCGCCTTCGTGTTTCCGGCAGGCAAGCAGATCACCCGGCTGGTGATCTCCAACGATTCAAGCCACATCCATCTGGACGCCATCTACCCGTTCAATCAGGCGCGCACGCCGCCGCGGCTGCTCTCGCTGACGTTCGAGGACGCGAAAGAACTGGGCCGACAGCTGATCGACACGGTCTACAACGCCCGCACCCAGCACGCGCTCAGCGACACGATGCGCATCGCCATCAACGTCACTGCCAACGGCTATCACCTGCGCATCGGCGACCTGAACGTCTCGACGGACCTCTATCTGTCCACCGGCTGCATCTGGCGGGTGTGTCAGGGCATCCTGCGCGTGGTGGACCACGTTGCGCCCGTGGAGGCGCAGTAAGTCTCGCAACCGTCATTGCGAGGAGCTTTCGACGAAGCAATCCGGATTCATGTGCTCGAAATGATGGATCGCTTCGCTCGCGATGACGGACCAACAGCCCCTCACGCCGGGAGGCGCAAGGGGCAGTTTCCGAAGTTACGCCAGCGCCTTCAGCGCCGCGCGGCCCGCGTACTGCGCCTGCGAGCCAAGCTCTTCCTCGATGCGGATGAGCTGGTTGTACTTGGCCAGTCTGTCGGAACGCGCCAGCGAGCCGGTCTTGATCTGCCCGCAGTTCGTGGCGACCGCCAGATCCGCAATCGTCGAATCTTCCGTCTCGCCCGAGCGGTGGGACATGACGGCCGTGTAACCGGCGCGGTGGGCCATATCGACGGCGGCGAGGGTCTCGGTCAGCGAGCCGATCTGGTTCACTTTCACGAGGATCGAATTGGCGACGCCCTTCTTGATGCCGTCCGACAGGCGCTTCACGTTGGTGACGAAGAGATCGTCGCCCACAAGCTGGCACTTCTTGCCGATCAGGTCGGTGACCTGCTTCCAGCCGTCCCAGTCATCTTCAGACATGCCGTCTTCGATGCTGATGATCGGATAGGCGCCGACCAGCTTGGCCAGATATTCGGCCTGCTGCTGGATCGTGCGGGTGACGCCTTCGCCGTGATACTCGTACTTGCCGTTCTTGAAGAACTCGGTCGAGGCGCAGTCGAGGCCGAGGTAGATATCCTGACCCGGCTTGAAGCCCGCCTGTTCGATGGCCTTCATGCAGAAATCGAGCGCGGCCTCGGCCGACGGCAGGTTCGGCGCGAAGCCGCCTTCATCGCCGACATTCGTGTTATGCCCGGCCTTCTTCAGCGCGCCCTTGAGCACCTGAAACACTTCCGCGCCCCAGCGCACGGCTTCACGCAGGCTCGGCGCGCCCACCGGCAGGATCATGAATTCCTGGAAGTCGATGGGATTGTCCGCATGGGCGCCGCCATTGACGATATTCATCATCGGAACGGGCAGAACACGCGCCTGCGTGCCGCCCACATAGCGATACAGCGGCAGGCCGGATGCGTCGGCGGCCGCCTTGGCGACAGCCAGCGAGACGCCCAGAATGGCGTTCGCGCCGAGCTTCGCCTTGTTGTGCGTGCCGTCGAGTTCCAGCATCACTTCGTCGATGCCAACCTGATCTTCGGCTTCCATGCCGGCGATGGCCTCGTAGATCGTCCGGTTGACGCTCTCGACCGCCTTCAGCACACCCTTGCCGGCGAAGCGCGACTTGTCGCCGTCGCGAAGCTCCACGGCCTCATGCGCGCCGGTCGAAGCGCCCGACGGAACCGCCGCGCGGCCCTGCGAGCCGTCTTCCAGCGTCACATCGACCTCGACGGTCGGATTGCCGCGGCTATCCATGATTTCGCGTGCGTGGACGTCGACAATGGTGGTCATTTTGGCCCCTTTGGATGAATCAGCCGGATTGTTGCGGCCTTTTACGCCGGGAAGGCCGCGCGGGAAAGCCGTACCGTACAGCTCCGTTAAGCGGGCGTAACCGGGCAGGCCCCGGCTTGGTCCGTCACTGCGAGGAGCGCAGCGACGAAGCAGTCCAGACCCGTGCCCGCGATTCTGGATTGCTTCGCGGGCGATGCCCGCTCGCAATGACGGCGGCGACGTTGCCGCGTCCCAAGGTGGGCCGTATAACGTCCCGCCCATCACCCACGGAAACGCCCATGAGCCCGCTGGACCGCCTGCTTGCCGAACGCGATATCGCGCGGCTGATCGTCGATTTCGGACTGTTCAACGATGCGGGCGATTGGGCCGCAGCCTCCGGCACGTTTGCTGCGGACGGCAAGTTCACCCGTCCCACGGGCGGCGACCCCATCGTGGGACGCGAGGCGATCCGGGCCTCCTTCGAGGCTCGCCCGCCCCGCAAGTCCTGCCACCTCATCACCAACGTGACGGTGGACGTGGCGTCGGACACGGAAGCTACCGCCCGCTGCACGCTGGTACTCTACGCCGCCCCGGCTGGCGAGACTGTCGCAGGCTCCCCGGCCCTCGTCGGCGGCTATCGCGACCGGCTGGTGCGGACGCCTGACGGCTGGAAGTTTGCCGAGCGCGTCGGATTTCTCGATCTCAAGGTCAATCTGGCATGACGTTTTTCCACACGACCCATGTGGGCAGCCTGCCCCGCTCGGCGCCGCTCGCCGCCATGCTGATCGAGCGCGACCACGGGGTGAAGGTTCCGGAGGAAAAGTTCGACGCGCTCGTCCAGTCCGAGATCGAGGAAGCCATCCGCAAGCAGGTCGCGGCGGGCGTCTCCATCGTCAGCGACGGCGAGTTGGGCAAGGTGGGCTACTCGACCTACATCACCCAGCGCCTGTCCGGCTTCGGCGGCCATGTAGACCGCACGCCCGCCAAGGACCTCGCCGACCTGCCGGACCTGCGCAAGAAGCTCGCCGGCATCATGGGGTCGCAGGAATTCGTCCGCGCCTCCTGCATCGACAAGGTGCGGTTGGTGAACTCCAGGCCCGGCGACGACGACATTCGCCGCTTCCGCGCCGCGCTCGACAAGGCCGGCAATGGGACGCGCGGCTTCATGAACGCCGCCTCCCCGGGCCTCGTGACCGCCTTCCAGCCGAACCTTTATTATCCGACCCATGAGGCCTATCTGGCCGATCTGGTGGACGCGATGCGGCCCGAATATGAAGCCATCGCGGCGGCGGGCTTCGATCTGCAACTCGACGCGCCCGACCTCGCCATGGCGGCCCATACGGGCTTCCAGAATCTGAGCGAGAAGGAGTTTCTGGAGCGCGCCGCCCAGAACGTCGAGGCGCTCAACGCCGCCACCGCCAATATCGCGCCCGAAAAGATGCGCATCCACATCTGCTGGGGCAACTACGAAGGCCCGCACGACTTCGACATTCCGCTCGAAAAGGTGATCGGCATCCTGCTGAAGGCGCGGCCGGCCCAAATCCTCTTCGAGGCCGCCAATCCGCGCCACGAACACGAATGGAAGGTCTGGGCCGGCGCGAAGCTTTCCGCCGAGAAGGTGCTGGTGCCGGGCCTCATCGACACCTGCTCCAACTATGTCGAGCATCCCGAACTCATCGCCCAGCGCATCGAGCGCTTCGCGGCGATTGTCGGCCCCGACCGCGTCATCGCCGGGACGGACTGCGGTTTCGGCACCTTTGCGGGCTACGGGAAGATCGACCCGATCGTGACCTGGAAGAAGCTGGCGGCTTTGCGCGAAGGCGCGGAGATTGCGGGCAAGAGAGTTTGAGTGGGCGTGCCGTGGCCCGCCCTCGTCCTTCGAGACGCCGCTGACGCGGCTCCTCAGGATGAGGGCTAATCGGCGCTCCGCTTGTTCAATGCGCTCCATGAAACCTCATGCTGAGGAGCGCTGCCTGCAGCGCGTCTCGAAGCATCAGGTTTCACTCACGCCGCCTCCATCAGCTCCCGCACCTTCCGCAAATCCCCGACAAACGCCGTCCACTCGCGCATTCTGGTCGCCTCGTCGGGCACACGCAGCAGGAAGGACGGGTGGACGGTGACGAACACCCGCTTCGCCGCCAGCCCCGGCAGCACCTTGCCGCGCGACGCCATCACAGGAAGCGACTTGCCGGTGAGGCTGCGGACAGCGGTCGCCCCGAGCGCCACCGCCAGATGCGGCTTCACCAGCGCCAGTTCCTGATCCAGCCACCAGCGGCAGATGTCGATCTCGCCCGCATTGGGCTTCTGGTGGATGCGCTTCTTGCCGCGCTGCAGGAATTTGAAATGTTTGACGGCGTTGGTCACATAGGCGTCGGCCCGCGCAATGCCGGCTTCCTGCAGCGCACGGTTCAGCAATTGCCCCGCCGGGCCGATAAAGGGCTTGCCCGCAAGGTCTTCGGAATCGCCCGGCTGCTCGCCGACGAACACCAGCCGCGCGCCCTGCCGCCCCTCGCCGAACACCGTCTGGGTCGCGTCCTTGTAGAGAGGGCAGCGGGTGCAATGGGCGGCGTCCTGCCGCACAGCGTCGAGCGTCGTCGCCTGCAAACCCGGTCGTCCGACAGGAGCCTTGTGCGGTCTCATCATCCCCGAACGAGTCCGGAGACGAACCGTTCCGCGATGTGCTAGGAGCGTTCCGCTTCTTTCGGATCAGATGACATCATGGTCAAATCAAACACGGGCGCTTCCCTCCTCGGCCAGCACGTCGCCATGCCGCAGACGCCGGAGGAGGCCGAACTCGACCGCGTGCCGAACCCGCATGTCGGGACGAATTACGTCGCGCGCTTCACTGCACCGGAATTCACCTCGCTTTGCCCCGTCACGGGCCAGCCCGATTTCGCCCATATCGTGATCGACTACGTGCCGGGCGACTGGCTGGTGGAGTCGAAATCGCTGAAGCTCTACCTCAGCGCCTTCCGCAATCACGGCGCGTTCCACGAGGATTGCACCATCAGGATCGCCAAGGACTTGGCAGAACTTCTTCAACCAAAATGGTTGCGGATCGGCGGCTACTGGTACCCACGCGGCGGCATGCCGATCGACGTTTTCTGGCAGACCGGCGAACCGCCCAAGGGTGCATGGATTCCCGATCAGGGCGTGCCGCCCTACCGGGGCCGCGGCTAAGCTTTTACCTGCGGGTTTTCTGAACGCGAACCGGTATCCACTTCGCTTGAAAACCCTAAAGCTTCGCTCCGCCGCCGCAACTCGCTTGCCAAAGCCTGCCGGTCGCGCAGGCCCGCCAATTCCTCGTACGGGATGACATCCCCGAACCGGATCGGCATGGGCGTGCCGATCCGCCGCCGCACCTCATGGAACAGCAGCGCCAGCCGCACCGTCTGGCTGACATGGCTGGCGATCTGGAACAGGCGGCTGTTCTGCCCGGGAAAATGCACCGGCAGGACCGGGCAGCGGGCCCCGTGAACCATCCGGGCGACGAAAGGCTGCCACGGCGGATCGACAGCAGGCTGCGCGCCCCAGCGATCTTGCGAAGTTGAAACCACGCCCGACGGGAACAACACCAGCGCCCCGCCCTGCTCCAGAAAGCTCCGGGCCTCCACGCGCGACCGGGCGTTGGCCTCCCGGGACGCCGGGTCGCCCGACAGGTCGATGGGCAGCACGAAGTTGCGGATCTCCGGCGCTTTCAGCAGCACCGCATTGGTCAGCACCCGAAAGTCGGGCCGCACCGTCTGGACCAGCGAGCAGAGCGCAATCCCGTCCAGCACCCCGAACGGATGATTGGACACGAACAGCAAGGGGCCGGTGCGCGGCGCGGCCGCGAGCTTTTCCGCATCGTACTGCATGTCGATGGCGAGCTTGCGCATCGCGGCGGCCCAGAAGCTCTCGCCCGGGGCCATCTGGCGGCGGCATTCCAGATACATGCGCTCAAGCCGGGCCTGCCCGGTGGCGCGCTCGACGAGCCTGATGGCGGTCCGCCAGAAAAACGGATCGCCATCGCTCGCGTAGGAGAAGCTCGGGTCCTGCATCAGCTTCCGCTAGGCTGCGAAGATGACAGGACCACAACAGGACTCACGGGTTCCGCTTGATGGCGCTCATGAAGGTCGAGTCCACCGCGCCGGTCGTGTAGCCGATGCCCTTACGGCCCGCCCAGGTGGCGACCTCGTGGTAGAGCGGCAACAGCGCATAATCCCGCATCGCAATTTCGGTCGCCTTGACGAAAATGCCTTCCAGTTGACTCTCGTCCATGGTGGTCAGGCCACGGTCGATGAGCGCATCGACCTCCTTGTTCGAATAGCCATTGCGGTTGCCGACGCCCAGACCGCGGGCCTGATCCCGCGTATGGATGAAGACGCGCAACGGATGCGAGGGCTCGCCCGATCCGTTGGCGTAGCCCGACAGATAGAAGGCGAATTCCGGCGTTCCGTTCGGCCCGCCGCTCTCGGCGCGACGGAAGAAGGTGGCGCTCGGCATGGCTTCCACGCTGGTCTTGATGTTGATGCGCGACAGAAGCTGCGCGACCGTCTCCAGAACGCGCGAGTCATTCGTATAACGGTCGTTCGGCCCGTGGATGGTGAGCCGGAAACCGTCCTGTACGCCGGCTTCTTTCATGAGTGCGCGGGCGCGCTCCACATCGGCCTTGTCGGCGGAAAGCTCCGGCGAATAGCCGATGTAGCCCTTCGGGGAGAACTGTCCGCTCGGTTCCGCCAGATTTTCCATCACGCGCGCCGCAATCGCCGCACGATCAATGACGAGAGAAACTGCCTGCCGCACGCGCTTGTCGATGAAAGGATTGCGGATGTCCTGCCCGTCATTGCCCTTGATGAAGGGCGAGGACTCTTTCGCCAGTTCGATGGACAGATAGACGAGACGGTTGGACACCGCCTTGAAGACGGTCAGGTTCTTGTCGCTCTCGAGTCGCGCCACATCGGAGGGCGCGACGCCCTCGATGAAATCCACATCGCCCGACAGCAGCGCGGCGGCGCGGGTCGTGCCGGTCTTGATCGGCCGGATGCGGATTTTCTCGATGTCGGGCGCGCCGCCCCAGTAAGCAGCGTTGCGCTCAAGCTCGATGGAATCGCCCGGCCGCCAGCGAGTCAGTTTGAAGCGACCCGTGCCGGCAGTCGCCTTGCCTGTGTTGAAGTCTTCGGTCGTGGCGTTTGCGGCGTTGCGGGAGATGATCGCAATGCGCGACAGATCGACAGCCGTGAACGGATAGGGTTCGGCGGTCTTCACCCGGATCGTCAGGTCGTCCACTTTCTCGAACGTCTTGCCTTTCACGAAAACCCCGAAGCTCGACGGGCTGCCGGCCACGCTCGGCGCGCGCTTCATGGAAACGATCACGTCGTCGGCCCCGAAGGGCGAACCGTCGTGGAATTTGACGCCTGCCCGCAGCTTGAACTCCCAGGTGCGCGGATCAACCAGCTTCCAGGACTCAGCCAGTCCCGGCAGCAATTTCTGGTTGGCGTCCTGCAAGGTCAGGGCGTCGAAGATTTCGCTCGCCAGCGAATTGTTCGACGTCTGGTTATGATAGTGCGGGTCCATCGAGGTGGGCTCGGCGGCGAGGCCGACTCGCAATTCCTGAGCGCTTGCGACCGAGGCGAAACTGCACAGCGCTGTGAGCGCCGCTACGCGAAAATGACGGAGCATCGACATGGTTAACCTCAACTGAAGGCTGGCAAAGCGGCTGCGAAATTTCGCAGCGCATCATTGTAGAGTTCTGTATATTCGACGTAGGACGCATGGCCGGCGAGCGGAAACACGGTCTGCGAAGCCTGCGGAAAAGCGGTCTGCAAACCCCGCAACTGATCCGGCTTCACGACCAGATCACGCCCGCCAATGAACAGCGCGACAGGAACGTTCACCCGCCCGGCGATCGTGCCATTGTCGGCTTCCTGCAAGGCGCGGCCTGCATCGCGCATGCCCTCGAAGCGCGCACCCGCCGCCACAGCGGTCAGCGCGGCGAGCACCTTTTCGGATGTTTCGGCCGGGACCATCTTGCCGGCGCTCGTGCGCCCGTATTCGGGACCTGCGCCATGCGCCATGAGGTGTTTCATCCGGCCCGCATAACGCTCCATCAGGGCTTCGCCAGCCGGAAGCGCATAGCCCAGATGCGTGGACGACAGGACGATTCCGGCGATCCTGCGGTTTCTGTCGGCGGCGAGTTTCGTCGCCACCAGCCCGCCCATCGAGTGTCCGACCACGATGGCATGGCGCAAGTCGAGGCCGTCCATCAGTTCCGCCGCCGCGCTCGCGTAGTCCGCCAGCGAAGCCCCGCACGGATCGGATTCTCCGAAACCCGGCGCATCCCACGAGATGACGCGGAACTCGCCCGACAGCCCCGCCAGTTGTTCCGACCAGCTTTGCGTCGAGCCGTTCATGCCATGCAGGCAAAGGATCGGACGGCCCTGCCCGGCTTCCTCGTAGGCGATACGCCCGTTCGAGCCCTTCACGAAGGGTTTGTGGTTCACCAAGCTGAATCCTCCGCTGAGCGCGCAGACTAACACGCCCAGCCCGCTCGTTAAGCACCCATTGAGCATTCCGCGCATCGCCCGCGCATGCATTGCATCTGCGGCGCGGCTTTCACTTCCCCCTAACCGGTCTCCCGCATCGTTCGGAAAAACAGGCAGGCGTCAAAAAGAGTTTCAGGGGAATTCCATGTTTCCAGTAAGTTTCGAGCGTTGCGTAGGTTGGCTGCATCCGGCCGAAGGCGCGCGCGGCATAGTGATCTGCGGCTCCATCGGCTTTGAGGATCTCTGCGGGCACAAGTCCCTGGCGATTCTCGCCGACCGTATCGCGGAGGGCGGCCAGCCGGTCCTGCGGTTCGATTATCACGGCGCGGGCGATTCCATCGGCGATGAAAACGACCCGGATCGCATT
The DNA here is from genome assembly GCA_947475995.1 of Beijerinckiaceae bacterium. Lineage (GTDB taxonomy): Bacteria > Pseudomonadota > Alphaproteobacteria > Rhizobiales > Beijerinckiaceae > Terripilifer. The sequence goes on along the minus strand of CANJNI010000021.1, from coordinate 16,778 downwards.
GCGGTCTGGAAGCAGAACATCCGCGCCGCCATCGCCTATCTGAAGGACCGGACCGGCGTGAGCGAGATAGGCCTCGTAGGCCTGCGCCTCGGGGCGACCCTTGCGGCGGAGGTCGCCGCAGAGATCGGCGGCGTCGAGCGCATCGCTCTGATCGCGCCGCTGGCGACCGGCAAGGCCTATGTGCGCGAACTCAAGGCGCTGTCCCGCGTCATCGGCGCGACGAACGAGGAACCGGCGCCCGGCGAGATGATCGTCGCGGGCTTCCGGATGAGCGCGCAGACCGTCGCCGATCTCGGCAAACTCGAACCAGCCCTGATCGCCGCATCGCCGGCCCCGCGCGTTCTGGCGACAGGCCGCGAACCGCTCGCCGTCCATCCGGTCGTTACGCGGCTCACCGCGCTCGGTTGCGACGTCGCAACAGAAATCTTCGACGGCTACGACGCCATGATGTGCGATCCGACGGCATCGAAAACGCCGGACTCCGCCCTTTCGCGTATCGCAAACTGGATGGTTGACGGCGCTGCAAGGGAAGGCGCGCGTCCGGTGCGTTGCGTGCCGGTGGGACTTGCGGGCGAAGATTTCGTCGAAAGCCCGATCCGTTTCGGCAAGGGCCACGAACTCGCCGGCGTCTATTGCCGCTCCGGGTCGGGAACGCCTCGTCAGGCCGTCATCATTCTCAATGCGGGCGCGATCCACCATGTCGGCTGGGCGCGCGGCAGTGTGGAACTCGCACGCCGTTTGGCGGCGAGCGGCGTCGCCTCGCTGCGCATCGATGTGGGCGGGCTCGGCGACAGCTTTGCGGCGCCGAGCGGGGCGTCGGGCTCTCTCTATGCGCCCGAACTCGCCGGCGACATTTCCGCCGCGATCGACTGGCTCGAAACGCAATGCATTCGCGACGTCAGCGTCATGGGTTCGTGCAGCGGCGCCTTTCAGGCCTTCCACGCAGCGGTCGCCGATGCGCGCGTCAAGCGACTGGCCCTCGTCAATCAGGTCTGCTTCGTCTGGAACGCCACGTACCAGCTACAGTTCAGCGCCTGGCGGGCGACGAAATCCACTGTCGTCAGCGCTGCCCTCGAGGATGAAATACAGGCCGCCGAAGACGCCAGCCGTATGTTCAACCGCCTCATGCCTGTCGCGAAGAAATTCGCCAAGGGCAGCCTCAACGCATTGATGAGCCTGTCCCAGAAGGCATCGTCAGGCCTCGGCGATTCCAACATGGTTGAAGGCTGGCTCGAAACGCTGGCGGCGCGCGGCGTCAAGGTCGCGATGATCTACAGCGACCACGACCCGGGCCTCGCCGATCTCGAACGCTGGTTCGGCCCCAAAGGCGAGCGCGCCACAACCCTGCCGGGCGTCGAAATGCACACCCTGATGGACGCCGACCACATGCTGACGTCCCGCACGGCGCGGCAGGAGCTTGGGACGCTTCTGTTCGGACTGCTGGGGGTGGAAGAGCGGATCAGGACAACCGAACCCGTTGCGGTCCCTGTTCAATCGGAAAGCATCGCGGCCTGAGCCTGCGCGCGGCCGAGCTTTACGGCTCGATCGAGCCGCGCGCCCTCTTCGCCAGCCGGTCGAATTCCATCAATTCCCGCAGCAGCGATTCCATGTGCTTCAGCGGCACCTGATTGGGGCCGTCCGAAAAAGCCTGCGCGGGATTGTCGTGCGTCTCGATGAACACGCCCGCAACCCCGACCGCGACCGCCGCACGCGACAGCACGGGGACGAACTCCCGTTCGCCGCCTGTTGAATCGCCCTTGCCGCCGGGCTGCTGGACCGAATGCGTAGCATCGAAAATCACCGGCGCGCCGGTCTTCGCCATGATGGGTAGGGAGCGCATGTCCGATACGAGCGTGTTGTAGCCGAAGCTCGCGCCGCGCTCCGTCACGAGCACATTGGAATTGCCCGATTCAACAACCTTCGCGACGACGTTGCGCATGTCCCAAGGGGCCAGAAACTGGCCCTTCTTGACGTTCACCGGTTTGCCGGTGACGGCGGCGGCGATGAGGAGATCGGTCTGGCGGCACAGGAAGGCCGGGATCTGCAACACGTCCACCGCCTGCGCCGCAATGGCGCATTGGTCGTTCTCGTGAACGTCGGTCACGACCGGCATCCCGAATTTCTCTTTCACTTCGGCGAAGACGCTCAGCGCGTCGTGAAGCCCCACGCCGCGCTTGCCGTGGATGGAGGTGCGGTTCGCCTTGTCGAACGAGGATTTGTAGACGATCCCTATCCCGAGCTTCGTTGAAATCTCTTTCAGCGCGGCGGCCATTTCCATGGCATGCTGGAGGCTTTCGAGCGCACACGGCCCCGCCATCACGGCGAGCGGCAGTTCATTGCCGAAGCGCACCGCGCCGGGACCGGTTCCGATCGTCACAACTGAGTTCAGCGCCATCACAATCCTCGCGGGCGCATCAGCGCCGTTTCAATTCGTACTTGGGTTCGATGCGGGCGATTTCGTTGCCGGCCCGCACAAGGCACCAGCCGCCCGGTTTCGGCCCGTATCCTTGCGGGTCCTTCTCGATGCAAACCGGATATCGGTCATTGCATTCGGCCTGCGTCTGGAGCGTCGGCCCTGCGGAACGAGCCAGGGCTTCGGTCCGCGCCCATGCTTTCGCGCAGAAGGCTGCATCGAACAGCGCCACAGCCCGGCATTCGCTTTCGGAGGCGACCATCGCGCCGCCCTCGCAGGGGGGGTCGAACCATGACCAGGCCATGAAACCCGCCATCACGGCGGCGAGGCAAAAGAAGACGATCCGCATTCGGGGTCTCTAGCACAAACGGCCGGACTTCACAGTCCGGCCGCCTGAAACCCTGGGTCGAAAAAACTCAGAGCTTCTTGGGATTGCCCTTTTCGACCGTGTAGCGGCGGCCGGCGCCGTCCTCATCAGTGAACGTGGCGACATTGCCGTCGATGACCAGCTTGTAGCAGGTCTCGTCGTCGTCCTCGGGATATTCGAAGCAGATTTCCTGACCGCGCAAGGCCCACTTGCCGGTGGAGATCTCATCGTCGATCAACTGCTTCACCGTGCCGTTGGCGAGGTAAAACTCGGTCAGCGGATCGCCCTCCTCGCTCTTGCCGCTGATCGAATTCCCGATCAGCGAGTTCCAGGCGGCGGCGCCGGTCAGACGGCCCACGGCCGCCGGAGCAGGAGCGGCTGCAGCCGGCGCGCGAACTGCGGGAGCGGCCGACACGGCGGGCGTCACCGCCGCGCCGTCAGCCGCCACGGTCACGTCGACCGCGTCCAGGAACGCCTTCGGCTCCATCAGGCTCATCGCCTGCATGAAAGGCAGCGAGCCGGACTTCGGCTTCGCTGACACGGTCAGACCCTTCGGGTTGTTGATGAAGGCGGAAACCTGTTCGGCGATCTTTGGTGCGCTCGGGTGGCCGCCCAGCATCATCGGAATGAGCTGCGCCGCCATGGCGGAGGTTTCGGCTTTCAGCGCATCCGGCGTCTTGCCCTGTTGGGCCGCCGCGAAGGCCAGCACCTTGGCGGCCGCGCCGCCATCGGCGAATTTCACCTCAAGTCCGGAGATGCTGCCGCCCAGCAGCGCCATCAGCCGCTCGTCCTTGTTGCCGCTGGTGAAGATCGACTTGGCGATGCCGCCCAGCCCGAGCTTCAGGCCGATGGAGCCGACGTCCTTGCCGGTGAAGGTCAAGTCCTCGATCGCAACCGTCTGTGCGGTCGGATTGTAGGTGCTCGAAAAGGTGAAGCCGAGGGTCAGGGTCGAATAACCGGCGGCGGTGAGGCCGCGTCCGGCGTCGGAGGACGGCGGCAGTTCGATGGTCATGTCCTTCAGCGCGGCCGTTGTCTTGAGCGGCACATCGCCATCCGCCGTTCCCTCGCCGGTGATCGAACCGAATTTCAGCTTCACCAGATTGCCGCCCGGAGCGTCGGCGGGCGTGTCCTTGTCGGGCGCAGCCATCTCGAAGCCCTGCCACGAGAATTTGCCGAAATGCGACGAGGCGTTGCTCATGTCGCCGGTCTGCACCGCGTTGAGCAGGCCCGCAAAGCCGGCGCCGTCCACCGTCAGCGGTCCCGACTTCATGCTCACCCGGCCATTATCGCCCGGCACATCGCCCTCGAACCCGGCCAGCCCGAACTGGCCGACCTTCCCGGCATTCACATTCACAGCCTGAATTCCGTTGATGGTGAACTTGCCCTTGTCGTCGGCAATCACGACGTCCGGAATGGAAATCTTCGACGCAACGAGTTTGGCCATCAGGGCCGTTTTTTCTTCCTTCGATCCGTCGACGGCGAAGAGTTTCTGGACTTCTTCTTTCGTCAGATTGGTATCGGCAAATTCGATGCGTTTGACAGTCGCAGCAGGCTTTCCGGCGTTCTGCATGACGACATTTTCGAGCACGATGGTTTCGAGCGCGAAGGCGGGCGTCATGCAGCCGACCGACCACATCAGCGCGAGAGCGGTGGACATCGGCGTCAGACGGGGCGAATGGACAGAGATCATGCTTGTCTCCTGGTTGCGGAGGGCGACGGGAAAGATTTGCAAATTCCTGGAGCGGGCGCGAATCAACACCATGAGAAACTTGGCTTTTTCATCATAGCCGCCCGATGGCGGCGCGCGCAGGCCCGGGCGCATCAAAAGACAAACATCGTAAAGCTTTGGTGACGAACCTCTCCGGCCTCGATGACTGCAAGGCAGGCGGCTTGGAACATCGCTCCGTCAAGAGACGTTCCTCTCCCACGGCGACGGCTTCCGTCGCGTCTTCACGAGGAATTCAACATGCGCAAGCTCATCATTGGCGCGCTGGCGACAGCCGCCTTCGGAACCCTTGGCATGGCCGGCGCGAGCGCCGGTCCGCTCACCTTCGACAGCAATGCAAGGAACGTCGTTACGGGCGCCAACGTCCAGACCGTGCAGTTCGGCGGTCCGGTGCTGGTGCAGCGGCGTTGGGCGGGTCCGCGCCGCTATTACCGGCCCGGCTATCGCTATTATCGCCGCGGCATCGGACCGGGCGTGGCCGGACTGGCCGCAGGCGCCATCATCGGCGGCGCGATCGCCGGGGCCGCGCGTCCCAACTATTATTACGATGGCGGCGTGGTGGACGGCGACTCCGTCGCCTACTGCATGAACCGCTTCAAGTCCTACGATCCGTCGAGCGGAACCTATCTGGGCTATGACGGCATGCGCCATCCCTGCCCCTAGGCCCCGCAAAGTCTTCTGACCGCGAAGACCCAAGGCGACCGCCGGACCAATTGGCGGTCGCTTTTTTGTGGCCGTTTCGCCCTGGACCCAAGCCATGCTAATGCGCCGGGACAACAACCGGATGCAGACCATGCTTGCTATGCCTGAATCGATCCGCAAGGAAATTGCCGCCATGGGCGCGGCCTTCGGACCGGACATTCTGGAGCGGACCCGGGCGCTTTATGCGCCGCTGATGCAGCCCTCTCCGGACATATTGTTCGCCTTCGACCTGCCCTATGGCGACCATCCACGCCAGCAACTGGACGTTTATCACAAGCCTACCGCCCGCCAGGCGCCGGTGGTGGTCTACGTGCCGGGCGGCGGTTTCGTCAGCGGCGACAAGCGGTCGGACCAGCATTTCTACGGCAATGTCGGCCGCTGGTTCGCCCGGCAGGGCATCGTGACCGCAATCGTCAATTACAGGCTGGCTCCCGACTTCGCCTATCCGGCGGGCGGCGAAGATGTGCGCGCCGCCCTGCAATGGGTTCGCCGGAACATCGCCGAATATGGCGGCGATCCCGAAAAGATTTTCCTGTTCGGCCAGTCCGCCGGCGCGGCCCATGCGGCGACCTGCCTGTTCGACCCGCTGGTGCGCGATCCGGCAAGCCAGCCTGTGGGGGCCATTCTGGCGAGCGGGATCTACGCCATGAGCGCGGAGCGAAAGGCGCCCAACACGCTGGGCTATTACGGCGGCGACGAGAGCCGTTACGCGGCCATGTCGTCCATCAACCACATCGCCAACAGCAAGATCCCGCTGTTCCTCAGCCTCGCCGAATATGATCCGATCAGCCTCGCCACCCCGACGCTCGATCTGGCGACAGCAGTGGCGAGGCGGGACGGCAAAAACCCGCGCCTGTTCTGGCAACAGCACCACAACCACGTCTCGACGGTGCTGAGCTTCAACACCGGCGATGAGGTTTTCGGCCGTGCGGCGCTTGATTTCATGCGCGCCTGCACACCCTTCTAGGAACTTCTGCCGCCCTGAAGCTGTTCTGCCCAGAGCTGTTCTGCACTGCATTGCGGCGATGGAGGTTCGGATGGCGATGTTTCGATCAATTCTGCTGGCGCTCGGTTCCACCCTTCTGTCAGGCGCCCCCCTCGCGCACCAGCCCGTCGACCTCGGCCCGAAGGCCTTTCCGGAGAGCCTCGACGTCGGCAAGGACGGAACGCTCTACATCGGCAGCATCGCCAACGGGACCGTTCTGCGCGCCGCGCCCGGCGCTGCGCGTGCGGACGTATGGATCGCCAAGGACAAGGGCAAGCTGTCGGGCGTTCTTGGGGTGGTGGTGGACGAAACCCGCGATAATCTCTGGGTTTGTTCCAGTGACGTAAGCCGCGCGGGCGAGCCGGTGTCCCTGAAGAATTTCGACCTGAAGGCCGGTGTGCTGAAAGCCGATTATCCGTTTCCGGACGGCAAGGGATTCTGCAACGACATCGCCATCGCCAAGGACGGAACCCTCTATGCGACCGATACGCCCGGCGCGCTGATCTACCGCCTGCCGGTCGGCGGCACGAAGCTGGAGCCCTGGCTCAAGGACCAGCGCCTCGAAGGCATCGACGGGATCGCGTTCGGGTCCGACGACCGGATGTACGTCAACAACATCCGCACCAACGAACACTACCGGATTGAGGTCAAACGCGACGGCGGTTCCGGCGAGATATCGCCGATCGCCACGTCCCGGCCGGTGGAGGGGCCGGACGGGATGCGCCCAACCGGAGACGGGCGTTTCGTGATTGCCGAGAACCGCGGCGGCCGGGTGTCGGTCGCAACGGTCGAGGGCGATACGCTGAAGATCGAAACCATCAAGGAAGGTTTCGACAATCCGCCCGCCGTCGCCGTCCATGGCAATACGGTGTGGGTGATCGAAGCGAAATCCAAATACCGGAACAATCCCGAATTCAACGACAAGGACCCCGGCCCGTTCATGGCGACGCCAGTGCCCCTGCCGGCGAAAAAGTAGAGCTTCCGGCGGCCCGCCCTAACGCTTCCTGGCCTTGGTGGCGGCGGTCCTTGCAGGTCGGGCCTTCTTTTTTGCAGCAGAGCGGCGGCTCGCCTCAATTCCGAGCCGCCCCCATTTCAGCAATTCGCTTTCATCGTCGAACGCCGCAGGGGCGAGCAGCCAATAGGATGTCGCTGTCTTTCCGCGCGAGCTCTCGTAAACAAACGGGCGCAGTCCCACCGCCTCGAACAGGGGCCGGGTTGCGTCGTCTGTTTTCAGAAAAATCTCGCCGTCGATCTCAAGCGCGAAGATCAGGTCGTCCGCATAGATTCCCTTGCCGCCGAACATGCGCTTGCAACTGACGCGGCCGAGCGGGCGGAAAAGGTCTTCGATATCCGCCGCATCCAAAACTGCCTCCGTCAGGGATGCGCACTGTCCATCGCGGAAGCCTGTGCGGGCTCGATGGCGACGCTTTCGCCACAGCCGCAGGCCGAAGTCTGGTTCGGGTTGTTGAACACGAAACCCGAGGACAGCTTGTCCGTGCGGAAGTCCATCTGGGTTCCCAGCAGGAACAGGACGGCCTTCGGGTCGATCAGAAGCTTGACCCCCTTCTCTTCCACGACTTCGTCCATCGGGCCGATCTGGTCGGCCCATTCCATCGTGTAGGACATGCCGGCGCAGCCGCCGTTCCTGACGCCGACCTTGAGGGCCGCGACCGGATGGTCCGCATTTTCCATGATGCTTCGCACGCGGTCCGCCGCAGCATCTGTCAGCGACATCACCTTGAAGCGAGACTTCGCGTTAGCCATTGAGGTCTCCATCAGCCGGGTTAAAGGCCCGGCGAAGGCATCGGGGTCTATATATAGAGATGATTCCCGCCGTTAGACAGGAGCTCACCACATATTGAGCGCAACGCGCGCTTCATCCGACATGCGGCTCTGGTCCCACGGCGGATCGAACACCATCGTGACCTTCGCGCCGGACACGCCCGGCACCGCATTCACGGCGTCTTCGACCCACTTGGGCATTTCGCCCGCCACCGGACAGCCCGGAGCAGTGAGCGTCATGTCGATATTTATGAACCGGCTGTCGTCGATGTCGATGCGGTAGATGAGGCCCAGCTCGTAGATGTCCGACGGGATCTCGGGATCATAGACAGACTTCAGCGCACCGATGATCGCCTCGGTGAGCTGGTCAAGTTCATCGGCCGGAATCGCCGAATGAGGGATAATGTCCGGCGTGTTGGGCTGGACTTCGTTGGTTTCCGTCGCGGATGTGTCGGCCATGACGATCCTCAGCTAAACAGCGCTTCGGCCTTGGCCAAAGCCTCGACGAGCGCGTCGACTTCCTCGAACGTATTGTACAGGGCGAAGGACGCCCGGCAGGTCGATGTAACGCCATAGCGCTGCAGAAGCGGCATGGCGCAATGTGTTCCGGCCCGCACCGCCACGCCCGACCGGTCGATCACCGTCGCCACGTCATGGGCATGTGCGCCCTTCATCTCGAAGGCCACGATGGCCCCCTTGTCGGGCGCATGGCCGAACACGCGGATAGAATTCATCCGCCCCAGCTGCTCCTGCGCATAGTGCAGAAGGGCCGTTTCATGCGCCCGGATATTGTCGCGGCCGATATCGCGCATGTAGTCGAGCGCGGCCCCAAGCCCGATCGCCTGAACGATCGGGGGCGTTCCGGCCTCGAAGCGATGCGGCGGCTGATTATAGGTCACGCGATCCATCGTGACCGTCTCGATCATTTCGCCGCCGCCGAGAAAAGGCGGCAATTGCTCCAGCCATTTCTTCTTCCCGTACAGCGCCCCGATCCCGGTCGGCCCGTACAGCTTGTGGCCGGTGACGATGTAGAAATCGACGTCGAGAGCCCGCACGTCGACGTCCAGATGCACCGCGCCCTGCGAGCCGTCCACCAGCACCGGAATCCCGCGCGCATGAGCGATCTCGATGATCTGCTTGAGCGGCGTGACGGTGCCGAGGACATTCGACATATGCGTGATCGCCACGATCTTTGTGCGCGGCGTCAGGGCTCTCTCGAATTCCTCGATGGAGAAATTGCCGTCCTCGTCCACGCCGACCCACTTGAGCACCGCGCCCTTGCGCTCGCGATGGAAATGCCAGGGCACAATGTTGGAATGGTGCTCCATGATCGACAGAACGATCTCGTCGCCCGCGCCGATATGCTGCTGTCCGAAGGACGAGGCCACCAGATTGATCGCCTCGGTAGCTGACCGCGTGAAGATGATCTCATCAATGGAGCCGGCGTTCAGAAAGGCCCGCACGGATTCGCGCGCGGCCTCGAAGGCGTCCGTCGCCGCATTGGCCAGATAGTGCAGGCCGCGATGAACGTTCGCATATTCATGCTCGTAGGCGTGAACGAGGCGATTGATGACCTGCCTGGGCTTCTGCGCCGAGGCGGCATTATCGAGATATACGAGCGGCTTTCCGTAAGGACGTTCCGACAGGATCGGAAAATCCTGCCTGATCTTCATGACATCATAGGGAGCGGCAGCAATGTTCATTTCTGTCCCCGCTGGGCGAGCCACGCGCGCACCTCGTCCATCAGGGCATCGCGGGTCTGCTCGTTGCCAATCTCGTCGAGAACCTCGCCGGCGAAACCTTCAAGCAGAAGCGCCTCGGCCTCCGCCTTGGGAATGCCGCGCGACTGCACATAGAAGAGTTGATTGTCGTCGAGCGAACCGCAGGTCGCCCCATGTCCGCAAGTCACGTCATCGGCAAAAATCTCGAGCTCCGGCTTGTTGTACATGGCCGCGCCCTCGGCAAGCAGGATGGCGCGCGACTTCATCTTGCCGTCGGTCTTCTGCGCCTGCGCCGCAACAGTCACTTTCCCCTGGAAGATGCCGGTCGCGTCGTTGTCGACGATATGGTTGAACGTCTCGCGGCTTTCGCAGCCGGGCGCCACATGTTCCATCACGATGGTGGTGTCGCTGTGTTCGTCGCCGCGCAACAGCCCGACGCCACGCAGCGAACAGCGCGCGTGCGGCCCGTCCATGCGGGCGAATATCTGACGACGCCGCAAGCCTGCGCCAAATTGCAGGGAGGTCGAGGTGAATTCGGCGTCCGCCGCCATGCAAACCAGAGTCGTCGCTACATCGACGGCGCTCTTCGCCTCATGTTCGGCGACAGCAACATGACGCACGATGGACTTCTGGCCAAGATCGACGAACAACGTTTCATTCCGCTGGATCGGCTGTTGACCGTGAGTCAACCGGCGTTCGAAAAAGCGCACGACGCCGCCGTCGCCGACCAGAAGGGCCGAGCGCGAATAGATCGCATGAGCCGCGCGGCCCGACGAAAGGAAGACGATCTCCACCGGATGATCGATCATCGCTCCGGCAGCCACTTCAATGATGACGCCGCCCGTCGCAAAGGCTTCGTTGAGCGCAACGGCCGCATCGCCCTGCCCCAGGTCTCCGGCCGCGAAAGCCCGCGCGGCGCAAGCATCCCCGGCAATCAGCGCGTTGCAGGTCGGCGTCACCCGCAGGCCCTCGGGCAGGTGCGAGGAAGACAGCTCGACCTCGAAAACGCCATCAAGCACGACGAGCCGCGTGACCGCCTGCGTATCGGCGGCGCGCAAGGCCTCGATCCGCGCCCGAACCGAGGCGCGCGCCTGTGCGTCCGGCATTGCGGCGAGCGGCAGGGCGGATTTGAACGCGCCGCGCAGGTCCGTGTAATGCCAGCTCTCTACACGGCGGTTCGGAAGCCCGAGGCGCGAGAAACGCGCGAAGGCGGCCTCGCGGCGCTGCGCGATCTCCGCAGAGCCGACAAACAGGGCGCGCGAGTTCGCGAAAAGATCCGCTAGCGCCTTCTCGGCGTCGTTTCTCAGAACCGAAATGACAGCCCCGACCGGTTCCGCAACAGGCCGCGCGGCGCCTTCACTCTGCTGCGGCGACATAATCGCGATATCCGTTCTTTTCGAGTTCGTGCGCCAGTTCCGGCCCGCCGCTTTTCACGATGCGGCCCTGCGACTGCACATGCACGGTGTCCGGCACGATATGATCCAGCAGGCGCTGGTAGTGCGTGATGACCAGGAAGCCTCGGTCCTTCGAGCGCAGCGAATTCACCCCGTCGCCCACAATGCGCAAGGCGTCGATGTCGAGACCGGAATCGGTTTCGTCGAGGATCGCGAAGGACGGTTCAAGAAGGACCATCTGAAGAATTTCGAGACGCTTTTTTTCGCCGCCGGAAAATCCGACATTCAGCGCGCGGCGCAGCATCTCGTCGCGAACGCCGAGCTTCGCGGCGGCGGCGCGCACCTTCTTCATGAAGTCCGGAGTCGAAAGTTCCGCCTCTCCACGCTGCTTGCGCTGCGCGTTGATCGCGGCCTTGAGGAACGTCATCGTGGTGACGCCCGGGATTTCGAGCGGATACTGGAAGGCCAGGAAAAACCCGGCGGCTGCGCGTTCATGCGCGCCCGTGTCCAGAAGGCTTTTGCCATTGAGCCGAACATCGCCGCCCGTCACTTCATAGCCGGCGCGGCCCGCCACCACATAGGCGAGGGTCGATTTGCCGGAGCCGTTCGGCCCCATGATGGCCGCGACTTCGCCGTCCTTCACGGTCAGCGAAAAGCCGTTGAGAATTTTCTTGCCGTCGATTTCGGCGTGAAGGTCGATTATTTCGAGCATGTCTGGTCCTGATCTCGCGGCGCGGGCTTCTAGCCCACGCTCCCCTCGAGGCTCACCGAAATGAGCTTCTGCGCCTCGACGGCGAATTCCATCGGCAATTGTTGCAGCACGTCGCGCACGAAGCCGTTGACGATGAGGGCTGTCGCCTCCTCCGCCGAAAGGCCGCGCTGCATGCAGTAGAACAACTGGTCGTCGGAGATTTTCGACGTGGTGGCCTCGTGTTCGAATTGCGCGCTGGAATTGCGCGATTCGACGTAAGGCACCGTATGGGCCCCGCACCGGTTGCCGATCAGCAGCGAGTCGCAGTTCGTGAAGTTGCGCGCGCCCGACGCCTTGCGATGCGCAAACACCTGCCCGCGGTAGGTATTGTTCGACTGGCCGGCCGAAATGCCCTTCGAGATGATGCGGCTCGACGTGTTTCGGCCCAGATGCAGCATCTTGGTACCGCTATCGACTTGCTGATGGCCGTTCGAAATCGCGATCGAATAGAATTCGCCGCGGCTCTCGTCGCCGCGCAGGATGCAGGACGGATATTTCCAGGTGATGGCCGATCCGGTTTCGACCTGCGTCCAAGAAATCTTCGACCGCGCGCCGCGACAGTCGCCGCGCTTGGTGACGAAATTGTAGATGCCGCCCCTGCCTTCGCTGTCGCCCGGATACCAGTTCTGGACGGTCGAATATTTGATTTCGGCGTCGTCCAGCGTCACCAGTTCGACGACGGCCGCGTGAAGCTGGTTCTCGTCGCGCTTGGGGGCCGTGCAGCCTTCCAGATACGAAACGTAGGAGCCCTTGTCGGCGATGATGAGCGTGCGCTCGAACTGGCCGGTGTTCTGCTCGTTGATGCGGAAATAGGTCGACAATTCCATCGGGCAGCGAACGCCCGGCGGAATGTAGACGAACGAACCGTCCGAGAAGACCGCGCTGTTGAGCGTGGCGAAATAATTGTCCGTCACCGGCACCACGGAGCCGAGATACTTCTGCACCAGCTCGGGATGCGAATGCACCGCCTCGGAAATCGGACAGAAGATCACGCCCGCCTTGGCGAGTTCGGCCTTGAAGGTCGTGGCGACCGAAACGGAATCGAACACGGCGTCGACCGCCACGCGCGTCCCGGCGCCCTGAACGCCCGCCAGTATCTCGCGCTCGCGCAGCGGGATGCCCAGTTTCTCGTAGGTCCGCAGCAGCTCCGGGTCGACTTCGTCGAGCGACTTCGGCCCCGCCGCGCTCTTGGGGGCGGCGTAGTAATAGAGGTCCTGATACTCGATCTTCGGATAGTGAACCCGAGCCCAGTTCGGCTCGCGCATGGTCGTCCAGCGCCGATAGGCGTCGAGACGCCACTCGGTCAGCCAGGCCGGCTCGTTCTTCTTCGCCGAGATGAATCGGACGGTCTCTTCACTCAGGCCCTTTGCGGACCGTTCGGATTCGATATCCGTCACGAATCCGTACTTGTACGCGTCGACATCGATCGATTTGACCTTGTCGACCGTCTCCTGCACGGCCGCCATTATGCCTCTCCTTACCTTGGCGGTTTCAAGGACCGCTGGTTCAGGGTTTACGAACCGGATGCCCGGCCCGATCACTTGAATTCATGCAGCGGAACGGTCCCGCCTCTTCCGGATGTTGCTTACGGCCTTTTCGAGCGCTCCGCAAAGCCCTTCGATATCTCCTTCGGTCGAATTCCACCCCAGGCTGACCCGGATGGCCCCCGCCGCCAGTTCGGGCGCAACCCCCATGGCGGTGAGAACATGGGATGCCTTCACCTTGCCGGACGAACAGGCAGAGCCCGAGGAGACCGACACGCCCGCCAGATCCAGCGCGATCAGCAAGGTCTCGGCCTTCACGTCCGCCAATCCGAAGGCCGTCGTATTCGGCAAGCGGGGCGCTCCCTCCCCGAACAGTGTGACCTCCGGGAACAGCGACCGCAGCCGGGCCTCGAAACCATCGCGCAGCGCCCTTTGACGCTCCGACTCGGCCTCCATCTGCCCGGCAGCTTCCACGGCGGCGGCTCCAAACCCCGCAATACAGGCGACGTTCTCGGTCCCTCCGCGCCACCCGCGCTCCTGCCCGCCTCCACGAACCAGACTTTCGCCGATATGGTGTCTGTCCGGGTTGATGACCAGTGCGCCGACCCCCTTGGGCCCGCCGAATTTATGCCCGGACAGCAAGAGAGCGTCCGCCCCCAGGTCTCCGATTTTGCAGGAGATACGGCCCAAAGCCTGAACAGCGTCACAGATCAGCGCGCCGCCGGCCTCATGGACCAGCGCCGCCGCCTCGGCGACCGGTTGCAGGACGCCAGTCTCGTTATTGGCGGCCTGCAGGGCCAGAACCGGAACGCCCGGCCCGCCGAGTGCGGCGCGCAGGCTCGCAAGATCCAGCACTCCATCGGGCGTCAGCCCCACCATCCCGGCGCGCCCGGCAGGAAAGCGATGGCCGGCGAGCACACAGGCATGCTCGCCCGCTGCGATGAGCAGGCGCTCGACCGGCCGCCTCTCGACCATCATGCTGGGCGTCAGCGCCAGACAGGCGGCCTCGGTGCCGCCGGAAGTGAAAAAAACATGGCGCGGCGACGCGCCCACCAGCGCCGCCACCTGCGCCCGCGCAGCTTCGACAATCCCCCGCGCCGCACGACCGTCGGCATGGATCGACGACGGGTTCCCCACAATGTCCAGCGCCGCCAGCATCGCATCCCGGGCGGACGGACGCAGCGGCGCGGTGGCGTTGTGGTCGAGATAAATGCGCGAAGCCATGGGGACAATGTAGTCCGAAAGAGCGCGGCGTGGGAGTCGTCATACCTCTTTCACACGCTCGATCAACGCCATCGCGGCCGCGGGGTTTTTCTCCTTGTGGCCGCTGATGACGTAAAGAAAGACATCGCGACCGCTTTTGCGCGGCTTGAAGGGAAGCTGCATAGGCAGTCCTTCCGCCCCCTCGCCTTTCGCCCATTGGCGCGCGCGCTTCGCCCACAGGTCGAGCGCCTTCTTGCCGTAACCCAACGCTTCGTTTTCGCCCGTGCCCATGATGCGCGCGTAGATGAAATCCGCCGTGGCGTCGGCGATGATCGGAAACCTTGAGTCTCCCTCAACCGCAATGGCGACCTTGTGGCTCGCCGCCAGCTTCACGAACTCCGCGCAGGCGAAGCTTTCGTGCCGCACCTCGACGGCGTGACGCAGCTTCTTTCCGCCGGCGCTTTTCGGCAGCAGGGCGAGGAACGCCGCAAAGTCCTCCGCGTCGAACTTCTTCGTGGGCATGAACTGCCAGTTGATTGGCCCCAGCTTGTCGCCAAGGTCGAGCACGCCTGAATCCAGAAAGCGCGCGATGGAATCCCCCGCCACCGCCAGCACGCGCCGGTTGGTGGCGAAGCGCGGCGCTTTCAGCGAAAACACGAAATCATCCGGCGTCTCGTCGCGCCAGGCGCGAAAGCTGTCGCGCTTGATCGTGCCGTAATAGGTGCCGTTCACTTCAATCGACGTCAGATGCGCGCTCGCATAGGCAAGCTCCTGCTTCTGCGTCACGCCCTTGGGAAAAAACGTCCCGCGCCAAGGCGCGAAGGTCCAGCCGCCCACGCCGATGCGGATCTTGCCAGCCATGCGGGCCTCCGTTGCAGCACGCAATCTGCGGTCGCAACCCGAACCCCACAAGGACGGCCTTTACCCAAAGGCGATCCGCCGGCGGGCTTGTGCGTAAGAAGCAGCGAAGGAGCTTTATTTGCCCCGCATGATCCGCAAGGCCGATCTGCCGACGAAAATCTGCGCCGCCTGCGCGCGGCCTTTTGCGTGGCGCAAGAAATGGGCGCGCGACTGGGAGCAGGTGAAATATTGCTCGGACCGTTGCAGAGCCTCAAAGCCCGGCGTCAGCCGATCCGCTCATATTCCGCAGGTTTGAAGCCCACCAGCAGCGCCCCGCCCGTCTCCAGCACCGGGCGCTTGATGAGCGAGGGCTGCTGACACATCAGCCCGATCGCCTTCTGTTCCGTCAGATCCTGCCGGTCGGCGTCGGGCAGCTTGCGAAAGGTCGTGCCCGCGCGGTTCAGCAGAACCTCCCAGCCGACGCGCGAGGCCCAGTCCTTCAGCTTTTCGGGCGTAACGCCCTCGGTCTTGTAATCATGAAACACATAGGCCAGCCCGCGCGCGTCGAGAAACACCCGCGCCTTCTTCATCGTGTCGCAGTTCTTGATCCCGTAGATGTGAAGGCTGGCGGACAAGGGCGGGCTCCTGACGGGCTTTCGGGCCTGAATGGCGCAGGCTAACCTGACTGTATTGTTCGGACCGCGGGACTTCTGCAAGTTCAAATCGCGGCATTTAAAATGAAGTCATTTGAGGCCGAGCCGATGGACCAGCAGAAATTCCTGAAACCAGCCCTTTGGGCGGCGCTCGGCTACATCGCCATCATGGCGGTCGGCATGTTCACGGCGGGGCGCGTGTTCGGCATGCGTTATCCCGAGCCGAACATGGTCTATGTGCTGGTCTTCTTCGAAATCGCCATGAGCCTTTATGCGATCGTCATGGCGCGGCGCATTTTCGGCCACTGGCACTGCGGCTTCGGGCCGATCGACTGGCGCGGACTGGTCTGGCTGACGCCGAATTTCGCCCTCATGGCGGTGCTGTTCTATCTGGCGTTCACGACCGGCAAGGTCGTGGCCTCCGGGCTGGTGCTGGTGGTCATCGTGACGATGATCCTCGTCGGCTTTTCCGAGGAACTGGTGTTTCGCGGCATCGTCCTGCAGGGCGGCCTGCGCGATGCGAGCCGGGGCAAGGTGATCCTGATCTCCGCCGCGATGTTCGCGTCCCTGCATTCGGTGAAGCCCGGAAATCGCCGCTGATAGCGCTGGATCAGCGGCGATTTCCGGGCTTCGACGAGAAGATCGTGTCGATGTACGCCAGGGGCATGACGGTCCGTGAGATTCAGGGCCATCTGCTAGAGCTTTATGGGCTCGAGGTATCGCCGGACCTGGTTTCAACAATCACCGATGCGGTTCT
>CANJNI010000020.1 GCA_947475995.1 Beijerinckiaceae bacterium | reverse complement strand
GGTCGAAATCGACCCGGAGAGACCCATCGTTCGATTCACCCGCCGGGTGCGTCATCAGGGAGCCCTCCAAATGCGAAGAAATACCTGCAAAATATAGCTGAATCGTGCGTCCAGCGCATTAAATTATTGCGTCATCCGGTGAATGCGGGGTGATGCTGAAAGTCACCATCGCGGAAATCCAGCGGCAGGTGATGAAGCAGCTCGGCGTCACCGATACGGTCGCGCGCGGCTCGTGGGGTTCCTTCACGCAGCAAAATCCGCTGACCCTGAACCTGCAGCAATTGACGCAGGGCTCAACGAAGCTCGGCGCCATTGACGATCTCAGCTCCAACACGACGCTGAACGGCCTCGCCGGGCAGCTCAAGGCCTTCGAGCGCGCCGGCGTGGCGCGCATTCTGGCCGAACCGAATGTGACAGCAATCTCCGGCGAAAACGCAAAGTTCACTGCCGGCGGCGAGTTGCCGGTGCCGACCAGCCAGACCTGTACGGGCGGCAGCTGCTCCATCGGCATGACGTTCAAGCAATATGGCGTCAGCCTCAACTTCACACCGGTCGTTCTGGCCGAAGGCCGCATCCTGCTGCGCGTCGCGACGGAAGTGACAGAAGTCGATCCGACGACGACGATCAACTTCTCCAGCACGGCGGCCTCCGCCTCCGTGAACGTTCCGGCTTTCCGTACGCGCAAGAACGAGACGAGCGTCGAACTCCCTTCGGGCGGCTCCATCGTGTCGGCGGGCCTCATCCAGTCCAAGTCGCGCGCCGTCATCAACGGCGTCCCCGGGCTGATGAACCTGCCGATTCTCGGGACGGTCTTCCGGTCGCGCGACTACCAGCGCGATGAGTCCGAACTCATGATCATGGTCACGCCTTACATTGTGAAGCCGGTGGCCGGCTCGCAGATCGCCAAGCCGACCGACGGGTTCACGGACGCGACTGATCCGCAGGCGCTCCTGCTGGGTCGCGTCAACCGGCTCTATTCGACCACGAGCCATCCGCAGGTTGTTCAGGGCTTCAAGGGCCGCGTCGGTTTCATCAACGACTGACCGCGTCACGACATTGTTAGAGAGTGAAAACATGTTTCAGTCGAAAACTGCAGATCGCAAGCACAGCGCTGGCGCCTGGGCGCTGCGCGCGGCCCTGCTGGCCTGCGCAGTTCAACTGGCGGGCTGCGGCCCCGACCGCATGGCGACGGGCTCCATCGTGCCCGACGATTATCGCGAGCGTCACCCGATCGTCCTGAACGAAAAGCCGATCACGACTGACGTCTTCGTCACCGGAAATCGTCTCGACTCGAGCAGCGCCATGCGCATCCGCGAATTCGCTGCGGGTTATAACGAGCGCGGCCGTGGTCCGATTGCGATCCTGGTCCCTCGCGGCGGGCGTACCGACGGAGGCGCGGCGCTCGACGCCGTGCGCCGCGAACTCGCAGCCGGCGGCGCGCGCACGCCGGTTCAGGTCGGCTCCTATGCGGTTCAGGATCCGCTTCAGGCCTCGCCGATCCGCCTCTCCTATCTGGGGATGCAGGCCCGCGTGGCGAGCCGTTGCGGCGAATGGCCTGCAGACCTTGCTTCCGGCTCGAGCGTGGAGACGTGGGAGAACCGGCCTTACTGGAATCACGGATGTTCGACGCAGCAGAATCTGGCGCTGATGGTCGCCGATCCGCGCGATCTCGTGACGCCGCGCGGCGAATCCACGAGCGATGTCCAGATGCGCATCCGCGCCATCAAGAACGTTCGCAATGGCGCCGAGCCGGGCACGTCCTGGAAGACGCAGAACACGAACATCGGTCAGGCGGGGGGTAACTAATGTCTGACCATGACATGCAGGTAATCGACCAGTCGCAGGAAGCCGACCCGAGCGTCCAGATCGCGCCGGTTCCGCGCGTGTCGATCCAGGCGTTCTGCGAAACGTCCACGACGGCCGCGATCGTCAATGATGCGATGGCTGACCGCCGCATGAGCAAGGCCCATGTGAAAGTCCACATGGGTGGAGGGCCGGCGGCTGTTGAAACCTACAGGACTGCGCCGACACCGAATGTGATCGTCATCGAATCGACCTCCAACAGGGCCGAGTTGCTGCAGAGCCTCGACGAACTTTCGGAATTTTGCGATTCCGGCACGAAGGTGATTGTCGCCGGTCGTCTCAATGACATCGCGCTGTACCGCGAACTGATGGCGCGCGGCGTCAGCGAATATCTGGTCGCCCCGTTCGATGTGGTGACGTTCATTCGCGCCATGTCTGAACTCTATTCGACGCCGGGCGCAGAGCCGGTTGGGCGTGTGATCGCAGTGGCCGGCGCCAAAGGCGGCGTCGGCGCATCGACCATCGCGCATAATCTGGCATGGTCTACTGCCCGCGATCTCGATCTGGCGACCGTGGTTGCGGATCTTGATCTGGGCTTCGGAACGGCCGGTCTCGACTTCAATCAGGACCCGCCGCAAGGAATCGCCGAAGCGGTCTTCGCGCCTGATCGTCTCGACGCCGCCATGCTCGACAGGCTACTGTCCAAGTGCAGCGAGAAGCTCAGCCTGCTGGCCGCGCCAGCTGCGCTCGACCGCATGTATGATTTCAACGAGACGAGCTTCGACACTATTATCGATGTGCTGCGCGCGACCGTGCCGGTGATCGTCCTCGACGTGCCGCACATGTGGTCGGCCTGGAGCCGACGGATGCTGGTGGCGGCAGACGAGGTTCTCATCGTGGCCTCGCCGGATCTGGCAAACCTGCGCAATGCGAAGAACCTCTTCGACAATCTCCGCGCGGCGCGCCCCAACGACTCGAAGCCGAAGCTCATCATGAACTGCGTGGGCGTGCAGAAGCGGCCCGAAATCAGCGTGGCGGATTTCGCCAAGGCGATCGAGGTCGACCCGGCGATTGTCATTCCGTTCGATCCGAAGCTGTTCGGAACGGCGGCCAATAACGGGCAGATGATTGCCGAAGTGGAAGCGTCGAGCCCGATTGCGGCGTCCTTCAGCGAAATGGCGCGCGTCATGACGGGCCGCTCCGAAATCCGCAAGGCGAAGAAAAGTCTGCTGGAGCCAATCCTGCAGAGGCTCGGACGCAAGAAAGCGTCCTAGTCCGTCCATCTGGCAATAGTAAGCATACGAGAAGGCAAAACGATGTTCGGCAAAAGAGCGAGTTTCGGATGCGGCGCACCGGCTGCGAAGCCTGCTGCCGCCGCGCAGCCCTCTGAAGCGAAAGCTTCCGTCAGCGCGCCGGCCAGCGCCCCTGCGCCCGTGTCGTCCATGCATGCGCCCCAGCCCGCGCCAGAAGCGCGACGCTCAGACGACTATTACATCACAAAAAGCATGATCTTCGGCGCGTTGATCGAAGCCATCGATCTTTCGCAGCTATCGAAACTGGACCCTGACAATGCGCGCGAGGAAATCCGCGACATCGTCAACGAAATCATTTCGATCAAGAACGTCGTCATGTCCATTTCCGAGCAGGAAGACCTGCTGGAGGACATCTGCAACGACGTGCTGGGCTACGGGCCTCTGGAGCCTCTGCTCAACCGCGACGACATCGCGGACATCATGGTCAATGGCGCAACCCGCACCTTCATCGAAGTCAGCGGCAAGATCCAGCTCACCAATATTCGCTTCCGTGACAATGCGCAGCTCATGAACATCTGCCAGCGCATCGTGAGCCAGGTCGGTCGCCGCGTCGACGATTCCTCGCCGATATGCGACGCGCGTCTCGCCGACGGCTCCCGCGTGAACGTCATCGCGCCGCCTTTGGCGCTGGATGGGCCTGCACTGACGATTCGTAAGTTCCGCAAGGAAAAGCTGACGCTCGACCAGCTTTGCAAATTCGGATCGATTTCTCCGGAGGGCGCCGAAATCCTGAAGATCATCGGCCGTGTCCGATGCAACATCCTGATCTCCGGAGGTACCGGTTCGGGCAAGACGACGCTTCTGAATTGCATGACAAATTACATTGATGATGATGAACGCGTCATCACCTGCGAGGACGCCGCGGAGTTGCAGCTCCAGCAGGCGCATGTGGTTCGTCTCGAAACGCGCCCGCCGAACCTCGAAGGCACCGGCGCGATCACGATGCGTGATCTCGTCAAGAACTGCCTGCGTATGCGACCTGAACGCATCATCGTCGGCGAAGTCCGCGGACCGGAAGCGTTCGACCTGCTCCAGGCCATGAATACGGGCCACGACGGCTCGATGGGCACATTGCACGCCAACTCGCCCCGCGAAGCTCTCAGCCGTCTTGAATCAATGATTACCATGGGCGGCTTTTCGCTGCCGACCAGAACCATTCGCGAAATGATCGTTTCTTCGGTCGACGTCATCATTCAGGCGGCGCGTCTGCGCGACGGGTCTCGTCGCATCACGCACGTCACCGAAGTTCTGGGTCTCGAAGGCGACGTCGTGATTACGCAGGATCTGTTCATCTACGACATTGTCGGCGAAGATCAGAACGGCAAGCTGATCGGGCGTCACCGTTCGACCGGCATCGGACGGCCGCGCTTCTGGGAACGCGCACGTTACTACGGCGAAGAGCAGCGGCTTGCGCGCGCACTCGATGCGTCGGAAGACAAGCAGGCGCCGCGTTGATCCTCGGTTTGAATCGGAACATATGAGATGGAAGCGCTTCTGATTCCAATCTTCGTCATGGTGGCGGTTGGTGGAGTCCTGTACGTATTCGTATATCCGCTTGTCTCTGGCGAAGCACAGGCCGAGAAACGCAAGAAGACGCTTAGCGTCAGCGTCGGCGTCAAGCGTGTCGGCGACCGCAATCAGGATGCGGCCAGCCGCCGAAAGCAGATCGCCGACAGCCTCAAGGAGGTTGAGGAAAAGGGCAAGAAGAAGCGCAGAACACTCGAAACGCGGATCGGCTAGGCTGGGTTGGCAATTTCGAAGCAACAATTCTACCTTGCTTCGGCGGGCGGTGCGCTAATGGGCGCCTTCTTGCTCTTCTTCATTACAGCTTCACCGGTTTACCTGATACCGGGTGCGCTCGTGGGCGGGCTGGGTTTGCCCAACTGGGTTCTGTCATATCTCTGCAAGCGTCGGCTGAAGCAGTTTCTTGAAGAGTTTCCGAACGCCGTCGACGTCATCATCCGTGGCATCAAGGCGGGACTTCCGTTGGGCGATTGCTTGCGAATCATCGCATCGGAAGCATCTGAACCGGTGAAGACCGAATTCCGCCTGATCGTGGAGACGCAGAGTCTTGGTCTGTCGATCAGTGAATCCATCGAACGTATCGTGGATCGAGTGCCGATCCCCGAAGCGAACTTCTTTTCGATCGTCATCAGCATTCAGCAGAAGGCGGGCGGCAATCTGTCCGAAGCCTTGGGCAATCTTTCGCGGGTGCTGCGCGAACGCAAGAAGATGCAGATCAAGGTCAAGGCCATGTCAGCCGAAGCCAAGGCCTCAGCGGGCATCATCGGATCTCTTCCTTTCATCGTCGGCACTCTCGTCTACGTTTCTAGCCCGAAATATATCGAGCTCTTGTGGATCACGTCCACCGGACGCATGGTGCTTGCGGTCTGCGGCTTCTGGATGTTCATCGGCATCATGTCGATGAAGAAGATGATCGCGTTCGATATGTGAGGGTGAACGCATATGTTCGAAATCATCCTCGAAAGACTGGACGACCCTCAGTTTATCCTGAGCGTTCTTGTTGCGCTCGCGGCGGCGGCTACGGTACTGACCGTTGCGATGCCGCTGCTGGATTCGGATACATTGTCGCGGCGCATGAAGAGCGCTGCGCTGGAACGGGACCGGATTCGCACACGTGAACGTGAGAAGCTGGCGCAGTCGAAAGGCTCGGGCAAGGCGAGTCTGAGGACCGAGCCCAAGGCCTTCATGAAGCAGATCGTCGAGCAGTTCAGCCTGACGAAGTGGCTCGGAACCGAAGACGCAAAGATGCAATTGGCCCAGGCCGGCTTCAGAGGCCAGCAGGCGGAAATCGCATTTTTGTTCTTCCGGCTGGTGATGCCGATTGCGCTGTTCCTGATTACAGCATTCTACGTCTTCATTCTGGGCGTAGTGGATTATGCGTTCACGATGAAGCTGGCGATTTCGATCGGCGCTGCCTATGCGGGCATCAAGGTGCCCGAGGTGTTTCTGAAGAATACAATTCAGAAGCGTCAGCAATCCATGAGGCGGGCGTTCCCTGACGCGCTCGATCTTCTGCTCATTTGCGTGGAATCCGGCATGTCGATCGAGCATGCTTTTCGCAAGGTCAGTCAGGAAATCGGCAGCGCCTCGGTGCCGCTCGCGGAGGAATTGACGCTGACAACAGCGGAGCTTTCCTTCTTGCCGGATCGGCGTATCGCCTATGAGAATTTTGGACTTCGAACCGGTCTGGATTCTATCCGTCAGATCGTGACGGTTCTGATTCAGGCCGAGCGCTATGGAACTCCGCTTGGAACCGCGTTGCGTGTCGTGTCGCAGGAAAGTCGCGACAATCGTATGCTTGAAGCCGAGAAGAAGGCAGCTGCCTTGCCGCCGAAGCTGACGGTTCCGATGATCATTTTCTTCCTGCCCGTGCTGTTCGCCGTCATCATGACGCCAGCGATCATTCAGATCATGGCCGCCCAGCAGTAGCGCAGTCCCAGGAGGTCGAAATGCAGGAAGGCCGGCAGCTTGGTGGCTGCCGGCCTTCCTGTTTCAGGTTTGGAGAAATTATCCGCGACGTTGAGCGGCGCCCGTGGGCTTCTGCGGCTGTTGGATCTGTCGCCAGGTATTCGACTGGGCAATCATCTTGCGCAGGCCAGCGATGTTTGCTGCGGCGTCCTCGGCCGAGAGATCGCGGCGCGCCAGCGCTTCTGCTTCTTCGAATTTGCCTTGCAGACCGAGAACGAGCGCGAGGTTCTGCCGGACGCGCTGATCGGCGCGCGGATTTCCGGCCGCTTCGCGGAGGGTCTTTTCGGCAAGCGGGAGTTGCTTCGACAGGGCGTAGGAGAGTCCCAGGTTGGACATGACGCCGGGCTCGCCGGGCACGATCTTGAGCGCCGAGAGATAGAACCGCTGGGCGGCGGCGTTATCGCCGAGCTGATCTGCGACAGCGCCCTGGGAGGACAGAACCGACCAGTTGGGCCGATCCGGCGTGTGGGCTTTCGACAGAACTTCAGCGGCTTCCTGAAGGCGACCGGCGTCCGCCAGCGCTTTTCCGTAGGCCGCGAGAACATCGAGGTCGCTTGCGTTGCGAATGGCAAGATTTTCGAGCACCGCGACGGCCTGCGAATATTGCGTCAGGGCGCGAAGGGCCTTCGCGTAGTTGAGCCCTGCAGTCTTGTCTGTTGGATTGGCGCGGTACTTTTCGCCCCATTGTTCAGCAAAAGCGCGAACGCCCGATTCGCTTTTCGGCAATTCGCTCGATGGCGAACGGATTGAACCGGTGACGTCGTTCAATTTCGCGCAGCCGGCCAGAGTCCCGGCCGCCACGATAAGCGTCGCGGCGCAAGCGGCGCGAAACAGACGTTTGGTTGTCTGGTGAAGCTGAAACGCGCTCATGGCAGCCTTTGATCGCCGGAACGGCAGTCACGATGGCATCAGAAATAAAGCGTTAACCCTAATAGAGTGTTAATGGTGGGGTCGTTGATTCCGAGCCGGGGTTTCCATGCCGATCCTTCTGTCCGCTGCTTCGAAAGCGATCCCGATCTGGTTCGTGTCGAGAGGCTCGTGGGACGACCTGCGGCAGAAGCTTCCGTCGGCTGGCCGCGCTTTTGCCGAGCAGTCCGGGTTCGCGCCGGGTGCAGGGCGAATCCTGATCACGCCTGAGGGTGATGGAGCCATCGGGTGTGTGTTGATGGGAGTTGAGGCTGAGGACGCAAACTTCCGCGATCCGATGCTGGCCGGCAAGCTGGTGACGACGCTTCCGGCGGGGACGTACAGGTTCGCCAATGAACCGCCCGGCGGCGCGCGGGCGTTGGAACTGGCCGCATTGGGCTGGGCTTTGGCCTCCTACCGGTTCGGGCGATACAAGAAGTCGTCTGTTGTTTTCCCGCAACTTGTTTGTCCCAAGGGCCTGGACGCCAAGCGCATCGAGCGCATTGCAAGCTCCGTCTGGCTCACGCGCGATCTCGTCAATACGCCGGCCAACGACATGGGCCCGGACGCACTGGAGAAGGCGGCGCTTTCTGTCACCAAATCGTATCGCGCGAAAGCAAAAGTCATCCGCGGCCCAGCATTGCTGCGGCAGAACTTTCCGTTGATTCATGCTGTGGGACGAGCGGCCTCCCAGCAACCGCGCCTCGTGGACATCACCTGGGGAGCAGCGCGCGCTCCTAAGATCACGCTGGTAGGCAAGGGCGTTTGCTTTGACACGGGCGGTCTCGATATCAAGCCTTCAAGCGCCATGCTGCTCATGAAGAAGGACATGGCGGGCGCGGCGACCGTGCTTGGGCTTGCGCGCATGATCATGGACGCGCGGTTGAATGTGAGACTGCGCGTGTTGTTGCCGATCGTGGAGAATTCGGTGTCGGGCGACTCGTTCAGGCCCGGCGACATCTATCGCAGCCGCAAGGGCCTGACGGTGGAAATCGGCAATACGGATGCGGAAGGCCGACTCATTCTGGCCGATGCGCTTGCGCTCGCCGATGAAGAATCCCCCGAGCTTCTGGTCGATATGGCGACCCTGACGGGCGCGGCCCGCGTGGCGCTCGGTCCGGATTTGCCGCCGCTCTATGCGACGGATGAGACTTTCGCGGCGGACATCCAGAAACACGGGATGGCGGTTCGCGACCCAATGTGGCGCCTGCCTTTGTGGGAGCCCTATGACGCGCTGATCGACGGCAAGATCTCCGATCTCAATAACGTTTCGGCGGGGCCGTTTGCGGGTTCCATCACGGCCGCCATGTTCCTGCGGCGATTCGTGACGCGCACCAAGAGCTGGGCGCATTTCGACATTTACGCATGGAATCCAACCACGAAGCCCGCTCGTCCCGAAGGCGGAGAGGCGCAAATTGCGCGCGCCTTGTTCGACTATCTGGAAGCGCGCTACGGGCGCGCAAGGTAGGCAGTCGGGCAAGCCGCGCAGACAAAACCTAGTCCACCAGTTCTGTTTCGGATTGTCCGACGCGAACGACCGTCACCGTGCAGGGCGCTTCCGCAACGACCTGCGAGGAGACGCTGCCGAGGTACCTGCGAAGTCCGCCCGCTCCGCGCGCGCCGATCAGGATATGATCGACGTGATTGCTGCGCGCATATTCGATCAGCGAGGCCGCTGCATCCGTATGTTCGAGGACGTGGAAGGTTACATGTTCGCGATCCAGATTGAGCGGGCGCGCCCAGTCCTTCAGTTCGACGAGGCGCTGGACGTGGATGTTGCGGCCTTCCTCGTCGAGTGAATAGTTGATCCCGACACGGTTCTGACGAAGGACGTTCACGCAGGCGAGGCGCACGCCCGGAACGGTCGCCAGCACGCGCTGCACGTGGATTCGCAATGTCTCTGCGAGCTGCTCCATTCCGTCGGTCAGGTCGACGGCGGCCATGACGATGGGAGCGCTGGTGGCGGCGACGACCTCGGGTTGTCTGGGCGAGCCTTGTGTGCCGGCCCATCCGAAGCGCCGTTTCGTGACGGTGAAAAATCCGTCGCGCTCGAGGCGTTCTGCGCGCTCGGTGAGCTTGACTTCGCCGGGGTGCTGAAGATCGAAAAGAAGCTGTGCTGCCGTAGGGTAGCGTTTGCCGGGATCGGTCTCAAGGCAGCGAAGGATGATCTCCTGCAGCCAGGGCGGAGTTTCCGGATTGTGTTTGCGCGGCGGGACTGGGTCTCGCCACAGACGTCTGCGCAATCCACGTACATTCTGCGGGAAGCCGAAAGGCCTTTCACCTGTCGTCAGGTGATAAAGAATCACGCCGAGCGAATAGATGTCAGACCGGAAATCCGTGCGATTCTGCAGAACCTGTTCGGGTGCAATGTAGGGGCCTGTACCCATGGGCACATGAAATTCTTCTTCCAGCAGATCCGGAAGCTGCAAATGGCGCGAAAGGCCGAAGTCGATGAAGACCGCCTCGCCCGATTTCCGCAGCATGATGTTCGACGGCTTGATGTCGAAATGGATGACGTTCTGCTTGTGCAGGTCCACCAGCGCTGTGGCGACCCTGGATGCGAGCGCGTGAACTTCGGAGATCGGCAGCGGCGACTTGTCGAGCAGCGGCAGGAGCGAATCGCCGTCGATCTGCTCCATGACTACGTAGGGCTGGCGCGCATAATCGCCGACCGCGAAATATTTCGGAACATGCACGCCTGTGAGGCGCGGCAGCAGCATCATCTCCATTTCGAAGCCGACGATCACGGTGGCGTCGTCGCCGTCCATGATCATCGGAACCTTCATGACGATCGGGACCGCGATGTCGGGATGCGTGACGCTCCACAACGTCGCCATGCCGCCGGTGTGCAGCTTTTCTCCGATCAGGAAGCCGTCAATCGTCGAGCCGGTTTGAAGGGCTTCGCGCGCCATGGAGAAAGGTCCTATCGTCCGATGAAAAGGCGTGCGGCAAGAATTTTCGGCAGGCCCGCCGCATGAATCTTGGCCGCCGTGGTCTCGATATCGTAGGGGACGCGAAAATAGGTGAGTTCGTTGCGGGTCGTGTCGAGAACCGAATAGGCCGCTGCCGGATTTTGATCGCGCGGTTGGCCGACAGCACCCTGCACGGCGAGCCATTTGCGATTGCCGACAAGCGGAGCGCCGATGCCGGGCTGCGGCAGGAACCGCACGGGCGGCTTCATCGGCGTCATGTGATAGAGCTGGGGTTTGTGAACGTGACCGCAGAAGGTCAGTCGTTTCGCGGTCGAGCGCAGGCTACGCTCGGCCGAGCCTGCGTCGGTAATGTACTGCCAGCTGCGTGGCGATGACGCTTCCGAATGGACGTAAAGCCGGTCCTCGTCTTCGATGGACATCGGCATTTCGATCAGGAATGCGCGCGAGGCCGGATCCAGCTCGTGGTGGGTCCATTCTATCGCAGCGCTGGCGTATTCGTTCATGCCTTCCACGGAGCCGGTTGCGGCTGCGGCGTCATGATTGCCAAGCAGCGACAGCGCCCCCTTGCCGACTTCGTCTGCTATCTTGTCCACCACATAGACCGGGTCGGCCCCATACCCTACGAGGTCGCCCAGAAAGACCAGTCGGTCCGCGTGACGTCCGGCATGGCGCAATACGGCGTCGAGCGCCTCGCGGTTTCCGTGAATGTCGGACAGGAATGCAATGCGCATGCGGAACGGGTTTCCTCACCTCGACGCTATTGTATCCGGACGCCGGTCAACTTTGATCTGACACAAAGGATGATCTGCGCCTTTCGTCGATTTGGCAGGCGAAAGCCCCTCAAGTAAAGCACCTTCGGGATTGGAATTGCGGGTCATGGAATGAGGCAGACAGAACGATCCGCAGCCGGGACGCAGGGAAGCGGTTCTGCTCAGCTCGGGCTGCAAGCCCTTTTCGTCCTGTTCTGGTCGACCGGCTTCATCGCCGGCAAATATGGCCTGCCCTATGCGGGGCCGTTCACGTTCCTGCTGATTCGCTTTCTGATCGTGATTGCCCTTCTGGGCGTGCTGGCGCTGGCGGCAGGCGCGCCATGGCCGCGTGGCGCGGAATTGCGGAACATCGCCATCGGGGGCGTTTTCGTTCACGCCGGCTATCTGGGAGCCACGTTCGCGGCGCTTTCGGTGGGAGTGGAGGCCGGCGTTTCGGCGCTCATGGCAGGCCTGCAGCCGCTTCTGACCGCGTTTCTGGCCGGACCTTTCCTGGGGGAGCGTGTGACGGCGCGCCAATGGACGGGTCTGCTGATCGGCTTTGCGGGCGTGGCTCTGGTGGTCAATACGAAGCTTGCGCAGGGACTGGGGACGCCCGCCGGAATGGGGTTCGCCTTCCTGTCCGCCGTCTTCATGACGACGGGCACGTTGTGGCAGAAGCGGTTCGGCGGCCGGATGGATCTACGCACGGGTTCGGTGGTGCAATTCGCCGCGTCTGCTGTCGTGATGGCCCCTCTGGCGATTTTCCTCGAAGGCTGGCGGGTGGAATGGACGCCGCAGTTCCTGGGCGCGCTGGCGTGGCTCTGCGTGGTCCTTTCAGTGGGGACGATCAGCCTGCTTTTCGTCATTATCCGGAGGGGCGCTACGGTCGAGGTCGCCAGCCTGTTTTTTCTCGTGCCGCCGACCACGGCCGTGATGGGGTGCGTCCTGTTCGGGGAAAGCCTTAATGGCCCGATGCTGGCCGGGGTGGCCCTGGTGGCATTTGCCATCGCCATGGTGACCTGGAAGCCGCGGATCGCCTGATCAGCTCCGCCGCCTGCGCCAGACAAAGACCCCGAACACGCCCGCCAGTGTCGCGGCCAGCCCGTACCATGTCAGCGCATAGGACAGGTGATTGTTCGGCACGTTGATCTGCGTAGCGCCGCCCTGCGGCAGACCGCCAGGCACCGGGGCTTCGTCCGCATCGATCGCGAATGGCGCCACATTGGCGATGTCCAAAGCACGCGCAATGGATGGGGTATCGCGGGTGTACCAGATGCGCTTGGCGGGATCGTCAGCCGGCGTGAACCAGTTCCGCTCTTCGGGCGCACGCATCAGACCCGTCACGGTCACGCGCTCGCGAATCTGGCCGTCGAGACGCGTTACGGGCTCGCGTCGGTCCAGCGGAACGAAGCCGCGATTGACGATGATGCGGTTGCCGTCATCGAGTCGCAACGGGGTCAGGACATGGTAACCGGGACCATTCAGACGCCCGGTCACGGAACCGGTGGGTCGGAAAATCAGGGCTTCGCTGTCGTGCTCGAAAAAGCCCGAAACGCGAACCCGGCGGTATTCATAGTCCTGCGGCTTGAGTGAATCCCATTCAGTCGCAAGTGGCGGCGCAACTGGAGACTGGTGGGTCCGGCTGTCGATCTGGGCAAGGACCCCCTCTTTCCAAGCCAGTCGTTCGACCTGCCAGGTGCCGAGCCCGACAAGCACGCAGAAGACGATGGCGGTCAGGATCGTCGGCCAGAGCAGGGATCTGGCGGTCGTGGATGCTGGCGGAGATGCGACCGATACCATTTTTAGCTGTCCAGCCGTCCTTGCCCGGCGCGATTGCGATACTGGAGAGCGACAAGAACGCCCTTGAGCGGGCGCAGCATGCCAAGGCACACAATCAGCGTCATCGGCAGGAAGATGACGAGATGCACCCACATGGGCGGCTCGTATTTGAGTTCCGTCCAGAGCGCCATGCCCAGAACGATGAAGCCCGCGAAAAGTGTCACGAAGACGGCGGGGCCGTCGCCGGCGTCTGCGAAATTGAAATCGAGACCGCAGGATTCGCAGCGCGGCGCGACGTTCAGAAAGCCGGTCAGCAGCTTTCCCTGGGCGCAGCGGGGGCAAAGTCCCGCCAGTCCTGTCGCGTAGGGCGATTGCGGCGGATATTCGTCGTTCAGACTCATGAACCGTCCGATCAATGAAAAAGGGGCGGCTCGCGCCGCCCCTGTATTTCCCGAATGCCGCCGCCTCAGTGGGCGATGGGGCCGCCGTGGTTGCCCCACACATAGATGCAGACGAAGAGGAACAGCCACACCACGTCGACGAAGTGCCAGTACCAGGCGGCAAATTCGAAGCCGAGATGCTGGGTCGGTGTGAAGTGGCCCTTCAAGGCGCGAAACAGACAGACAGCCAGGAAGATCGTGCCGACCAGAACGTGGAAACCGTGGAAGCCGGTCGCCATGAAGAAGGTCGCGCCATAGATCGAGCCTTTGAAGCCGAACGGTGCGTGCGCATATTCGTAAGCCTGAACGCAGGTGAAGATTGCGCCGAGGATGATTGTCAGCACGAGGCCCTTGACGAGCGCCGAGCGGTCATTGTGCAGAAGGCCGTGATGCGCCCACGTCACAGTAGTCCCCGACGTCAGCAGGATCAGCGTGTTGAGCAGCGGCAGATGCCATGGGTCGAACACATTGACTCCAGCCGGCGGCCAATGGCCACCGGTGAATTCCACACGCGCCGCCTGAATCGGTTCGTTGAAGAACAGGCTGGCATCGAAAAAGGCCCAGAACCATGCCACGAAGAACATGATTTCCGACGCGATGAAGAGGATCATGCCATAGCGATGGCTGATCTGTACGACGCGCGTGTGGTCGCCCGTCTGGGCTTCCCGCGTCACGTCCGTCCACCAGGCAGCCATCACATACAGGATGGCGATCATGCCCGCGAAAAACAGAAAACCGCCCATCTTCATGCCGAAGAGCGCCATGCCCTTCATCCACATGATGGCGCCGACGGCCGTCACGAAAGCCGCAATGGAGCCGATCAGCGGCCATGGGCTCGGGTTGACCAGATGATAGTCGTGGTTTGGTTTGGCGTGGCCGTCAGCCATGGTTGTCCCTCGTTCTCGCCTTCGGTTTGCTCATCACGCCGTTTTCGCCGTGACGTTTGGCCTTGTTGGCCGGTTGCCCCTCACGGACGCCGCAGACGCGACATCCGAGCCTCACTAGAGTTTCGTCTTATTTGGCACATCCGCCGAAACGATCGGCGTTTTCTTCTTCGACGCATAGAATGTGTAGGAAAGCGTGACACTCTCCACACCATTCATGGATGGTTCCTGTTCCAGAGCCGGATCCAGAAAGAAGACCACCGGAAGTTCGACCGTCTGGCCCGCAGGAACGACGACTTCGTCGAAGCAGAAACAGGAAATTTTATTGAACCAGCTACCCGACACCTCTGGCGCCACGTTGTAGGAGGCAACGCCTGCCGCGTCCTTGTTGGCGTGATTGGTGATCCGGAAAAAAACCGTCTTCACTTCGCCCGTCTGAACGCGGATCTGCGGCGTATCAGGTTCGAATTTCCAGGGGAGGTCCGAAGCCACATTGGTGTCGAACCGGACCGTCAGGGTGCGCTCGCCGCGTGTCGTTGGTGCTTGTTCGGCGACCTGCGTAGTGCCGCCATATCCGGTTGCGCGACAAAACGCCTGATAGAGCGGAACCGCCGCAAAGGAGAGGCCCAGCATCAGGCACGCAACACCGCTCACCGTCCAGGCGACGCGACGATCACGGGCTTTCTGAAGGGCGTCGGTCGGCCTGTTCATTACATGCCACCCGAAAGGACGCCGGGGCCGAGCTTTACGACCGTAATGGCATAAAACAGGATTGCAAAAAAACCGATGGCGAGTCCAATCGCGACATTCCGCGCACGCCGCTTGCGTTCCTGCTCTGGCGTGAGCCGAACGCCCGTTTGTGGGGTGTCGGGAGCGTTCAAGGGCATGGCGCGCTCCGTCATTTTGTCCACATCGAAAGTATAGTGGGGACGACACCGTTCTCGACGACGATCGTCACGAAGAGAACGAAAAGGTAAAGGATCGAAAAGCCGAACAGCGATTTTGCGGCTTTGTCAGCCTGATCGCCTTCGCGAATACGATAGACGTTCCAGGCAAAATACAGGAATGCAATGCCGCCCACGAAGGCCAAAGCGCCATAGACGATTGAGGCGAAACCAAACAGCCACGGTGTCACCCCGAGTGGCGCAACCACAATGCTGTAGAGAAGGATTTCCAGACGGGTATGGTCCGGCCCCTTCACGTTCGGCATCATCGGAATGCCGGCTTTTTCGTAGTCGCCCGACTTCACCAGCGCGAGCGCCCAGAAGTGCGGCGGCGTCCACATGAAGATGATCGCGAACAGCAGGATGCTTTCGAACGTGATGGAGCCTGTGGCGGCCGCATAACCGACCATCGGCGGGAAGGCGCCGGCCGCACCGCCGATGACGATGTTCTGCGGCGTGGAACGCTTCAGCCACATCGAATAGACAACGACATAGAAGAAGATCGTGAAGGCCAGAAGCGATGCCGCCAACCAGTTGGAAACAAGCCCAAGGGTGAAAACCGACAGCCCCGAAAGCAAGAGTCCGAAGGCGAGCGCTTCTGCGCGTGTCACGCGACCGCCCGGGATGGGGCGAGTGCGGGTGCGGGTCATGATCGCGTCGATATCGGCGTCGTACCACATGTTGAGCGCGCCGGACGCGCCTGCGCCAACCGCAATCGCCAGCAGCGACACGAATCCCAGAAACGGATGCATGTGAGTCGGCGCCGCAACGAGTCCAGCAAGCGCGGTCAAGACCACGAGCGACATCACGCGCGGCTTCAGCAGCGCAATGAAATCGCGCGGCTCGGCCGAAGATACGCCGGCCGACAGGGAGGACTCGTGATTCTCGACGTACGACATACTGATTCCGAAGGTGTCCGGTCTGGAGCCTTTTTCAGAACGGCTTCCGAGCCGCCGCTCTGGGAAAGGCTCCGGCGGCGTACGCGACGCCGCCGGAGAAAAGCTTAGTGGTCGCTGCCGGTGATGCGGGGCAGCGTTTCGAACGTGTGGAATGCCGGCGGTGACGACAAAGTCCACTCAAGAGTGGTCGCGCCTTCACCCCAAGGATTGTTGCCGGCCGGCACCTTCTTGGCGAACGCATCCCAGATCAGATAGAGGAACAGGATGATGCCAACACCCGACAGGTAGGAGCCCCACGACGAAACCGAATTCCAGAGCGCATATGCGTCAGGATAGTCGATGTAGCGGCGCGGCATGCCGGCGAGGCCGAGAAAGTGTTGGGGGAAGAACGTCAGGTTCACGCCGACGAACATAAGCCAGAAGTGAATCTTTCCCAGACCTTCATTGTACATGTATCCCGTCATCTTCGGGAACCAGTAATAGAAGGCCGCGAAGATCGCATAGACTGCGCCCAGCGACAAAACGTAGTGGAAGTGCGCCACAACGTAATAGGTCTCATGCAAGGCTCGATCCACGCCCGCATTCGCCAGCACCACGCCGGTGACGCCGCCGACCGTGAACAGGAAGATGAAGCCTACTGCCCAGAGCATGGGGAGGCGGAACGAAATCGAGCCGCCCCACATCGTGGCGATCCAGGAGAAGATCTTCACGCCAGTGGGAACCGCGATCACCATTGTGGCGAACACGAAATAGCGCTGCGTGTTGAGCGACAGGCCTACCGTGTACATGTGATGCGCCCAGACCACGAAGCCGACCGCACCAATCGCCACCATCGCGTAGGCCATTCCGAGATAGCCGAACACCGGCTTCTTCGAGAAGGTCGAGATGATATGGCTGATGATGCCGAAGCCTGGAAGAATCAGAATATAAACTTCCGGATGCCCGAAGAACCAGAACAGGTGCTGGAACAGGAGTGGGTCTCCGCCGCCGCTCGGGTCAAAAAATGCCGTACCGAAGTTACGGTCCGTCAGCAGCATGGTGATCGCGCCGGCCAAAACCGGAAGCGACAAGACCAGCAGGAATGCAGTCACCAGCACCGACCAGGCAAACAGCGGCATCTTGTGCAGGGTCATGCCCGGCGCGCGCATGTTGAAGATGGTGGTGATGAAGTTGATGGCGCCCAAAATGGATGAAGCGCCGGCCAGATGGATCGACAAAATCGCGAAATCCATGGCCGGGCCCGGGTGGCCGGTGTTGGACGACAGGGGTGGATACATCACCCAGCCGCCGCCGAAGCCCTGCATGCCGGGCGCGCCTTCCACAAACGTTGAGGTCAGCAACAACGCAAAGGAAGCGGGCAGCAGCCAGAACGAAATGTTGTTCATGCGCGGGAAGGCCATGTCGGGCGCGCCTATCATCAGCGGCACGAACCAGTTTCCGAAGCCGCCGATCAGAGCCGGCATGACCATAAAGAAGATCATGATCAGGCCGTGCGCGGTGATGAACACGTTGTACATGTTCTTCGCGGCGTCGATGGAGCCGTCTCCGGTCAACAGTTTCGCAATGCCCGGGAAGACACCGATGCCGGTGCCTGCGAGTTCCGCCCGCATGGCGATCGACATTGCAGCCCCGATCAGACCCGCGAAAATCGCGAAAATGATGTAGAGCGTTCCGATGTCCTTGTGGTTCGTCGAAAACATGTAGCGACGCCATCCGGTCGGAGTGCCGTGGTCGTGCGCATGGTCGTGGTCGTGATGGGCCGCAGCGTTCGTAGCCATCTGGGTTCCTCGGTGTGAATGGATTACTGGCGAACGGTCGCGGACTCGGCGCCCGCGAACTTCACCGGGCTTTCGTGGCTGGCGAATTCCTTCGCAGCCTTCTCAAGCCATTCCTTGTATTTTTCCTCGCTGACCACGCGGAAAACGATCGGCATGTAGGCGTGGTCCTTGCCGCAGATCTTCGAGCACTGACCGTAGTAAATGCCTTCCTTCTCGGCCTTGAACCAGGTCTCGTTCAGGCGACCGGGAACCGCGTCGACGCGAACGCCGAAAGACTGGACCACGAAGGAGTGGATCACCCCCACCGCGTCGGCCGTGACCTGAAGACGGACCGTCTTGTTGACCGGAACGACGGCTTCGTTGTCGACGTCCAGAAGGCGGAGCTTGTCGGCCGGCAGGGCGGCCTGATCGAGGATGTTCGAATCAAATTCGAAACCGCCTGCGCCCGCGTTGTCCTTGGGATAGGCGTAGGACCAGTACCACTGCTTGCCGCTCACCTTCACGGTGACGTCGGCGTCGGGCAGGACCAGCTGATGGGTCAGCAGACGGAAGGACGGAATGGCCATGACCACCAGGATCATCACCGGGATGACCGTCCAGGCTACTTCAAGGCCGGTGTGGTGGGTGGTCTTCGAGGGAACCGGGTTCGCCTTCTCGTTGAACCGCACCATCGTGTAGACCAGCAGGCCCAGCACGAACAGCGAGATCACCGTGATGATCGGCAGAAGGATCACGTTGTGGAAAAAGTCGATCTCATGAGCGATCGAGGTCACGCCCGGGATCAGGCCCATCTGGTTCGGGAAGCCGCGCCCGACTTCCTGCGCGAGGGCGGAGCCGCCGATCATCGCGAAGGCGGACGCCGCGAGCAGCCCCTTGCGGCATGCAGCCCCTGTTTTTCCTTGTTTCATCAACGTCTTTGCTCCCGTTGCGCCAGCCCGGCGTAATCGTTTCGCTCGTCTTTTCCGGGCAGTCGTTCCGCGCGCAGCCGTGAATTTCGGCGTTTTCGTGACGGATATCCTGCCAGTGTGCGTTTCCAAACCATAAACCGCGAGGAAGCGCAACACAGGGCGCTTTAACCATCCATGCGGCATTTGGGCGCGAAGCGTCCGATTGCGCAAGTTGCGGATTGATCGAGGCCTCCGGGGCGATCGTCTTGACAGGTCAGGGCCTTTTGATACTCAACAATCCACCCGGATTTTTAACCGGGGCGGTCGGCGATTCGAGCGCCCCGCGTTATGTTCTGGCCTCCATGCCATATTCGGCTCCATATTGCCGGCCGGGCATGGCCAGGATGGGTCATGAGGCCCGGCCTAGCGATCGGAGATACGATGGCCTGCGAACGGACTTTTCCCCAGCTTCCGGCGCGCCTGGCCCTGTGCCTCGCGGCCGTGACCATGCTGGCGGGCGTGCTATCGCCCCTGCCGGTTCAGGCGCAGGGCGTGGTCAAGAGCAAGCACGGGGACTGGGAGTTGCGCTGCGAGACCCCGCCCGGGGCGAGCCGCGAGCAATGCGCGTTGATTCAATCGGTTGCGGCGGAAGACAAGCCCAACGTCAACCTGGTCGTGATCGTTCTCAAGACTGCGGACAACAAGTCGCGCCTGTTGAGGGTGATCGCTCCGCTCGGGGTTCTGCTTCCGGCAGGGCTTGGCCTGAAGATAGATCAGGTGGATGTCGGCCGGGCAGGCTTCGTGCGATGCCTGCCGTCGGGCTGTGTGGCTGAAGTGGTAATGGAAGACACGCTCATCGACCAGTTGCGCAACGGCCAGACCGGGACTTTCATCATTTTCAATACGCCCGAGGAGGGGATTGGCATTCCGCTTTCCCTGCCGGGGTTCAAGGACGGTTACGAAAAGCTGCCGTGAGCGGCGCTGGCTTCATCTCCTTCTTCTATGATATGCGCTTTGGAGACGGGAAAGCGGCGGCCACAGCTCATCCCCGTCGGGGATCGGCGTAGGAGTTCCGTATGAGCAGCGTTTTCAACCCTCGGATCGCTTCGGGCGCCCTGGCGCTTCTGGCTTTGGCCGGTTGTTCCAGCCTGCCGGGTGGCGGCGTCTCCGGAGCGGACCCCGGCGACACATTCGGCAATATCCTCGCCTTCCGCTCTCCGACCGCTCCGCCGGTGGAAACCGCCAAGGTGGCCGAGAAGGTCAACTGTCCGATTGTGGACGTCAGCCAGGGCGGGGCAGCCGTGCGGGTCGGGGGCGGCTCGAATTCCTCGGTCCGGTATCAGTATTCCATGGGCGATCTCGCCCGCGAATGTGCTGTGGAAAACGGCCAGATCGTCATGCGCGTGGGGGTCGAGGGCAAGATTCTGCTCGGCCCGTCCGGCTCGCCCGGCACCTTCACGGTGCCGGTGAAGGTGCAGATTCGCCGCGAATCGGACGAAAAGATCATCGAAACCAAAATCTACCGAGTCGCGGCGAATGTCCCGGCGGGAGCCGCGCA
Source organism: Beijerinckiaceae bacterium (assembly GCA_947475995.1). Classification (GTDB taxonomy): domain Bacteria; phylum Pseudomonadota; class Alphaproteobacteria; order Rhizobiales; family Beijerinckiaceae; genus Terripilifer. The sequence goes on along the minus strand of CANJNI010000020.1, from coordinate 55,778 downwards.
AGGCGCATTTTCCGTGGTCAGCGACACTTTTCGTGTGCCGTTCATCAGCGAAGACGCCTTCGACGACTACCAGATTTTCGTGAGTTTCGACGGGTCTGGCGGCGCACTCCCGCGTTCGACGCGCCGTCGCGGCTGATTGGCCTGTGGGACGACAGTGGGCGGAGATTGACTCCGCCGCCGGTCCCGTTAAGGCTATGGACGTCAGACATTAGATCCCAGCGGAAGAGTCCGATTCGGTTTCGCACCGATCGGCGCCGAAGGCGCAACCGCCCCGGAAACGCTCAGGCCAATGGACCGCTGGGGGATGACACTCTGGAAAGCGACGCGGTTTCGCGTCCACCGACGGGCGTAACCGGTCTTCAGCCGGGAAATCTCTCAGGTCAACGGACAGAGGGGGCGTGAAATCGGACCAGCGGCATAAGCCGCGCGGTTGTCGGTTGCACGTCGCTATTTGTCCGGGGCTCCATGTCCGAACCCGCCACACTTGAGTCCGATGCGCCCTTGCGGCGCACGCCGCTCCATTCACTGCATCTGTCGCTCGGCGCAAAAATGGCCGGCTTTGCCGGCTATGACATGCCGATCCAGTATCCCATCGGCATTCTGACCGAGCATCTGCATACTCGCAGTCAGGCGGGTCTGTTCGATGTTTCGCACATGGGGCAGGGCTTTCTGGTCGGCCGCAACCATGCCGCAGTGGCGCAGGCGCTGGAAGCGCTTGTTCCGGCGGATATCCTCAACCTCGCGCCCGGCCGCCAGCGCTACACGCAGTTTCTCGACGAAACGGGCGGCATTCTGGACGACCTGATGGTGACGCGACCGGCTGATCCTGCCGAGGACGGCGTGTTGATGCTCGTCGTCAATGCTGCCTGCAAGGAACAGGACTTCGCACATATCGAGGCGCACTTGCCTGCCGGGGTAAAATTCATGCGCGCGCCGCATCGTGCGCTCCTGGCGTTGCAAGGCCCGAAAGCCGCCGAAGTGCTGGCCCGCCATTGTCCTGATACGGCCACGATGCCGTTCATGTCCGGCCTGTCCACGAAGTTCGGCACTATCGACTGCCATGTGTCGCGCTCGGGCTATACGGGCGAGGATGGATATGAAATTTCCGTGCGCCTCGACAAGGTCGAGCGTATGGCGCGGGCGTTGCTCGCCGAACCAGAAGTGAAGCCGATCGGTCTGGGCGCGCGCGACTCGCTGCGGCTTGAAGCCGGGCTCTGTCTTTACGGCCACGACATCGACCGCATGACCTCGCCGGTCGAAGGCTCGCTTGTCTGGTCGATGCAGAAGCGTCGCCGCGAAGAGGGCGGATTCCCGGGCGCGGAGCGCATTCAACGCGAGTTGCGCGAAGGCGCATCGCGCAAGCGCGTCGGCATTCTGCCAGAGGGCCGCCAGCCGGCGCGCGAGGGAACAGAGGTCACAGATGCGAACGGCGTCAAAATCGGTCTCGTCACATCGGGCGGTTTTGGACCTTCGCTGAACGGGCCTTTGGCAATGGGCTATGTGGACGCCGCCCATGCGGCTGTCGGAACGCCCGTGCAACTCGTCGTTCGCGGCAAGACGCTGGCGGCGAAGATCGTCTCCATGCCGTTCGTTCCCCATCAGTATTTTCGCGGCTGACCGCAGCACTATCTTACAGGAGCCCCTATGAGCACGCGCTACACGAAGGAACATGAATACGTCCGCGTCGAAGGCGATACCGGCACCGTCGGGATCACCGACTATGCGCAGGGCCAGCTCGGCGATGTCGTCTTCGTCGAGCTTCCGGAAGTGGGAAAGAAATTCGGGCAGGGCGAGCAGGCCGCGGTGGTCGAGAGCGTGAAGGCCGCGAGCGAAGTTTATGCGCCGGTCTCGGGCGAAGTGGTTGAGGTGAACTCGGCGCTGGAAGGCGCTCCGGCCACGGTCAACGAGGACGCCAACGGGGCCGGATGGTTCGTCAAGATCAGGATCGCCAATGCGGCAGATCTCGACAGTCTGATGGATGAAGCGGCCTACAAGGCCTATTGCGACTCCCTCTGAGGACAAGCCGATGCGTTATCTGCCGCTGACAGATGAAGATCGCAGCCTGATGCTTCTGCGCATGGCGGCCGACAAGGTCGACGATCTTTTCGTTGATATTCCGGCCGCGAAGCTCCTGACAAAAAACGTCGACCTCCCAAGGGCGAAGTCCGAACTGGAAGTCGAGCGCATCCTGTCCCGCATGGCGGGACGCAATGTGGTGGCGTCGTCTGTTCCGTTTTTTGTCGGCGCTGGCGCTTACAAGCACCATGTGCCGGCGAGCGTGGATCATCTGATCCAGCGGTCCGAGTTCCTGACGAGCTACACGCCTTACCAGCCGGAAATTGCGCAGGGCACGCTGCAATATCTGTTTGAATTCCAGACGCAGGTGGCGGCGCTGACCGGCATGGACGTGGCGAACGCCTCCATGTACGACGGCTCGACGGGTTGCGGCGAAGCCGTGCTGATGGCGCATCGCGTCACGAAGCGCCGCAAGGCGGTTTTGTCGGGCGGACTGCATCCGCATTACGCCGATGTGGTGCGTACGCTTTCCGAAATGTCTGAAGACGCGGTGGTGACTTTGCCGCCGGATGTGGCGGCCAGCGAGGACTTGCTCGCCAGCATCGACTCCAGCGTATCGTGCGTGGTGGTGCAGAATCCCGATGTCTTCGGCAATCTGCGCGATCTGACCCCCATCGCCGAGAAGTGCCATTCAAACGGAGCCTTGCTGATCGCGGTTTTCACTGAGGCTGTCTCGCTCGGCCTCGTGACGCCTCCCGGCGCGATGGGCGCCGACATCGTGGTGGGCGAAGGCCAGTCGATCGGCAATCCCCTAACATTCGGAGGACCCTATGTGGGCCTGTTCGCCACGCGTCAGAAATACGTGCGGCAGATGCCGGGCCGCCTCTGCGGCGAGACGGTGGACGCCGAAGGCCGACGGGGATTCGTGCTGACGCTATCAACGCGCGAACAGCACATTCGCCGCGACAAGGCGACTTCCAACATCTGTACGAATGCGGGCCTGTGCAGTCTCGCCTTCACGATTCACATGACGCTGCTGGGCGAGGCGGGTTTGAAAAAGCTGGCGCGCCTCAACCACGCAAATGCCTGCAAGCTTGCGGATGCACTGGCTGATGTGAAGGGCGTTGAAGTGCTCAACAAAAGCTTCTTCAACGAATTCACCATTTGTGTGCCGGGCGATGCGGCTGCGCTGGTCGAGACGATGGCGCAGAAAGGCGTGCTGGCGGGCGTTCCGGTGTCGCGGCTTCTGCCGGGAGATGCGGGCGTCCGCTCTCTGCTGATTGTCGCCAACACTGAAGTTAATACGGACGAAGACCGCGCGGCGTTTGTGAGCGCCTTGCGCGCGTCGATCTGAGGGAGACTGACCATGCTGAACAATCAGGGACGTCCCACCCAGCCCGGCGAGGCGCAGGCTTATACGCCGCGCACCTTCACGTCGAATCGCGCGCTCCAGATGGAAGAAGCCTTGATCTTCGAGATTGGCCGCCCCGATACTTCGGGCGTCGATATTGAAGATGCCGGAGAATTCAAGCCGCGTCTCGGCGGAATGGAGCGCAACGGTGAGATCGGCCTTCCGGGTCTCAGCGAGCCGGAAGCCATGCGCCACTACGTGCGCCTCTCGCAGAAGAATTATTCCATCGACGCCGGGCTCTATCCGCTCGGCTCCTGCACGATGAAGCACAACCCGCGCCTCAACGAGAAAATGGCGCGACTGCCGGGCTTTGCGGATGTGCATCCGATGCAGCCGCAATCCACCGTGCAGGGCGCGATTGCGGTGATTGAATCCGTGGCGCACTGGCTGATGGAACTCACCGGCACCCGCGCGGTCGCCATGTCGCCGAAGGCCGGCGCGCATGGCGAGGCCTGCGGGATGATGGCCATCAAGGCCGCCATCAAAGCGAAGGGCGAGGCTGCAACGCGGCGCGTCGTGCTGGTTCCGGATTCGGCGCATGGGACAAATCCGGCGACGGCGGCATTGATAGGCTTCACCGTGAAAGCCATACCGGTCGGCCCGTCCGGTCAGGTGCGTGTAGAGGATGTGCGTCCGCTGCTGGGGCCAGACATTGCGGCCATCATGCTCACCAATCCGAACACCTGTGGTTTGTTCGAGCCGCAGATCGTCGAGATTGCGAAAGCCGTGCATGAGGCGGGCGCCTACTTCTATTGCGACGGCGCAAATTTCAACGCCATCGTCGGCAAGGCGCGTCCGGGTGATCTGGGCGTCGACGCCATGCACATCAATCTGCACAAGACGTTTTCGACTCCGCATGGCGGCGGTGGGCCGGGCGCTGGCCCCGTTGTGCTTTCGGATCGGCTCGCGCCTTTCGCGCCCGTGCCGTTCGTGCGGCGCGACGGCGATGCGTTGCGTCTTGTGGAGGATGAAGAGGGTACGCAGGCCTTCGGGCGCATGACGGCGTTCCACGGCCAGATGGGAATGTTCGTCCGTGCGCTCTCCTACATGCTGTCGCATGGGTCGGACGGATTGCGACAGGCTTCGGAAGATGCGGTGCTGTCGGCGAATTACATTCGCGCCTGTCTTTCGGACCTCATGTCGTTGCCGTTCGGCAACCGTCCGTGCATGCATGAAGTGCTGTTCGACGATGAATGGCTGAAGGGCACAGGCGTCACGACGCTGGATTTCGCCAAGGCGATGATCGACGAGGGGTATCATCCGATGACGATGTATTTCCCGCTCGTGGTGCATGGCGCGATGCTGATCGAGCCGACGGAATCAGAATCGAAAGCGTCACTTGATCTGTTCATCGCCACATTGCGCGATCTCGCCTTCTCGGCGAAGCGCGGCGACACCGCGCGATTCAGCGGCGCGCCCTATCTGGCTCCGCGTCGGCGACTGGATGAGACGCGCGCTGCGCGCAATCCGGTGCTTCGCTGGACGAAGCCGGAGGCGGTGCTCAAGGCGGCAGAGTAGGCTGGGTGTACGCCCTCGTCCCTCGAGACAGGCGCTCCGCGGCTCCTCACGATGAGGGCTGCTGAAAGCTTCTTCTTGCTGTGAACGAAAACTCGTCGTGAGGAGCCTGCGAAGCAAGCGCCTTGGCGATCGAAGATCGCTCGAAGAAGAAGTTTCAAGCGCCAGCTTACGGATATTTCACCATTGGCGGCAGCGACGACAGGATGGAATCCACATTGCCGCCGGTCTTCAGGCCGAAGATCGTTCCGCGATCGTAGAGCAGGTTGAATTCCACATAGCGGCCACGCCGAATGCATTGTTCGTCGCGGTCGGCGGGCGTCCAGTCCCGGCGATAATTGTCGCGCACGATCTGCGGATAGATTGCCCGGAATGTTTCGCCCACATCCTGCGTGAAGGCAAAATCGGCGTCCCAGCTGCTGTTCTGCGCGTCGCCGGCGCTGTTCACATAATCATAGAAGATGCCGCCGATACCGCGCGGCTCGTTGCGGTGCTTCAGGAAGAAATAGTCGTCGCACCAGCTCTTGAACTTGTCATAGGGGGCGATGGCCGGGTGGCGATCGCAGACGCCCTTCATGGCGGCATGGAAAGCGCGTGCGTCCGCGTCGTCCTGCGTGCGGCGGCGATCCAGTACGGGCGTCAGGTCAGCGCCCCCGCCGAACCAGGCTTTCGACGTGACCACAAAGCGCGTGTTCATGTGGACGGTGGGCACATTCGGGTTCCACGGATGGGCGATCAGCGAGATGCCGGCGGCCCAGAAGCGCGGGTCTGCGTCCGCGCCGGGGATCTGCCTGGCGAATTCGGGCGCGAAGGTTCCATAAACGGTTGACACATGGACCCCCGCCTTCTCGAACACGCGGCCCTTCAGGATCGCCATGCGGCCGCCGCCGCCGGGCGCGCCCGTGTGGTCAGTGCGTGTCCATGGCTTCAGGACCGCGCGGCCGGGCGTCTGCGCCTCGGGCGACAGGGGAGCGTCGCATTCATCTTCCAGCGCGTGAAAATCCGCCAGAATTCGCTCCTGCAAACCCTGAAACCAGCCTGATGCCTGCTGTTTGCGCTGTTCGAGAATATCCTGGGTCATTCTTGCCTCGCCTGTATGACCCCGCATAGCATCCGGAGGCGCTCAGGCGAAACCGGTCTGCCGCAGCGCTTCGCCCATCACCATCGCGGCGGAGACCGCCACGTTGAGGGACCGCAGGCTTGGGGCGACGGGAATCACCACGCGCAGGTCCGCCGCACCATGGACGTCGTCCGGCACGCCGGCCGATTCGCGCCCGACCATCAGGATGTCGTCTGGCCTGTAAGCCACCTCCGTGTAGCGAGTCGCCCCTTTCGTGGTCAGGAGAATCAGCCGGGGTCCGCCAACGGGCGTTCGTGCTGCGCTGCGCCATTCCTGAAAGGCCCGCCAGGACATGTGCCGCTCGATCGTCACCGCGTCCAGATAATCCATCCCGGAGCGGCGGAAGTGCCTGTCCGACACGGGAAACCCGGCTGGTTCGATGATGGCCGCAGTAATCCCGAGGCAGGCGCAGGCCCGCAGCATCGTGCCGGCATTCTGGGGAATATCGGGCTGGTAAAGCGCCAGGCGCAGGGATGTTCTCATGCTTTGGGACTAGCGGAATTCGAGCCCTGCGAAAACCGCCATCCTGCTTGGCCTTTTTGGCACATCAGCTTTGGCGTATAGCCCTTTTGTCACTATGGACAAGCGAGCGCATCGGTGCGAAATAGCCCGCGCTTCACATTGGCTCAGACAGCCGGACCGGCCTTTCGCCCCGTCGAGTGACTCTGGGTCGCATTGCGGCGCACAAATGCACCTCCTATGCACGGGCGGCCCGGAACTCGGGGCTGCCCTTTGGCTTGTCCGGCGCTCCCGGCGGCCCGGGAGGCGCCCGGACGAAGAATTAGGAGCTTAGAGTGGCATCTGCATCGACCACTGAACCGACCCGCAGGGACATGCTCTATATCGCCACCGGCGCGGCCGCCGCCGTCGGCGTTGGAGCGGCGGTCTGGCCGCTCATCAGCCAGATGAACCCGGATGCCTCGACGCTGGCGCTGGCCTCGACCGAGGTCGACATTTCAAGCATCCCGGAAGGCGGCATCCTGACGGTCAAATGGCGCGGCAAGCCGGTTTTCGTGCGTCATCGCACCGCCAAGGAAATCGCCGACGTGCAGGCGGTCAAGGTCGATACGCTGCCTGACCCGCAGGCCGACAGCGCTCGCGTGAAAAAGCCCGAATGGCTCGTGGTGGTCGGCGTCTGCACACATCTGGGCTGCGTGCCGCTCGGCCACCAGGGTGCGCATGACGGCTGGTTCTGCCCCTGCCACGGCTCCGACTACGATGCGTCCGGCCGCATCCGCAGCGGCCCCGCGCCGCGCAACCTCGAAGTGCCGGCCTACACCTTCGTTTCCGACACCAAGATCCAGATCGGCTAAGGCCGGTCCTGTCGGCTGACGCCGGTTTGTCGGCAAGGCCGGTTCCGCAAGCACCCCGCCCTCTGGATTTCCGAACGAGACACACACATGAGCGGACATTCCACTTACGTTCCCAGCAGCGCCATCGGCCGCTGGTTCGAAAGCCGCCTCCCCATCATGGGGCTGATGCATTCTTCCTTCGTGGCCTATCCGGTGCCGCGCAACCTGAATTACTGGTGGACCTTCGGGGCGATCCTCAGCTTCATGCTGGTGGCCCAGATCGTCACCGGCATCATTCTGGTGATGCACTACACCCCGCATGTGGACTACGCCTTCAACTCCATCGAGCACATCATGCGCGATGTGAACTGGGGCTGGATGATCCGCTACGCGCATGCCAATGGCGCGTCGATGTTCTTCGTCGCCGTCTACATTCACATGCTGCGCGGTCTCTACTACGGCTCGTACAAGGCGCCGCGTGAGGTGCTCTGGATCCTCGGCGTCATCATCTATCTGCTGATGATGGCCACAGGCTTCATGGGCTACGTGCTGCCGTGGGGCCAGATGAGCTTCTGGGGCGCGACCGTCATCACCAACCTGTTCTCGGCGATCCCGCTGGTGGGCGATGCGATCACCACCTGGCTGTGGGGCGGCTACTCTGTCGACAACCCGACCCTGAACCGCTTCTTCTCGCTGCATTACCTGCTGCCCTTCATGATCGCGGCCGTCGTTGGCCTGCATGTGTGGGCGCTGCATGTGGTCGGCCAGAACAATCCGGCAGGCGTCGAGGTCAAGAACATCGAGCGCGACACGATTCCCTTCACGCCCTATGCGACGCTGAAGGATGCGTTCGGCCTCGTGCTGTTCCTGATCTTCTACTCGTGGTTCATCTTCTACACGCCGAACTTCCTTGGCCACGCGGACAATTACATCGAGGCGAACCCGCTGGTGACGCCGGCGCATATCGTGCCCGAATGGTACTATCTGCCGTTCTACGCGATCCTGCGCGCCATTCCGTCGAAGCTCGGGGGCGTTGTGGCGATGTTCGGGGCGATTGCGATCCTGGCGTTCCTGCCGTGGCTCGACACATCGCGCGTCAAATCGGCGGCTTTCCGCCCGGTTTACAAGGTCTTCTTCTGGGTCTTCGTGATGGCCTGCCTTGGCCTTGGCTATCTCGGCTCACAGCCGCCGGACGGCGGCTACGTGATCGCGGCGCGGATTTTGACGGCCTATTACTTCGGCTTCTTCATCATCATCATGCCGCTCCTCGGCCTGTTTGAGAAAACCAAGCCTGTGCCCGCCACCATTGCTGATGCGGTTCTCGCCAAAAATGGCGCGACTGCATCCGCGCATTGAGGATGATCGGGGAAACATGATCATGGTTCGCACCACAAAAATCAGCCTCGCGGTTGCGGCTCTCGCGGGAGCCCTGTCGTTCTCCTCCATTGCGATGGCGGCCGACCCGCATGCAGCGCCGACGCCCGATCGTCAGTCCTGGACCTTCGGCGGGCCGTTCGGAAAGTTCGATCAGGCGCAATTGCAGCGCGGCTTCAAGGTCTATCGCGAGGTCTGCGCGAACTGCCACTCGATGTCGCGCGTCGCCATCCGCACGCTCGCCGATGAAGGCGGGCCGCAGTTTTCGGACGCGCAGGTGAAGGCGCTTGCGGCCGAATACAAGGTCAAGGACGGTCCCAACGATTCCGGCGAAATGTTCGAGCGCGCCGGTCGTCCGTCGGACAAGTTTCCGTCGCCGTTCGCCAATCCCGAAGCCGCTCGCGCGTCCCTCGGGGCAGCTCCGCCGGACCTGTCGGTCATCGCCAAGGCGCGCTCCTATTCGCGCGGATTCCCGATGTTCCTGCTCGATGCCGTTATCCAGTATCAGGAGCATGGCGCCGATTACATCTACGCGCTGCTGAACGGCTATACGGACGCCAACGATCCCAACTGGAACGCCTATTTCCCGGGCCACAAGATCGGCATGGCGAAGCCGATCGATAACGGCGCGGTTGAGTATACGGATGGTTCGCCGGCGACCTTGCAGCAATATGCCAAGGACGTCTCTGCCTTCCTGATGTGGACGGCCGAGCCCAAGCTCGAAGAGCGCAAGAAGACCGGGCTGCGGGTCATGATCTTCCTGCTTATTCTGGCCGGTCTGGTGTACTTCACCAAGAAGAAGGTCTGGGCCAACGTTCAGCACTGAGCTGACGAAGCTCCAACGAAAAATGCCGCGCAATTGCGCGGCATTTTTGTTTGTCGCTCGAGTCAGGCAAAAAAGGCCGGATGAGCCGGCCCGTCCTGCTCCTCAGACGAGGCTGGCCGTGAAGCGCTGGATGCGCGAGCAGGCGTCTTCCAGAGACTTCAAAGACGCCGCATAGGAGATGCGGAAGTTCGGACCCTGTCCGAAGGCGGTGCCGTGGACAACCGCAACGCCTTCCTGCTCCAGCAATTCGTTGATGAAGTCGAAGTCGTTGGCCAGCACCTTGCCGGACTGTGTCTTCTTGCCGATCGCCTGTTCGCAGGACGGGTACACGTAGAAAGCGCCTTCCGGCATCGGGCACTGGATATATTTGGCCTGATTGAGCATCGACACCACGAGATCGCGACGCTCTTCGAAGGCCTTGCGGAACTTCGGCAGATGATCCTGCGAGCCGTTGAGGGCTTCCATAGCCGCGTATTGGGCGATGGTGCAGGAACCCGAAGTCTGCTGGCCCTGCAGCAGGTCCATGGCCTTGATGAGTTCGGCGGGGCCTGCCGCGTAACCGATGCGCCAGCCGGTCATGGCGTAGGACTTCGACACGCCGTTCAACGTCAGCGTGCGGTTCTTCAGGCTCGGCTCCACCTGCAGGGGGGTGGTGAACTCGAAGCCGCCATAGACGAGATGTTCGTACATGTCGTCGGTCAGCAGCCACACATGCGGGTGGCGCACCAGCACGTCGGTCAACGCCTTCAGCTCGGCAGCCGTATAGGCCGCGCCGGTCGGGTTGGACGGCGAGTTCAGCAGCAGCCACTTGGTGCGCGGCGTGATGGCCTTTTCGAGCACGTCGGCCTGCAGCTTGAAGCCCTGGTCGAGGCGGGTCGGCACCGTGATGGGCGTTCCGCCGCACAGATGCACCATGTCGGGGTAGCTGACCCAGTAAGGGGCCGGGATGATGACTTCATCGCCCTTGTTCATGGTGGCCATGAAGGCGTTGAACAGGATCTGCTTGGCGCCCGTGCCGACAATGGTGTCGCTGGCCTTGTAGTCCAGTCCATTCTCGCGCTTGAACTTGGCCGCAATGGCCTCGCGCAGCGGCACGATGCCCAGCACGGGCGGATATTTGGTTTCGCCGCGCTTGATGGCCGCGACGGCGGCTTCCTTGATGTTGTCGGGCGTGTCGAAATCCGGTTCGCCGACCGTCAGGCTGATGATGTCCCGGCCGGAGTTTTTCAGATCGCGGGCCTTCTGGGTCAGCGCCATGGTGGCGGAAGGCTGCGACGTGAGAATGATATCGGCGAGGAAGGCCATTTTCGGGGGCTCCGGTGGAAAGTCAGCCGGGCGCAGGGCCTCGGCGGCGCGGACCATAGTTTCACCGTGACCGCAGGGCAACCGGAATCGCGGTCCCCGATGCGCGTTAAAGGCTCGGTTACCGTGTTTTGTCCCCGAAAAACCCGGCCGCCACGCATTTAAGCAATCGGCAATGCCCGCTCCCCCAAGGTGCAGCCGGTTTTCCCTGGATGCATTGATGTTCGATCCTGTCCGTATCGCCCGCCTCGACATGCTGACGCGGGCGGCAGGCATTCTGGCGGCGCTGATCTGCCTCGCTGCGCCTCTCTACAGTCATGTGACGATTGACTATTCCGGAACGGAAGTCCCGATCCTGGCGTTTGTGGCCATGGTGACGATCTCCGTCGTCTATAGTCGCTGGCGCGATGCGCCCCGCCTCGCGGCCGCTGCGGCCATGACAGCCGATCTGATCGGCTTTGCGCTGGTTCTCGGTCCACTATCCTATGTGGCGGTGGCGATGAACCGTCCGTCGGCCGCCCCGTCCATCGCCGCTATGGATCATTTCATCGGATTCGACTGGCTGAACTACGCACCGGTGCTGACCAATTATTTCCCCGAAGGGGAGCGCATCCTGTGGGTCGCCTACAGTTCCATGGTGCCGCAACTGGGGACGCTGGTGCTCCTGTTTGCGGTGCTCAACCGCCATGGCTGGATGCGTATTCTGGTCAACGGCTTCTGCCTGATGGCACTGCTGGCCATCTCGATTTCGTGGCTTCTTCCGGCGGTCGACGCCGATGTGCATTTCGGAACGCTGGTGGTCGCCAGGAACGAGACTGGCTGGTCGACTCCCATGCTGCGGGTCGAGCATTTCCTCAATCTTCGCGACAGGTTCCTGACCCAGATTCCGGTCATGGAATCCACCGGTCTGGTCACATTCCCGAGCTTTCACACGATGTGCGGGGTTCTGTTCGCCGTCTGCTTTGCGCAGTTTAGCTGGGCAAAATGGCCGGCCGTCGTCCTCAACGGGTTGCTGATAGCCGCCACCCCGGTCGAGGGCGGTCATTATCTGGCGGATGTGATTGCGGGGCTCGCCCTGTCGACAGCGGTCCTTTCGGCGATGTTCGTCTACGTGCGAGCGCCGGAAATCCGTCCCGCTCCGACCTGGATTCCTGCTTGAAACTGCAAGCTACTGAAATTTTTGTCGAAAAACGACCCATCACGGTCATGTGCGACGGCGCACATCGAACAAAACCGCGTCCCGGTAATTAACAATGCATGAACCGACGACGAGTGGTTCGGACCGGCACAGGTGAGGCAGGAGCATTTCGATGAACAACGCCGACCACATTCAGGACCGTGACGCGGGCTTTGCCCGGGTGATCGATCCCCGCGCCGCGCGCCGTCAGCTTCACGTTTCGGCGGCTGTGGCGGCAATCTTCGGGCTGGCGGCGGCCGTCATGCTGTCCACCGCTCAGGTTCCGGCTGCGGCTCCCGCGTATCAGCAGGTTCGGCTGACCGTGCAGGCCCCGCAGATGATGCATGTGCAGCAGGCCGCGTCCCGGATGCAGCCCGGCGGCTAGGCTTTCGCGAGCGATTGCACGAATTGCACCGGCTCCCCCCGCGAGGGGGTCAGGACTTCTCCCTCGCGCATCACGACATTTCCGCGCACGACGGTGGCGACCGGCCAACCTGTCACGGTTTTTCCGTCATAAGGCGTCCACGCGCAGCGCGATGCAATCCAGGAATCCCGGATCGTTTCCGTACGCTTCATGTCCACGATGGTGAAATCCGCGTCGTAACCTTCCGCGATGCGCCCCTTGCGGGCAATCTGGAAGATACGGGCGGGTCCGGCGCTGGTCAGGTCCACGAACCGGGCGAGCGACAGGCGGCCGGCATTCACATGGTCAAGCATCACTGGAACGAGCGTTTGGACGCCTGTCATCCCCGAAGGCGTGTCGGGATAGGTCTTGGCCTTCTCTTCCAGCGTGTGCGGCGCGTGATCGGAGCCGAGTACATCGATGATGCCCTGTTTCAGTCCGCGCCAGATCCGGTCGCGGTGCGAGGCGTCGCGCACGGGCGGGTTCATCTGGAGTTTGGTTCCCAACGTGTCGTAGAGGCTCGCGTCGAGCGTCAGATGGTGGGGCGTCGCCTCGGCGGTCGCCACATCCTTGTGGGCTGCCAGAAACTCGATCTCCTCGCCTGTTGAAATGTGCAGGACGTGGATCGCCGCGCCCTGCTTGCGGGCGATGGCGACGAGGCGCTGGGTGCATTGAAGAGCTGTCGTGACATCGCGCCACACCGGGTGCGAATTGGGATCGCCCTTCACCCGCAGGTGCTTGCGCTCCTCCAACCGGTATTCGTCCTCAGCGTGGAAGGCCGCCCGGCGGCTCGTTTTCGCCAGAATGGCTGAAACGCCCGGATCGTCCTCCACCAGAAGGGAACCGGTGGACGAACCCATGAAAACCTTGATGCCCGCCGCGCCCGGCAGACGCTCAAGCTCGGGAATGTCATTGGCATTCTCATGGGTGCCGCCCACCCAGAAGGCGAAATCGCAATGCATGCGATGCAGGCCGCGTTTCACCTTGTCGGCCAGCGTCTCTGCAGAGGTGGTCAGCGGGTTCGTGTTCGGCATTTCAAAGACGGCCGTGACGCCGCCCAGAACGGCCGCGCGGGAGCCGCTTTCCAGATCTTCCTTGTGGGTTAGTCCGGGCTCGCGGAAATGCACCTGGCTGTCGATGACGCCCGGTAGGACATGGAGGCCCCGGCAGTCGATCACTTCGCCGGCGCTGGCCTGAGCCAGATTTCCGATGTGGACGATGGTCCCGCCGCGAATGCCTACATCGCGGACGCCCTCGCCATCCTGATTTACGACAGTGCCGCCGCGAAGGATGAGGTCGTAGGTCTGGGGCATGGGGCCTCTCTGACTGGACAGTCTGACGCAAAACCGGGCTTGCGCCTTCGTCCAAGGGGCTTACTTAGGGGCGAGGGTGGACGCAAGAACAGAAGCGTCCCGTAGCCGGAAGCCACATGCCTGCCTGCTTGCTCGAAGATCGCGGAATCATCCGGGTCGCCGGAGAGGACGCCCGCAGCTTTTTGCAGGGCGTGATTACTTGCAACATGGACACGGTCGCGCCCGGCAAAGCCGGATATGGTGCGCTGCTGACCCCGCAGGGCAAGATCATCGTCGATTTTCTCGTGGTGGAAACCGGCGAGGCGATGGAGCCATTTCAGGCGGTGGCGCCGCCGGGCTTTCTGCTGGACTGCCCTAGGCATCTGACGGAGCCGCTCGTGAAGCGCTTGTCTATGTACAAATTGCGCGCTCGAGTGACCATCGAGGCGTTGAGCGGAACCGAATTGGATGAGCCCGGAAAGCTGGCAGTGGTGGCGCAGTTCGGTGCGAAATTCGTGCGCCAGTCACCGGCAATTGAATATCCCGATCCCAGGTCAGCCGGTCTTGGCCTCCGGGCGATCATGTGGCGCAATGCTGCCGATGTCGTCACCGATGTCCGCGAACGGAAAGAAGACCGCGAGGGCATCCTGTCTGCGGATGTTTCGGTCTATGAAGCGCATCGCATCGCGCTCGGCATTCCCAAGGGCGGGGAGGATTTCGCCTACGGCGAGACTTTCCCGCACGAAGCCAACATGGACCTGCTGCACGGACTCGACTTCCGCAAAGGCTGCTATGTAGGGCAGGAAGTCGTGTCGCGCGTCGAGCATCGCGGACTGGCCCGCAAGCGCATCTGCCGCATCGAGCATGCCGGGCAGAAGGCCCAGCAGGGAGCGCGGATTCTCGCCGGTGAAAGGGAAATCGGCGAGGTCGGCTCCGGCATATTGGGCATGTCGCTGGCGATGGTGCGGCTCGACAGGGTCGAGGAAGCCGCACGCGATGGCATCACCCTGCGGACGGACACGGGCGTCGAAATTCAATCTGTCCGACGCCCGGACGCCTTGTCGTAAGTCTTAGATGGCCGGCATCACGGTGATCTTCTTCACCGTGCCGGTGAGGCCACTGATCTTGCCGACGCTTGAAGCCTTTCCAGTTTCGAGATCGACCTTGTAGACAGCGTCGCCGTTGACCAGCCAACCCTCGTTCTTGTCGCCGGCCACGGCAATGTCGAAGGCCCACGGGGCAGAACCATTCACGCCGAGCTTGCCGACTGCGTTGAGAACGCCGTCATTGGGCGGCGCCTGCTTGATCAATGCTCCGATCGTACCGTCGATGTCGTAAAGGGTCGTTTCTTTCGCGCCCTTCACCGAATTCGTATAGGCGGCTGCGATAATTTTCGGCGCTTCCCCCTTGTGCATGTCTGTTTCGGCGAACTTGAGCTTGCCATCCGTCACGGCCTTTCCGTCGTCGACGTTGACGCGCAGGTTCGTTCCATCGCTCCCGATCACCCGCAGGCGATCCGCGACAGGGTTAAAGTCGATGGTGGCGGCGACGCCCATCGGAAGCATCGTGTCCAGCTTGGCCTTCTTCGTCGCCTTGCCGCTGGCGTCGATGGTCCAGATGTTGCCATCGTCTGTCAGTCCGTAAAGCTTGCCGTCGGCCGGGCGGACGTCAATGCCGACAAGCTTGCCGGTGGCGCCGTCAACCTTCATGGACTTCGAGGCCTTCCAGGAGGCCGTGTCGATCATCGCAATGGAATCGTCGCCCACCAGAGCCGCAATCGTTCCCGCTTGCGCGACGTTGCCGAGAGTCGAACCGGCGAGAAGCGTGGCCGTAATCATAAGTTTGTTCATGGCAGTTTCCCTTCGCTCCGACCGGAAAACCCGGTCGACAGCGCGGCTACCGTCGCGCGAGGCTCGCGGATGCGAGACGCGGAAAAACTTTAAATTGATGTGCATCCGCAGACCTGCGCGGCGAGTATTCTGACCAATCGCGGAGATTAACTCATGCTCATGTCGGCGAGCCCCGGTCCGGATGCTTTGATTGCAGAAGCCATAGGGCGATGCGCACAGGGCGACCGTGCTGCGCTGCGGGTGATTTACGATCTGGAAGCGCCGGCGATGATTGGCGTCGCGATGCGCATTCTGCACCGACGTGAACTGGCCGAGGAAGCCGTTCACGACGCCTTCACCCGGATATGGCGGCACGCCAGCAGTTTCGATCCCGATCGTGGCGGCGGCCGCACATGGATTTACGCAATCCTGCGCCACCGGTCCCTGAGCATATTGCGAAGCGAGGGCCGGACCGAATTGCTGGATGAGTCGGGATTTCAGGATCGCGCCAGCGAGGAGGAAAGTCCTGAAGAAGTCGTGACGAGACTTTCCGATGCCAAGTCTCTGAAACGATGTCTTGAAACATTGCAGCCCGCCAGGCGCAAAGCGATCCTGCTCGCCTATGTCAACGGGCTGACGCATGGCGAGATCGCCGGGAAGCTTGGGGTGCCGCTCGGGACTACGAAAGCCTGGATACGCCGCAGCCTGCTGGCCCTGCGGGAGTGCCTCGCATGAACAATTCAGACAATGCCGACCTTCTGGCGGCCGAATATGTCATGGGTCTTGCGTCGGAGGATGAGGCTGTGACGGCGGAGCGCCTGATAAGGCAGGACACGCATTTCGCTGCGCGCGTGCAATATTGGCGCGACAGATTCTCGGTGCTTGACGACACTGCGCCGCCGCAACAGCCGGGCCGTGACCTCTGGTCCAAGATTGAAGCTTCGTTGGCCGCGCCATCCGGGAAACCTGCTCGCATGTCGTCGACAGACTGGTCGGTATGGTGGACCAGTCTCGGTTTCTGGCGCAGCGCCGGTCTGGCGGCTGCCTTTGCGTCCCTGCTGCTCGCGATAGCTCTTGGGTCGGTTTTGAGGGTGCAGGCCCAAAAGCCGGTGATGATCGCGGTTCTGCTGACGGACGCCAACAGGCCCGCCGCCGTCGTGCATGTGCTGGCCAATGGGGAAGCCGCGTTGTTGCCGTTGAATTCCATTGATGTTCCGGCGGGCCGCGCCTTGCAGGTTTGGACCTTGTGGGATCGTGCGCGTGGTCCGGTCTCGGTGGGCCTCAGCAAATCGTCGCAAACCATCCAGTTGAATCTGGGCAATCTGCCGAAGACAAGTCCCGAACAATTATTTGAAATATCGCTGGAGCCGGAGAGCGGTTCGCCGACCGGACGTCCCACGGGGCCGATTCTGATGAAGGGGACAGCAAGCACGCCGCTCTAGGAGCATCTTCCATCGCGCGCCCGCTGCGGGTAGAAACCGGAATGGCCGAAACTCCTGCAAGTCCGCGCAAACATGTCCGGCATTCCGACGGCAAGGATCGTTGTCCGTGGCCGGGGAATGACCCGCTGTATGTCGCCTATCACGACACCGAATGGGGCGTGCCCGAATGGGACAGCCGGGCTCTGTTCGAGAAGCTCATTCTCGACGGGTTTCAGTCCGGCCTTTCGTGGATCACCATCCTGCGCAAGCGCGATGCGTTCCGGCGCGCGTTCGACCAATTCGAGCCCGAGAAGATCGTGCGCTATACGCCCGAAAAGGTCGAGACGCTGATGCAGGATGCCGGAATCGTCCGCAATCGCGCCAAGATCGAGAGCACCGTGAAGTCTGCCCGTGTCTGGCTCGACATTGAGGAGAAGCAGGGCTTCTCGAACTATCTCTGGAATTTCTTCGACGGCGTTCCGAAGCAGAACAGCCTGCGCCACATGGGCGAAATTCAGGCCGAAACGTCGCTGTCGGCGATCATGTCAAAGGACCTGAAGAAACGCGGGTTCAATTTCTGCGGGCCGACCATTGTATATGCGTTCTGTCAGGCGACCGGCATGGTGAACGATCACATGGTCGGCTGTTATCGTCACGCCGAATGCGCCGCGCTGGCAAAGCGGCTCTCGCTGAAGGGACACAAGGCCTGATGGCGAAGCGCGCTGAGCCTGTGCGCGTCTGGCAGCGCATGTTGTCGGGGCGGCGTCTCGATTTGCTCGATCCTTCGCCGCTGGATGTGGAGATCGTCGATATTGCGCACGGGCTGGCGCGGGTCGCGCGCTGGAACGGCCAGACGACCGGGCCGCATATTTTTTCCGTTGCGCAACATTCGGTGCTGGTCGAACATATTGCGGCGGCGATGGACCCCGGCCTGCCTCTGCGCTGGCGTCTCGCGATCCTGCTTCACGATGCGCCCGAATATGTGATCGGCGATATCATCTCGCCGTTCAAGGCGGTGATTGGCGATTCCTACAAGAGTGTGGAACATCGCATTCTGGCCGCGATCCATCTGCGTTTTTCCCTCCCGGCGACTCCGCCTGCGGCCTTGATCAAGATCACCAAGCAAGCCGACAAGGCTGCGGCTTTCGTGGAGGCCACGCAGCTGGCGGGGTTCGCGGTCGCCGAAGCGGAAAAGTTCTTTGGCCGCCCACAGGTGCCGATGCGACAGATGGAAAAGATCATCGCGCCGATGTCGTCGCAGCAGGCCGAAGATCTCTTTCTTGCGCGCTTTGCCGAACTCGACGCTAACCCGGACGAAGTGGGCTGATGCGCAGGCTCCATGTCTGCCCGCTTTCGCGAGTGCCGCAAATCCTGGAAGAGTCTCGGGCGCGCACTCTGGTCAGTTTGCTCGGGCATGATGCGCGGTTTGAAACGCCGGCATCAATCGCCCCGCGGCGTCATCTGCGGATCGGCATGTCGGACATATCCGCAGCGCGCGAGGGCCATGTGACGCCACAGGCCGAGCATGTGCGGCGTCTGGTGGAGTTCGTCGACGGGAGCGAGGACGCCATCGTGCTGCATTGCTATGCGGGCGTCAGCCGTTCCACAGCCGCCGCCTATGTGCTGGCCTGCGCGCATGCGCCCGCAGGCCGGGAGGCCGAAATCGCGGCGCACCTGCGCGAACTTTCTCCGACCGCGACTCCCAATCCGCTGATTGTCCAGTTGGGCGACGAACTGTTGGGCCGGGACGGTCGCATGGTCCATGCAATTGCCGTGCTGGGCCGTGGCGCCGAGTGCTTTGAGGGTGTGCCCTTCCGGATCGATCTGGACTAGATTGCCGGCATGGATCAGCCGCCGTCTCCCTCCCTGCCGGTCGAAATAGGTCTCACCGCCGCCATCGTGGCGGTGGCGGAAGACGAGCCGATGATCCTTGTGGCGCGCGCGGGTTCTGCGGTGTCGGAAGCGGCGCTGCCGTCGGGGCCATTTGATCCGCTGGCCCACCGCACGTTCGAGATCGGCCTTCGCTCATGGGTGTCTGAACAGACGGGCGTGCCGCTCGGCTATGTCGAACAGCTTTACACGTTCGGAGATCGCGGCCGGAACGCACAGGCTGGCGATCGCGAACCGCATGTTGTGTCAGTCGGCTATCTGGCGCTGACGAAGGCGGCGCTGGCTTCGGACGATGCTGCCGGCGGAGCGGGCTTTCGTCCCTGGTATCATTTCTTTCCATGGGAAGATCTGCGGCAGCGGCGGCCCGACATGATCGACAGAATCATCCTGCCGGGTCTCGAGACCTGGAGCGGTTCTGCAGAAGGAGATGCGCGCGCAGTGCGGCGCGAGCGTGTGCGACGGCTGTTCGGCGACGGAGCGCTGTTCGACGACGAGACCGTGCTGGAGCGATATGAACTGCTCTATGAGGCAGGCCTCGTGGCTGAAGCGGTGCGGGACGGTCGTCCGAGTTTCCTCGCGCCGGAAATCCTGTCGGCGCTCGGGCAGCCGATGCGCTACGATCACCGTCGCATTCTGGCGACAGCGATGGGGCGGCTGCGGGCGAAGCTCAAATATCGTCCGGTGATTTTTGAACTCATGCCGGCCGTCTTTACATTGACTGAATTGCAACGTCGGGTTGAAGCAATCTCCGGCCGCCATCTGCACAAGCAGAACTTCCGCAGGCTCGTCGAAGGCTCGGCGGTTGTAGAGCCGACGGGCGACGTCACACATGCAACGGGCGGCCGCCCTGCCGCCTTGTTCCGATTCCGCAGGGATGTTCTGCAGGAAAGACCTTCGCCCGGATTGCGGGTCGGAGTCCGCGGCTAGACGATCCAGCGTCAGCGTCACAACCATTCCGAGCGTTAACCTTTCATTAACGATACAATTTTAGATTGTATTCAGATTCGTAATGCGCGTAAAACGAGTGGTGATTCGGAGCGCCAAAAAGGGGGCGGTGATGTTCGTTTTGATCGATGAGCGCGCGATTGTAGCCAATGGCTTTGCGTCCGGCTTCGAGCGGGAGGGCGTCGCCATGACGGGCTTCCAGCCGGGTGAATTTACCGAATGGGTCGGCAGCGCCGGCAAGCAGGACCTTCAGGCGATCGAGGCGTTCCTGATCGGCGATTGCTCCTCGCGCAACCAGTTGCCGCGCATGATCCGTGAACATTCCAAGGCGCCGCTGATCGCCATGAATGACACGGCTTCGCTGGAGCATACGCTGGAATTGTTCGCGGCTGGCGTCGACGATGTGGTGCGCAAGCCCGTGGCGATCCGCGAACTGCTTGCCCGCGTCGAAGCGATCCGGCGCCGGGTCGAGGCCGCGCAAGGTCACGCGAATGTAGGGCCGTTGCGCGTCTACTTCGACGGGCGCGACCCGGAGCTCGATGGCCAGACTTTCGAGTTGCCACGCCGCGAGAGGCGCATTCTCGAATATCTGGTTTCCAACCGCGGCAAGCGCGTCACCAAGGCGCAATTGTTCAATGCGATTTACGGCATTTTCGACGACGACGTGCAGGAATGCGTCGTTGAAAGCCATGTGAGCAAGCTCCGCAAGAAGCTCGTCCATTGTCTTGGATTCGATCCGATCGATTCCAAGCGCTTCCTTGGCTACTGCCTGACCTGACCCGTCAGGTCCGCGCAAGCGCATCGCGCTTTGATCCGCACAGATCAGGAGTTTCCCGATGAGCCTTTACGGCGTCCTCAATTCCAGCATTGCCGGCATGGCGGCGCAATCGAACCGGATCGGTTCCATTGCGGACAACATCTCGAACTCGGGCACGACCGGCTACAAGCGGACGTCTACCGAGTTTGAAACGGTGCTGGGCCAGAGCGCAACATCGGCCTATGCGGGCGGCAGCGTCGCCACCAATTATCGTGCGTCCATCAGCGAACAGGGTGCGCTGCAGACAACCAGCAATCCGACGGATCTGGCTATCAACGGCTCCGGCTTCTTTCTTGTCACACAAGGCGGCTCCTCACCGGTGTTGACGCGCGCCGGCTCCTTTCGGCCGACCGCAGACGGGTTTCTCGAAAATGTCGCCGGCTACAGGTTGATGGGAATCCCCACCGATGGCCGCGACGGCCCCGTTACAAGCGCGGATCTGCAGCGCTCGACCGCCGTCAAGTTCAACCAGCAGTCGCTGGCCGCACAGGCTTCCACAGGCGGAAAGATTGCGGCGAACGTGCCCGCAGAATCGACCTCCATTGCAGCCGGCCAACTTCCTTCCGTCAACGCCGCCGATGCAGCCTTCACTGCCAAAACATCCATTACGGCTTACGACAATCTCGGCGCCCGACGGCCATATGACATCTATTTCACGAAGACCGGGCCTGATGCGTGGGAGGTCTCTGCGTTCGTTGCAGAGTCCGGCGGATTTCCTTACAGCGCCGGTCCTGTGGCGACAGCGACAGTCGATTTCGATCCCGCCACGGGCGCCCTTTCGAGTGACTCGCCGTCCAGTCTCGCCTTCGATATTCCGGGCGGCAAACCATTTTCGCTCGATCTCGGCAGCCTGACGCAACTGGCGGCAGACTATTCGGTTTCCACACTGAACACCGATGGACACGCGCCCGTGGCCTTCGATCACATCGAGATCGGTCCGGACGGTCTTCTGTCCAACATCTTCCAGGATGGAACCCGCATTGCGGCCTACCGAATTCCATTGGCAGGCGTCGTCAATCCCAACGGTCTGCTCGCCACCGAAGGGAATGCATTTGTCGCGTCGGAACAATCAGGAAACATCATGCTTTCCGCCGCCGGCGAAGGATCGTTCGGCAAGATCATCGGGTCCTCGCTCGAAAGCTCGACGGTGGACCTCGCAGGCGAACTAACCAACATGATTCAGGCACAGCGAAGCTACACGATCAATTCCAAAGTTTTCCAGGCCGGCTCGGATCTCCTCGAGATCATCAGCAATCTGAAGGTTTGAAGCAGATGGTCCAACGCCCATGACGCTCTCTGCTACACTCGCCACGGCCGGACAATCGCTGACGCGCGCGGCGCTCCAGTCAGGCATGATCGCTCGAAATATCGCCGGCGCGGATCAGCCAGGCTATGCGCGCCGCAGCATCGCGATGGGCGCCGCCGAGATTGCGCGCGATACGCGCCCGGTCATTGCGCGGGCCATCAACGACCAGTTGCGAAACGGTTTGCGTACAGCGCTCGCTGACAAAGCCAGGCAGGAGGTCTTGAGCACGAAGGTTGATTTGCTCGATGCCGCCGTGAATTCTGGCCAAACGCCGGGCGTCCTTGAAGCTGCGACTGCGAGGCTCAAAACATCGCTGCAGGCTTTTGCTGAGGATCCCGCGCAACCGGCCTTTGCAACCGAGGCTGTCGAGGCTGCGCGAGGTCTCGCAAAAACATTCAACGAAGTCTCGAGCGCTATCGTCGAAGCGCGCCGCGTTGCAGACCGTGAAATTCAGGATGCCGTTCGCGGGGTCAACGAAAGGCTGGAGCGACTGGCGAACATCAACGCATCGATTGTCAGCGCACAGTCAGGGGGATCCGCAGATCTGCAGGATGCGCGGGATCAAATCCTCGATGAACTATCGGGCGAGATCGGGATTCGCATCCTGCAACGACCCGACAGGACGATTGGCCTGATTGCCGACAATGGAGCGGTGCTGCTCGACCGTGAAGCGCACTTTCTGACCTTCACAGCGCGGGAAACCTTCCTCCCCTCCACCGATGGGGCCGCCATTTTCGTGGACGGTGTGGATGCGACGTCGGCAATATCGACCATGCGTCTTGGCTCCGGCCGACTTGCAGGTCTGGCGGCATGGCGCGACGACGAACTCGCGATGTTCCAGACCAAGATCGACGATGCCGCGAACAACCTCATCGAGGCTTTTTCCGAAAGCAGCCGAACGTCGGCGCCGCCTGGAATGAAACGGCCGGGGCTCTTCGTTGCCTCATCCGACGCTGTGATTCCCGAAGGTGCGACGCGCGGTCTCGCAGCAGCCATCCGGCTGAACCCGCGGGCGGACCCCGCATTGGACGGAAATTCCTTCGGGCTTCGGGATGGTGGAATCGCAGCCAGCGGCACGGACTATGTTTCCAATCTGTCCGGAGATCCGTCATTTCATGATCGCCTCCATGAACTGCTGAACAGGTTTTCACTTTCGTCCGGCGGCGGTCCGGGGATTGATCAAGTGACGGCTGCATTCTCGGCCAATCTCCGAACCGCCGGGACGCAGGCATCTGCCGACTTGCAACGAGACGCGTTCCAGACAGCATCGTTGACGGACGCGCTCCGGAGCAGTGTCGGAGTAGATCTCGATCGCCAGATGGAGCAGATGCTGTCGATCGAACACTCCTATCAGGCGTCCGCGAAGTTGCTCGCGACGACGGATTCCCTGCTGCAGGATCTCATTCGGATGTTGGACTGATGACTATCGGCAATACCCAGAGTGCAGTGCTCGATCTCTTGCAAGGCGCCATGCGGCGTAAACTGGATGAGCTTCAGCGCGAGGCGGCTTCCGGCAAGAGGGCGGATCGTTCGCAAATGCCTGCGGCTCTGCTCGAAACCCTTCACCGCGACCGGAGCGACGTGGAAGGGAGGCTTCTGTCCGCGCGCGTTACGGCAGGGCGTATGCAGGTGACCGAAAACTCCATGACCGAATTCCGGGCCGGGTTCGAAGAACTCAGGAACGGTCTGGCTGCTGGACTCCTCGGCAAGAAAGGCGCCGCCGATTTGACCACCCGCATCTCGGCGCGCATGAGCAATGTATTGGCTGTCACATTCCAGGGCGTTCCGGTATTTGCTGTCAAACCCGGTGAACCAACCACAAATGTGGACCTGGAAATCCGTTCGTCCTTTGACGCTCGCTTCGGCTTCGGATTGGATGATCCGCGTGCCGCAAGCTTGACGGATGATGAACTTGTCCTCTTCGCGCAAGACACGACGGCGAAACTCGCCAATCTGAAAGCTTCAGGCGTGCAGAAGCCGAAAAGATATTTGGATCGTCCTTATGCGCACGAGGCCAGCTTTGCCCGTCCGATGGCGGCGGCCGATGTCATGCGGGTTTTAGCGCAGAGCGAATTATCCGAGGTGCAGTTCGGTCGCGTCAGCGTAAAGCTTGCAGCGCATATGGGCGAGGATCTTCAGGGGCTGCTGGATCGCCAGGCGGATATCGGTCGCGCCTTGCAGGAAACGTCGAGTTCGGAGCAGTTTCTGAGTGTCCGGCTGTCCACGCTCGAACAGAAGATTGGTGGAATGGAGAATGCCGACCTCTATTCCGTTGCAGGGTCTATCAACCAGATCTCGAATCAGCTCGACGCCTCGTACCGCGTGATCAGCAAGAGCCAGCAGCTCACGCTGGCGCGATTCCTGTAAGCGAGGTGTGATGTACAAAGCCGATTATTCTCAATCGAATCGCGAGGACTTTCGGGTATCGCGTCGGCAGGAAGGCGCTGCGTTCGATCATGTGCTTGGACTCCTGCGAACTGCAAGCGCGCATGGAGTGCACTCCACTCAATGTGCAGAGGCTCTCTACTTCGTCGAGAAATTGTGGATCTTCCTGCTGGACGATCTGGCGCACGACGCAAATGAACTGCCCGAACGATTACGGGCGGGACTGATCTCGATCGGCATATGGGTCACGCGCGAGGTGAGCGCAGTCAGGCTGGGTCACACGCGCCAGCTCGATGGTCTGATCGAGATCAATCAGACCGTGCGTGACGGACTTCGCTGAAGTGAATATCTCGCTGAAAGCCGGAGAGCGGATTTTCATCAACAATGCGGTCCTGAAAGCAGACCGGAAGGTTCGGCTTGAGTTGATGAACAATGCAACGTTCCTGCTTGAGAGTCACTTCATGCAGGAAGAAGAAGCCACCAGTCCGCTGAGGCAACTCTATTTCGTCGCCCAGACCATTATGATCGATGAGGCGGGAAGCGTCCGGGCGAAAGCTCTCTTCGACAATATGCTCACGGACATGTTCAGCGTCTATCGAAGTGGCGAGGTCCGGGACGGCCTCAAGGAGTCTCACCGCATGGTCTCCGAAAGGCGGCCCTTTGAGGCGATGAAGCTCCTGAAGCGTCTCTTTCCTATCGATGACGAGCTCGTTTCCCGATAATTGCAAAAGAGGTCTCCAGGTCATGGTTGCAACGGTATCGGCTATTGCGCAGGCCACGAATGTGGAGAAAGGGCCCGGCGCAAGCATCGGCTCCGACGGATTCCTGAAGCTTTTGCTCGAACAGATGAAGCAGCAGGATCCGTTGAGTCCGAACAGTTCGCAGGACATCATGATGCAGATGTCGTCTGTTTCTTCACTGCAACAGATGGTGGCGCAGAACGAAAAGCTCGATGAAATTCTTCAGACATCGTCGGTCCAGTCGGCATCAAATCTGGTGGGTCGCCAGATACGATTGTCCGACGGCCTCACGACGTCCGTTGCTGCGGCGGAACTGAGGGGGCAAGCGGTTTTCTTGCAGCTTCAAAATGGAGGATCAGCTCCCCTCTCGCAGGTCAGGGAAATTTTAGCTTGAGCGAATCCGATGCAGCGGACCTCATTCGCGAATTTCTCTGGATCATATTGCTGACGGGGGGGCCGGCAATCGCCACGACAGCTTGCGCCGGCACGATCGTGGCTGTGTTGCAAGCGCTGACGCAAATTCAGGAAGCCACGTTGACGGTCGTGGCCAAGCTGATCGCCCTTGCGGGAGTCATTGTTCTCGCGGGTTCCCTGTCGTGGCAACACTTTGAAGGATTTGCGCGCGCCATGTTTCAACGCGCCGCAATCGGGATGAGCGGTTAGAGCGATCAACAGTATGGTTGGACAAGCACTCACAGGGTCGCTCCGCAACAGCGGAGATATGGCTTTTGCAGTTGCGGTCGCGGGCATCATTTGTCTGCTGTTCCTGCCGGTTCCGGCCCTTGTCATTGATTTCGGTCTTTCGCTTTCGATCGCTGCATCTATCGTGATCCTGTCCGTTGCGATCTGGATCGGAAAGCCAACAGACCTCTCTGCATTTCCGACGATCCTTCTTCTCGTTACAATTTTGCGGCTGGGGCTGAACATTGCATCTGCGCGGCTCATCCTCTCACATGGCGCGCAAGGAGAACTTGCGGCCGGACATGTCATCGCGGGTTTTTCCCGGGTGGTGATGGGGGGGGATTTTGTCATTGGAATTATTGTTTTTGTTATTGTGATGACTATCAACTTCGTCGTCATCACCAAAGGCGCGACGCGGATTGCTGAAGTCGGCGCAAGGTTTACGCTGGATTCCATTCCCGGCAAGCAGATGGCCATCGACGCCGACCTCTCTTCCGGACTGATCAACGAGCAACAGGCCCAGCAAAGACGTCGCGAACTGGAAGAGGAAATCTCTTTCTTCGGCGCCATGGACGGCGCTTCCAAATTCGTGCGCGGCGACGCCATCGCCGGCATCATCATCCTCGGGGTCAATTCGATCGGCGGCATTCTGCTCGGGGTGTTTCGCCACAATCTGTCGATTGGGCAGGCGATCGAAGTGTTCACACGGCTGTCCATCGGCGATGGCCTGGTAACGCAGATTCCGGCGCTGATCGTTTCACTCGCAGCCGGCATGGTGGTCGCCAAGGGCGGGACCCGTGGATCGGCCGATGTCGCCGTGCTAGGGCAACTCAGAAGCTATCCGCGCGCGTTGAATGCTGCAGCCGGCATGATCGCCGCAATGGCGCTTCTGCCCGGCATGCCGGCCATTCCGTTCCTGCTCATCGGCGCGCTGACTGCGTGGGCGGCGCGTAATGTCACGCAGGCGCGGGCAAACGCGGCTGCGCCACTGGCGCTTGCTGCGCCGGAAGGCGCCGTGCAGGCTCCCGTGGAGGTGCCGCAGAAGCCGCCCGTGATCGAACTTGCGCTGGGGCGGCAATTGTCGAGCCGCTTTCTTGGTCCGCGCAGCGATCTGTCACGAAGGGTCGGGCGCCTGCGCAAGACGCTTTCGCATAGTTGCGGTTTTGTGATTCCGGAGATTCTCGTTCGCGAGGATTACGATTATCCGATCGGTCAATACCGGATCTTCATCCATGGGGCGCTTGTGGGGAAGGCGAACCTCGATCTTGGACAGGTTCTTGTCGTGACCGGGTCAGGCGCGCGCCCGACCATCGAGGGTGTTGAAGTGCGCGAGCCTGCTTTCGGAGCGAGGGCGCTGGCGTTTGCCGAAGGTCTTGCGGATGAGATTGCTCGGCAGGGGTTTGATCCGATCAGTCCCGAGTCGGTTCTGTTGACCCATCTTGGAGAGACATTGCGTGACAATCTCGGCGTTCTCTTTTCCTATCGCGATCTGCGGCTGCTGACGGATGGGCTGGATCAGGAATACCGGCGGCTTTTTGAGGAAATCTGCCCCGGCCAGATCAGCGCGACGACCTTGCTGAATGTCTGCAAGGGATTGCTCGGCGAGCGCGTGTCAATCCGCAATCTTTCGCTCGTTCTCGAGGGTGTGGCGGAAGTCGCGGGCTTTGTGAAGAAGGTCGAACCCATCGTGGAGGCGGTTCGGCTGCGCATAGCGCCGCAGATTTGCGGCGACAATTCGCCCGATGGAATTTTGCGCATCCTGAAGCTCGGCTCGGTCTGGGATGAAAAGTTTTCGGCGTGCATGAAGCGTGACGGCAAGGGGGAAATCATCGAATTCGCACTGGAGCCGCAGGCCATCGAGTCTTTCGGAAAACAGGCGGCGGCCGCCATTGAACGGCAGATCGGCACAGGCGCACCCTTTGTGATCGTCGCGGGTCAGGAAGCGCGGCCCTTCGTCCGGTTGCTTACCGCGCGGATCAATCCGGGCATTCCGGTGCTGTCGCATCTTGAAATCGCCAAGTGCAAGGAAATCGACGTCGTCGGGTCCATCGCGTGACCGACGAGATGACTCGTGCGGTAATTGAATCAGCGCTCGTGTATTGCCGCGTCGGTCCATGCATCATGTTGCTTCCAGGGTTCGGCCATCAGCAGATTCCACGCAGCGTCAGGGGCCTGATCAGCCTCGTACTTGCGGTCGCGATCAGCCGCGCGATTCCGGAATGGCTGGCGGGCATGATGGCCCTGAGCAATGTCGAGTTGATGCAGGCAGCGACGGGCGAGGTATTGGTGGGCTTGATGTTCGGCCTCTCGGGGCGGCTCGTTCTCTCGGCCATCGAGTCATTCGGAGCGTTCATCTCGACCATGATCGGCCTCTCGGCAAACCTCGGCATAGCGCTGGATTCGGATTCGCACGCGCCGGCCTTTGCGACCATATGCACATTGATGGCGACGCTGGCGGTCATTTCCAGCGATGCTCATCTGGGGATGATCCGCAGCCTCGCCGGGTCATACAAGACGGTTTCGATCGGCAATATGGACGATGTCGCAAATGCAGCGTCATATGTGGTCGAGTGCCTGTCAGAAGCATTCAGATGGGGACTGGCGTTGTCCGGTCCCTTCCTGATTGTCGCTGCCTATGTGAACATGATGCTGATCATCGCCGGCAAGATCATGCCGCAACTTCAAATCTTCTTCATGTCGGGACCGATCCTGATCGGCTCCGCCCTTCTGATGATGCAATGGATTGGTCCGCAAATGCTCGAGTCCATGCTGGAAATCATCGAATTTGCTGTGCCGATGTCGGCGCGATGACAAACAGAAAGTCGCTCGAACGCATCATGGCCTTGCAGGACCTGCTGAGCCGCAAGCAGAAGGCCGAGCTTGCCCGTTCGGCTATGGCGACCGAAAAACTTCGGCGCGAGATCGAGGCGCGGGCGTTTGCGCAGGAACTGGCCGCAGAGCGCGGCCCGACCATATCGGGCATGATGGCGCTCTCCCCGGCCGGATTGCGTCGACGCGCAGCCGATGAGGAGCAGAATGGACAAAGGCATCGCACCTCGATCAAGCAGCGCGACAGACAACAGGAAATTCTGCAACGACGTGTCGATGGCCTCGCACGGTCAGAGCAGCGTGACCTGCAGTTACGAGACCTGCTCGAACTGATTCAGCGGACCAGACATCCGCAGTCCTGACGCAAGCCTCCGGCGTTACAGATACCGAAATGCAGGTGCAGACGGATATTCTTCTGGAAGTCATGCGGGCGGCCGATCCGGTCGCCGCGCAGGCGACATTGTCCCGATTGGGAGCAGCCGAATCCGGGCGGTCCGGGACGTTCGCTTCGGCGCTCGCGGGGTTAGATCCTGCGGCCGTTTCGCAGTTTCTCGCGGCCGGTTCGCCACCCGGTGGGCCTGCAGTCGTTGACCCACGCGTGGCGCTGCAGACCTTGCTGCTGAAGGATATGCTCGAAACCATGTTGCCGAAGGCGGACGACAAGATGTTCGGAACCGGGATGGCCGGGGATGTCTGGCGCTCGCAAATGTCCGAGCAACTCGCGCAGGCCATCTCGAAAAGCAATCCGGGTTTGCTGGGCTTGCCGGAACTCAGTGGTGGCGATCACGAAGGGGCTGTTCGGTGAGCGAGCGCCGCTTGCAGGCTGTGGCCGGGCGGATGATCGATCTGCTTCGTCAGGAGAACGACAACTTGCGCGCCGGTCGCATTGCGGACGAACTCGTCGGCCGAAAGCTTCTGGCCGAGAATGAGCTTCGACGCCATGTGGTTGGGGGCATCGTTCCAGAGGGCGAGGAGTCGATTGCCGCGCTGGGTCAACTGGCGGCTGTTGTGCGCGAGAACTGCGGTCTCTTGGCGGCGCACCGCGAGGCAACGCGCAAGCTTGTTTCGCTGGTGATCGATGCTGTTTCATCCGTCGATCAGGAAGGCACCTATTCGCCCTTCTCAAGGGTTCGGCGGCAATGATCGACGCAAAGCTTCTCATTGCCGTTTGGGCTTCGCTGGTGACTGCGGGGTCGTCCTATGCGAGTACGAAGTGGCTGTTGCCCTATCTTCACGCGCGCGCTGCGGCTGTCGAGAAGGCGCCCGTCGCGCTGCGTAAACTGCCGCAGATGACTGTTCCGATTCTCGCACGCGGCGAATTGCAGGGATATGTGGTTGCGAAAGTCTCCATCGAGACCGATCCGAAGGCGCTGGAGGACAAGTCCTTTTTCGAGGCCTTCGCGATCGACGAGGCGTTCCGGACGATCTACGGCGAAGCCGGAATCAACTTCGAAAAGTTGCAGAATTCCGATCTGTCCAAACTGAAGGCTGATATCCGGCGCAACATCAACGCGCGCATGAATGCGGACGTCGGGCGCGATGTCCTGTTCGAGGAGTTCACCTATATCGCGCGCAACTACGTCGCCCGCTAATCAGCCGCGTCCGAGGAACGGCTGTCCGATCGGGAGGATCGTGGCTTCCAGCAGATTGGTCTCGTCAGGCAGGCTCGCCATGAGGGTGGCGACCTGCGCGATTTCGTCGGCCACCATGGATTCGGTTCTGGGCTTCTCGACCATGCGGGGCATCAGTTCGGTTTTCGTCGAGCCGGGATGGATGATCGAAACGGCGACTCCGAAATCGCGTCCGTCCAGGGCGAGCGAGCGCGTCATGCCGTCGAGGGCAAATTTGGTCGAGGTGTAGCCGATCGAATTGGGGCGCGGCGACTTGGCCGAGATGCTGCCCACGATGATGATGCGTCCACGGCGCTGCGTTTTCATGCGCCTGAGCGACTCGCGCGCGCACAGGAACGCACCGGTCAGGTTCGTGTCCACGATGTCCTGCCAGCGCGCCAGCGTCAGTTGGTCGGTGGGCGTATGGTCGGCAAAGCCCGCGTTGCTGACCACGATGTCGATCTTGCCGAACAGGCGGTCGACCGTTTCAAACAGTCGCAGCACATCGGCTTCGCGGCGGACATCGGTTTCGACCGCAATGGGCCGCACCGGAAGCGGCCCCATCTGGTCGATCAGAGCCTGCATCTTGTCGAGCCGGCGCGCCGCCATGACGACCGAGGCGCCCTCGGCCGCATAGGATTGTGCGATGGCGGCCCCGATGCCGGAACTGGCGCCGGTGATGATTGCAACGCGGTTTTCGAGACGGCCGGCCATGGCGTTTCCTGCTGTTAGCGGTGTGTGCCGGCAAGGTAATCCCAAGCGGCGGAAAACCCAAGGCGCTCCCGACGCTATTGGCGCGCGCGAAAATGTTCGCTAGGGCTGGGGACGGAGGAAAAACGACATGTCTTCAGGTCCGGATGCGCCGCCGCCGAGAACGCTTTATCTGCTGCGCCGGCTTCAGGTTTCGGCCTATCTGCAGATGGAAGCCGCCCTCAAGCCGTTCGGCGCCACCCCCACGCAGTACATGGTCCTGAGCAGTCTGGCGGCGCGAGGTTTGTCCTCGAGCGCGCAGTTGTCGAGGCGGTTCTCCGTGCGTCCGCAAAGCATGATCAAGCTGATCCTCGGGCTGGAGAGCGCCGGCCATGTGGAGCGCCTCGCGCGCCAGGACGACCGCCGCGTGCTGGAGATTTCCCTTACCCGCAAGGGGCGGGGGATGCTGGCCCGATGCGATACCGTGGTGGATGACCTTGAGAAGCACATGCTAGACGCTCTCTCGGAGCAGGAATTGGCCTCTTTCAGGTCTGTGATCTTCAAGTTGCTGGACCGGACCGGAGGGGAGGCGTCGGCGGCGCTTGATAAGCCAGTCTGATATTCCTTATATTGGGGCGGCGGCGAGCCCGCAGGAACTGACCCGGAGGAATGAATGACCGCCCTCAAGCGCATCGGCGACTGGAAGAATGTCATCGTGGAATTCGACGCCGGAATCGCTTGGGTGACGCTCAACCGTCCGGAAAAGCGTAACTGCATGAGCCCGGGTCTGAACGACGACATGGTGCAGGTGCTGGATACGCTGGAGCTGATGGAAGAGGTCGGGGTCATTGTCCTCACCGGGGCGGGCGACGCCTTCACGGCCGGCATGGATCTGCGCGAGTATTTCCGCGCCATCGACCATCTGCCCCACCTTCAGCAGATGCGCATTCGCCGCTCCGCCTGGCAGTGGCAATGGCGCATGCTGATGAACTATCCCAAGCCCACCATCGCGATGGTCAACGGCTGGTGCTTCGGCGGAGGCTTTACGCCGCTGGTCGGCTGCGATCTGGCGATCGCGGCGGACGAGGCCCAGTTCGGCCTGTCGGAGATCAACTGGGGCATCATCCCGGCCGGAAATGTGACGCGCGCTGTCGTGGCGACGATGAACCATCGCGATGCGATGCTCTACATCATGACGGGCCGCACCTTCGACGGAAAGAAGGCCGCCCAGATGGGCCTCGTGAACGAATCCGTGCCGCTGGCCCAGTTGCGTGATCATACGCGCGCGCTGGCTGTCGAACTGCTCGGCAAAAACCCCACTGTGTTGCGCACGGCCAAGCAGGCGGCGCGCGCCGTGCAGGGCATGTCGTGGGAATTGTCGGACGATTATCTCATGGCGAAGCAGGCGCAGGCGCGTCTGCTCGATCCCGAGAAAGGCCGCGACAAAGGCATGGGCCAGTTTCTCGACGAGAAGAGTTATCGCCCGGGGCTCAAAGGCTATCGCCGCGAAGAATAGCGTCTCGCGATGACCACGCCTTCCTCCATCGGACGTTTGCTGCGGCCGAAGTCCGTCGCCATCGTCGGCGCTTCGCCGACGCCCGGCTCGCTCGGCAATGGCGTTCTGGCCAATCTGGACCGCTTCGGTTACGCGGGCGCGATCCATCTCATCAATCCGACGCGCGCCGAGATCGGCGGACGTGCTTGCCTGAAAACCACCGACGATCTGCCTTACGGTGTGGATTGCGCGGTTCTGGCGATTCCGCGGGCCGGCGTGATCGCGGCTCTCGAAGGGTGCGCGCGGCGAGGCGTCGGGGGCGCGATCGTGTTCGCTTCAGGCTTCGCCGAACAGGGCGAAGAAGGCCGGGCGCTGCAAGCTGAAATCGTGCGCATCGCGCGCGAAAGCGGCATGGCGATCGAGGGGCCGAACTGTCTCGGCATGGTGAACCTCGTCGATGGCGTGCCGCTTACTTTCGGGGCGACTGATGTGACCGTCGTTCCGGCTGATGCGCGGGCGGTTGCGATCGTGTCGCAGAGCGGCGCGATGGCGAGCGTAGTGCGCGCCGCCCTGCTGGCGCGCGGCGTCGCTGTTTCGATTTCCATTTCGACCGGCAACGAGGCTGTGAACGGAATCGAGGATTTCGTCGATGACCTGATCGACGACCCTCGAAACCAGATCATCGCGCTGGTGGTGGAGCAGTTCCGCAAGCCGCAGCAATTTCTTGGGCTCGCCGCACGGGCGCGGGCTGCGGGCAAGATCATCGTGGTGCTGCATCCAGGCCGCAGCGCGGCAGCCCGGAAATCGGCCGAAACCCATACGGGTGCGTTGACCGGCGACTATCAGGTCATGCGCGCACTCGTGGCGCGCGCGGGCGCGTGCGTTGTGGAGACGCTCGAAGAGCTGATCGACCTGTCAGAAATTCATGCGCGTGCGCGCTCGCCCGTGCAATCGGGCGTTGCGCTGATCACCGATTCAGGCGCCTTCAAGGGGCTTGTGCTCGATCTGTGCGAGTCGGTCGATCTCGCTTTGCCAGAGCCCGGCCCGGACGCCTCCGCCAGCATAGGGTCCATTGCGCCCGACTTGATCTTCGCCACCAATCCGCTCGACCTGACCGCAATGGCGCTGGTCGATCCGGATCTTTATCGCAAGACGATGGGGCCGCTTCTGGCGGACGAGCGTTTCGGGACCATTGTGCTCGCGGTGATCATTTCAAATCCGTCCCTTGCAATCCGCAAGGTTGAGCCGATCATCAAAGCCATCCGCGAGTTCGATACACAGAAGCTGATCGTCTTTGCGATGCTGGGAGAAGATGCGGAAGTGCCGCAGGTCATCGTGGATGGCTTGCGCGCGTTGCATGTTCCATTCTTCCGTTCACCGGAGCGTGCGCTGCGTGCGCTGGCGGCGATCAACCATCATATGGATGCGACTGCCCCGGCGCCGCCGATGACGATGGCGTCACGGGAATTGCCTTCGGGCGTTCTGGCCGAACATATGGCCAAGTCCATTTGCGCGGCGATCGGGATCCCCACGCCGCGCGGAGCGCTGGCGCGCACGATCGAAGAAGCTCTGGAGATCGCCCGTCGCATCGGCTATCCGGTCGCCATCAAGGCGCAGTCGGCCGAGCTTTCGCACAAGAGCGATGCTGGCGGCGTGGCGTTGAATATTGCTCAGGAGCAGGCGTTGCGCGATGCATGGAGCGCCATGCATGACGGGCTGCGTCGCGCCAGGCCGGATATGCTTCTCGACGGCGTGCTGGTCGAGGCCATGTCGGCGCGCGGACTTGAACTGATTGTCGGCGCACGGCGTGATCCGGAATGGGGGCCGGTGGTGGTCATCGGTCTCGGCGGCGTCTTCACAGAAGCATTGCATGACGTGCGCGTTCTTGCGCCCGATCTGACGGAAGATGAAATCGAGCGCGCGTTTTTCAAGTTGCGTGGGGCGGCCCTGCTGGGCGCGTTTCGCGGGGCGCCGCCGCGCGATGTAAAGGCCGCCTCGCGCGTGGCCGCCTTGATCGGGGCTTTCATGCGCGCCCATCCGGATGTGATGGAAATCGACATCAATCCGCTGATGGCGTTCGAGACCGGCAAAGGCGTGATGGCGCTTGACGCCCTGATTGTGACTGAAAGCCGATGATCGATTTCGACTTCACCGAAGAGCAGGAATTGCTGCGCGAAAGCGTTGCAAAGCTCATGGAACAGCACGCGCCGTCCGACATGGTTCGCCGCCATGACAAAGCGCAGACCTTTCCGTATGAACTCTACCAGGCATGGGCGGATGCCGGTCTGCTGCGGCTGCCGTTTCCGGAAGAACTCGGGGGCGTGGACGGAAACGCCGTTGATCTGGCTATCGTAATTCACGAATTGTCGCGCACCAGCACCGATTTCACGATGGGCATGGGCGGCTCGATGTTCTGCGGGCTGAACATTTTGCGCAACGGGTCGGCGGAGCAGAAGGCCTACTGGCTGCCGCGCGTGATGAACGGCGAGATCATTCTGGCGATCGGAATTTCCGAGCCGGATGCGGGCTCGGATGTGGGAGCCATCAAGACCCATGCGGTGCTGGATGGCGATCATTATGTGGTCAATGGCCAGAAGCTCTGGACGACCGGCGCGGGACTGAAGAACAGCGTCATCAGCACCTATGTGAAGACCGACCGTAACACGCATTACCGCAAGGGCATGTCGCTGCTGCTGATCGACAACGACATGCCCGGTGTCGAGTTTCGCAAGCTCGACATGCTGGGACGGCGTTGTGCCGGAACCTACGAAGTGTTCTTCCGCGATGTGCGCGTGCCGAAGGACCGCCTTGTCGGAGGCGAGGGCGGCGGCTGGGACTGCATGATGTCCGGCCTGCAATACGAGCGTGCGGTTTCAGCGGCAGGCAGTTGCGGCGGGGCGCAGGCAGTGGTTGATATTGCGGCCGCCTATGCGGCGGAGCGCAGGCAGTTCGGCCAGCCCATCGGGGCCTTCCAGTCCATTGCGCATATGATCGCTGACATGCAGACCGAAGTCGATGCGGCGCGGCTGCTGACGTGGCGCGCAGTCTGGCTCGTGTCGAAAGACCGCGACGCATTGAAAGAGATCACGATGGCGAAGCTCTTCGCCGGAGAGACTTACGCCAAGGTCGCCAACATGGGCGTACAGATCATGGGCGGCTACGGGCTCAACGCCGAATATGACATGCAGCGGCATTTCCGCGATGCGCGCAGCGCCACCATCGCGGCCGGAACTTCACAGACGCAGCGCAATCTGATTGCGGGCCTGATGGGTCTGAAAGCCAGATAGGTCAGCGGTTGGAGAAATTCGCCTTCCGCTTCTCGGCGAAGGCCGCCATGCCTTCCTTCTGGTCCTGCGTGGCGAAGGTGGAATAGAAGGCGCGGCGCTCGAAGCGCAGGCCGTCCGACAAGGTCGTCTCGTAGGCCTGGTTAACGCATTCCTTGGTCATCATGGCGGCAGGCAGCGACATGGAAGCGATGGCCGCAGCGGTCGCCATCGCATCTTCCATTAGCTTGTCGGCGGGAACGATGCGGGCCACGAGGCCGGCGCGCTCGGCTTCCTGCGCATCCATCAGGCGGCCGGTGAGACAAAGCTCCATGGCTTTCGCCTTGCCGATGGCGCGGGTGAGGCGCTGTGTCCCGCCAAGGCCCGGCACCGTGCCGATCCTGATTTCGGGCTGGCCGAATTTTGCCGTATCGGAGGCGATGATGAAGTCACACATCATGGCGAGTTCGCAGCCGCCACCAAGCGCAAAACCAGATACGGCGGCTATGAGCGGCTTGCGCATGCGCCCCAGCGCGTCCCATTCGGAGAAGCGATCCGCCAGATAGACATCCATGAAGCCCAGCGCCTGCATCTCCTTGATGTCGGCGCCTGCCGCGAAGGCCTTTTCCGATCCTGTGAGCACGATGGCTCCGATGGCGTCGTCGGCGTTGAAAGCCGTGAGGGCGCCGATGACCTCTTCCATCAGCTTGAGGTTGAGAGCATTGAGCGCCTGCGGACGATTGAGCCGCAGGAGGCCGACACGACCGTGCGTTTCCACCAGAATGGTTTCGTAGGCAGGCTGGCTCATCGTGACTCTCCGCAGCGGCAGGGCTCAAGACGACTGATACCGAGACCGGGCGCGGGGTGTCAAAGGCCCCGCTAATCCTTTTCGGTGGCGACGAAGCGGAACGCGACCTGGCCGATGATTCCCAGGACAAGCATGACAAGTATCATGGGCAGGAGAGGCGGGCCGTCGATGGAGCCGACAATAAGGGTGCAGAGCGCGCCCACCATCATTTGCATGAAGCCGTAAAGGCCGGACGCAGCCCCGATGCGGCGCAGATCGGCCCCCACGGCCCCCGCCTGCGCGAAAGGCCCCGCAAGTCCTGTCCCGATGGTGAAAAGGGTCATCGGGATCAGCAGCGCCCACAGGTTGAAGGCGTCGGCCAAATAGCACGCCAGCATCAGCAACGGCCCGGACAGCGCGACCAGGTTGCCGATCATGGTCATTCGCCGTCCCCCATGCCGCCGGGAGAGCCGCATCGCCAGGAAACTGCCCAGTGCAAAACCCGCCAGCGTCGGCAGGTAAATGAGGCCCGCCTCCTGCGGCGTCCTGTGCAGGACATTGGTGAAGATGAACGGCGAGGCCGACAGGAAGGCGTAGAAACTGGTGGATGTCGCGCCGCCGATCGCAAAGCCCAGAAACTGCGGGTGTCGAAGCAGGGCCGCGTAACTCATCAGCATGGCGCGTACGCCCGGAAGGGAAATCCTGTTCCGGTTGGTCTCGGGCAGAATGGCGATGACAACAAGCAGGAGCGCCAGGGTGCTTCCGGCGAGAACGCCGAAAATCATCCGCCATCCAAAGGCGGCGGAAATATAGGCTCCAATAAGCGGCGCAATGGCGGGGCTCAACGACATGACGATGCTGACCATGGCGAGCCGCCCGGCCGCCTGTGCGGATTCCGCGCCGTCCCGCACCATGGCTCGTCCAAGCACAAGCGCGCAGCTTCCACCGAGCGCCTGACCCATGCGCGCCAACAGTAGCCAACCCAACGTCGGCGCCAGCGCTCCGGCAGCCATCGACAGGATGTAGATGACAAGTCCGGCGATCAGGACCGGCCTGCGTCCAAAACGATCGGAGAGCGGGCCGTAGATCAATTGTCCGAAGGAGACGCCCACCAGATAGAGGGTAATGATCAACTGGGTCGAACCGGCAGAGACGGCGAGGTTTTCGGCAATCGCGGGCAGTACCGGAATGACGATGTGCATGGCCAGCGTGCCGGACACGGTGACGATGAGCAGCAACGCCATGCTGGGCGTGACGTCGCCGCGCGTGACAGGTGAATCAGGAGGCCGCATGTGTTGTTGTCGCACGGATCTCGACGCCCGGTAACCGAGAGGCCTGCAAGGCAGGTTCTCGCCTGAGGCGGACCGGATGTGCTTTCAGGGAGAGCTACATGGCCTTGGCGGCGCGGACCTGAACTTCGCAAAGCAGTTTGGGGTCTGCGAGTCCGGAGACATAGACCTTGGTGGACGCAGGCTTGGCGGCTCCCAGCCACTTGCCGCGCACCTTGTCGAAGCCGGCATTGTCGCTGCGGTTGATGAGATAGACGTTCACCTCGACGATGTCTTCAGCCCCCATGCCGGCTTCCTTCAGCACGGCGAAGACGTTGCTCCATGCGAGATCGGCCTGGGCCTCGATGCCCTCTGGCATCGCTCCTTTGACGTCCCGCGCCACCTGACCGGCGACAGAGAGCCAGCGAAACGGCGCCTTCACCTCAACGCCGTGGCTGAAGTTGTTGCTCTTCATCACGCTGGCGGGATTGAGATAGGTGTGCATTCTGCAGCTCCCGAGTGGGGTCAATCGACCTGCCAGACGCCGATTTCTACGTGGGTGGGACGGCGGATTCCGGTTCCGATGAAAATCTTCTGCGTGAGCCAGCGCAGGGATTCGTCGGACGTCTCGAATTTCGGCGTGCAACGGAAATAGATCTGCGAGGGGTCGACCGGCAGGCCGCGCTTCAGACGGTCAATGGCCTCGGGCGAGCCGAAGCGGACGCCGTAATTGTCGATATAGACGCGCCCGCCGCCGTCAACCTCCAGCACATATTTGGCTTCGAGAATCGTCAGGCCGTTTTCGCGGATGATCTGGAAGTCCGCGCCGGCATTGAGGATCGTGCCGTTGAGTCTGGGCCCCACAACCTTGCCGCCGGTGATGGGGATGACGCGACGTTCGCCGAGTCCGGTTTCCCCCACCACGAGCGGCGTCGCCACCTCCACATGAAGATCGCAAACGTGCTCGAGACGGGGGACGGGGCCGGGCATGAAAGGTCCGATGAGTGCTTGGCTGGATTCAGGAGTCGTTGCGAGGAGCGCAGCGGCGAAGCAATCCGGCTGAATGGATTGCTTCGCCTTGCTCGCAATGACAGCGGGGCTTTACTTCACATCCCACCAGAAAAAGCCGTTGGCGGTTCCGGTGCCGGCGGTCGAGCGATAGCAGGGCACGTAGTCGATCTCGTGCATCTCGACGTTCATGTCTTCCATCAAACCGGACAGCGAAATCCACGACTTCAGCTCCGACGTGCCGGACTGAAGCTGCGGCAGCGGAATGCTGGAGAGATAATCGCGGTCCTTGTCCTTCATGGCCTTGATGAAGCGACGGTCGAATTCTTCGTCGATGACGAAATGGCTCATGCCGCCAGAGGCGAACACTGCGACCTTGGCGTCGGACTTCCAGCTGTCAATCGCCTTCTTGATTTCGCGGCCATACTGATAGGCGCGCTTGGCGGAAGGCTGGTTCGGCGGGAAGAAGGTGTTCTGCAGGACCGGAACGTTCGGGACGACCTTGTCGCGCATCACCTGGCGGTAGATGTGGCCGAATGCATGGCCGACGCCGTTGCGGGCGCTCTTCGGCCAGACCTTAGAGGCGGCCACGTCGAATTCGGCAGCCGCCATATGCTTGATCATGTGTTCGGCAAGCGAAGGAAGCGCATCATATTCGGTATATTCTTCGGTGGCGTGGCCGAATTCAGATTCGCGAATTCCGGGAGGGAGCTGCGCGCGGCGCTCTTCGCTCTGCGGATAGTTCGGCAACTTCTGCCCGTAGTAGATCAGAAAGGCCGGATTGAATTCATCCTCGAACACTTCGCGCTGGTCGTTGCCGAAAATCACCGCAACGTCGGCGCCGACCTCTTCCCATTTGTCGGCGAGCGTCTCCATCGCCACATGGCAGCGATGATGAGACGTCTCGATCCCCTTCATCGAGGACTTTTCAGCAAGGCCCTCGGCAGCGCGCATTTGCGTGAGCTGATCGAAGGAATACACGCCGTCGCGGAACGGGTGCATGGCCTTCTGGTCCGCCGGGAGGCGCAGCAGCCATTGCTCCGGCGTCGTGTGCAATTGCGGGCCGTGGGTCGTGGCCATTGTCAAAACGATCTGCGCCATGCGCTAACCTCCGGTTTCGCTGTCTGTTATTTCCACTTGATCTGGTAGAGCTCGGCTCCGTAGGTGCCGATCGCGCCCGGCGTGAACTGCACTTCCTTCGTGTGCACGAAAACCGCAGGCTTGGTCGAGATCGGCAGCACGTAGGCGCGCTCGACGGCGGCGTTGAAGATGCGCTTGTAGATGTCGCGCCGCTTGCTGTCGTCGAGCGTCGCTGCGCCTTCCTTGGAAAGCGCCTGCAACTCCTTGTCCTGCCAGTAGTCGCGCGGGCCGGGGGAGAAGAAATATTCCGATGTGGCGTAGGAATCCGGCAGGCCGCCCGAGCTCCATTCATTGACGAGGATCTGCTGCTTGTTCAGACGCTGCTTGTCCCGATAGGCCGCGAAGGTAGCGCGGTCCACCTTGGCGCGTACGCCGATCTTGCGCAGTTCGCCCGCAAGCGCTTCCGCAAGTCCATAGACGCTGGGCGTTGAAAGAAGTTCGACGTCGAAACCATCAGCGTATCCGGCTTCGGCCAGAAGGGTTTTGGCGGCGTTGCGGTCAAAGCTCAACGGCTTTGCGGTCTGGTCGCAAGCGATCTGGTTGCGGAAGCAGAGGTCGTCTGTGACTTTCGCATTGCCGCCGGCCACGACGCTTTTGGTGATCAACTCGCGGTCGATGGAGCGCATCAGCGCCTGACGAACGCGAATGTCCAGCAGCGGCTTGGTGTTTGAGCGACCGCTGGCGTCGAAGGCGATGAAGTTGAAGCCGAGGCCCTGAAGGCCTGTCACCTCGACGCGGGGGTCGGCGCCGAGCATGTCGGCCTGGTCTTTCTCGTAGATGCGCAGCGCATCCAGATTCCCGACGGTGAATTGCGCGATCTGCGTCTGCTGGTCCGGGATCGGCAGAATCGAAACCTTGCCGATGGAAGCAGGAGACTTGCAGGCGCTGCCCTGCGGATAGTTGGCGTTCCTGGTAAGCCCGATGCCTTTGTTGGAATCTACGTAATCGGCCTTGTAGGGACCGGTGCCCACAGGCGTCTTGATCCCGAATTCAGCGCGCTTCGCCGGGTCCCCGTGAATGTGCTTGGGCAGCATAGGCATGGCGGCCGTCGCGAGGCGCACCAGCGCGGGCGCGAATGTATGCTTGGCGTGAATGCGCACGGTGGTCTTGTCGACCACTTCGGTACGATCCATCCAGACGTAATTCTCGATGAAACGCAGCTTGCTGTTGGGGTCCACCAGCCAGTTGAGCGTGTAGGCCACGTCTTCGGCCGAGAAGGGCTGGCCGTCGTGGAACTTCACGTCGTCTCGCAGCTTGAGTTCAAGCGTGGTGTCGTTCAGCCATTTCCAGGAAGTCGCCAGCAGGGGCTCGATTGTGCCGCTGGCCGAATTGAAGCACACAAGCGAATCGAACACGGCGGCCGCCATGAAGCCGCCTTCGGGTTTGGAATCCTCGTAAATGAGGATCGTGCCGATCGGATCTGTGAATGCGAGGCGCAGCGTGTCTTTCGCTTTCTGGGCGAATGCGGACGTGGCGATGCCGGTGGCGAGGATTGCGGCGGCGCAGGTAGTGGCAGTTCGCGACAAGATCGAAGAAATGGCGCTCATTGCGGGTTCCCTTCACGATACAGATGACACTCGACCATGCCGTTGTCGTTGCGCAGCGGCTTTGGCGCGAGATTCGAGCACTCCGGCATCGCCTTGGGGCAACGCGGATGAAATGAACAACCGGTCGGCGG
The DNA here is from genome assembly GCA_947475995.1 of Beijerinckiaceae bacterium. Taxonomy (GTDB): domain Bacteria; phylum Pseudomonadota; class Alphaproteobacteria; order Rhizobiales; family Beijerinckiaceae; genus Terripilifer. Next base: position 14,268 of record CANJNI010000020.1, on the reverse strand, counting down.
GTTGAGCGGATCCGGAAAGCCGCGACCCAGATGCAGGTCGGGCAGATCGAGCGTGGGGTCGGGCGTCAGCATCGAACCGAGCAGGGCGTGTGCGTATGGATGGCGCGGGTTGCGCATCAACTGCCGCGCCGGAGCTTCCTCGACGACGCGACCCATATACATCACGGCGACGCGGTCAGCGATATATTCCAGAATGCCGAGATCGTGCGTGATGAAAATATAGGTGAGATTGAAGGTCTCACGCAGATCCTTCAGCAGGTTGAGAATCTGCGCCTGCACGGAAACGTCGAGCGCCGATGTCGGTTCGTCGCAGATGAGGATCTCGGGGCGGATCATCAGGGCGCGCGCAATGGCGACGCGCTGGCGCTGTCCGCCCGAAAGCTGGCTCGGATAGGAGTGGATCAGGCGCGGCGGCAGGCCGACCTGCAGCATCATCTGTTCAACCGCCGCGCGCCGCTCGGCCGGTGTGCCGTTTCCGTGCGTTTCGAGCGGCAGGGAAATGATCTGCCCGATGGTCTTGCGCGGATTGAGCGACGAATAGGGGTCCTGAAAAATCGGCTGCACCTTGCGGGAGAGGTCGCTGCGGCTGATGGTTCTGATGTCCTGTCCGTCCATACGGATCGATCCGTCGGTCGGCTTCATCAGGCCAAGCATCATGCGCGACAGTGTGGTCTTGCCGCTGCCGGACTCGCCCACGATGCCCAGCACTTCGCCGCGCCGGACGGTGAGGTTGACATCGTCGACGGCCCGAAGCGTCTTTCCCTTGCGCAGGAAGCCTGCCCCGACGTGAAAGGATCTGCCTACGCCGCTGATTTCAAGCGCCGGACTCTCTTGCGCCGCCACGGCGGCCGACATTGCGGGCTGCACGTTCATTGAGCGGCCTCCACCACCCGGGCGGGGCGTTCATCGGGCGACAGTACGCAACGATAGGCGGAGGCTCCTTGCGGAGTCCGCAATTCGATTTCGCCGGACGCGCAGATGTCGCGCGCGAATTCGCAGCGGTTGCGAAATCCGCAACCGTGCTGTTCGCCGATGAGGGAGGGGACGATGCCGGGGATTGAGCCGAGGCGCGAGACTTGCGCGCCGTGGTCATGGGTCGGCATGCAACGCAGCAGACCCTGCGTGTAGGGATGCTGCGGCCGGGTGAACACATCGACAGCTGACCCGGTCTCGACGATCTTGCCCGCGTACATGACGGCCAGATGATCGGCCATCCGGGCCACGATGCCCAGATTATGCGTGATCAGGATGATCGCCATTCCGAATTCTTTCTGCAAGCGCGCGAGCAATTGCAGGATCTGCACCTGAACGGTGACGTCGAGCGCCGTCGTCGGTTCGTCCGCGATGACGAGTCGGGGTTCGCACATCAGCGTCATGGCGATCATCACTCGCTGGCGCAGGCCGCCTGACAGTTGATGCGGGTACTGGCGCAGCCGCAGGGCGGGCGACATGATGCCGACGCGCTCCAGCATGAATTCGGCCCGCGCACGCGCCTCCTTGCGGGTCGACTTGCGATGGCGGAGATAGACTTCCTCAAGCTGGTCGCCGATCGTGTAGACCGGATTGAGCGAGGTCATCGGGTCCTGGAAGATCATTCCGAGTCGATCGCCGCGAAGCTCCGCCATGCGGGCTTCCGACATGTTGAGCAGATCGTGTCCGTCAAATTCAAGCTTGTCGGCCGTAAGCTTCGCGCTGCGCGGCAGGAGACGCATGAGCGCCAGCGATGTCATCGTCTTGCCGCAGCCGGATTCGCCGACGATGCAGAACGTCTCGCCGGGGTTCACGGAGAAATCGATCCGGTTGACAGCGTGAAGCATTCCGGCCGGGACCTTGATGTCCACCGACATGCCCTCGACCTTGAGGATGGGAGGCGTTGCGCTGTCCATCATGCGCTCCTCAATTCCGGCCTTCGGGGGCGGTGACGTCGCGCAATCCGTCGCCCGCCATATTGATGGCGATCACCAGAAGGAAGATCGCGAAGCCCGGAATGGCGATGAGGTGAGGCTTGAAGAACATGAAATTGCGCGCCTCGGAGATCATCAGACCCCAGGAAGGTTCGGGGGGCTTCACGCCGAGTCCGAGAAACGACAACGCTGCCTCGATCAGGATCACGATGGCGATTTCGAGACTCGCGATGACGATGATCTGGTTCGCAACGTTTGGCAGCAGTTCGCCGAGAATGATGCGGGTCTGCGATGCGCCCACGGCGCGGGCCGCCGTTATGAAATCATTGCCGCGCAATTGTTGCGCGACGCTGCGCGTGACGACCGCATAGCGATCCCATGTGAGGAAGCCCAGGATCAGCACCAGCGCCGTCACCGACCCGCCCACGATGCTGACCAGCGAAAGCGCGATGAGCAGGCCCGGCAGCGCCAGCTTCACGTTGATGAGATAGACCACGACGGAATCGACGCGACCGCCGAAATATCCGCCCAGAATGCCGATCACCGAGCCGACCGTGCCGGCGATCAGCGCCGCCCCGAAGCCGACCATCAGCGAAATTCGGGCACCGTAGATCAGGCGGCTCAGGTAATCGCGGCCGAGTGCGTCGGTGCCGAGAATGTTGCCCCAGTTGCCGGTCTTCCAGACAGGATCGACAAGGCGGCGCGTCAGGTCCTGATCATAGGGATCGTAGGGCGCCAGAAACGGCGCGAAGATCGCGATCAGGGCGACCAGAATCACCACGGTCCCGCCGAAGATGAGCCCCACATGGGATTTCGCGCGGCGGCGCATTTCCTCGCGCGGGGACGGCGCAATGACTTCGGGTTCGGCGGCAGGGCCTTTCACGAGCGCATCCGTCACAGGGCGATCCTCGGATCAAGCTGGGCGTTTATGATGTCGGAAATCAGCGTCAGCAGGATGTAGCAGAACGACAGGAAAACAAGGATCGACTGCACGACCGGAAAGTCGATGCGCTTGATCGAGTCAAAGGCGAGCAAACCGATGCCGTTCAGGGCGAAGACCGATTCGACGATCACCGAACCGCCCAGCAGGAAGCCGAGCATGACGGCGCTGAGCGACACGACCGGCAGAACGGCGTTGCGCAGGGCGTGCTTGAACAGGACCGACATGGGATGCAGGCCCTTCGCCCAGGCAGTGCGGATATAGTCGGACGAAAGCACGTCGATCATGCCTGTGCGGGTGAGGCGCATCAGGGCGGGCATGGTGGAAAGCCCGAGCGTGATCGTGGGCATGACGAAATGCCAGGCGGTGTCCGAGCCGGAAATCGGCAGCCAGCGCAGGATCACGCCGAACAGATAGATAAACAGAAGGCCCAGCCAGAAGCTCGGGATCGCCTGGCCGAGGACGCTCAGGGTCAGCACGGCGCGGTCGATCCAGCTGTTCTTGCGAAGCGCGGCCAGCACGCCGAGCGGAAGCGCGAAAACCAGCGCAAAGGCAAGCGCCGAAAAGGCGAGTCGTATCGTGACGCCGATGCGGGCCAGAATCAGTTCGACAACCGGCTCGTGCGTGAAGAGCGAGCGTCCGAGGTCTCCCTGCAAGGCGCGGCCCGCCCAGTCCAGATATTGCATGTAGAGCGGCTTATCGAGACCATATTGTTTCGCGACGCGCGCAATGTCCGCAGGCGAGGCAGTCTCGCCAGCCAGCACAGCCGCGAGGTCTCCCGACAGGCGCAGGAGGCCGAAACCGATGAAGGAGACTGTCAGCGCCACCAGCGCCAGCATCGCCAGACGTCCGGCAATGAACCGCACCATGAAATCAATTCCCTCCCGGAACCGTAACCCGAACGCTGCCTGGCGATGCCTGTCGCACCTTGTCCATTGTGGTGGAAAAACCACTCGCTGTCAGCCCGCCACCGGCGGACATCCAGCTTGTGATCCCCACGGACACTGATAATATAATATCAATTGCCGGTCGACAAAAAAGGGAGAGAAATGTGCTGAGCGAAGCTCGCAATGAAATGCTGACGCAGACCGGGCGCGGAACCCCGATGGGCGAAGTGCTGCGCCGTTACTGGCATCCGATCGCGGCGGCCGACCAGCTCTCCCGCGACCCTGTGAGGCCTGTCCGGCTGATGGGCGAGGATCTTGTACTCTACAAGGATCTGAGCGGGAAATACGGCCTTGTCGACAAGCATTGTCCGCACCGCCGCGCCGATCTTTCCTATGGTTTCGTGGAAGAATGCGGCATCCGCTGCAATTACCACGGCTGGCAGTTCGACGAAACGGGCGCCTGCGTGAGCCAGCCCTACGAGGACGTCGCCAATCCGGGCGCGAAATTCAAGGAAAAGATCCGCATTACGGCCTATCCGGTCGAGGAGAGGGGCGGTTTGCTGTGGGCGTACCTCGGGCCGCTGCCGGCTCCGCAATGCCCGGACTGGGAGCCGTTCGGCTGGACCAACGGCTTCCGGCAGATCGTTTTTTCGGAAGTGCCCTGCAACTGGGTGCAGGCGCAGGAAAACTCCATCGATCCCGTTCATTTCGAATGGATGCACGCCAACTGGAGCACAAGGCTCGACGGCAAGACCGGACCATATGCGCCGACGCATCTGAAAGTGGATTTCGACGAGTTCGAGTTCGGCTACGTCTACAAGCGCATCACCGAGGGGCAGGGCGAGAACAGCCCGTTGTGGACGGTCGGGCGGGTCTGCCTGTGGCCGAACGGGTTCTATCTGGGCGATCACTTCGAATGGCGCGTGCCCATCGACGATCACAACATGCTCAGCGTCGTCTGGGCGTTCAACCATGTGCCGGTCGAGCGCCAGCCTTTTGTGCAGGACGTGATCCCGTCGTGGGAAAGCCCCATCAAGGACGCCCGCACGGGGCGCTGGATCTCGTCCCACATCATCAATCAGGACATCATCGCCTGGGTCGGGCAAGGCGCGGTTGCGGACCGGACGCAGGAACATCTGGGGGCGAGCGATCGCGGCATCTCGATGATCCGCAAGCAATGGTTCGAGGATATCGAGGCCGTGAAGCGCGGAGAAGACCCGAAGGGCCTGATCCGTGAAGAGGGGCGCAATGCGCGCGTGCCCCTGCCGAACGCCTCGCAGCGCCCTTATGGCCGCATGTCGCTGGACGAGATGAAACGCGATCCGATCCTGTCCAAGAGCCTGAAGGATTTCGTCTTCCACTATGGCCAGCCGCCCGAGGTGCGCCGCGCGTTTGAGGAGGCGATGGGCCTGCGCTAGGATCGCGGCGGGGAGTCGCGGGGCTGGATTGGTGGCGAGAATACGTCGGCAGGAACAGATGGAGACGTCGGGCGCCGATTCGTGGCACGATTCCGGCGACTCAACGCTTTCCGCCAACATCATCCGCAACATCCGCGCCTCGCTGTTCGCCGGCGAGCTGACGCCCGGCGCCTTTCTGGGCACCGAAGCGAGCTGGGCGCAGCAGTTCGGGGTGAGCCGCATGGCGGCGCGTGACGCCATCCGCACCCTCAAGGCGGCCGGCATCATCGACATCAAGATCGGCGCGCGCGGAGGGATTTTCGTCGCCGCCGCCAATCCGGACTATTTCGCCGAGGCGCTGGCCATCCAGATGCGTCTGATCGGGGTCGATCTCGCCGAGATTCTAGACGCCCAGATCGCCGTCGAGGTGACGGCTGCGGAACTTGCGGCGGCGCGGGCGACAGACGAGGAAATCGCAAACCTGCACGCCTTGCTGGAAAACTTGCGCAATTGTGCGGGCGATCCGAAAATCTTCACCGAGATCGCCATGCAGTTCCGCGAAGCGGTCATCGCCGCAACCCATAACAGGGTGTTGCTGGCGCAGTTCAGGGGGCTGCGGCATCTCCTGTTGCCGCATTACACAGTCGGCAGCACGGTCGAGGTCACGCGGCGCGTCATCGCCTCGCATCAGGAACTCACCGGGCTGATTGAAAAGCGCGATGCGCTGGGCGCACGCGAGTTCATGCGCAAGCGTCTGGCGACGATCCGTGAAGTGCAATTGCAGGCTTTCAAGCGCGCCTGACGAGAGGAAATCAATGTCCGCAAGCAATCATCCGCCGCGTCCCGTCGACTCCTTTCACACGACGGCGGATTTGATCGAGGAAGCCTACAATCGGCTCAATGCCTCGATCTGGGGATATGTGGCCGGCGGCGCTGAATCTGAAACCACCAAGAGGCGCAACCGCGATTCGTTCGACTCCTATGCGTTCCGGGCGCGCGTGCTGCGCCGGGTCGACAAGGTCGACATGTCCACGACGTTGCTGGGCAGCAAGCTGCGCATTCCGGTGCTGTTCGCCCCCATGGGGTCGATGGACGTCTTCGTCGAAGGCGGCGGGGCTGCGGGCGTCGAGGCCGCCTGCCGTTTCGGCGTCTTGCCGATCGTCAGTTCCGTGACGCCGCCCGGAATTGCGCCGGCGGGAAAATCTCATCCGGGCGACAAGTGGTTCCAGCTCTACATTCGCGGCGACGATGTCTGGAAGGCCGACATGGTGCGGCAGATCGAAGACGCCGGCTACAAGGCGCTGTTGCTGACGGTGGATACGGCCGTCTACAGCATTCGCGAACGGCAGATCAACGAACGCTGGCTGCCGCCGACAAAACGCGGCGATTCCGGCGCTGACTGGCAGGCCATGTTCGACTGGGACACAGCATCGCGCATCCGGGATATGGCGAAGATTCCCGTATTCCTGAAAGGCGTGCAGACTGCCGAGGATGCGGAGCTTTCCATGCAACGCGGCTTCGACGCCGTCTATGTGTCCAACCACGGCGGCAGGCAACTCGACCATGCGAGCGGTTCGCTCGACATGTTGCCGGAGATCGTCGAGGTGGTGAAGGGCCGTGCGCCCATCATCGTCGATGGAGCGGTGTCGCGAGGTTCGGACGCCGTGAAGGCGATCGCGTTGGGGGCGAGCGCTGTCGCGGTCGGCCGCCTGCAGGCCTATGCGCTGGCGGCGGCGGGTGTGGAAGGCGGCGTGCGTCTTCTGGAGATTCTGGAGAAGGAAATTCTCACCACCATGGCGCTGGTGGGCGTGTCGTCCTTGTCGGAATTGACTCCCGCGCATGTGCGCTCCGTCCCGCCGCCAGCTAATCCGGACGGGCCTTTCCCGCACCTGCCCAAGCATATCAAGCTATAGATCGTCATTGCGAAGGGCCGGAATACGCGCGAAGCAATCCATCGTTCCGCACCCGGACATGGATCGCCTCGTCGCTGCGCTCTTTACGATGACAGTGGACTACGCGCCCAAATCGTGCAGGAACTCGCTTACCGCAGCATTGAAAGACGCCGGATCTTCCATCTGGCAGGCGTGACCGGCATTCAGGATCAGCTTGTGCCGCGCTCCCGGAATGAGCGTGGCGGCGCGTTCGCCCTCGCGGCGGGCGCTGTCGAATTCGCCGTTGATGATCAAGGTCGGCAACCTGATCTGTGGCAGAACCGGAATGAAATCCACGGGCGCGCGCGCCTGCAGTATTTTCACGATGGCTTCCGCTTCCAGCGCACCGGCGTTTTCCTCGAACATGTCCAGAAAGTGCTGGCCCATGGGACTCTTCGCGAAACCCTCGCTGATCGTGTCGGCCATGTGCGGCCGGTAGTATCCGCTGATCCCCTGTTCGCGATAGGCGCGCACGCGCGGATCATTCGGTCCGCGATCTTTCGCGGGCGCGCTGGCTCCCACTGCAACAAGAGCCCGGAACAGGTCGGGCCGTTCATGGCCGAGCTTGAACGTCAGAATCGCCCCGATGCTGCAACCGATGAGGACGATCTCGCGCGCCTTCTCGGCTTCGATCACGCCCAGCATGTCGTTAGCGAGATCGTCGAGCGAATAGGCGTCCGTGACCTTGTCGGTGCGGCCGTAGCCGCGCAGGTCGGGAATGATGACGCGGTAGCGGTTCGAGAACCAGGCCGCCTGATAGAGCCAGGAGCGGTGATCGAACGGGTTGCAATGGATGAGCAGCATGGGCGGACCGTCGCCCACGACATCATAAAAGCTGCGTATTCCGTTGGTGGTGACGTAGGGCATCAGGCTTCAGCGGTTGCCGCCGGGGCGGTCGAAAAGGGTGCGGAACATTTGCGCCCACTTTTCGAAATCGTCCAGATAGGTGGGACGATTTGTCAGAAAGGCCTTCTTGACCGGCGGCAACTGGCCCGGCGGCATGTCGGTGCGGGACGATTCGTATCCGAGTTCGCGGTAGATGAACTGGCCCTCTTTCGACATCAGGAAGTCGATCATCAGCATGGCGGCATGCGGATGGGGGGATTTCGTGGCGATGGCGGTGACGGTGTCGAGGACGTAGACAGGCCCCGGTGGAATCCAGGCGAGTTTTGCCCCCTGCGCATTGCTGGCGATGACATGCGACGCATAGGTCATCGGGGCGATTTCGACTTCACCGGTGATCATCAGATTGGCGATTGCGCGCGATGTGACCTGGTAGATGCGCGAGTTCTGCGCCGCCAGCTTGCGCACATAATCCTCGCCCTTGTCGAGCAGGATCACGCCGAGCCAGTTGGCGGCCGTCGAGATCGAGCCGGAAAGGGCCATGCGGCCTTTCCATTTCGGATCGAGGAGATCGTCGTATGTTTTCGGCGCCTCGCTCAGGGGAACCTTGCCGGTGTTGACGCCAATGCCGATCATGCCGACGCGCACGCTGGCCCAGCGGCGGTTCGGCTCGATTGCGTCTTTCTCGTAGGAAGCCATTTCGGGCGACGAGAAGGGTTGCAGGATGCCCTGTTCGCGCGGGCCCATCAGGCCTTCGATGGCGAGTTCGAAAATATCGACCTGATGCAGGCCGCCGCCATATTCCTCGAGCACCTTCTGGGACGTTTCAGCCGATCCCAGGCGTGAGGCCTCTATCTTGATGAAGGGATATTTTTGCCTGAAGCGGTCCATGAGAGGCTGGATCTGGGTGCCGGTCATGTAGACCATCACCGAACCTTCGCGGCGCGCTCCGTCTTCGAGAATTTTCTGGCGGTCGGCGCCGGCGTAATTGGCGATCTCGGCGACAGTCTTGGGCGCCTGCGCGCCCGCAGGTTGCGAAACAATCAGCGCCGCCGCGAACGCAGCCAGCGCGATCCCTCCGGTGATGCTACACCCCATGGCTTCCCTCCCGAATTTTCAGGGAGTCTAACCGGACGAAGCGCGGCGCGCCAGAGCGGCCGGCGAAGCTCCAGCTCCGCTATTTGCCCTTGAAGTCAGGGGTCCGCTTTTCGGCAAAAGCCGCCTGTCCCTCGCGATAATCCTCGCTGTCGAAACAGGCCTGCACAAGAGCGTCCACCGCCGGCTTGTTGCGCTCGGCGCGGGGTTTGGCGAGTTCGGCGAATGCGCGCTTGAGAGCCGCCATGGTGAGCGGCGCATTGGTGGCCATGTCGGACAGGTATTTGCCGGCCTCGACGTCAAAGTTTTCCGGCCAGCATTTGTTGACGAGGCCCATGCGCTCGGCGTCCTTCGCATCCACGATGCGCGCGGAGAGCAGCAGATCCGCCGCCGCTACGACGCCGATCTTGTGCGATAAAGCCTCGATGTTCGTGTAGGTGTAACCAAGGCCAAGGCGGGCTGCCGGAATCCGGAAGCGCGCCGCGCCGTCGCAGAGCCGCAGATCTGCGCAAAGGGCGAGCGCAAGTCCGCCGCCGAAACAAACGCCCCTGATGACGGCGACCGAGGGCTTGCGGGCGTCGACGAGCGATTGCATCCCGGCCCGCACCGCAGCCTCGTAGGCGCGGACGGATTCAGGATCGTTACGCTTCTCGCCGAACTGGGAAATGTCAGCGCCTGCGCAAAAAGCCTTCGGGCCTTCGCCGGTGAGTTCGATGATGCGCACTGCGGGATCAGCGTCGGCCCTTGCGACGAGTTCCGGCAGCGAAAGCCACATGTCGTAAGCCATCGCGTTGAATTTTGCGGGCTGATCGATGGTGAGGCGCGCGATTCCAGTCCTGGCTTCGTAACGGATTTGCGGCGCGCCCATAAGGTCTCCTGTCGGCCCTGTCAGCTTTGCAGAACCATTTGCGCGACGTGGTCGGCGATTGCAAGCGAGGAGGTGAGACCCGGACTCTCGATGCCGTAAAGCGCCACGAGGCCCGGCACGCCGTGGGTTGCGGCGCCCTGGATGCTGAAGTCCGCGTCGGCTTCGCCCGGCCCGGTCAGCTTGGGGCGAACGCCGGAATAATCGGGCGCGAGTTCGCCATCGCGCAGGCCCGGCCAGTAACGCCGTATGGCGGCGTAAAACTTTTCCGAGCGCGCCGGATCGACCCGGTAGTCGATGGTGCGCTCGTCGTCCGTGGCGAGCCATTCGACATCTGGCCCGAAGCGTCCGCGCCCCGAAAGGTCGATGGTGAGATGCGTGCCGAGGCCGCCCGGCTCCGGCACCGGATAGACGAGGCGCGAGAAGGGCGCGCGCCGGGACAGCGAAAAGTAATTGCCCTTGGCGAAGCGACCTGGCGGGACAGACTGGGGGGCAATGCCGGCGATCGCGCGCGCAATGCGCGGCGCGGACAGGCCGGCGGATAGGATCACGCTGGCCGCCGTGATGCTCCCGGTCGTTTCCCCTGCGGTGGTCAATTCGATCAACCCGTCGCGCGCCGCGCCCCCCACAACCTCTGTCCGGAATGCAATTGCGCCGCCCTCTGCTTCCAGATCGCCCTGGAGGGCGAGCATCAGGGCGTGACTGTCGATGATGCCGGTGGAGGGGGAGTGCAGCCCGATGACGCCCTGAACCTCCGGCTCCATGGCGCGCATGTCCGCCGCGTCGAGGAGGCGAAGGTCGTCGACGCCGTTGGCGGCGGCCTTTTTCTGGATGGCGAGCACCTGATCGCGCTGGTCCTCCGCGGCCGCGACGAGGATTTTACCGCAACGGCGGTGGGGGACGCCATGGCTGGCGCAAAAGGCGTAAAGGGCCTTGCGGCCATCGACGCAGAACCGGGCCTTCCGGCTGTCCCTGGGGTAATAAATGCCGGCGTGGATGACTTCGCTGTTGCGGGACGAAATGCCCTGGCCGATGCCGGCTGCCGCTTCCAGTACGACGACGTCCCGGCCGGCTTGCGCGAGCTTGCGGGCGATGGCCAGCCCGACGACGCCCGCCCCGATCACCAGGCATTCAATATCCGCAGCTGCCATTCAGAGCTTCCTCACCACGCCCGCAATAATGCGCCGGGCCCGGTTCGGCAATCGCGAAAGGTCACGCTTTTGGGACCATGGCCGGGTTGTGGGGGAGGCCTCTTGGCCCTATCTAGGCCGCCAAGGGAAACGCCGTTCGGGCCAGGGCAGCCGCAGCGCGCCCGCGCGGAGATGGACCCGGTCAACCGGAGTGGGAACATGAAACTCAAGACATTTGCGATGACGGCGATCGCCCTTGTGGCGGCCTCCACGGCGCAGGCGCAGACGCCCGCCGAGTTCTACAAGGGCAAGAACGTCGACATGTACATCGGCTATTCGGTGGGCGGCGGATATGACGTCTACGGTCGGCTGGTGGCCCGCTTCATGGGCAAGCATATTCCGGGCAATCCCACCGTCGTGGTGAAGAACATGGAAGGCGCAGGCAGCATGCGCCTCGCCAACTGGATCTACAACGTCGGCCCGAAGGACGGCACCGTGATGGGCACCGTGGCGCGCGGCATCGCGTTCGACACGCTGTTCGGCATGCCGGGCGCGCAGTTTGACGGCAACAAGTACACCTGGATCGGCAGCGCCAATGACGAAGTCAGCGTCTGCGTCGCCTGGCACACCAGCGGCGTCACCAAGTTCGAACAGCTGATGGAAAAGGAAATGATCGTCGGCGGCACCGGCGGCTCCGCCGATACCGACCAGTTTCCGAAGGTCATCAATGCCGTGCTGGGAACCAAGATGAAGGTCGTGGCCGGCTATCCGGGCGGCAACGACATCAACCTGGCCATGGAGCGCGGCGAGGTGAGCGGGCGTTGCGGCTGGTCGTGGTCGAGCGTGAAGTCAACGCAGGCTGCCTGGCTGAAAGACAAGAAAATCAACGTGCTGGTCCAGCTTTCCCTGGCCAAGCACGAGGATATTCCGGAAATTCCGCTGATCATGGACCTCGCCAAGACCGAAGAGCAGAAGCAGATCTTCAAGCTGATCTTCGCCCGTCAGGTCCTGGGACGTCCGTTCCTGGCGCCTCCGGGCGTGCCGGTGGACCGCGTGGCGGCGCTGCGCCAGGCCTTCATGGATACGATGAAGGATCCGGAATTCCTTGCCGAAGCCGACAAGATGAAGCTGGAAATCACCGCCGTCTCGGGCCAGGAACTGCAGAAGATCGTGCAGGAAGCGTACGAGACGCCCAAGGACGTGGTGAAGAAGACCGGCGATATCCTCGGGGCCATGAAGTAGGGCCTGACCGGACGTCATTTGCGGGAGCGCGCCGGTTATGCCGGCGCGCTTTTTCATGTGCGGACGGGGAATATTCGCCTGAGCCGGCGCTGGATGCACAGGTTGGGGCGGACGCCGAAAGGGGGATCATGTGGGGGAATGCGGGCCATGAATGGTCGGAGTGAGAGACCGAACAACCAATGTCCGTCTATGGCTGAGTCTGTCTCAATAACTATTGATTTAGCTGAATTATTTTTCGTGACCGTCTATCGGCGTACGTCTTGATCCGCGACAATCCGCTCCAAAGGTGTATACCAAAGTGTGTGGCGGAGGTGCCAAAATGGCGGGCAAGTTGACGGCGCGGGGAGTAGAGACGGCAAAGCTTGGTACCCATGGCGATGGCGGCGGCCTGTACTTGGTGGTCTCGCCTAAGGGGGCCAAGAAATGGGTTTTCCGGTTCAAGATAAGGGGCAAGCAGTCGCTCATGGGGCTTGGGTCGGAGGAACTTGTCACTTTGGCCGAGGCCCGCGACAAGGCGATCGACGCCCGCCGTATGGTCGTGGCCGGGATCAATCCCATTGCAGCAAGGCGGCAAGCTGAACTTGCGGCCATAGCGAAGCCAACATTTGGCGCGGTCGCGGATGAATTGGTTGCTTCGAAAGCAGGCGGCTGGCGAAACGTGAAACATCGCGACCAATGGGTATCGTCCTTGGAGACATATGCGGCGCCCCTGAGAAACGTGCCGGTCGATGAAATCGATACGGAAAGAATACTTTCAGTACTTAAGCCTATTTGGACGGCTAAACCGGAAACGGCCAACCGTGTCCGTAATCGCATAGAACTTGTATTGAGCGCCGCCAAAGCGAAAGGGCTGCGATCCGGCGACAACCCCGCAGTATGGCGCGGGCACCTTGACCACCTGCTAGCCCAGCGCCCGAAGCTTTCGGCGCGCGGCCACTTCAAGGCGATGCCGTATGAGGAGGTCCCTGCATTCTTTTGCCGATTGCGCGACGTCGACACCATCGCAGCTCGGGCGTTGGAGTTTGCTATCTTAACTGGTGCGCGTACTGCCGAGACATTGAAAGCAGTCTGGGACGAAATCGATCTGAACGCGAGGCTTTGGATCCTGCCCCCGGCGCGCACCAAGGCGGAGCGCGAACACCGTGTTCCATTGTCAAAAGCTGCTATCGCCGTGCTCGAACCTTTATACGCTCTGCAAACATGCGAATTTGTCTTCCCGTCACCTCGTGGAAATCGCCACATGGCCCACGTGGCGATGCAAAAAGTTCTGGCGCGCATGAATGTCACGAATGCGACGGTTCACGGGTTCCGCTCCACCTTTCGTGACTGGGCTGGCGACGTCACGCTATTTCAACGCGAGATTGCCGAAGCGGCGCTATCGCACAAGGTGGGGGACGCCGCCGAGCAGGCCTATCGCCGTGGCGACGCGCTGGAAAAAAGGCGTGCGTTAATGGAAGCTTGGGCCGCATGGTGCGAACCTAAGCGGGGCGACAACGTTTTGCCGATGTTGCGGCCGGGCGCATAATCCTCTCGCGCGGATAGGATGGCCGTCCGACAAGCTGGGACGCATCGCCCGGTTTCCGCGCATCCTCAGATGCTGGCGGGTGCGCGCAATGATTAAGCAGAAATCGGAACAGTCTCGAGCAGAGGCTCGGCGCTCCATGGCAATCTTGAAAATCTGCAATGAGACCCACTATGGCGAAATCGACGGGGTGACGCTCGACCTTCGCCATGCTGATTTGCCTGCGGGCGAATGGTATGCGCCGACCTTGCGACATCGGCAGCAAGACATCAATAAACCAAAGGTTCTGGGCAAACCATTTATCTGGTTCCCTTGGTTAGGCGTCTTTAATGAAACACTTGTGCGCGAGGGGGTGGAGAAGGATATGCGCCCGCGTACACCGACGCCATCTAAAGCCGAGATAGACGAAGCAATTCGGTTGCGCAAACCGGACTTCATATTGAATACCGGCGACACGATTAAAGTCTATAAGGTCGAGGGAATTTATGGAACAGACGATTTGGAACATCCCC
>CANJNI010000019.1 GCA_947475995.1 Beijerinckiaceae bacterium | reverse complement strand
TACATCGACGAAATCGACAAGATCAGCCGCAAGTCGGACAATCCCTCGATCACCCGCGACGTGTCGGGCGAAGGCGTCCAGCAGGCGCTCTTGAAGATCATGGAAGGCACCGTTGCGTCGGTTCCGCCGCAGGGCGGCCGCAAGCATCCGCAGCAGGAATTCCTGCAGGTGGACACGACCAACATCCTGTTCATCTGCGGCGGCGCCTTCTCGGGCCTCGAAAAGATCATCAGCGGTCGCGGCAGGGGCACGTCCATCGGCTTCGGCGCGAAGGTGCAGGGTCCGGACGAGCGGCGCACGGGCGAGGTCTTCCGCAAGGTTGAACCCGAAGACCTGTTGAAGTTCGGGCTCATTCCGGAATTCGTCGGCCGTCTCCCGGTCATCGCGACTCTGGAAGACCTCGACGAAGAGGCGCTGAAGAAGATACTCACCGAGCCGAAGAACGCTCTGGTGAAGCAGTATCAGCGCCTGTTCGAGATGGAGAATACGGAACTGACCTTCCAGGACGAGGCGCTCAACGTCGTCGCCCGCAAGGCCATCGAGCGCAAGACGGGCGCGCGCGGCCTGCGCTCCATCATGGAAGGCATCCTGCTCGACACGATGTTCGAATTGCCCGGCCTCGAGGGTGTCGAGCAGGTCGTCATCGGTCCCGAAGTCGTGGACGGAAAGGCGCGCCCGCTCTACATCTACGCCGAGCGCGCCGAGAAGTCCGGCGCCAGCGCCTGAGCCGGCCTGTCCGGAAAAGCGTTCAGGGCGGGCCTTCGGGCCCGCTTTTTTGTCCGGTAAGTTACGCGTTGATGACGTGCAATGTCGTCTTGAAACATCAGGGGCATCACGCCATCTTTGTCGCTAGGGAAAGGCGTTTGGCGCTTCGATCGGCAACGAAAGAGCACCTGATCAATCTCCCCAATGTGCAATAGCCGGGGGCGCCCAGACGGGGCTCGACGGCGCGGACGCCGCCAAAACGAAGAAGCAGTCTTCCGGTACGAATCCTGCTTTTGACGCTGGGACGTCTGGTCGGCCCGAATGGCTCTCGAAGCATTCGGGCGACGTATCGAGACAGGAAAAAGCAGATGACCAGCCAGAAGCGCGCACCAGCCAATCCCGGGATCGTCGAGTCCTATCCGGTCCTGCCACTTCGCGACATCGTCGTCTTTCCGCACATGATCGTGCCGCTCTTCGTCGGCCGCGAGAAATCGATTCGCGCCCTTGAAGAGGTGATGAAGTCCGAGCGCTTCATACTGCTCGCCACGCAGGTGAATGCCTCCGACGACGATCCGGCGACCGACGCCATCTTCAAGATCGGCACGCTCGCGACAGTGCTGCAACTGTTGAAGCTGCCCGACGGCACCGTGAAGGTGCTGGTCGAAGGCGCCGCGCGCGCCTCGGTCAAGCGCTACACCCGCACCGATGAATATTACGAGGCCGACGCGGAGACGATCGCCGACGAGTCGAATGACCGCGTCGAGGTCGAGGCGCTCGCGCGCTCCGTCGTGTCCGAGTTCGAAGGCTACGCGAAGCTCAACAAGAAGCTCTCGCCGGAGGTGGTGACGGCCGTCAACCAGATCGACGACTTCTCGAAGCTCGCCGATACGGTGGCGTCGAACCTGTCCATCAAGATCGCCGACAAGCAGGAGATTCTCGAAACCGCGTCGGTTGCGAAGCGGCTGGAGAAGTGTCTTTCGCTGATGGAAAGCGAAATCTCGGTCCTGCAGGTCGAGAAGCGCATCCGTACGCGCGTCAAGCGCCAGATGGAGAAGACCCAGCGCGAGTACTATCTCAACGAGCAGATGAAGGCGATTCAGAAGGAACTGGGCGACGAGGACGGCAAGGACGAACTCGGCGAACTGGAACAGCGGATAAAGAACACCAAGCTCACAAAGGAAGCTCGCGACAAGGCGAATGCGGAGCTGAAGAAGCTGCGCCAGATGTCGCCCATGTCGGCGGAAGCCACCGTGGTTCGCAACTATCTCGACTGGATGCTGTCGATCCCGTGGAGCAAGCGCTCCAAGGTGAAGAAGGACATCAACCTCGCCGAAGACGTTCTCAATGCCGATCACTTCGGTCTGGAGAAGGTCAAGGAACGCATCCTGGAGTACCTTGCGGTCCAGCAGCGCGCCAACAAGCTGGCGGGTCCGATCCTGTGCCTCGTCGGCCCTCCGGGCGTCGGCAAGACCTCACTCGGCAAGTCCATCGCTAAGGCGACCGGACGCGAGTTCGTGCGCATGTCGCTCGGCGGCGTGCGTGACGAGGCCGAGATCCGCGGTCACCGCCGGACCTACATAGGCTCGATGCCCGGCAAGATCATCCAGTCGATGCGCAAGGCCAAGACGTCCAACCCGCTCTTCCTGCTGGACGAGATCGACAAGATGGGCATGGACTTCCGCGGCGATCCGTCTTCGGCGCTTCTGGAAGTGCTCGATCCCGAGCAGAACCAGTCGTTCAACGACCATTACCTCGAGGTCGATTACGACCTGTCGGGCGTGATGTTCGTCACAACGGCCAATACGTTGAACATCCCTGCGCCCTTGATGGACCGCATGGAGATCATCCGCATCGCCGGCTACACGGAAGACGAGAAGGTCGAGATCGCCCGCAAGCATCTCATTCCGGCCTCGCTCGCCAAGCACGGCCTCGACCCGAAGGAAATGTCGATCGAGGATCCCGCGCTGATGACTCTGGTGCGCCGCTACACGCGGGAAGCCGGCGTCCGTAATCTCGAGCGCGAGGTCTCCAATCTCGCCCGCAAGGCCGTGAAGGAAATCCTGACCAAGAAGGTTTCGACCATCGTGGTCAACGAGGAGAAGCTGGCCGAATATCTCGGCGTTCCGAAGTACCGCTACGGACAGGCGGAGCTGGAGGATCAGGTGGGGGCCGTCACGGGCCTTGCCTGGACCGAGGTCGGCGGCGAGCTGCTGACGATCGAAGGCGTCATGATGCCCGGCAAGGGCCGCATGACCGTCACCGGCAACCTGAAGGACGTGATGAAGGAATCGATCTCGGCGGCGGCGTCCTACGTCCGCTCGCGGGCTGTCGATTTCGGCATCGAACCGCCGATCTTCGAGAAGAAGGACATCCACGTCCACGTTCCCGAAGGCGCAACCCCGAAGGACGGCCCCTCGGCCGGCATCGCGATGGCCACCGCCATCGTGTCGCTCCTGACCGGCATTCCGGTCCGCCGCGACATCGCCATGACGGGCGAGGTGACGCTGCGCGGCCGCGTGCTGCCGATCGGCGGCCTGAAGGAGAAGCTGCTCGCGGCGACGCGCGGCGGCCTCAAGAAGGTGCTGATTCCCGAAGAGAACGCCAAGGACATCGCGGACCTGCCGGCCAGCGTGAAGAACGCGCTGGAGATCGTCCCGGTCTCCAGGATGGACGAGGTGCTGGCGCACGCCCTTGTGCGCGCGCCGGTCGCGATCACCTGGGAAGAGAGCGCACACGCGCCGATCGTCGCCCCGGTGGCGGAGGATGATTCGTCGGGCGTCGTCGCGCACTGACGGTCTGGATCATGCAGGGCCGCGCAACCAGGGTTGCGCGGCCTTTTTGTTGTCTGCGACTCTCCCGCGCTTGCGCCCGATGGGCGCGGTCCCTAGAAGGAAGCGCCGGAACGGGCGGTTAGCTCAGTTGGTAGAGCGCCTGCTTTACACGCAGGATGTCGGGGGTTCGAGTCCCTCACCGCCCACCATGCCGCCCGAACTCCTGATCAATCTGGCGCCGGATGCGTACAACTGCGCGTACTGCATCGCTGGCGCTCGGCCATGCATTTTCGACAGATTGCGGAACTGCCTAAAATCGGTCACAAAGATGCAAATTCGGGAGGAAACCCTTGTGCAGCGCAACATTGCGCCGGGATTTTTTCCTGCATTGATTTGCCGCTTGCCGCAACGGAACGCCGTTCGGCGATCAGGGAAGAAAGATCAAGGCGTCCATGACAGTTCAAGCGATTGAGACCTATTCGCGGACGGACCGTCTTCCGTTGCTGCGCTGGCTGATTTTCACGGGTGTCACCGTGTTCGGTTTCGCAGTCGCCTGGTATTTCGGCCTGTTCCGCATGATGATGGTCAGCGACAAGACCTACATCTCGATGATTGTCACCGTGCTTTACGTGATGACCGCGTTTCACTGTTTTGTGCGGACCAACGTCATCTCGCGCGAGACGGATCATGCGAACCGCATTCTCGACATCGTCAATCAGGGCGTCACGGAATTTACGGTTTCGGGCAATAGCGTGATGGCGGGCGGGACGAAACTGCCGCCCGGCCAGGTGACCCACCACATCCGCAACCTGATTCTCAAGTCGAAGCTGCAGGGCCGTCACCGCCTCGATCAGACGCTGTTGCTGCGCGGTCTGGCGGATGCCCTGCGAGGCCCGAACTATCTTGGCAGTTTCGCCAGCGACAGCCTGATGAAGATGGGCCTGCTGGGAACCATTGTGGGCTTCATCATGATGCTCGCGCCGATCGCCGGCCTCGACGCCGCCGACAAGGCGTCGGTGCGCAGTTCGATGGGCATGATGAGCGACGGCATGGCGGTCGCGATGTATACGACGCTCAGCGGCCTCATCGGCTCCCTGCTCATCAAGTGCCAGTATTACATGCTGGACGAAGCGACCGCGAAACTCTTCTCGCTGGCCACTGATCTCACCGAAGTCTTTGTCGTGTCGGTTCTGGAGCGGGGTCACGATGGACAGCTTCGGTAATTATCCGCGCGAAGAGAATTTCGATCCTTTTTCGGTGATGTTGTTCAAAGGCCTCCAGGTCGTGGCCTTTCTGTTTTTCATCGCCCTGCTGGTGATGAATCCCGAAGCCAAGACTGGAAAGATTGACACCAAGGCCGAGTTCATCATTGCCATCACATGGCCGGATAATCATCCCGACGACATAGATCTTTATGTCGAAGATCCGCTCGGCAATATCGTCTGGTATCACGAGCGCGAAGCCGGCTTCATGGTGCTGGAGCGCGACAATCGCGGTGGGGCGAACAATTTCATCACAGTCAACGGGAAGAAAATTCAAAATCCCTTGCGTGAGGAGACGGTCAGCATCCGCGGCTTCGTGCCCGGAGAATATACGGTCAACGTGAACCACTATCTGGCGAGCGGGGCCGATATGGTTCCGGTTTCGGTAAAGGTTGAGAAGATCAATCCGCAGCTCGACATCATTCACTACGGAACGGTCGAGTTGCGCGGCGCCGGTCAGGAAAAGACTGCTGTGCGCTTCAAGATCAGCGATGACGGCAAGGTGCTCGACGTGAACTATCGCGAAAAATCGCTGATCCAGCTCACGCGCAGTTCGCGGCGGGGCGGCAAATGACCATCGCTCTTGTGGGAGGCGTTTCGTCATGATGTCGACCGTCTTTTCTGTCTCGGTCGCCTATGTGGTGCTGGGCGTAGTGCTGCTTCTGATGGGCCTTACCTCCCGGCTTCCCTGGGGCGTCAAGGCGCTCGCCATCATCGTCACGAGCGCGTTTTTCGTCGTCGTGTTTTTCGAGACGCGAGGTCTGCTCAGCTATCCGGGCAACGGAAAGTTGCCGCCGCGCTTCCAGCTTCTCGGCACGCGAATCGTCGAGCCGGATCACAAGACAGGCGATCCGGGCTCGATTTATCTCTGGGTCGAGGAGATCGACGAAAACAACGTTCCGAAGGGCGTTCCGCGCAATATTCGCATCGCCTACACCGGCCCCATGGCCGACAAGGCCCAGAAGGCGCGCGACCAGATCATGGACGGCCAGCAAGTTGCCGGCGAAGCCGAGGAGATGGAAGGCGAGCAGGCGAAGAAAGAAGACAAGGAAAACGCAGAGAACAACGAGAAGAAGGAAGGCAGCCAGCGCTCCGAGGAAGGGCATCTGCGCATCGACATGGATGAATTGCTCCAGAAGGCGCAACGTGTCGAATTTGTCCCGATGCCGTCGGCCTTGCTGCCGGAGAAAAAGCCCGCCCAGTAAATCAGACGGGCGCTTCCACAGGGCCCGTCAGCGAAAGGAACGCTTCCTCGATGCCGGGCATGCCGGTGTCCGCCATCAGCGCGGCCGGCGTCGTATCTTTCAGCACCTTGCCTTTGTGCATGACGATGATCCGGTCGGCGTTCTCGACCTCCTCGCAAAGGTGCGTCGCCCACAGGACCGCGACGGAACGCTCGCGCTTCAGCGTGTGCATGAGCTTCACCAGATCGGTCCGGCTCGCCGGGTCTAGACCGACGGTCGGCTCGTCCATCAGCAGAACCCGCGGTTCGTGCAGCAGGGCGCGCGCAAGTTCGACGCGCCGCTTGTTGCCGCCCGACAATTGCCCGCACTTGCTGTTCACGCGGTCGAGCAGCGCGAGTCGGCTGAGTTCGCGATGGATTCGTTCCTTCGCGAGCGATCGGGGCATTCCGTGCAGGCCGGTATGGAACAGAAGGTTAGCCATCACGGTCAGTTCCGGGTCCAGTGTCGATTGCTGGAAGACAATGCCGAGGCCCGCCAGCGCCGGCACGGGGTCGCGCAGCATATTATGGCCCATCACCCGGATCATGCCGGCGTCCGGCGTAAACAGACCGGACAAAAGCTGAAAGAGGGTCGACTTGCCTGCGCCGTTGGGACCCAGCAGGGCAATGAATTCGCCCGGCCTTCCCTCGAACGAAACGCCGTTCAGGGCGCGAACCGGCCCGTATCGCTTTTCGACATTTTCGACCTGCAGGACAGGCGCCGTCCCGGTTTCAGAACCGCTCATCTGGCGCTCTCCCGATCAATTGTGCGTTGCATTGCGCGTTTCGGCATTGTGCTTTTCGGAAGCCAAATCTAATCATACACTGCAGGGGATGCAACGAACGACCGGAATGGTCGTCAACACGATAGTGGGCAAATGCGGAAACGTCTCAAGCAAGCCTTCGCGGCCGGACTGATCGTCAGCGCGGCGACCCTGATGTCGGGCGTTGCGGTCAACGCCAAGGGCACCGGCTATCTTTTCGTCAGCAACGAAAAGACCAACAACATCTCCGTCATCGATCCGAAGACCCAGAAGGTCATTCGCGACATCAAGACGTCGCGCCGCCCGCGCGACATGCATTTCAACAAGGAGCGCACGCGCCTCTACGTGGCTTGCGGCGACGATGACGTCATCGACGTGATCGACCTCGAAAAAATGGCCGTGGTCGGCAAGATCGCCACCGGCGCCAGCCCGGAGACCTTCGCGGTCGACGAAGAGAAGCGCCGCATCTATGTCTCGAACGAGGAGGGCTCGTCGCTCTCGATCATCGACATGGATGCCCAGATCACTCTCAATGAAGTGCCGACCGGCGCGGAGCCGGAAGGCGTGATGATCGGCGCGGACGGCAAGACGATTTACGTCACCTCGGAAGTGGGCGATCTCATCCATCTCGTCGACGTCGAGAAGGGCCATGTGCTGGAAGACGTCGTTGTCGGCACGCGCCCGCGCCGCTTTGCGGCGACGCCTGACAACAAGGAACTGTGGGTCACGACCGAACTTTCGGGCGAGGTCTGGATTATCGATCGCGACAAGTTTCAGGTGATGGGCAAGCTGGAGTTCCAGCCGCCGGGCATGCGCAAGACGGACGTCACCCCCGTCGGCATCACGATGACGACGGACGGCAAGACAGCGTTCGTCACGCTTGGCCATGCACAGCATGTCGCATTCGTGGACGTGGCGACGAAGAAGACCTCCGCTTATGTCCTCGTCGGCAAGCGTCCGTGGGGCATCACGCTGTCTAAGGACGAGAAGACGCTCTACGTGGCCAACGGACTTGGCGATGACGTGACGATCATCGACGTTGCGACCCGCAAGCCGCTCGCGTCGATTCCTGTGGGGCGCACCCCCTGGGGTGTGGTGATCGATGAATAAGCTGCTGGCGGCCGCGCTCTTTTCGGCAGGGCTTCTTGGCGCGGCGCCGGTCGCGCTGGCGCAATTGCAGCCCGTGGCGCCGCGCCCTGCGCAGCCTGCGGCGCCGATGCGCACCATCACCATCGGTTTCCTGGAAATCGAGGGCGACTCGCGCTACCAGCCGGTGCGCGGCTTCGACCGTTATGTGCTGAAAGATCCCGATCATCCATTTCCGGGCGCGCAGGTCAGTATCGACGATTCCGTCGCCCTTCGCCGCACCGCGAATGCAGAATTCAAGCTGGAGCGCATCTCCGTCAAATCCGCCGAGGAGACGCAGGGCGCGCTGACGGATGCTATGGCGCGCGGAATCCAGTTCATGCTGGTCGATCTTCCGGCGCCCGCCTACAAGGCGCTGGCCCTCGCCGCCAAAGGCAAGGACGTTCTGCTGTTCAATGTCAGTTCGCCCGAGGACACGTTGCGCCGCGATCTCTGCGCGGCCGAATTCGTGCATGTCTATCCGAGTCGCGCGCAGCTCATGGATGGGCTCGTGCAGATGCTCGTCTTCAAGAAATGGCGGGACTATCTGGTCCTGCAGGGTCAGGAACCCGAAGACGAGGAAATCACCAAGGCCTTCCTGCGGTCGGCGCAGAAGTTCGGCGCGCGAGTCGTGGCGCACAAGATTTTCGAAACAGGCTCAGATCCGCGCAAGCGTGAATTGAACAATCCGGCGCTGCTCTCCGCGATCAACCGGGACTGGGACGTCACCTTCGTGGCCGACAAGAATTTCGAGTTCGCCCGGCAGGCCCCGTATCAGACCGTGCGGCCGCGTCCTGTCGTGGGCGCGATCGACCTTGAGCCCGCAGCCTGGCACTGGACCTGGGGGTTCAACGGCGCGCCGCAGGTCAACGGACGTTTCGACCGGCTGACCAAGGGCCGCAAGATGGAGGGCCCGGACTGGGCGGCGTGGCTGGCGGTCAAGATGGTCGTTCAATCGACGGTGAGAACGCGGGGAGGGGACTTCAAGGCCCAGCGCGAATTCATCCTGAAGACCGGCACGTTCGACGGCGACAAGGGGCTGGCGACCAGCGTCCGCGCCTGGGATCATCAGGTGCGGCAGGGCGTCCTGCTCACTGCACCCTATCAGGTGGTCGCGGATGCTCCGTTTCCGGGCTTTCTGCATCGTACCAATGACCTCGACTCTCTCGGCGACGACGAAAGCGACTCGCCCTGCAGGCTGAACCGGTAGGAAGAATGCAACTCATCCACGTCGCCCGAGCGCTCCGAGCCGTCGCCACCCGGGAAGTGGTGAAATTCGTGCATCAGCGCGGGCGTCTGTTGTCAGGCCTCGTGCGCCCGCTGTTCTGGCTGGTCGTCTTCGCGGCCGGGTTCCAGAATGTCTTCGGCGTGTCGATCATCCCGCCCTACAAGACCTACATCACCTATCAGGTCTACATCGTTCCGGGCCTGATCGGCATCGTGCTGCTGTTTCACGGCATGCTGTCCTCGCTGGCGATGGTCTACGACCGCGAGATGGGCATCATGCGCCTGCTGCTGACAGCGCCTCTGCCGCGCTGGGTGCTGCTTGTCTGCAAGCTGGCCGGCGGCGCAACGCTTGGCGTGCTGCAATGCTATGCGTTCCTCATCACCTGCATCTTTTTCGACGTGACCTTCGACCCTATGGGCTGGGTGACGGTCTTCCCGGCGATCGTTGCGGCGGGCCTGATGCTGAGCTCCATGGGCTTGCTTCTGTCGGTCTACATCCGGCAGTTGGAGAACTTTGCCGGCGCGATGAATTTCGTGATCTTTCCGATGTTCTTCCTGTCGTCGGCGCTTTATCCGCTCTGGAAGTTGCAGGAAAGCGGGTCCGAGATCGTCTACATGGTCTCGAATCTGAACCCTTTCACCTATGCGGTCGAACTGGTTCGCTTCGCCCTCTACGGCATGTTCAATGAAGTCGCCTGCGCGGTCGTCATCGTGGCGACCATCGTGTTCTTCCTGCTGGCGGCCTATGGCTACGATCCGCAGCGCGGAATGATCCGTCGCACGCGCGCCGGAACATAAATTGAATTGCATGGCTGTCTGCGCCGTGAGATAGAAAATACTGTCCAGGGCTTGGACCGGGCAAAAAAGACAAAGAACACCGGCCTCATGGGGAGAAGCCCGGAGTGAAACAGTCCATACGCTTGATGATTGAAACCGTTTCACTGGCTCCGGGCGAGCCCAGACGGGGCATCAGGGCTGGACTGTTTGCTATATTCTCAATCGCTTTACTCGGGTTGGTTCTTTGTGCCGGGTCGTCACAGGCTGCGGATCTGAAATCGCGCCTGACGCCGGATGTCATGGAAGCTGTATTCCCCGGCGCCGCCAAGCTTGGCAATCAGGAAGGTACGCCGCCTGCGATCCCGGTCCTTCAGGGCGAACAGGTGGTCGGTTACATCTTCTCGACGCTCGATATCGTGGCGGCTCCGGGCTATTCGAGCGTGCCGTTCGACGTGATTGCGGGTGTCGATCTCAACGGGCGCGTCACGGGCGCGAAGGTGATCTTTCACCGCGAGCCCTACATCATGAACGACACGAACCGCGAGCAATTGCTCGACACGTTCCTGTTGCGCCACAAGGGCATGGCCCTTCAGGGTGGAAACTCCGGCGTTCTTCCTCCTGATTTCGTCCGCGGCGCGACCGTCTCTGCACGCGCGATGCGCGGCGCCATATTTGACTCCGCCCGCCTCGTCATGCGCTCGCGCTCCGGTCGCCCGAAGGTCACGGAGCCGACTCTCGATCTCGAATCTTTCCAGCTTGCGACCTGGGAACAGTTGATCGAAAAGGGCGCGCTCGTGAAGCGCCGGATCACGTCGGGCGAAGTCGCTCAGGCGCTGGACAAGGCCGGGGCCAAGGACGGCGTGCTCGACGAGGCGCTCGGCAAGGACGGCGATCTCTACATCGAATTGCTGGCCGGATATTTCTCGCCCGCCACCGTGGGACGAAACCTCATCGGCAGTCGTCCCTATGACGAATACATGCAGCGGCAGGTGCGCGGTTCGCATGTTTTCGTTCTGGCCGCCAATGGTTCCTACGATTATCTGGGCCAGCAGTATAACCGCGCCGCTTCGGGGAACCGTTTCGATCGTTTTCGCATCGTGCAGGAAGACAAGACGTTCGAATTCACGCGGCCTCAGTTCCAGCGGCTTGGTACGGGCGGGCCGCAGACCGGTATTCGCGGCAATCGCTATGCATCTCTCTTCGCGCTACCGCCCGATTCAAAGTTTGATCCCCTGAAGCCCTGGCGGGTCGAACTGTTCGTTCATGCCGAGACGCCCGGCGGTCGCAAGACGGTCGCATTCCCGGTCGAATACAAGATTCCGTCCGACTACGTGCTGATGCCGGAATCCGAAGTCGAGCCCACGCCCGAGTGGGTCGAAGCGTGGACCGATGCGCGCGTCAACATCTACATTCTTGGCGCAACGCTGGCGATCCTGACGCTGATCCTGATCTTCCAGGCGCAACTGACGAAGCAGACGAAAGCCTATCGGTGGATCCGCAACGGCTTCCTGCTCTTCACGCTCTGCTGGATCGGCTGGTATGCCGAGGCGCAGCTTTCCATCATCAACGTCATCAACTATCTGGCCGGGCCGTTGCACGGTTACGGTTGGGGCTTCTATCTGGGCGAGCCGCTGATGGTGATGATCGCCATCTACACGGTGGTCTCGCTGATCCTGCTGGGGCGCGGCGTCTTCTGCGGCTGGCTCTGTCCGTTCGGCGCCTTGCAGGAATTGCTCGCACAGGTCGCTCGCGCGCTGAAGCTGCCGCAATGGAACCCGAGCGAGACTCTGCAGCGCAAGCTCTGGTGGGGCAAATATGCCTCTGCGGCGGTCGTCCTCGGCACCGCTGCCTATTCGCTCGACATGGCCGTGACGGCCGCCGAAGTCGAGCCGTTCAAGACAGCGATCACCTCGCACTTCACGCGCGCTGCGCCGTTTCTGGTCTATGCTTTTGCGCTGCTGGGAATCGGCCTGTTCACGGAGCGCGCCTACTGCCGCTTCCTTTGCCCGCTCGGCGGCGTGCTCGCCATGCTGGATCGACTGCACCTGATCGACATGCTGAAGCGCCGTCCGGAATGCGGCAACCCTTGCCATCTTTGCGAGCGTTCCTGCCCGGTCCGGGCCATCGAGAGCAGCGGCAAGATCATCATGGCCGAGTGCTTCCAGTGTCTCGACTGCCAGGTCGAATATTACGACGACAAGCGTTGCCCGCCGCTCGCCAAGGAGCGCAAGCGCAACGACCCCACCCGTTCGTTCAAGCCGCGCGCTGCCGTTCCGGCAACCGCGCGTGTGCAGATCACCACATCGCGCCAGGGAGCAAGGTGAGATGACCATCAATCGCCGCCGCGCGCTGAAAATCGTCGCCGCAGTCGCCGGTATTCCGGTTCTGGCCGCAGGCGTTCGCAGTCTTGCGCCGGCTCTCAAGGAGTTCCGCTGGCAGGGCGAGGCGATGGGGGCCGTCGCGGAAATTTCGCTCTGGCATCACGATGCAATCCGCGCGCGCGCCGCTCTCGATACGGTTCGCACGGAGATCGCGCGCTACGAGCGCATGTTCAGTCTGTTCGACGCCGACAGCGAGGTTTCGCGCCTCAACCGCGACGGGCGCATTGAAAACGCCTCGGCGGAATTCGTCGATCTCGTCGCAAAGGCGCTCGAATTCGGCAAGCGTTCGAACGGCTCTTTCGACATCACGGTCCAACCGCTGTGGAAACTCTACGAGGCGCGCTTCTGGACCGGCAACGTGGGCGAGTCAGGCCTGCAGGCCGAAACGCACCGGATAGCGCAAGCTCTTGTCGACTACCGGCAGGTGAAAATCGAGGGTCGCAGCGTGGCCTTCGGGCGGGACGGCATGGGGATCACGCTGAACGGCATCGCGCAGGGTTATCTCACCGACAAGGTGGCCGATTCGCTCCGCGTCGCAGGTTTCGAGTCGGCGGTCGTCGATCTCGGCGAAACGCGCGCGCTGGGACAGCATCCCGAGGGGCGTCCGTGGCGCCTCGGCGTCAAGGATCCGGCGAAGCCGGGCCAGATTGCCCGCACACTGGAAGCCGCCGACATGGCGCTCGCCGTGTCGGGCGGATACGGCACCACATTCGATTCGTCGGGCCGCTTCCATCATCTGTTCGATCCGGCCACCGGCGAAAGCGCGCATCGCGTGATGGACGCAGCCGTTCTTTCGCCCCGCGCGGCGGACGCTGACGCGCTGGCGACGGCGCTGTGCATCATGGATCTTGAAAAAGCGCCTGCATTGCTGGCGCAAGTAGCGAATTCGACGGCTTATGTGACACGCCGCGACGGCAGCCGCATTCTGGTCGAAGCCAAAGGTTTGCAAGCAATCGGGTGAATGACCCGAGGAGGGCGATATGGGGAAACGCAGGGAACCAGACGGGCTTGAGCCTGTCGCTGGCAACGGGTTGTTGAATCGTCGTCTGTTTCTGGAACGGGCGCTGGCCGCCGGTGCGGGCGGCGCGGCCCTGTCGGTTTCGGCCGCCAATGCCGAACCGCTGACGGTGCCGAAGTGGACGCTTGAGCCCGGGGCAAGCTTCAACCCTTATGGCAAGCCATCGAAGTTCGAGGACAAGGTCGTCCGCCAGTTTGCGCCTCCCGCCAATCCCGCCACGCAGGGCGTCGGTTCGTCGCGCACGCCCCACCATCTGCTCGACGGGATGATCACTCCCAACAGCCTGCATTTCGAACGCAGCCACGGCGGCGTCCCGGACATCGATCCGGCCCAGCACAAGATCCTGATCCATGGTCTTGTGAAGCGGCCGCTGACCTTCACCATCGAATCGCTGATGCGCTATCCGATGACGTCGCGCATTTCGTTCATCGAGTGCGGCGGCAACAGCGGCGGCCTCAGCGCCGCGCAGCCTGCTGTTCTGAATGTGCAGGGCATCCACGGCCTGCTGTCCTGCGCCGAATGGACAGGCGTGAAACTTTCGACCCTGCTCGACGAGGCCGGCATCGACCCCGCCGCCAAATGGATTCTCGCCGAAGGCGCGGATTCACAGTCGGTGAGCCGCAGCATCCCGCTCGCCAAGGCGCTCGACGATGTCATCGTCTGTCTCTTCCAGAATGGAGAGCGCATTCGTCCGGAAAACGGCTATCCGGTTCGCCTGCTGGTGCCCGGCTATTCCGGCAACATGAACATCAAGTGGCTGCGTCGCATCAAGCTCGTAAGCGCGCCGGTGATGACGAAGGACGAGACGTCCAAGTACACGATCCTGCTGCCGACCGGTAAGGCATGGCAGTTCGTGCTCCCGCTGGAAGTGAAGTCGATGATCACGCGGCCCTCGCCGGGCATCAATCTCGGCGGGCAGGGATACCACGAGATTTCCGGACTCGCCTGGTCCGGCAACGGCAAGATCACGAAGGTCGAAGTCTCGGCCGATGGCGGCAAGAGCTGGGCCCCTGCGGCGCTGCAGGAGCCGATTCTTTCAAAAGCCGTGACGCGCTTCCGGGCGCCCTGGAACTGGAATGGCGGACCTGCCGTCCTTCAGAGCCGGGCCACCGACGACACCGGCATGGTGCAACCGAGCCGCGCGCAGATCATCGCCGAGCGCGGTCTGCGCGGTCAGTATCATTTCAATGCGATCCAGAGCTGGGCTGTCGACGAAAAGGGAGTGCTGGCCAATGTTCACGCCTGAACGCTCACTCCTCGTGGCGGGCTTCATGCTCGTCGCCAATCTCGCCGTTGCAGCCGATGGTCCCGGTCTGGGCCAGCCCATCACTGCCGCCGACCTGGCGCCGTGGGATATCAGCGTCGGCCCGGACGGCGTCGGCCTTCCGTCCGGCAAGGGCACTGTGCAGCAAGGCGAGGCGGTCTATGCCGCCAAATGTCAGGCCTGCCACGGTGAAAAGGGCGCCGGTCGCCCGAACGACGTGCTGGTGGGCGGGCAGGGCTCGTTGCCCGGCGACAAGCCCGCATTGAAGACGGTCGGCAGCTTCTGGCCTTATCCGACGACGTTCTTCGATTATGTCCGCCGCGCAATGCCGTGGAACGAACCGAAGTCGCTGACCAGCGACGAGATCTATGCGGTTTCGGCCTACATCTTCAACCTGAATGGCATCATCAAGGCCGACGAGGTGATGGACGCCCAGACCCTGCCCAAGGTCCAGATGCCGAACCGGGATGGATTCACCCCCTTCCCGAGAACGGCGAAAGTGGATTAATGTCACCCGCGTCAGGACGCCGCACGGGAGCAACGGGCAAATGATTCGGCCCAGGGCTGCACTCATCGCTCTTTTGGTCATGGCCGTTGCGAGCATCGGCCATGCAGCCACGGACGCTCAACGCGACAAGGAGTTCGGGCGAGGCTTGACGGCGTTCAATACAGGGGACTTCAAGACGGCTTTCGAAGCCTGGACGCCGCTGGCCGAGGACCACGATGCCCGGGCCGAGGCGGGGATCGGCTTCATGTTCCACAAGGGTCTGGGGACGGCGGCCGACAATGCCGCCGCCGCCAAGTGGTTCCAGCGCGCCGCCGACCAGGGGCAGCCCGAAGGCCAGTTGATGCTGGGGCTGTTGTATCTTTACGGAACGGGGGTTCCGCAAAGTTACATTCACGCGCTGGCCTGGTGCCAGATTGCGCAGGACTTCGGCCAGCCCGACGGACAGTTTTGTCGAGATATGGCTATATCATATGTCTCCGAAGCGGACATGCGGGAGAGCTATCATATGATCGACGATATGAGATTGAAGTTCGGCCTTCGCAAACCGTGAGATTCTTGCGGTCGCATCGTGCCGGGCTCTGAAAGAATTGTTTGTAATGCATTTGATTTGCATTGCAGCAATATGGTGACGAGAATTTGTAGCGAACTGCCATCCAGACCTATTGAGTTTGGCGGAGCGCTATGGTTCTTTACAGTGACAACATTTTTGGTTGGGCGGGAACGAACACCAGTCGGTGCGACTGCTCGTCCACCTTGTTGAGAGGGCGCTCATGTCAGAACACGATACACATACGACATGTCAGCACGCTCACGACCACGAGGCCGGAGAGACCGGCCTGCGTGCATCGCGGCGTGATGTCATTAAAGGCGTGGTAGCTTCGGGTGTTGCGGTTTCGTCGACGGGTTATGTCGTCGCCGGCCGTTCCACGGAAGCTGCTGCCCAGACCGCCGGCGCCGTCGAGCGCATGGTGCGTCTCAACGTCAACGGCAACGATCGCACCGTCGACGTGCTGCCGCAGGAGACGCTGGTCCAGACCCTGCGCTACAAGCTCGGCCTCACCGGCACCAAGATCGGCTGCGACCATTCCGAGTGCGGCAACTGCACCGTCCTGGTGGACGGCGTCGCGACCTATTCCTGCACCACGCTGACGCAGCGCGTCCGCGGCAAGAAGGTGGTCACGATTGAAGGCATCGCCGGCCCGAACGGCCAGCTCCACAAGGTCCAGAAGGCCATGATGGAAGAGCTCGCCCCGCAGTGCGGCTTCTGCACCCCGGGCCAGATCGTCACCGCCGTCGCTCTGCTCAACCAGAACGCCAAGCCGACCGAAGACGAAGTGATGGTGGCCCTGTCGGGCAACCTCTGCCGTTGCGGAGCTTACAACCACTACCTGAACGCGGTCATGCGCGCTTCGAAGGAGGCTTGAAATGGCCAAGCTGGTCGGACAAAACTTTATTCCCCTGGATATGGAAGCGCGCGTCACCGGCGCCGCGAAATATGCCGAGGACTTCCGCGCCGAAGGCATGGTTTTCTGCAAGCTGCTGACGAGCCCCGTCCCGCATGCTCGCATTCGCCGCATCGACACGTCCGCCGCCCTCAAGATCAAGGGTGTGCTCGGCGTGCTGATGGCCGACGAAGTGCCGCAGTTCCCGCCGCCCCAGCCGCCGATCCTCGCCAAGGACGAAACCTTCTTCGTCGGTGAGCCGATCCTGGCTGTGGCTGCAGAGAGCGAATTGCTCTGCGCCGAGGCGATCGAGGCGATCAAGATCGACTTCGAAATGCTTCCGCACGTGACCGATCCGCTGGAAAGCCTTTTCCCGGGCGGTCCGAACGCTCGTTCGAACGGCAACGTGGCCGGCGCGCAGATCAACCTGCAGGTCGCCAAGTGGGATGCCGCCGACTTTGCCGCCTCGGGTGACGACAAGCTCCCGATGGGCAAGCCCGCGGAAGAGTGGAAGTACGGCGATGTCGAAGCCGGCTTCAAGGCTTCCAAGCTCGTCGTCGACGAGACGTTCGTGGCCGGCGGCCATCCCCATCACTCGATGGAGCCCCGCACGACCTTCGCTTACTGGCAGGGCGACAAGTGCTTCCTGCACGTCTCCAACCAGAGCCACACGGCGGCTGTTCCGAACATCGCGCGTTTCGTCGGCATCAAGCCGGAAGATCTCGTGATGATTGCGGAATTCTGCGGCGGCGGCTTCGGTTCGAAGATCGGCGGCTATCCGAACATGGCGGTTGCAGCCCTCATGTCGAAGAAGCTGAAGCGTCCGGTCATGAACCGCCTGACGCGTGACGACGAATACGCCATCGGCAGCGCCCGTCCGACCTTCCAGGCCCGCATCAAGATGGGCTTCCGGGAAGACGGCAAGATCCTCGCCGCCGACCTTTACGTCGTGCAGGAGAACGGTCCGTATCTCGGCGCCGGCGACTTCCGCGCGGCCGGCAACGCCCTGTCGATGGTCTATCAGCCTGAATCCATGCGCTGGCGCGGTATTCCGGTGCTGACGAACACGCCGCCGGTCGGCGCGTTCCGCGGTCCGGGTGAAAACCAGTTCACGGCTTCGCTCGAACCCATCATCGACAAGGCCGCTCGTGCGTTGAACATCGATCGCGTTGCGATCCGTCTGATGAACAGCCCGCATCCGCAGTCCAAGATCGGCGCCGACCAGGCTCCCGTCACCAGCGCGTTCCTCAAGGAAGCGACGGAAAAGGCTGCCCAGATGTTCAACTGGGAAGAGCGCAAGAAGAAGTCGGGCCAGAAGGTCGGCACCAAGCTGATCGGCGTCGGCATCGGCCAGGGCTATCACACGGCCGGTTCGAACGGCTTCGATGGTCTGCTGCGCATCACCCCGGATGGCAAGCTGCACATCCACACCGGCGTCGGCAACCTCGGCACCCACTCGCATGGCGCGACGGCTCGCGTGGCCGCCGAACTGCTCAATGCGCGTTGGGAGAACTCCATTGTGGAGCGCGGCGACAGCCGTCGCGGCCTGCCGTGGAACAGCAACCAGGCGGGCAGCCTCTCGGCCTCGACCCAGTCCCGTACCATGTACGTGGCTGCCGTCGACATGAAGAACAAGCTGTTCGACATTGCGGCCCAGATGCTCGGCGGTCAGCCGGCTGATTACGATCTCGGTGAAGAGAAGGTCGTCAGCAAGGCCGATCCGTCCAAGTCCATCACCTTCGCGCAGGCTGCGCAGAAGGCCATGGAACTGGGTGGCAAGTATGTGGGCAAGGAGCCCCCGAAGGACATCAACCCGGTCACGGTCGACGCCCTGACGATGGTCGCCGGCACTGGTCTTGTTGCTGTCGCGAAGGACACGCTCCCGCGCGTCGGTCTGACGCCCGGCCTCACCACCACCATGGCTGAGATCGAGCTCGATACCGAAACCGGCAAGATCCACATCAACGAAATGGTCTGCGTGGCTGACTGCGGCACCGTCCTGCATCCGATGGGTCTCGCGGCCCAGATGCGCGGCGGCAACATCATGGGCATCGGCCAGGTGGCGCTCGAGCGTCGCGTGTACGATCCCAAGCTGGGTCTGCCGGCTGCCGGCAAGCTCTACCAGGCCAAGCCGCCGTCATGGCTTGACGTTCCCCGGAACATCAAGACTGCTGCGGTCGAAAAGGCCGATCCTTCGAACCCGATGGGTGTGAAGGGCGTGGGCGAACCGGTTGTGGGTTCGGGCGCTGCGGCGATCACTTCCGCCATTTCTGATGCGCTGGGTGGTCACCTGTTTAACCGTACGCCGGTCTCGGCGGACATGATCATCAACCACCTGGCCGGGCGTCCTCAGGCGCACAAGCCGCTGCAGATCAATACGGTCTGAGGAGATAACGAAATGCTCGTCAAGGACATGATGCCGAACTTTGAGTTGTTTCGGCCTGCGACCCTGAAAGACGCGTTCACCCTTCTCGATCGTTACGGGAAGGACGGCTGGAAGATGGCCGGAGCGCACGACTCGCTGTCGTGGTTCAAGGACCGCGCCAAGCGCCCGAAGGCGGTGATCGACCTCTCCAACCTCCCGGACATGTCCGGGGTGAAGGAGACGGCGGACGGAATCGAGATTGGTCCGATGACCACTCTCACCGAGCTGGCCAACAACCCCATCATCAAGGCGAAGTACCGGATTCTGTCCGACTCCGCCTCGAAGGTGGCCAGCCCGCAGATCCGTAACGTCGGCACCGTTGGCGGCAACGTCGCTCAGGATGCCCGCTGCTGGTACTATCGCGGCGGTCTGCCGTGCTATCGCGCCGGCGGCAACACCTG
This sequence comes from Beijerinckiaceae bacterium, assembly GCA_947475995.1. Taxonomy (GTDB): domain Bacteria; phylum Pseudomonadota; class Alphaproteobacteria; order Rhizobiales; family Beijerinckiaceae; genus Terripilifer. Next base: position 59,319 of record CANJNI010000019.1, on the reverse strand, counting down.
CTTCGCGGATACGCCGGAAGGCGTGAACCGCGAGCACGCGCTGTTCGATACGGATCGTTGCGTCACCGTGAATCCTTCGGATACGGCTCCGGCCTTCACGGCTCTCGATGCGAAGTTCGTGCTGCGCAGCTCGAAGGGCGAGCGCGTGCTCAGCGCCTCGGAATTCTTCATTGGACCGAAGATCGACATCACCCACCTGACGTCGATCCGTCCTGAAGAAGTCCTGGTCGCGATCCGCGTGCCGAAGACCTTTGCGGGCGCCAACTTCTACTTCGAGAAGGTGGCCGACCGTAATGCCTGGGACTTCGCTCTGGTGAACGTCGCTGCGGCGATGATTGTCAAGAACGGCACGATCGAGGATTGCCGCATCGTTTGCGGCGCGGTCAGCGCTGTTCCGCGTCGTCTCGAGGCGGTCGAAGCGATCGTCAAGGGCAAGCCGCAGAATGCGGATCTGGCGAAACTGGCCGGTCAGTCGGCGACGCGCGGTGCGCGTCCGCTGAACTACAACCAGTTCAAGATTCCGCTGATGGCGAATCTTGTCACGCGCGCGGTGCGTGAAGCCAAGGCCTGAGGTCAGTAATGGAACTGTTTCGTTATTCGAGGTCGCTCTACGGCGGCGACGCCAATATCATCGGGGCCTCATGGGACCTGTTTGGTTGGTTCGTAGCCGCCGCCGCTGCCTTCATTGTGGTTCATGCTGCACTGAAGTTCCTGACCGGAAAGCGGAATCAAGAAGCACACTGAATAGCGAGAGTTGCATTAAATGGCTGTCACGGAACTGAAGAACAACAACGCGCCCGGTCTCGACACCGGGCGCGTTGTCCGCCACAAGCTTGTTGACCGGCTCTATCACTGGATCATGGCCGGATCTGTTTTCGCCCTTATGGGCTCCGCCTTTTTGCCGATTTTCGGAATCAAGTTCGAGTGGCTCACCATTCACTGGATTGCTGGCGTCGTGCTTGCTGTCTGCGTGCTGATCCACATTGTGCGCGCAGTGATTTTCCAGGACCGCATGTCCATGGTGGTCACGCCGACCGACGTCAAGAACGGGGTGCGGATCGTCAAGCGCGCGATGGGCCAGGATGCGCCCGCACCCGTCAAGCCCGGCAAATACAATGCGCTGCAGAAGCTTTATCATCTGGGTGTCGCATTCTTCATCCTGTCGGTGATCGGCACCGGTCTGGCGATGCTGACGAAGATTGATACGCCGTTCTGGAAGCGCAATCCCTACTGGCTCGGCGACTCCGACTGGGGATATATCTACGCGATCCACGGTTTTGCGGCCATGTTCATGGTCAGCATGGTATTGATCCATATCTATTTTGCGCTGCGCCCGGATGAATGGCACCTGCTGCGGTCCATGTTCCGCGGATGGATTTCCGGCAAGGAATACAAGGCGCATCATGATCCGTCGCGGTGGCCGGCAGAGACCAAGAAGTAAGATCCGCATCGCGTGGGTCGGATACAACCTGTTCAGGGGATAAAGTATGGCCTCCGCAAATGAGGGCGTCGGCGTTGTCGCTGCCGCCATCGACACGGTCGAGGAAACCTACGAGTTCATGCTTGCCTATGCGGCGCAGGGACGCCGGGTGGAGGAAGACGGTGGACCTGCGCGTGAACTCCTCAAGCGTTCCGTCGCTGCCATGGACGTCCTGCGCGCCCTGACTCCCGAACTGGTCGGGTTGAAGGGCGGCCAGGCGACCGCGGACGTGCAGAGCTTCCTTGACGTCGTGAATGACGATGCGCGCAAGGCGCAGGCTGCTTTCAGATTCGTGCTTTCGCAGCACAACATCGGCTCCCAGATCATTGACAATCTCAATGCATCCATCCACGTAAGAGCCCTGCTCACTGATCTGTTTCTGCTGGATGAATCCCTGAAGATCAGCGGGCTGTAATCATTGAGCCTGTGAGTGCGAATGACCGACGAACCGCTTCGAGTTGGAATTGTTGGTCTGGGCGCGTTTGGGTCGCGCGTCGCGATGCGACTCCTGTGGAATGGTTTCCCGGGGCTTGGGGCTTACGACTGCAACGACATGATCGTTCGCATATTCGGCAACGAATATGGCGCGATGGGCATGGGGTCGTGCCGCATGGTTGCTCAGACCTCCGATGTCGTCATTACGGTCCTGCCGTCAGCCGCAGCTCTGCGTGAAGCCTGTTTCGGATGGGAGAGCCTCGCGGACGGCTTCAAGGAGCGGGGCGTCGTCGTCGACCTTGGCGTCACAGATCCCGTCGAGACTGCGAACATCGCCAGGGAACTCGCTGATCGCGGAATCAGTTTTGTCGATGCGCCCGCATTCGGAACGCCCACACAGGCGAAGGAAGGCGGACTGACCCTCGTGGTTGGCGGCGACGACGCGAGCGTGGCTCTTGCGCAGCCGGTGCTTGATTGCATCTCAACCCGCATCTTCCGCGCCGGAACGGCAGGGTCTGCACAGGCCGCCAGTGCGCTCGCGGATTATCTACACGCTGCCCAGATGCTGGCGACAAGCGAGGCGATCAGGATCGGCGAGCAGTTCGGATTTGATGCGCCCGGCTTGTTGCGCCTGTCGCGCGAGCTTGGAGGCTCCTCCATTGCGGGTTTGATCGACCGCGAACTGGCGACCCGTCATTATGCATCGGGACGTCCTCTTGGCCTCGTGCGCCGAAATCTCGAGATTGCCTCGCGACTTGCGCAGACCCGACACGTTGCGTCGCCTCTGCTGGACGCGACCAACTCCGCTTGGACCGACGCCGAAAATGCGATCGGCTTCGGCGCTGACCAGACAGAAATCCTGAAGTGGCTTGATCGGATGGTCGTTGCGAAGCCGACGGAGGCGCCTCCGGAGCCAGTTCCGGCAGCGTGATGGATCTCTAACCTGCAAGGGAGACTGCTTATGAAGAAGTTTGTCTCAGCGGCTTTTGCACTGTCGCTTGCAAGTGGCGCGGCGCTGGCGGACGAGGCTACGGATGCATTCCGTGCCGGAACGTCGCGCACATGTTCATCGTGCGATCTGTCGGGCATGGATTTCTCCTCTCGCGATCTCGGGCGCGTGCGTCTCGACAAGGCCAATCTGGCGGGCGCGAAGCTTGAAAGCACTGTCCTGTTCCGCAGCAACTTGCAGCGAGCCAATCTTTCCGGCGCACTGCTGAAAAACGCCGACCTGAACAGGATCGACGCCAAATTCGCCGATTTGTCGAACGCCAATCTCGAAGGAGCCTTGCTGTTCGAGGCCGATCTGAGCGGCGCAAATCTGAAAGGCGCAAACCTTTCGGGGACGCGGTTGGGCAAGGCGCGGTTGAACGGCGCCAATCTCGAGGGCGCCAATCTGGACGGCGCCGACATGCGGGATGCTCGCTTGCCTGCCGCGAAGTTGCAGGGAGTCTCGATGAAGGGCGCGCGCCTCGACAGGATGAATCTGCGCGAACAGAATCTTGCGGGCATCGACTTCACGATGGGCGACATGATCGAGACGGATCTGCGCAGTGCGAACCTGCGTGGCGCCAAGCTTGCCGGCGTCAATCTTTTCGGCGCGAACCTGAACGGCGCCGATTTGCGGGACGTGGATTTCGAAGGCGCGAACCTCGAAAGAGCCATCCTGACTGGCGCCCAGCTCGAGGGCGCGAAATTCGACGCCGCCATCATGCCGGATGGAAAGCGCAACGAGTAGGACGGTCCGGGAATCTGGAAATGAAGAAGGGCCGTGCTGTTAGCGCGGCCCTTTGGTTATGCGATGCGGAAGAAGCCGCTTATTTGCACTTCGTTTCGTCCATGATCTTCAGGGCTTCTTCTTCGGTTGAAGCCGTAATCAGCGAAGCGATCTCGTCGCCGCTGAGAAGCTCGATGCAGACGACGCGAAACTGGAACTTGCCAGGACTGCCGGCGACCGGCGTGCTGCTTTGCACGAGGCAATTGATGCAGCCGTTGGCCTTCGCCGGCGAGGGCGCAAAAGCTGCAGCCACGACCAAAGCGGCCGTCATGATGATGTATTTCATGATGTCTCCCCTGTGAACGCCCGCGAGGCTTGCATGCCTCTTATGCCTTAAACATATAGGCAAGGCGCGGCGGGCTTCCAGAGGTAAGCGGCGAATTTTCGCCTACTGGGTCTTGACCGTATCGTCGAAAATCTCGACTCGTGTCGAGCTTTCGAAGTAGCCCGCATGGTACTGCTTGGTCACAGGATCAATGTCCGCCTGACCGGGCTTGCGGAAGAACTTGGCGAGAATCGTGATTGTCTTGCCGGCGAACTTCTTGACGCAGAAGGAATGATGGAACACGCCGCCGACCGGCGATTCACCTTCCTGCGGCGGGATGTCCTTGCACTCCCAGCCACGCGGTCCGTACTGATTGCTCACCGTGATGCGCAACAGCTGCGCCACGCGACGCGCCGAGACATCGGCGCGGGGGTCTGTGACGAAGCGGATCATCCGGCCCACGCCGTCCTTGTCGAAAAGGACGGACAGGATCACCGGATGCCCGGCCACCGTCGTACCGCGCTTGTTGGTGGCGATCGTCGGGTCGTCATAGGCCTTGCTCAGATATTCCACCTGATCGTCGATGCGAACGTAAACTTCGTAAAGTCCGTTCGGCTCGGGCCTGCACTTCTTGAATTCAGTCCAGTCGGTCAATTGCGCGCGCGGGGCGCCGCCATTGCTGCCGCAGGCGAACTCGCCGTATCCTCGCGTATCCATGTCGTCGGCGACCATGCCGAGCTTCAAGCCGTGAATGTCGCTCGTGCGATCATCCACCGGAAGCTCCTGGGCACTGGCCGCGCCAAGCGCAGCCAGCCCGAAGCAGGCCGAAAAAAGAATGGAACGCAGGGATCCGGCGATTTTCATGCGACTACTTGAACTGTTCGCACTGCTTGCTTTCCTTGCCCCAGAAGTCCAGGCAATCCTCATACGATCCCTTCACGCCGCGGCCTTTCTGGCGGGCGAAGACGTATTTGGCGACAGCGGCGATTTCACGCGGCTGCAGATATTCGTTGGCGATCGGCGGCGTGTCGTTGCCGAGTTCTTCGCGCGTGGTGTCATAGCAGCGCTTGTCGTTATACGCGAAACGGTCATGGTAGGGCATGCCGGTTCCGATGCGGCCGCATTTCACGGTTTCCACGAACTGCTCCAGCGTCAGTTCCGTCGTGCGCAGCGGAAGCGCATTGCCGCCGTATCCCTGGTCGCCCGAACCGTCCCACTTGTGGCAGAACTGGCAGTTCGCCTTCGTCTTGAAGATGTCCTTGCCATATTCGATCTCGCGCAGATCAGCGGCGGATTCAGTAGGCGCCGGGGTCTGGGCGCTGGCGGACGAAACCGTGAGTGCGAAAGCGGCGGCAGCCGCGAACATGAATCCGTAGAGCTTTTTCATTTCGAGAGCCTTTGTGTTCCCAGCACCTAACCGCCGAGCAGCGTTGCGGTTGTTCTTGTTGACGGCATGACCCCGAAGGGCCGCTTGGTTTTCTTGTTGTTCTTCAAATCAAACCGGCGCGATCATACGATCGCGCCGGCTGTAGTCAAATGCTAGAGACTCAGAGCGCCCATGCGTAGAACATGGAGCAGGTCGCCGAGTTCTTCAGCTCCGGCGAATCCTGCAGGATCGCCGCCTTCTGGATCGAACCGACCAGCAGGCCGATGTACTGCTTGCCGGCGACCGTGTAGGTCACCGGAGGAGCGTTGATGCCGCAGCCCGTCGAGTAGGTGTAGACTTCCTGAAGAGTCTTGGCGTCGTAGGCCACGAACTCGCCGTCCGGCCAACCCGTAACGATCAGGTTGCCGGCAGTGGCCATCAGGCCCGCCCAGTTCGGGTAACGATACGCGGTCTTGACCTTCATTTCGCCCGTGAGCGGATCGACGCCCTTGACGGAGCCTTCGATGCGGCCCTGGTTCACGCCGCCACCGCCGGTGAAGCGGTCGCGCGGCTTGACGGTGCCACCCGGCTCGTCTTCCCAATCCTTCTGAACCACGAGGGTCAGCTTGTTACAGCCTTCCGCCGAGGGGATGTACATGATGTTCAGGTCAGGATTGAACGCAGTCGGCTGCCAGTTCTTGCCGCCTGAGGTCGTCGGGCACTTCACGTCCGTGGTCGGACGCGAGCGGCGCGGCGTCATGCTGGCGATGTAGTCCTGCACGTCCTTCTTCGGATCGTATTCGAGCGGCATGCCGGTCTTGGGGTCGAGGCCCGTGGACCAGGTCAGCTTGTCGACATACTGCTTGCCGGTGATGAACGAGCCGTTGGCTGCGTCGAGCGAGTAGTAGAAGCCGTTACGGGCCGCATGGGTCATGACCGTACGGTCCTGGCCGTTGATCTTCATGCGGACGATCGGATGCTCCGAAATTTCGTCGAAGTCATACGGATCATTCGGGGTGTACTGGAAGCCCCACTTGATCTTGCCGTCATCCGGATTCATGGCGACGACCGACGAAGCCCACTTGTTGTCGCCAGGGCGATAATCCGGATCCCAGTCCGGGCCCGGGTTGCCGACGCCGGCGTAGATCAGGTTCAGCGTGCTGTCGAAGGTCGGGGTGACCCAAGCCGAGGCGCCGCCGTGCTTCCAGCGGTTTCCGCCACCCTTCCAGGACTCGTGGCCGGGTTCGCCCGGTCCCGGAATCATGAAGGTGCGCCACTTCTGCTTGCCGGTGTTGAGGTCAACAGCGTCGTACCAGCCGCGGATGCCGAATTCGCCGCCGGCGGAGCCGGTGATGGCGACGTCGCGGATGACGAGCGGGGCGAGGGTGATGGTTTCGCCCACGGCCGGCTCAGCGACCTTGGCTTCCCACAGCATTTCGCCGGTCTTCTTCTCGATCAGGAAGAGACGACCGTCGAGCGCGATGGAGACGATCTTGTCCTTCCAGAGCGCAACGCCGCGGTTGTTGACGCCGCAGCAAGCCACGTCGCCTGCCCAGGCGCGATCGGTGCCGGGGTCCATCTTCCAGATCACGCGGCTGCCGCGCTTGTTGGCGGAAGCGTCGACAGCGTAGACCGAGCCCCAGCCGTCCGTCACGTAGGCAATGCCGTCGTCAACGAGAGGCGTGCCTTCGAGGTTGCCGTGCGGATAACGACCGCCGCTCTGGTAACCGCCGAGCGCGACCGTATAGGCGAGCTTGAGGTTCTTGGCGTTTTCGGCAGTGATTTCCTTCAGACGCGAGAAGCGGTGACCTTCATAGTTCTGGGCATGAAGGATCCAGTTTCCCGGTTCGGAATCGGCCTTGAGGGCGCGTTCCATGGTCATGTCGGCGGCCATCGCCGGCGACAATGCCGTTGCTGCAAGCAGCATGCCCGCGAGCATGCCGGTAGTTTTGATGTGGTTCATCGGTTTCCCCCGAAAGTGGTCGAAGCATTTTTGCGCTCCGGCCACGCGAATGCGCAGACTGCGCAACGACCCATTTTGCATTCCGCCGCGCGACCGTCAATTGCGTCCCGCGGCAATCGGGAGCGTCACCGGTGATTTGATTGTAACAACACGAGGCCTGCGACAATCTGTCTATTCTTGTGCAGAGCAGCAAAATGGTCTTGTGCAAAGCCGCAAAAAAAGGCCGGTGAATTACCCTTCACCGGCCTTCGTCAATCGTAGCCTTTGCGTCGGCTTACAGCGTGAACGTGTAAACCATCGAGCAGGTGGCGGCATTCTTCAGGTCTGGCGGCTTGGTGCCGAGGAAGAACGGTCCGGCCGCAACCGTGACGTATTGCTTGCCGTTCACCGAGTAGCTGATCGGCGGCGCCTTGATGCCGCAACCGGTGTTGAAGGCCCACAGTTCTTCCAACGTCTTGCCGTCGTAGGCCTTGAACTCGCCATCGAGCCAACCGGCGAAGATCACGTTGCCCGCAGTGGCCAGAACGCCGGACCAGTTCGGATATTTCCAGCGCGCAGTGGCGCGGGTTTCACCCGTCACCGGATCGACCGCCTTGATCGCGCCCGTCACATCGCCTGCCGGCTTGCCGGAGCCGCCCGTGAAGCGATCGCGCGGATTCACCGTGCCGCCCTGATCCTTGAAGTCAGCCTGCGCCTGCATGACGAGGGAATTGCAGCCCTCTGCCGTCGGCAGGTACATCAGGTTGAGATCCGGATTGTAGGCTGACGGCTCCCAGTTCTTGCCGCCCGTCGTGGTCGGACATTTCACGTCGCCGTTGGGGCGTGCGCGGTTTGCGACCGTGCCCTTCACGTACTGCTGCACGTCGAGCTTGGGATCGTATTCGAGCGGCATGCCGGTCTTCGGGTCGAGGCCCGTCGCCCAGGTCAGCTTGTCGATATACTGCTTGCCGGCCACAAACGATCCGTTGGCGCGATCGAGCACATAGTAGAAACCGTTGCGCGCGCCATGCGTGACGAGCTTGCGGTCCTGTCCGTTGATCTTCGCGTCGATCAAGGGATGTTCCGAAATTTCGTCGTAGTCGTAGGGATCGTTCGGCGTGTACTGGAAGCCCCACTTGATCTTGCCGTCGCCCGGCGCCATCGCCAGAACCGATGCGGCCCACTTGTTGTCGCCCGGACGGAAATCCGGATCGTAGTCGGGACCTGCATTGCCGACGCCGACGTAGAAGGTGTCGAGTTCGGGATCGTAGGTCGGAGTGACCCACACGGAAGCGCCGCCGTGGAGATAGTGATTCTTGCCGTCCTTCCACGTCTCGTGTCCGGGCTCGCCGGGTCCGGGAATCGTGAACGTGCGCCAGGCCTGCTTGCCGGTGTTGAGATCGGTTCCGTCAAGCCAGCCGCGGATGCCGAATTCGCCGCCGGCCGAGCCGGTGATCGCAACGTCGCGCACCACAAGCGGAGCCGCCGTGATCGTCTCGCCCACTGCGGGCTCGCCGACCTTGCGCTCCCACAGCATTTCGCCGGTTTCCTTGTTGATCAGGAAAATGCGGCCGTCGAGCGCGATGGAAACGACCTTGTCCTTCCACAGGGCAACGCCGCGATTGTTGACGCCGCAGCAGGCGACGTCGCCGGCCCATGCGCGATCGGTGCCGGGATCCATCTTCCAAAGCATGTCGGCCTTGCGGCCGCTCTTGACGTCGAGCGCGTAAACAGAACCCCAGCCGTCGGTCACGTACATCACGCCGTTTTCGACAATCGGCGTCACTTCGAGATTGCCGGACTCATAGCGTCCGCCGCTCTGGTAGCCGCTCAGCGCGACAGTCCACGCCATACGGAGATTCTTCACGGTCGAAGTGTTGATGTCCTTCAATTGCGAAAAGCGGTGGGCGGAATAATTCTTGTGATGCAAAAGCCAGTTTTGCGGCTCCTTGTCGGCGTTGACCGCACGGTCGAACGTCATGTCAGCCGCCTGCGCGGTGGACAGTGCTGTTGCAAGAAGCAGCGAGACGGCAAGGCCGCCTGCTATGCGTTTTGATTGCATATGAACTCCCCGGGGCTTTTATCTTTGTCGGCCTTGTGGACCGTGTCTTGTTCGTCGCCTTGTTTGACTTTAAGAAGCGTGTTCAAGCTTCCCGGCGACAATGAAAAGCTAGGTCGCTGACAAAGAGTTGGTCAAACGCGAATAACGCAGGCGTGTTATGCGTTCATTGCGTACGGTTGTGTTGCAGTGCGGTAGAAATCTCGGCTGCAAAATGAAAAGGGAGGAGCCGAAGTGTTCATTCGCGCGATTGCCGTGTCCTTTGTTCTGGCGATGTCGGCTTCCGCCGCGTCGGCGCAAACGCCGGATGTGAAAATTCCACCCGAACTTGCGAAACCGGGCGACGAGGTCGTCGCCGTTTTTCGCGCCGGCGGAGGGTCTCAGACCTATCAATGCTTTCGCGCCAATGGTGAATCGCACTGGGACTACATGGGCCCGCGCGCGCCGCTTCGCATCGAGGAGAAGGTCGTCGGGCGCGTCCAGACAGGTCCGATCTGGACGCACAACGACGGCAGCAGCGTCACCGGAAAGCTCGTCAAGCAGATCGACGCCGACAAGCCCGAGAACTTCAAATACGAGCGCTATGATGTCGTCGCCTCGAAGGGCTCCGGCGTTTTCACGGGCGTCACTGCCGTGGTGATGGTCGACACCGAGAGCGGCGTGCTCACGGGGGCCTGCAAGGACCACGGCATGATTTTCGGCGAGCCCTATTGGGCGACCTACGTGTTCCTGAAAAGCAAGTAGGCTTTCAGGCAGCCTTGCGCGGCGCGAGATTTTCGTGCCGCGCGTTCAGTTCTTCCACAAGCTGTCCCGACCGCGCCTTGTGCAGCATTTCCGAACGCTGCGTCGCCAGTCCCCAGGCGCAGGGCTGCAGTGGAACCGACTTCCAGTATTCGATGCTCCGCTTCGGATAGGTCGCCTCATCGCACTGGTACATTTCGGTCGTGTATTCGGACGCAAAGCCGTTCGGTTCGACGAACATGCAGAAGACATTTTCTCCCGGACCCGCGTGGCGTCCGATGCCCCATTCAATCGGATAGCCGGCTACCTTGGCGCGGCCGCACGCGCTCATCAATCCGTCGAGATCTGGCAGTTCAAACGCCATGTGATGCAAGCCGGGCCCCTTCGCATGGCCGATTGCGACGCTGTGATGATCGGGCGAGCAACGCAGGAAATCAATGTGGCCATTCTTGTCGGAGAGCCTGAATCCCAGCAGGTCGATGAAGAATGCGTCCATCGTATCCGGCGCTTCCGATCGCAGCACGATATGCGAAAACTTGTTGGGCCGCGTCCGGTCGTCGATGCGCGCCGCGTGGCGCGCCACATCGCAACTGACCGTCAGCCTGATGCCGTCCGGCGTCGTCAGGTTGAAGCCGTAGCCGCCACCCGCGACACCATCGAGCCCGTGCGGCGCATCCAGCACATTGGCTCCATAGGCGATGGCGGCAGCGTGCAATCCATCCACTGATCCCTTGTCGGCGGCGGCCACATTGAAGGACGCCAGTCCGGAATTGTCGGCGGCGTGAAGGGTCAGCACGTGATGCTCGTCGCCGGTCGCCCTGAAATGGATGGAACCGTTCTGACGTCCGACTTCCGTGAGTCCCCAGACGTTCGAGTAGAAGGCCGCGCTGGCGGCCAGATCGCGGACGTTCAGTTCGATGCCCCGGACAGCCGTCACCTGCGGTTGCGCCATGCCTTCCTCCACTCATGTTGCGTTGCAAAAATCCCCATCTTGAAAAAAGAAAAGCCCGAACGGCAGTGCTTCGCCTTGACCTCGCGCAAATCCGGCCTGGCGCGGTTCGGGAGGTCTGCAGCGGGCGGCCGCGAAAATCTCTGGCCTTCGGATGACCTTTCGCGATAGATCGCCCCATCAAGAAATCGCGCGGAAACCCGTGCTACATCCGGAGGAAGCTGTGGCGGATATGTCCAAATACGAGAACATCAAGATCGAGAAGGAGAACGGGATCACCTGGCTCATTCTCAATCGTCCAGAGAAGCGCAACGCCATGAGCCCGCAGTTGCACGCGGAGTGCAACGACGCGCTCTACAATCTCGCCACCGACCCCGAAACGCAGGTGCTGATTCTCACCGGCGCGGGCGATGCCTATTGCGCCGGCCAGGACCTCAAGCTGTTCTTCCGTGGCACCGAGGGCAAGGCGCGCGAGCGGTTCGAGGCTTCGGAAAATTCGCACCAGTGGCGCTGGCAGCGCCTGTCGCGCTTCCCCAAGCCGACCATCGCGATGGTCAACGGTTTCTGCTTCGGCGGCGCGTTCGTGCACCTTTGCGCCTGCGATCTTGCCGTTTCGGCAGATGAAGCCACCTTCGGCCTTTCGGAAGTCAACTGGGGCATCATTCCGGGCGGCTCGGTGAGTTGGAACGTCTCGGACCTGCTGAACTTCCGCAACGCCATGTATTACGCCATGACGGGCGATCCGTTTGGCGGTCAGGTGGCGGCGCAGATCGGCCTCGTGAACTATTCGGTTCCGCTCGCGAAGCTGCGCGAGGAGACCATCAAGCTCGCGAACAAGATGAAAGAAAAGAACCCGATGACGCTGCGCTACACGAAGGAAGCGATTCGCTCCGTGCGCGGCATGCATGAGCAGCAGGCGCTCGATTACCTCAATGCGAAGACCGACGCGCTTCGTCTGCGCGATCCCGAGAAGGGTCGCGACACGGCGCTCGCGCAATTCGTGGACGAAAAGCTCTACCGGCCGGGTCTGGGCAACTACATCCGCGACAAGAAGTAAATCATCCTGCGGTCATTGCGAGTGCGCTTCATGGCGACGAAGCAATCCAGAGGAAGTGCTGGATTGCTTCGTCGCTTCGCTCCTCGCAATGACGATTCCTTACTCCGCCGCGGATGTCGCGTCGCTGGTCTCGCCCGAAGCCATTTCCTCGGCGCTCACGTTGATCGTCCGCCAGTTGGTGGACTTCGGCACGACGCCTTCAAATGATTGCAGCTTCACCTGCGGAATATGTGGTTCGGTTCGGCCGATGACCTCACCGGTCTCGACAAACTTCTTCGCAGCTTCCACCATCTGCCGTCGGAACTCCACGATGGCGAAATCGCTCGCCCCGAGGCGGTCGAGTGAGCGATCGGCGATCGGTCCCATCGTTTCCCACATCGCAATGTCCTGATTGGGAATGCCCTTGATGCCGGTGAAGTTGCCGAGCTTCATGGCCTGCCGGTCCTGCAGGTAATTATTTTCCCGTGTGCGTGTCTTGCGGAAGTTTTTGTCCACGTCGATGCCGACCTGGCAGGCAATGAACTTGCGCCATTCTTCCGTGCTCGACACGGTGTCGCCGCCCCAGGCGATGAAGTGAAAAGCCGTATGGGTATCGTCCGACGGAATGTGCAGGATCGCGATATTGTACATGTTGTTCGGCGGGATCAGCACCGAATAGGGCGCGATGAACAGCGTGGTGCGGATGTAGTCATGCGTGTTGGCGTTCATGATCGGACGCCGGATCGCCGCATAGCGGAAGCCGAAGCTGGTGCGTTGCACCTGAAGGCGCGGCGACTTGTCGGTGGAAGGCCGCAGCCAGTTGGTGTTGGTCGCCTTCGCGCCATCGACGCGCGCCGGCACCATGTCGGACGAATGCAGGCTCGATGAATGCGCCGAGTCGATTGCGCCTTCCAGAATCTGCGCCCAGTTGCAGTCGATCATAACCTTGCCGATCGAGACCTTTGTGTCGGGCGTCGGCGCAAAGAACGGAAGCTCGAACTCCGGCATGGTCTCGCGCGGGCCCATATAGATCCAAACAAAGCCCGCCGCCTCATGCGCCGGATAGGTCTTGTGCTTAACCTTCTCGACGAAGCCGCTCTGGGGCGGCTCGGACGACATTTCGACCACGTTGCCTTCAACGTCGATCTTCCAGCCGTGATAGAGGCAACGCAAACCGCATTCCTCATTGCGGCCGAACGCCAGCGACGCGCGACGATGCGGGCAATATTCATCCAGAATGCCGATCTTTCCGTTCGTGTCGCGAAAGATCACAAGGTCTTCGCCCAGCAGGCGCACCTTGACGGGATCGCCATCGGGCTCCGCCACTTCTTCGATCAGGCAGGCTGGCATCCAGTGACGTCGAAAAATCTGCCCCATCGGGGCGTCGCCTTCGACGCGGCAAAGCAGGTCATTCTCTTCACGAGTCAGCATGGGCATCCTCCCGCCAGTTTGCGGCCATTGAGAATGTTTAGGGTTCTAAGTTTTCTTTGGCAAGGGGGAGGGCCGCTTGACCAATTTCGTTAGGGGGCTAAACAAGCTCACCCGCCGCGCCGGGCGGGGAGGGAGACGTAATTTTTGACCGCAACCGACTGGATAGCGCTTGTCGTCGCCAAAAAGGCTCCGCTTGCGGAAGGCGTCATGGGCTTTGAGTTGCGCGCTGCGGACGGCCGCGATCTGCCCGCCTTCACCCCCGGAGCGCATGTGGCCGTGCGGGCCCCGAACGGGCTTGAACGCAAGTATTCCCTCGCCAACGACCCGGACGAACGCGATCATTACCTGCTCGGCGTGAAGCGCGAACCGAACGGGCGGGGCGGCTCGGCCTCAATGGTCGACGACATCATTGAGGGGCAGACTCTCCAAGTCTCCACGCCCCGCAACGATTTTCCGCTGAAGCCGAACCCGGCAGGCTACATCCTCATCGCAGGCGGCATCGGCATCACGCCGATCGTCTCGATGGCGCGTCACCTGCTGAACACAGGCGTCGCCAACTTCCACGTTTATTACTGCACGCGCGATGCCGCCTCGACGGCCTTTCTGGACGATCTCAAGGGGCCTGATTTCCGCGGCAAGGTGACTGTCCACCATGATGGGGGCGACCCGGCGAAGGCGCTCGACTTCTGGCCCATCCTCGAGCGGCCGAAGGGCCAGCACATCTATTGCTGCGGCCCGCGCGGGCTGATGGATGCGGTGCGCGACATGACCGGCCACTGGCCGACCAGCGCCGTGCATTTCGAGGCCTTTTCGGAAGCCGAAGCGAACCGGCCGGACGATGTGGCTTTCACCGTCAAACTGCGGCCATCCGGCGAGACGATCAAGGTTCCGGCGGGCGTGACCATTCTGGACGCCCTTCGCGCGGCGGGTCATCAGCTCGCCAGTTCCTGCGAAAGCGGCACCTGCGGCACCTGCCGCACCGAGCTTGTGTCGGGCGAAGCCGATCACCGCGATCTCGCGCTGACGGAGGATGAACGCCAGCGCTACATCATGATCTGCGTCTCGCGCGCGAAATCGCCCGAGCTCCTGCTCGATCTGGGGAGCAACCTGTGAGCGGGCGCAAGCTGCGCATCGGGGTGGCGGGGCTCGGCCGCGCCTTTTCGTTCATGCTTCCGACCTTTGCGCTCGATCCACGCGTGGAAATCGTCGCAGGCGCTGATCCGCGCGAAGAGGCGCGCGCACGATTCACCGAGGATTTCGGCGGAAAGACCTATGCGGACGTCGATGCGCTCTGCGCGAATCCCGATGTCGAAGTCGTCTACATCTCGACGCCTCACCAGTTTCATATGCCCAATGCCCTCGCAGCCGCGCGTAACGGCAAGCACGTGCTGGTCGAAAAGCCGATGGCGCTGTCGCTCGACGACTGCCGCCGCATGATAGATGCGGCGCGGACGGCAGGCGTGCACATGATCGTCGGCCATAGTCATTCTTTTGACGGCCCCGTGCAACGAGCCGCAGCGCTCGTGCGCAGCGGCCAGTACGGCCCCTTGCGGATGATCACCGCGATGAACTTCACCGATTTCATCTACCGTCCGCGCCGCCCGGAGGAGCTTTCGACCGGGCAGGGCGGCGGCGTGATATTCAATCAGGCGCCCCACCAGGTCGAAATGATGCGCCTGATCGGCGGCGGAAAGCTTGCGAGCGTCCGGGCCTCGGCAGGCGTGTGGGATGCGGACCGTCCCACGGAGGGCGCCTACACGGCTTTCTTCACGTTCGAGAGCGGCGCCTGCGCCTCGTTGACCTACAGCGGCTACGCGCATTTCGACACGGACGAGTTCTGCGACTGGGTCGCCGAATCGGGGATCGAGAAAAATTCTCTGAATTATGGCGCCACGCGCCGCGCCCTGTCGGATGCGCCGGACCGCACGGTGGAAGCCGCCATCAAGGCTTCCGTCAACTATGGCGGCCCCAGATATGCCGGCGCCAGAACCGGCAGCGGCCCGCGCCCGCCGTTTCATCAGAATTTCGGACTTCTGGTCGCCTCCTGCGAAGGCGGCGATCTACGGCCCACCTCAAAGGGCGTGAAGATCTACGATCATCAGGAGGCCCGCTTCGAGGCGCTCCCGGTTCCGCCCGTGCCTCGGCAGGAAGTGATCGACGAACTCTGGGGCGCTGTGGTCGAGGGCCGCGAGCCGGTCCACAATGGCGAGTGGAGTCTCGCGACTATGGAGGCGTGCCTCGCCATCCTGCGTTCCTCGCGCGAAGGCCGGGAGATTTCCCTGTCCCATCAGGTCGGTCTGCCGGACGACACCCCATGAAGAAGCCCGAGCGCGTTACGGAAACCATCCTGAACCATTGGCGCGAGGCTGTTCCGAACGATCGGCTGGCGCATCTGGTGAAGGACGCCACGCGCGGCCTGACGCGCGCCCTGCAATCCCGCCTCGCCACGGAAGGCGTCTCGTTCGGACACTGGGTGTTCCTGCGCATTCTGTGGGAGAAGGACGGGTTGACGCAGCGCGAGTTGAGCCTCGAGGCCGGGTTGATGGAGCCGACGACCTTTTCGGCACTCGTTGCGATGGAAAAACTCGGCTATGTGACGCGCCGGAAGCTGCCGCACAGCCGCAAGAATGTGTATGTGTTTCTGACCGAACAGGGACGCGCGCTGAAGGCGAAACTCGTGCCTATGGCCGAGGAGGTCAACCGCATCGCCATTGCGGGGCTTCCGGCCTCCGAGATCGCCACGACGCGGCGCGTCCTGTTGACAATGATCGAACACCTGGCGCGCGACGAAGCCGCGCAGGACCAGGGAGGAAACTAGGAAATGCACGATATGGATTTCGATCACGAACATGCAACCATGACCGAAGCGGACCGCGCTGCACTCGCGCGGGCCATCTGGGAACAGGAGACCGTCGAACTCACCACAGTCGGCATCGACATCGGCAGTTCGACGTCGCATCTGCTGTTTGCGCGTGTGATCCTGCAACGCCAGACCCAGGGCCTTTCCAGCCGCTTCATGGTGATCGACCGTCACGTCATCTGGCGCTCGCCGATCATGCTGACGCCCTTCCTGAAGGACGGCACGATCGACGCAGACGCGTTGCGCGTCTTCATCAACGACGCCTACGAGAAGGCCGGCTACAAGCCCGACGATATCGACAGCGGCGCGGTGATCCTCACCGGCGAAGCCATCAAGCGAAAGAACGCCCGCGCCATTGACGAGATTTTCGCGAACGAGGCCGGCAAGTTCGTTTGCGCGACCGCAGGCCACAAGCTCGAATGCATTCTGGCCGCGCACGGCTCCGGCGCCGTGGCGCTTTCAAAGCAGCGCGAGAGCACCATCCTGCATATCGACATTGGAGGCGGCACCACGAAGCTTGCCCTGATCGACAACGGCGTGATCCTCGGCGTCATGGCTTTTGCGGTTGGCGGACGCTGCGTGGCGCAGGACGCAAAGGGCGAATGGACGCGCATCGACGATTCCGCCGTTCTTGTCGCGAAGGAACTGGGCATCTCGACCGATCCAGTGACCATGTCGGATATCGAGCAGCGCACCCGCATCGCCCGTCGCCTTGCGGAAGTCGCCGCCGACTATGTGCTGCGCGCTCCGCTCGACGATCTCGGGCGCGCCCTGCAACTGACAGAAGAACTGCCCACTGGCAATGCGGCGACCGCGTTCACCTTCTCGGGCGGCGTCGCCGAATATATCTTCACCTACGAAGAACAGGAGTTCGGCGATATCGCCAAACCCCTCGCGCGCGAACTCACGCAGCAACTCGGCAAGCGCGGCAAGATCCCGCTCATTGATCCGGGCCAGCGCATCCGCGCCACCGTCATCGGCGCCTCGCAATTCACTGTGCAGGTGAGCGGCAAGACGATCTATTTGGCCGACAAGTCGGTGCTGCCGGTGCACAACATTCCGGTCGTGCATCTGGGAATGTCGCTGGAAGGCGATCTCGATGCCGATACGATCGCGCAGGGTTTCCTGAAGGCCGCGAGCCTGATGGATCTTGATTCTGGCGCGAGGCTCGCAGCGGCTTTCACATGGGCCGGCGATCCTGAATATTCACGCCTCGCCACCATGGCGAAAGCGATCATGAAAGCTTTCGCGCCCAGCGGCAAACGTGACGAGATGCTCGTCCTGATGATCGACGGCGATGTCGGCCGCACGCTCGGCCGCATCCTCGACAAGGAACTGCATCTCGACGCGAAGCTCGTCTCCATTGACGGCATGCAGCTTCAGGAACTCGACTTCGTCGATATCGGCGAATTGTACGATCCGCCGGGCGTCGTGCCGGTCGTCATCAAATCGCTGCTTTTTTCGTAGGCATCATCTCAGGGTCAGAAGGGAAGGGAACTCTCATGAACGCTCAGGCTCAGCCGCGCTATGGCGTCGATCCTTATCTCGAATGGGTCGCCAGGGAAGGCGTACCGGTAACGGAAACATTCGGCATCGACCTTTTTGCCGTCCCGACGGCCATGTGGCCGCGCTACGGCGTGAAGGCGGCCGCCGTGCATCTCGACGGTCGCGGCGATTTCGGCAACATGTTCGTCTATGACATCGGCCCCGGACAATCCACGAGCCCGCAACGCCATCTCTACGAAGAGGTGATCTACGTGCTGGACGGTCACGGCTCCACGCAGGTGGAATTGTCGGACGGCACAAAGCGCGCTTTTGAGTGGGGACCCAAGGCGCTGTTCGCAATCCCGCTGAACGCCAAACATCGCCACTTCAACGGCAGCGGAACCGAGCGCGCGCTGCTCGCTTCCACCACGGATCTGCCGCTCGTGATGAACACGTTCCACAACGAGAAATTCATCTTCGACACGGAGTTCGACTTCTCTGATCGCGCAGGCCGCGAAGGCTATTATTCAGGCGAGGGCGATCTCATCACGGTGCGCCCCGGCAACCACATGTGGGAAACGAATTTCGTTCCCGATCTGGCCGCCATCGAACTCAAGCAATGGGGCGACCGTGGCGCGGGCGGCACGAACATCATGTTCGTTCTGGCGGACGGCATGATGCACGCGCATATTTCGGAAATGCCCGTCGGCACCTACAAGAAGGGGCACAAGCACGGCGCGGGTTTCCACGTCATGTGCGTCACCGGCCACGGCTACTCGTTGCTGTGGAATGAGGGCGACAAGGATTTCCGCCGGCTCGACTGGAAACACGGCGTCGTCTTCCCGCCATCGGACGGGCAGTTCCACCAGCACTTCAATCTGAGCAAGGAGCCGGCGCGATATCTCGCCACCGCCATCGGCGGGCTTCGCTATCCTCTGACGTTTCAGCAGCGTCGATCGCTGCTCGGCGTCAAGGGCCAGAAGGGCGCCGTGTCGCTGAGCCAGAAGGAAGGCGGCGATCAGGTGGAATACGAGGATCAGGATCCGCGCATCCACGCGCTATGGCTTGAAGAAATGAAAAAGCACGGCGTCGAGCCGAAGATGGAGACGTTCTTCCCCAATCAGGCGGCGGCGGAATAGCAGCTTCTGTCAGCCCGGGTTCGCGCGCAGCGCGAACCCGGGACGCAGTCTCACAGCTTGTTCGTGAAATCCTGATAGTTCAGTTTGGCGCGCGGATAGGTGATGGCGCTTTGCGTCATCCCGAAGGCCACGCAGGTTTCGGCGAAGCGGATGCCGATGGCCTTTGTGTTCAGAACCTGCACGCCGGTCTCGCGCGCGAGGTCGTCCGGATTCACCACATAGGGGATCAGCGCACCGCCGAGCGGCACGATGATTTCCGCCCCGTTGGCCACCAGCCCCTTGATGAGCTTCACGGTGCGTTCAAAGATCGCGTCCTTGTGGGCGGCGGCATCCTCGCCATAGATGCCGATCGGCTGAATGTCCGTGACGAAATGTTCCATGCCGTAGGACCGCAACAGGCGGCGCGTGTACGGCACATGCGGGCCGAGCGGCACGGTCACGCCGACACGGTCGGCGAGCGTGGTGGCAGCGTGCATGGTGGTGCGCAGCAGGCCGATGACCGGAATGTTCACCGCGAGCCGTCCGCCATCAACGCCGGGATCGAACGTGTTCGATGAAATCACAGCGTCATAGCCGTTCTCGGCAGCCCAGAAGATCTTGCGCACGATGGCCGGCACTTCCATCATGTGATGCAGGCCGTTGAGGCCGGACACGTCGCCCAGTTTGAAGAAGACCTGACTTCCCTCGAAGTCCTCCGGAAAGCCGATATCGACGGTCGTTCCCGGCGAAGCGTAGGAGTTCAGAAGCTTGGTCACTTCCTCCACGTCATAGAGTTCTTTCCGGTCCTTCAGGGCCGGTGACTGGTTGACGAAGAGAATGCGCATGTGTGTCCTCCCGGAATGATCGCGCGTCGAGGCGCGATGATCCCGGGATGCTAAGCGGAAGGCTTTCGCCTGTAAACGTCAGCCGATCTTGATGTCGAGGCCGATATCGAGGATCGGCGCCGAATGCGTGATCGCGCCCGACGACAGGAGATCGACGCCCGATTCCGCGACATCGACGATGTTCTGGAGGTTCACGCCGCCCGAGGCTTCCGTCTTCATGCGGCCCGCAATGCGGCGCACGCCTTCGCGCATGTCGGCGGGCGACATGTTGTCGAACAGCACCACGTCCGCGCCTTCGGCGATCACTTCATCGAGTTGGTCGAGACCGTCGATCTCGATTTCGATCTTCACCAGATGGCCGATGGAGGCCTTTGCGGCGCGCAGCGCAGCCGTGATCGAGCCGCAGACCGCGATGTGGTTGTCCTTGATCAGCACGGCGTCGTCGAGGCCGAAGCGGTGGTTCATGCCGCCGCCGCAGCGCACGGCGTATTTCTCCAGCGCGCGCAGCCCCGGCGTCGTCTTGCGGGTGCAGCAGACGCGCGCCTGCGTGTGCTTGATCAGGTCGACATATTTCGCCGTCAGGGTCGCGGTGCCGGACAGGCGGCTCATGAAGTTGAGGCCCACGCGCTCGGCGGTGAGGATCGCCCGCGCATCGCCCGACACGCGCGCGACGGCGGTGCGCGACTGGATGTGCGTGCCATCCGGGCAAAGCGTCTCGAATTTCACCGTGGGGTCGATCTGCCGAAACGCTTCCTGCGCCACCGGAATCCCGGCCACGACGCCGGGCTTCCGCACGACGAATTCGCACACAGCCTGCATGCCTGCCGGAATGGTGGCCTGCGTGGTGATGTCGCCGGCGCGGCCGATGTCTTCCTCAAGGGCGGCGCGGACAAGCTTGTCGTAGAGCAGGGGGTTCAGGAACGGTCCGGACATGGGCTACTCGCAATGGTGCACGAAGGCGCGCCGCAGGCATTAAGGTCAAAGCGCGCGGCGGCGCAAGCGGGTGCGCGGGTTCGCCGCGCTCCCTGGTTCAGGAAATGCCGAGCAACTGCAGGATTTGCGGCAGTTCGGCGCGTGCGGCGGCGTCCGTGACGTCCGACATTTTCGGCGTGTCCTGCCGCGTGCCCGGCACATTCGGCAGCGGCGAGAAATTGTCCTTGTTGAGCAGCGACTGGCCTTCCGGCGTCAGCACGTAATGGAACAACAGGCTGGCGATGGCCGGGTGGGGGGCTTTCGCCGAAACTGCCGCGACGATCGCCCCGGTGGTGGCGGGCTCAAAGAAGGCCTCATCAATCGGTGCGCCCTTCTGTTTCAGCGCATCGACCGCAACGTGGATCGCCGGCGCATACATGGCCATGGCGCCCGCAGCGACCTGCTGGATCGCCGGAACCACGCTCGAAGCCAGTACGGCCTGCTGGCCCAGCTTCCTGAGAAAGTCATCCCCGTAGGCCTTGCGGATCAGCGAATACCATTTAACCCCGAGGATCGAGCCGCGCGGATCGAAGACGGAAACGCGCTTGGAATATTTCGGGTCGATGAGGACTTCCCAGCTCTTGGGCCTCTCGGTGACGATATTGGTGTTCCAGGCCAGCGATTCAGGATTGTAGGCGACGGTCGCGAGCGTTCCGTCCGTCACGCCGTTGGGCAGTCCGGCCGGCGCCAGTTGGGAAGGTCCGATCCAGCCCTTGCCGCGCGCGGTTTCAAGAAACGTGCGGTCGCCCAGCATGATCACATCGGCGACCACGTTGCCGCCTTCCACTTCAGCCGAATAGCGCTGCGCCAGCGGACCGGTGCCGAGCCGCTGGAATTCGACCTTGACGCCGTATTTCTTCTCGAAGGCCGCAAGCAGCGCCTGCGTGATCGCGGGCTCGATTACCGAATAGAGCATGCCTGTGCCTTCGCGTTTGGCGGCGGCGGCCAAGGTCGCCTCGTCGGCGGCGCTGAGCGGCGACCAGCCTGCGAGGCCTGCGCCGAACGCGGTGGCGCCGGCGACGAAATTTCTGCGCGTGAGTGTGATGTCGGTTGTCATTTTGCCTCCCTCAGGCGATGTGCGGATAAAGTCTGGCGCGCATTCCCGCCACGCCATATTCGGGCCAGACCGCGTTCTGCACGGCTCCGGCGATTTCGATCCTGTCGATGCGGCGCACCAGTTCCTCCACGGTGACGCGCGCCTGCATGCGGGCGAACTGCTGGCCGATGCAGGAATGCTGGCCGTAGCCGAAGGCAATGTGCTTCTGCTTGCGGCCGAGACGGAATTCGTCCGGCGCTTCGAAAATCTCTTCGTCGCGGTTTGCGGACAGGAACAGCATGGCGACCGGCTGGTCCGCCTCGATGCGCTTGCCGCGCACCTCGACCGGGCAGGTGGTGGTGCGGGCCAGCGCCTGGTTGGGCGAATAGAGTCGCAGCATTTCCTCAATGGCGTCGGCGATCAGAGCAGGCGAATCCCGCAGCATGCCGATATGGGCGGGATTGTCCGCGAAGTGCCGCAAGACGCTGCCGAGAAAATTCTTCGGCACGATATGCCCGCCGATCAGCGACAGGCGCACCATGCCGGCCACCTCCGTGTCGGTGAACCGGTTCATCTGCAAGAGGCCGGTGGTGACATCGGTGCGCGGATCGCCCGGATGCGCCTTGCGGTTCTCGACGAGGCTGATCGCGAACCCGTCGATCTCGCGGCTGATGGCGGCTGCGGTTTTAAGATCCTGCGCCTGCACGACCTCGACATAATGGATGCTGAGGTTCTTCAGCCGGTCTGCCTCGGCGTCGCTCATGCCCAGAAACAGGCACAGCGCCCGCACCGTGAAAGGTTCCGCGAAGCCGCCCACCACATCCGCATCGTGGCCGCCGACCAGCGGCTCCAGCAGGTCGACAGCGAGCGCCCGCACGGCGGGCTCCAGCCGGTTCGTGTAGGGATCGGAGAACCAGGGGGACAGGGCCTTGCGGTAGACGCCCAGTTGCGGCGCGTCCGCCTGCAGCGGCAGGCGGGGCAGGCCGACCTTCGGGGAGGAGGGCACGATGCTCCGCACCGTCGCCGTATAGCGCTCCTTGTCGACCCCGACGGCCCGGATGTCCTCATATTTCGTCAGGGTCCAGAAGCCGCCCCACTGGTCCGAATGGGCGACAGGGCATTTGGCCCGCAACTCCCGGTGGATGGCGAACGGGTTTTCCTGATGGACCGGCAGGGACGGGTCCCAGTCATGGCCCGGTTCGGGACCGGGGGCGGCAGCGGGTTCCGGCTTCACCTGCAACTCCAGAATTCGACCGACAGGTTCCACGGGCCGCCAAGCTCGTCAAGCCGGAACGGCACGCCGGTAAGCCTAACCGGCCGCCCCGCTTGCATCGGGGCGCTTGCGGGGCGATCCTTGCCCATGCAGCGGGAGCACCGGATGGGTCGCGTCGGGAAAATTCTGGGAGCCGGGGGGCTGGCGTTGGCCGCATGGGCCGGCGGAGCGACAGCGGCGGAAATGACGTTCAGCCTGGTGCCCATGAACGATCCGGCGACCTGCGGAAAGAAATGCGTTCAGGTCATTTCCGCCGAGGGGGAGATCGGAACCGCGACACCCGACAGGTTCGTGGACTTCGTCCGCCGGAACATCCGCGACAAGTCCGTCCGCAGCGTCGTCTTCATCCATTCGCCGGGAGGGCGCGTCGTGGCCTCCATGGAGCTCGGCATGGCCCTGCGCAAGCTGGGGGCGGCCACTGTGGTGGCCCGGATCATTCCGCCCGAGCCCGGCAGCGGCAAGGCCGCCTGGTTCGCCTCAGCCCGCTGCTACTCGGCCTGCGTCTACGCCATGATGGGCGGCAAGAAGCGCGTCGTCCCGCCGCAAAGCGCGGTCGGCATCCACCGCATGTTCATGTACGAGCGCGCCATGGACGAGAGCGGACAATCGCTCAGTCGCGTCTATGCCGACGACGATCTCGTCGGAAACCTGAGCCGCTATGTCCGCATGATGGGAATCAGCAACGATCTGGTGAAAACCGCCGAGCGCACGAGCCCGGACCGGATTCACCTCGTTTCGCCGCGCGAGCTCAGGGCATGGCGTCTGGGATCGACCAAATTCTGAGTGTCCAACCGGCGCGCGCACACTTTTTGCGCGAACCGGCCTTAATTGCTTGACTTGAATCCCCGCCTGTCCTAATTCGGCCACCTCTGCTTGAGACGGGCCGCTGCGGCGCTCCGGTTTCGATGCGGGGGAGTAGCTCAGTTGGTTAGAGCGCCGGCCTGTCACGCCGGAGGTCGCGGGTTCGAGCCCCGTCTCTCTCGCCATTTTCCAATAGCAAATCAGGCGTTTCTCAAAACGTCTTTTCCGGGTCTGCTTGCCGGAGACTGACGCATGTTGGAGTTTCGGCCTCTTTTTTTGCTTCCATCGCACCCTGGTCCGGGTCCCGCCGGCTTCGATCACAGGATTGGGTTGGACCGTCCACCGTGCCTCCTGAAGGTTTCGCCAGAACATCGGTGTTCACCCGATTTTATCTCCCGAATCCCTCACGCTGGTGAGAACCGCAGCGTTTGCGACGCCTCGCTTTTCTTCAACCATTTCGGATGCGTCCGCCTGAGCCCTGGTCATCGCCGGGAAGCGCGTCGACTCAAGGCCCGGCCGCCCGAAAGGCGGCCGGGCCGTCCAGTAATTTGTAGCTGCCTCAGAAGCCGAGCGTTTCTGAACTGCGTCAGCTTGTCGAACCGCCCCTGTGGCGCACTATGCGTTAACCCAGCACTCCGTCGCCGATGAACATGCGGCCTTCGCGGGCGCCATATTGCATGAAGTGGAGCAGGGGGTTCATGCCTGCCGCGGCCACGTCCGGATTGAGCGCCTTGTAGCCCGCCGTGTCGAAGGCTCCTGAAGGATCGCGGTTCTCGAGGAAGCCGTACTGCATGTAGTGCTGTAGCGGATTGGCGCCAGCGGCGGCGACATCAGCGTAACGCGCCAGATACCCGGAAGTATCGAAGAACGCGTTGGGATTGCGGCCTTCGTGCCAGCCGTTGTTGTTGAAATGGCTCAGAGGGTCGACGCCCGCCAGCGCCACGTCCGGATTGGCGAGAAGGTAATATTTGGCGTCGAACCCGTCCGTCCCCACGGGGCCGATCGACGGCAGAGCCAGCCTTCCCTCCGCCTGGCCATATTCGAGCCAGTGGCGCAGCGGGTTCATGCCGGCGTTCTTCACGTCCTGATTGTTGAGCAGATAAAGCTCGGTCGAGAAGTTCGCGTTCGGGTCGCGGTTCTCGCGCCAGCCATACTGGGCGTAGTGGGCGAGCGGATTGATATTGGCGGCGCGGATATCTGAGTAATAGCCGACATACCCGCTGGTGGAGAAATAGGCGTTGGGGTCGCGCCGCTCCTGCTAGCCAAAGGCGTTGTAATGATCTCCCGCGTCGGCGCCGCCGTTGAAGATGTCGATATAGCGCTTGTTGTAATAGAAGGCGTCGACGTAAGGATCGACCGCCTTGTTGATCGCACCGTTGGCGAATTGCAGGCGCTCGACATTGCGCACCACATCATTGCCGTCGGCCGCATTGCCGAGACTGATTTTCGATCCGTAGGTCGACAGCGTGTAATCCTGGAAATTGCCCGAAAGATTGAACGTGTCGAAACCGCCGCCGCCGTCGACCGTGTCGTTGCCCCGGTAGGCGAAGATGGAATCGTCGCCCTCGAAAGTGGAGATCAGGTCGGCGGCCTGGCTGCCCTGCACAATGTCGATGCCGGGCGTGCCGTTCAGCACCTGAGCGGGGCCGCCGCCGGCGCGCCACAGCACGGAATCGTAGTTGCTGGCATTGCCAAGCGGGCCGGTCAGGTCGCTCGCACGGGTCAGGAATAGGATTGTCTGGCCGTCATCGGAGAGGAACGCATTTTGGGAATCTTCGTTCCCGCCCTGAACCCCGCCTGCCGAGGAGATGCGCAGCAAGGCGCCTGTCTGGAGATCCTTGCGGAAGACATCATTTGACGCATTTACGTCGCCGGCGTCGAATGAGCCGTTGGTCGAAAATGTCACGTAGCGATTGTCGGCGGACATGCGCGCCGACCCTTGAATGACTTGTCCCGGGCTGGTCACACCGTCGGCTGCTACCGAGACAAGCGTCAGCGCGCCGGTGGCGACATTGCGCAGGTAGAGGTCATAATCAATATTAAACGGATCGGCTGGCAAAATGGGCGCTATTGTCGTGAACAGGACGAGAGAACCATCGGCAGACAAATCTTCAAGGTTTGAGTCATAGATAAGCGGCGCGTTGCCGACCCCGAGAGATACGCGTGTCGTCGTGTTCGTCTGTGTGTCGCGGAGATAAACATCCTGAGTTGCATTGGTGTCGCCCGCTTGCAGCGCACCAAAGCTGTTGAATGCTACATAGCGGCCGTTGGCCGAGACTGCCCCTCCGTTGGAAGTGGAAAAAGCCTGCGCGCCGGCCGTTGTGACCGAAACCATCTGGATCGCGCCGGTAACGGAGTTCTTCAGAAAGACATCGGGGAAGTTTCCGTTTGTGTCAGACCCTGTAAGATTTGTTGATGCCGACGCAAACACTACAAACTGGCCGTCGGGCGAGACATCGGCGAGATTGGAGGCGCCATTGCCGACAAGACCTCCGGCGGTGGTCGACAGCGCCGTCACCACGCCGGTCGTCATGTTTTTCGAGAATACATCGTTGGAAATGTTGGGATCGGTCAGGCCGTAGCTCGCGCTTGACTGAAAGATCACCCGAGACCCGTCATTCGACACGAACACCGTGCCGGTGGGGCCGAGACCGCCGGCCTGCCCGCTCACGTCTGTGGAGACAGGCGTGATGTCGCCTGTGACCGTATCCTTCAAATAAAATTGCTGCTGGCCACGCGGGTTGAAGCCCGCAACCAGATTGGTAGCTGTGCTAAGCAGAACCGCATATCGCCCGTTGGCGGAAAGTCCGGCAGTAAAGACTGCATTATTCGCCGGCCCGTCGAAGCCCGGATTGAGCAATGTGTGGCCGGTATATTCCGTGCCCAGAATGACGGTCGCGTTGGAGACGCTGGTAGCGCCGCCGAGCCTGGTCGATGCGAGCGTCGCTGTGTAGCGCCCGTCGGCCCCATAGGCGTGATCCACAATGGAGGATGTGGCGTATTCCCGCGAGGTCGTCAGGCGGTCCACCGTCCCGTCGCCCCAGTTGATCGAGAGCTGATCGCCGCCGCTGGTATCGACCCCCAGGGAAACAAGCTTGTTGGTCCGCGCCGCAATCTTGTTGGCGGTCGCCCGCATGTCGTAGATGAACACGTCCTCGTTCGCCGTGTCGCCGGCCACGAGCCCGTTTTTTACTGGTGTCGACCATCACGAAGCGGCCATCGGCGGAAATGTTCACGTCGAAGACACCGCCCGCGGCCTGCGTACTCGTGTCCGGATTGAAGGAGACACGGGTGACCTGGCCCGTCTGCATGTCCTTGACGAAGGCATCTTGGGACGCGTTCGTGTCGCCCGTGACGAGATTCGTGGCTGCGCTAGTGAACACCACATAGCGCCCGTCCGCCGATATGCGGGACGTGTTGCTCGTACCGCCCGTCACCTGGGCGCCGCCGGTGTCCGTGTTGACGCGCACAATCGCGCCGGTCCACAGATCCTTGCGGAAAATATCGATCGCGCCGTTCGTGTCGCCCGCGATCAGATTTGTGGCGCTGCTCTGGAAAACCACATAGCGTCCGTCGGCGGAGATTCTTGCGGCGGTGCTGGCGCCGGTAGCCTGGGCGTCCAGGGCGGTTGTGGAAACGCGGGTGATCGCGCCGGTCGCCATGTCCTTGACGAAAATGTCGGTTGTGGCGTTGGTGTCGCCCGCGACCAGATTGGTGGCGTCGCTCTCGAAAACGACGTAGCGTCCGTCGGCGGACATATTCGGGCTGAAGCTGCCGCCGCCTGTCGCCAAGGCGCCCGCCGAGGTCGCCGACACCAGTTGCACCGCGCCCGTGACCAGATCCTTGCGGAAAACATCAGGCGCGCCGTTCGTGTCGCCGGCGACTATGGTGGCGTCGGAACTGACGAAGGCAATGTAGCGGCTGTCGGCGCTGATCGTGAAATACGATGAGCTTAACCCCAGGGGAATTTGCCCGCCGTCGGCTTTCGTCGTCACGCGCATGACCGCGCCGGTCTGCAGATCCCGGCGGAAAATGTCGTAGGCGGAGTTGGTGTCTCCCGGGACCATGTTGCTCGCGTCGGTCGCGGAAAACACAAAGCGCCCGTCGGCGCTGATCTGGGCCGCCACAATGTTGGAGTTGGGCTGCGCGCCTGTCGAGCCGTAGACCGCCAGTGTCGAGAGCCCGGAGAAAAGGTAGCGGGTGACGGCGTCGAGGGTTGTATTGTTGGTGTCCCCGCTGAAAATGTCGGTGGCAGCCGTCTCGAAGATGAGCCTGCGCCCGTCGCCGGTGAAGATCGTGCCGCCCGATTGGTCCCAGTTTGCGCCGGACTCGCCATTCGCTTGCGCGCCGGCTGGTGTGGTGCTGATGCGGGTGAGGGTCGCGGCAAGCTGCGAGGGCGCGAGCGCACGCACAAGGGTAATGGTCGGCATGAATAATCCCCTGAATCAAAAAACTGGCGGCGCGCCCCTCGCCGAAAGCCGAAGTGAAGCACGGCAGGCGGAGCGATGCAATTTTCTGGAGACAATTGTAATCGGCACAGGGTGGCCGGAGCCGCTCTGCGCCGCCAGAAAGCCGGGGCTTCCCTGCGCGAAGCATCAAAATGTTGCAGAATAGCTATTCGGAACGGGATTTCGGAGACCGATTACCAAGCGCGCGAGCGCGAGCTTCCCATTGTACGTCAAAAGACGCGACTTCACGAAACCGTGATAGCTGTCCGGTTCGTCTGTCCATTGGCTTCCACGTCGCCCGGTCCCCGGAAATTCGCTCCACTCATCGCGTTGAACCGAAGCCGACCGCTTCAACCAGCGGCCCGTGGAGGAGCGCCTTTCGACGCTGTCGGGGCCAACAGGGACCGTTCCACCGGGCCGGACGTTAGGTTTCCTCTGCCTGAGGGATCGCCATGAATAGATTGCCCGCCGTCGCCCTGTTTCTCGCTCTGGGTGCTTGCATCGCGGATCACGGACTTGCGCAAGAAGGTCCGGAAAATCCCGCGCGCCCCTCGGCGGGCTCTGCCGAGCGGGGCGACTTATCCCGAGACAATATCGAAAAGGCTCCGCTTTCGCCCGTGACGGAGAAGGACGGCATGTCTCCGTCAATCGTCAGGATACAGGTCTTGTTGGACCGGATGCACTTTTCTCCCGGCGTCATTGACGGTCGACATGGAGAAAATCTTCAGAAGGCCGTGGCGGCTTTCCGGACCGCGCGGTCGCTGGGGGGTTCGGGCGATTTCGATGCAGCGTTCGCGGAAGCGCTGGCGCCCGCTGCTGAGACGCCGGTGCTCACGGACTACAAAATCACCGACGAGGATACGGCATATCGGTTCACGCCCGACCTGCCGACGGATTACGGCAAGCTTGCCGCCCTGAAGAATCTGAATTTCCAAACCATGACGGAAATGCTCGCGGAGCGGTTTCACATGGATGAGCGGCTTCTCCTTGCGCTCAATCCGAAAACAGATTTCCTGCAATCGGGCTCGCGCATCGTGGTCGCCAATGTCGAAAGGTCGCGCCTGCAAGACAAGGTGGACCACATTGAAGTGGACAAGCAGAAAGGCGAGCTAAGGGCGTTCGACCGGCATGGCGCCTTGCTTGTCGCTTATCCGGCCACCATAGGCAGCCAGGATGTGCCTTCGCCCAGCGGCGAGCACAAGGTGAAGGGCGTGGCCTGGAAGCCCCGCTACACTTACGATCCCGTCAAGAATTTCAAACAGGGATCCAATTCCAAACGGCTGAGCATCCCCTCGGGACCGAACAACCCCGTTGGATCCGTGTTCATCGCACTGAGCAAGCCGACCTACGGGATCCACGGCACGCCTGAACCATCCAAGATCGACAAGACCGTCTCGCACGGGTGCGTACGGCTGACGAATTGGGATGCCGAGGAACTCGGACATCTGGTTCGCGGCGGCACGAAGGTGCGGTTTGTCGAGTGATGCTCACTGGCAAATGCGATAATTCAGGCTCGACCCATGCTGGATCGTATCAAGGTGCCAGTGGTCGCTGTGAAACGGATCGCTTCCGGGGCCCAGAATCGTCGTAAACCAGCCGCAGGACGCTGTCCGCAGAGCCCTCAAGAATGGCTCATTGGCGGGTTGGCGATCCGTAATCGCCAGACGCCTGCCGCCCGACAGCGTGAATCCGGCGACATCGAGCGCAAGGCCGGAGCCATGTGCGCTCATCTTTGCCCCGGGCTGGCGATTGCGTGCGCGGCACTCGAATCCAGGCCCCGTACTGATGGCCGAAATATCCTCGCGACTAAATCCTCGCGCCATCGGCGCGGCCAAAAGGCGAGTCCATTGGCCGAACGTGCGCGCAAAGGCACACGCCACTACCGGCTTTTCGGGGAATCTCACTTCTGGAAAGTCCGCCCTTTGCAACCCGCGCAACAAGCGTACCGGCGTGTCGATGGCGCACTGCCCGGCGGGCGTCTCGACGATTTCAAACTCGAAGCCTTCATCCCGCAATGAGTCGGTGCAGGCTGCATCCTTCGGGCGAAGGGCGTTGGCAGACGGCGCAGATGACAGATCCGCCGGTCGCCGGGGAGGGATTGGAATATTCTCGCCTGATTGCTGTATTTCGGGACTAGAGGCCGGTCGGGCGTCCTGCGCCAGCGAACAGACAGTCGCGCTGGACACAAACACAGCGAACGAAGCGAACGCCCGCAAGACGATGGGAAGAGTCTGGATGCATTGCATCCATCACAACGCGACCGTAGCGCATTCGTTCAGCACAGCTTCGGGCGGCTAGGAATGGCCGCCTCGCCGCTTCGTCCCGCCGCAGGGAAAACGATCCTTTCGGACGTTCGCCACAGCAATCAGTCGATCTTCACCGGTTTGCCGGATGTGGCCGACAGGGTCGCCGCATCGGCGAGCTTCTGCGCCCGCAGACCATCATCGCCTGTCGGGCTAATGGCGCTGCCCCTTGTGAGGGCCGACACGAAGGTCTCAAGCTCGTTGCGGTAGGCTTCCGCGTAACGCTGCAGGAAGAAGTGCTGCACGGGGTCATTGCGGATGCCCTGCGCATTCGACAGCTCCACGGTCGTTTCAAGCTGGTTTGCGGCGCGCAGGAGCCCGCCCGAACCATGCACCTCGATGCGCTGGTCATAACCATAGGTGGCGCGGCGCGAATTCGAGATCTGGCAGAGCTTGCCGGATGCGGTGCGCATCTGGACGACGGCGGTGTCGACGTCTCCCGCCTTGCCGATCTCCGGGTCGACCAGCGACGATCCCATGGCCTGAATCTCGACCGGTTCCTCGCCGAGGAGAAAACGGGCCATGTCGAGATCGTGGATCATCATGTCGCGGAAAAGGCCGCCCGAACGCGCCACATAGGACGCAGGCGGCGGCGCAGGATCGCGCGACAGGATGGTGACAATTTCCACATTGCCGATCGCCCCGTTGCGCAAACGCTTTTCGAGCTCCGCGAAGTTGCGGTCGAAGCGACGATTGAAGCCGATCATCAAAGGAACGCCGGACGCTTTCACCACATCGAGCGTCTTCGTGATGCGTTCGCACGAAAGGTCGACCGGCTTCTCGCAGAAGATCGCCTTCCTGGCCTTTGCGGCGCGATCGATGAGATCCGCATGGGTGTCGGTCGAACTGCAGATCAGCACGGCGTTGATGGCGGGCGACGCCAGCATCTCGTCGATGCTGCCGACCTTGGCGCCCGTTTCGTCCGCAAGGCTCCCGGCCGCGGCTGCATCCGGGTCGGCGATCATCGCAAGCTGCGTGTCGCGGCGAGCCGCCACATTGGCGCCGTGAATACGCCCGATGCGCCCGGCGCCGATCAGTCCGAACTGAAGCATAGCAAATCCTCTTTCTGTTGCGGCGTCAGGGCCGCCGGATATTCCAATGTCGGGCTGGATGCAGGTTCAGCTCATCGTCGGGATCACGAAGCTCGCGCCGTCTTTCACGCCGGAGGGCCAGCGCGACGTGATGGTCTTGGTCTTCGTGTAGAAGCGGATGGAGTCCGGTCCGTGCTGGTTGAGATCGCCGAAGGATGAGCGCTTCCAGCCGCCGAATGTGTAATAGGCGAGCGGCACCGGGATCGGGACATTGATGCCCACCATGCCGACCTGTACGCGCGAGGCGAAGTCGCGCGCCGCGTCGCCGTCGCGGGTGAAGACCGCAACACCGTTGCCGTATTCATGGTCGTTGCAAAGCTTCAGCGCCTGCTCATAGGTGTTGGCGCGCACGACCGAAAGCACCGGGCCGAAGATCTCTTCCTTGTAGATGCGCATGTCGGGCGTCACATCGTCGAACAGGCAGCCGCCGAGATAGAAGCCGTTCTCGTAGCCCTGCATTTTGAAATTACGTCCGTCCACCAGAAGTTTCGCGCCCTCCTGCAAGCCGATGTCTACATAGGAGCGCACGCGATCGAGCGCCTGTCGGGTCACCAGCGGGCCGAAATCGGCGGACGAATCCGTGGAGGGTCCGATCTTCAGGGACTCGACGCGCGGAATGAGCCGCTTCACCAGTTCATCCGCCGTGCCCTTGCCGACCGGCACCGCAACAGACACCGCCATGCAGCGCTCGCCCGCAGAGCCGTAGCCCGCGCCGATCAACGCATCGACGGCCTGATCCATGTCAGCGTCGGGCATGATCACCATATGGTTCTTGGCGCCGCCGAAACATTGCACGCGCTTGCCGCTCGCGCAGCCGCGTCCATAGATATATTCCGCGATTGGCGTCGAACCCACGAAGCCGATCGCCTTGATGTCCGGATCGTCCAGCAGGGCGTCGACCGCCTCCTTGTCGCCATTGATCACATTGCAGACGCCGGCCGGAAGACCAGCCTCGATCAACAGTTCTGCAAGCTTCAGCGGCACGCCCGGATCGCGCTCGGATGGCTTGAGGACAAATGCATTTCCGCACGCGATGGCAGGCGCAAGTTTCCAAAGTGGAATCATCGCCGGGAAATTGAACGGCGTGATGCCGGCGACGACACCCAGAGGCTGGCGCATCGAATAAACGTCGATGCCCGGTCCGGCAGCGTCGGTGAATTCGCCCTTCATCAGATGCGGGATACCGGTGGCGAATTCGACCACTTCGACGCCTCGCTGGATGTCGCCCTTGGCGTCGAGGATGGTCTTGCCATGTTCGCGGGCCAGCATTTCGGCGAGCATGTCATTGTCGCGCTCGATGAGTTGCAGGAACTTCATCAGCACGCGCGCGCGGCGCTGCGGATTGGTGGCGGCCCATGCGGGTTGCGCGGCGAGCGCGTTCTCGACGGCGGCGCGGACTT
Organism: Beijerinckiaceae bacterium; assembly: GCA_947475995.1. GTDB lineage: Bacteria > Pseudomonadota > Alphaproteobacteria > Rhizobiales > Beijerinckiaceae > Terripilifer. The sequence continues at coordinate 26,209 of CANJNI010000019.1, read as the reverse complement.
CCTGTTGCGAGGCCAGCGGGACGCGCGAGATGACCTCGCCGGTCATCGGCTGGAACCCGTCGGCGAAGCGCCCGGACGTCCCCTTCACATGCTTGCCGCCGATGAAATGCGTGAGTTCGCGCGCCATAGGGTCCTCGTTCAGAATGTCAGGAAGGCATGGTCGGGCGCCATGGTGAATTTCCATTGGCGGATCGGCCCGGCCATCGTGTTGAGATAGTAGAGATCGAAACCGTGCGGCGCGCCGACGGGGTGATACCCGCGCGGCACCAGAACCACATCGCCGTCATGCACGGCCATCGTTTCGTCGAGAGAAAGATCGTCCGTGTAGACGCGCTGCATGGCGAAGCCCGAGCCGCGCTTCAGACGGTGATAGTAGGTCTCTTCCAGATAGGTTTCGCGCGGAAAATCATCCGTATCGTGCTTGTGCGGAGGATAGCTCGACCAGTGTCCCCCCGGCGTGATGACTTCCACGACCAGCAGGCTTTCGGCATGCGGAGACGTATCGGGCAGGATGTTGCGCACATAGCGCGTGTTCGTGCCCTTGCCGCGCGTTTCCTGACCGACTTCTTCAGGCGGAATGACGCGCGCCGGGAGCCTGCCATCGGCTGGGGCGGAGCAGACAGCGATTTCGCAATCGGTTTGTGCGCGCAAGGACCACGACGATTTCGCCGGCACATAAAGCGAAGTGGGCGAACCTTCGAAAACGGACGTCCTGCCGCCGAGGCGAATGTCCGTCAGTGCGCCGCTGGCCGCGACAGCTTCGCCCGAGATCGGCACGAGACAATGCTCGCGCGCCAGCGTTTCGCGCGCCAGCGTCTGGCCGGCCGCCAGCCGAAGCACCTCGAAGCCCACATAGGTCCAGCCCGCCGATGCGGGCGTGACATTGAGCACGCGGCCATCGGCGTCGGGCTTGGTGGGGCGTACCAGCAGGTTTGTCATTCGATGCCTCAGGCAAGTCCGGAGGAGGCGAGGGCGGCGCGCAGGCTCGCGACGCCTTTCTTCGCATAAACGAGCGGCGTGGCTTTCGTCGGGTCCTGCTCGGCCTCGACCACCACCCAGCCCGAGTAGCCTCTAAGCTCGCGGAACACGGCTGCATAATCGACCGATCCATCTCCCGGGACGGTATAGACGCCGAGGTCCGCGCCCATGCCGAGGATGGAATCCAGAAAGCTCCAGTCGCCGGCGCGCGACTGCGCGATCTTGTCGAGGCGAACGTCCTTGGCGTGGAAGTGGCCGATGCGGTCGCGATAGCGGCGCGCCAGCGCGACCGGGTCGGCGCCCGCCCATGTGGCATGGCCAGTGTCGAGCAGCAGATTCACCGAAGGCCCGCAGGCCGCCATGAATTTTTGAATGTCGTCTTCCGTCTCGACGATGGTGCCCATGTGGTGATGATAGACGAGTTGCAGCCCCTCGGCCTTCACCATGTCGGCGAAGTCCGTCATGGCGCGACCATAGGCGTCCCATTCGCCCGCTTGCAGGCGAGGCCTCTGCGACAGGGGCTTCTGGCGGTCTCCGTGGATCGCGTTGGATGTTTCCGCCGCGATGAAGACGCCGCAGCCCATCGCCTTCAGCAAGTCGAGATGGGGGCGCGCCGCCTTGAATTCATCTACGGCGGAGCGCCTGAGCAACTCGACCGAATGCCAGCCGCCCACGAGGTCCATTCCGAACGGCGCGAGCGCGGCTTGCAGCGCTTTGGCTTCGCGCGGAAACTTGTTGCCCAGCTCCATGCCCTCGAAGCCGGCTTCGCGCGCCTCGCGCAAGCACGTTTCGAGCGGAATGTCGCCGCCGATTTCGAGCAGGTCGTCGTTGGACCAGCCAATGGGGTTCGCGCCGATGCGGATCGTCATGTCAGTGTCCGATGGTCTGTCTGGTGATGGCTTGTTCGTATTGCGCGCGCGCGGACTCGACCTGCGGGCGCGTAGAGACTTCCGGCACAGCCACATCCCACCAATGGCCGCCTGCATCGGTGGAGATCAGCGGATCGGTGTCGATGACGATGACAGTGGTGGAGGCCGCTCTCCGGGCTTCGCTCAAAGCTGCTTCAAGTTCAGCGACGCCGGCGACTTTTTTCGCGATCGCGCCGAGCGCTGCGGCATGGGCAGCGAAGTCCACCTGCGGCAATGTTTCGTGCCGCGTATCGGCCAGCAGATTGTTGAACGGCGCGCCGCCGGTCGCCTTCTGCAGGCGGTTGATGCAGCCGAAGCCGCGATTATCGAGCACCACGATGGTGAGCTTCAGCCCAAGCATGACGGACGTGGCAATTTCGGAATTCATCATCAGGTAGGAGCCGTCGCCCACCATGACGAAGACGTCCCGCGATGGATTGGCCATCTTGACGCCGAGACCCCCTGCGATCTCGTAACCCATGCAGGAATAGCCGTATTCAAGGTGATAGCCGCCCGGCGCGCCAGGCCGCCAAAGCTTGTGCAATTCACCCGGCAATCCGCCCGCCGCGCAGAGGACCACATCGCTCGCCAGAGCCTGACGCTGCACGGCGCCGATCACCTGGGCATCGGATGGAAGCGCCGCATCGGTCGCAGCCGTGTAGCGTTCTGCAACATTGCTCCACGTCTGCTTTTCCTGCGTGGCGCGGCTGGTCCATTCGACGGCGGCCCGCCAGTCGCCAAGCGTTTTCGACAGGACTTCGAGTCCCGCGCGTGCGTCGGCCACAAGCGGCTGGGCGCGATGCTTCGCGGCGTCGAAAGCCTGTACGTTCAGGCCGATGATTTTGCGTCCCGGCGCATTGAAAAGCGACCACGATCCGGTGGTGAAATCCTGCAGGCGCGTACCGACCGCGAGGATCACGTCGGCTTCCTGCGCCATCGCATTGGCCGCCCCCGTGCCGGTGACGCCGATCGCGCCGAGGTTGAACGAAGCGCCGTCGGGCAGGGCGGATTTGCCGGCCTGCGTCTCCGCCGCCGGAATGCCGTGGCGCGCGCAGAAATCCGCCAGCGTTTTTTCGGCCTCGCCGTAAAGCACGCCGCCGCCAACGATCACGAATGGCTTTCGCGCATTGGTCAGCAGTTTCGCAGCGGCGTCGAGTTCGCCCGCATCAGGCGGCTGGCGGCGCGGCGACCAGATGCGCTCTTCAAAGAAACTGGCCGGATAGTCGTAAGCTTCCGTCTGCGTGTCCTGGCACAGGGCCAGAGTCACGGGGCCGCAGTTTGCCGGATCAGTCAGGACCGCCATGGCGCGATCGAAGGCCGGGATCAGTTGCTCGGGGCGCGAGAGCCGGTCGAAATAACGCGAGACGGGGCGGAAGCAATCGTTGGCGGTGATGAGTCCGTCGGTGAAGTCCTCGATCTGCTGCAACACGGGGTCGGGGCGACGGTTGGCGAAGACATCGCCCGGCAGCAGCAGAACCGGCAAACGATTCACATGCGCCACGGCCGCGGCTGTCACCATGTTGGTTGCGCCGGGGCCGATGGAGGTCGTGCAGGCCATCATGCGCCGACGGCGCGACGCCTTGGCGAAGGCAATCGCCGCATGCGCCATCGCCTGTTCGTTATGGGCGCGGTACGTCGGCAGAACATCGCGCGCGCCGTAAAGCGCTTCGCCAAGGCCGGCCACGTTGCCGTGGCCAAAGATCGCCCAGCATCCGGCAAAGAGCGGAACGGTCTGGCCGTCCAGAACGGTCTTCTGCGCCGCCATGGCCCGCACCAGAGCCTGCGCCATGGTGAGGCGGATCTTGCCGGTCATGTGCGCCCCTCCTTTCGGCATTCATCCCACAGCGTCGTCAGCCTTCCATAGGCGGCGGCCATGCGGGCGACGGCTTGCCCGTCATCGATGCGGCCCGCGAGCCATTCGCGCGCGCAAGCGCCGAAGATTGTCCGGCCGATGGCGAAACCCTTGACGCATTTTTCCCGCGATGCAAGCCGGATGGCCGCCGCAATCTGGTCCTCAGGCGCGTCGAGGCCGAGCAGCAGTACGCCCCGGCACAGGGGATCGCGCCGTTCGATCACGGCGCCGATCGCTGCCCACGAGGCGGCATCGGGTTGCGCTTCCAGTTTCCACCAGTCGGGCGCCACGCCGATTTCGTACAGATGGTCCAGAACACGGGCGACGGCGTCGTCGGCCAGCGACCCGTGCTTGCCGGCAATGATCTCGACCATCAGTTCCCGGCGAAGGGCGCGAGCCCCGGCATGAAGGCGGACGAGTTCGCGATCCTGCCGGACGTGTAAATCCAGCGGATCGTCCGGGTGGTAAAACACGAGCGCCTTGATGACCTGATGGGTCGGCCATTCGGTCAATTGCGCCGCAAAGGAACCGCCGCCCTCGATGTCGAAAGGCCGCGAACCCGGTTGCTCAATGGGGCGGGCGATCCACAGGTTGTGGCGTGAAGCCTCGAACAGGGCTTCGCGTCCGTAGGTTCCGTCGAGCAGGATGCCGTAACCGGGGCGCTCGCCCGCGACCTCCAGGGTCGCTTGCAGGGCAAGTTTCTTGAAGGCGTTGATGCGCGCGCGCGGCGCGCCGGCTGCATCCGCCATGGCTTCGAGTTGCGCGCGATGGTCGATCGCAAAGGCCAGCACCTGATCGGATTTCGTGCGCGGCGTCAGGGCGTCGCGCGTCGTCGACCAGTGCAGGTGATTGAGCTGAGCGTCCTGTCGCAACGCCTTCGTGGCCGAACCGTGGGCGAGAAAATGTTCGAGCTCGCTCCGCCTCGGATATTCGATCGAACAAAGCAATCGCGACACTGCGAAAGCCCCGCAGGCGTTGGCGTACATGCAGCAGCGCTCGATGGGCTCGCCGCGCAGCCAGCCGTAAAGCAGCCCGGACATGAAGGCGTCGCCTGCGCCCAGAACATTATAGACTTCGACCGGAAAGCCGGACCCTTGGATTCCGTCGTCGAGCGAGGCCGGAATCGCGTCGGGAAAGACCACGCAGCCCATGGGGCCGCGCTTCACAACAAAAACGGCTGACGAGAGGGCGCGGGCGGCCCGCAAGGCGGCGAGCGTATCTTCGCTGCCGCCGGCTATGTGCCATTCCTCTTCAGTCCCCACGATGAGGTCGCAATCGGGCACGATGGTCTGGAGGCGTTGGGTGACAGCGGTCGATTCCGCATAGCGGCTTTCGCCTGCGTCGTGGCCGCCCAGTCCCCAAAGGTTGGGACGGTAGTCGATGTCGAAGACGACGCGACGCCCGGCCTTCCGGGCAATCCCGATGGCCTTGCGCTGCGCGGCGGTGGCTTTCGGCAGCGCGAAATGCGTGCCGGTGACCACGATGGCGCGTGCGGACAGAATGTAGTTTTCGTCGATGTCGGATTCATCCAAAGCCGCATCCGCGCAGTCGCTGCGGTAGAAGATCATCGGGAACGAATGGTCATCGCGCACGCCGAGCAGGACGAGCGCGGTCAGCCGTGTCGCGTCGGTCACGACCCCTCGCGTATCGACGCCCTCGCGCCCAAGCTGTTCGCGGATGAAGCGGCCCATGGCTTCGTCGCCGACGCGGGTGATCAGGCCTGACCGGAGGCCCAGCCGGGCAGAGCCGATCGCGATATTCGCCGGGCACCCGCCCACCGCCTTCGAGAAGCTCGCCACATCCTCCAGCCGTCCACCCACCTGCTGGCCGTAGAGATCGACCGACGAACGTCCGATGGCGATGAGATCAAGCAAGGGAGAGTCCCGAAGTGAGCAAATGCTACTAGAATATGAAATCCATAAATGTCAAATTTGGAATATAAATTCCGAAACTGGAATGCCTAGCTTCATGCTCCGAGCGGCGAATCGCCACATCCGTCCGGCCGTTGGCGGCCGATTGCATTCAAAACCCGAAGAACAAGCGCTTTCAGCGGACCTGCCGCCCTTTCCGCAAATGCGATTTTTTCCAGAAACAGAATTTCTGTTCTTTTTTTGCGGCTGTCAGCGTGGCATAGGGGGCCATGTCCGAAACCGATGATCTACCGAGCCCGCCGGGTTCTTTCGAGGCGCTGCGGCTGCAACTCATGGCGCGCCGCGACACCTTGCCCAAACGTCTCGCGCAGGTGGCCGCCTATGCCATTGAAAATCCGGACGATGTAGCCCTATCGACGGCGTCGAGCCTCGCCGCGCGGGCGCACGTCCAGCCGTCCACGCTCGTGCGGTTCGCGCAGGTCTTCGGATATTCGGGCTTTGCGGACTTGCAGGCTGTATTCCGCGAAAGGCTGCGCGACCGTGTTCCGAGTTACGAAGCGCGTCTTTCGGCGCTGGCCGACAGTGCGCAGGAAGCCACGGCTTCCGGCCTGCTTTTTGATGGTTTCGCCGACGCCGCAGAACATTCGATCAAGGGGCTGCGCTCCCGCCTGAGGCCTGACCAGTTCGACGAAGCCGTGGAGGTGCTGGCCGGGGCGGAGACCATCTATCTCATCGGCCAGCGGCGTTCCTTCGCGGTCAGTTCCTATGTCAGCTACCTGCTGGGCACGCTCGGCATCAAGCACGTGCTGGTGAGCTCGCCCCTGCGCAACGACGTAGAGATCTGCAAGTTCGCCAACGAGCGCGACGCCGCTCTGGCCATCAGCTTCACGCCCTACACGCTCTCGACCATCGATTCGGCCAAGATCATCGCCGAACATGGGGCGCGGCTGGTGGTGATCACCGACAGTCCCTTCAGCCCGCTTCTGACCCATGCCCGAAGCTGGTTCGAGGTCGTCGAGACGGATTTCAACGGCTTCCGCTCTCTCACAGCCACGATGACGCTGAGCATGACGCTGGCAGTCGCCATCGCCAATGCGAGACGAGAGCGCTCCGCCTGAGAGATTTGCCCGAACCTATCGCGCGCGCCGGCGAACGGACTTGCCACCTCCGGTGAACCCGTGCGATCCGGGCCCCAGAATCGACAGCGGAGAAGGTGCGCGTGGCGGGCGAACAGGCAGGCATTCCGGACAATTCCGCGACCACAGAGGTTCCGCCCCCGGAGCGTGTGACCCCGACCGACCTTTTCGTGGGGTTTCTCCAGATCGGTCTTTATGGTTTTGGCGGGCTGGCGGCCATCTCCCGTCACATCATCGTCGAGAAGCGCAAATGGGCGTCAGAGCATGACTATGCGGCCCTTTTCGGCATCTGTCAGGCCCTGCCGGGCGGCAATGTCATCAATGTCGCAACCATTCTGGGCGACCGTTTTTGCGGCCTGACCGGGTCGATTGCGGCCGTAGTCGGCCTGTTCGCCGCCCCGCTGGTCCTTCTTGTCCTTCTGGCGACCGGCTACGACCAGATTTCCGATTTGCCCGACGTGAAGGTGGGCGCCGCAGCCGCAGCTGCAGCAGCATCCGGCCTGGTCATCGGAACCGCGATCAAGATGATGCGGGCCCTGAAATTCACCGCTCGCGCGCTTGGATTTGTCGTGCTGGCCTTCGTCTGCGTGGCGATCATCCGGTTCCCGCTGGTCCCGACGCTTGTCGCCCTGCTGCCCCTGAGCTTCGCCGTAACTTACTGGAGCCGCAGCAGATGAACGAGTCGGTGCTGCTGCGTCTCATCATCATGTACACGACGCTTTCGCTGGTTTCGGTCGGCGGCGCGCCGACCATCATTCCGGACCTCCATCGGCAGGTGGTGGATGTCTACGGCTGGATGACCGACCGGAAATTTGCCGAAACCTTCGCGCTGGCGCAGTTGGCGCCGGGGCCTAACCTGAATGTGACCAGCCTGATCGGCTGGCAGGTCGCTGGTCTGGCGGGTCTGCTGGTCTCGACTGTCTCGATCATCCTGCCGGCCAGCGCACTGGCCTTCGGGGTAGGGCGGGTCTGGCAGAAGCTGGAGAGCAGCCACTGGTTCCCGTCCTTCAAGGCCGCCTTGCCGCCCGTCGTGCTCGGCCTGATGGCCGCCTCCGGATTTGTGACCGCCACGGTGGCGGTGCATGACTGGCTGGGGGTGGTCTTCGCCGCCGGCGCTGCCGTTTTCACCGCGACCACGAAGCGAAATCCCCTCTGGGCCATCGCGGCTGCAACGATTTTTGCGATTTTGGCGGCGCGCCTCGGAATCGTCTGAATATCACCCGAAAGTCTAGCTAAATCCGCGCGGTTTCCGCAGTGCAGAGAGACGTATGAGGCCTGTTTCCGGCTTGCGCCTTGTGCTGCACTGCGATAGTCCTCCGCCCGTCATCGGAATCCGACGAGGAAGGCCGCGACTACGCCCCTTCGTCCGATTTCGACGCGTCGGGCATCTCCAGCTCCGGACGATCGAATGTCGGGCCTTCTCAACGACTATCTCCCCCTTGTGGTCTTCATCGCCGTAGCCGGCGTTATTTCGGCAGCGCTGCTGATCGCGCCCTTCCTGCTCGCCTACAAGGCGCCCGACGCCGAGAAGCTGTCCGCCTACGAATGCGGATTCAACGCTTTCGACGACGCGCGCATGAAGTTCGACGTGCGATTCTATCTGGTCTCGCTACTCTTCATCATCTTCGATCTGGAAGTGGCCTTCCTGTTCCCCTGGGCGGTGGCCTTCAAGGAAGTCGGCGTTTTCGGCTTCTGGTCCATGATGTCCTTCCTCGGCGTGCTGACGATCGGCTTCATCTATGAATGGAAAAAGGGAGCCCTCGAATGGGATTGACCCCGACGGCCATCGCGCCCGCGCCGCGCGGCATCATCGATCCGAACACCGGCAAGCCGGTCGGGTCCAATGATCCGTTCTTCCTGACGATCAACGATCAACTCGCCGACAAGGGCTTTCTGGTCACCACCACGGACGACCTCATCAACTGGGCCCGCACCGGCTCGCTGATGTGGATGACGTTCGGCTTGGCCTGCTGCGCCGTGGAAATGATGCAGATGTCCATGCCGCGCTATGACGTCGAGCGTTTCGGCTTCGCGCCGCGCGCCTCGCCCCGCCAGTCCGACGTGATGATCGTCGCCGGAACGTTGACCAACAAGATGGCCCCGGCCTTGCGCAAGGTCTACGACCAGATGCCCGAGCCGCGCTATGTGATCTCGATGGGGTCCTGCGCCAACGGCGGCGGCTACTATCACTATTCCTATTCGGTGGTGCGCGGCTGCGACCGCGTGGTGCCGGTGGATATTTATGTGCCCGGATGCCCGCCCTCGGCGGAGGCCCTCCTGTACGGCGTGCTGCTTCTCCAGAAGAAGATTCGCCGCACCGGCACGATTGAACGGTAATTCAGCCGCGGCCCGGCCGGCGGCAGGAGCGACATGATGGACGAAGACCTCAAGACGCTGGGCGAAGCCATTTCGGCAGCGCTTCCCGGCGTTGTCTTGCGCTCGTTCGTGGCTTACGGCGAGCTCAATCTGGTCGCCGACGCGGAACACATCCTGAAGGTGCTGACCTATCTGCGGGATGATCCGGCCTGTCTGTTCATTTGTCCGATCGACATAACGGCGGTTGATTATCCGACGCGCGAGCAGCGTTTCGACGTCGTTTATCATCTGCTGTCGCCACGCCATAACCAGCGCGTCCGCGTTGTCGCGCCGCTCGCCGAAGATGAGCCGATCGCCTCTGCTACGGACCTGTTCCCCTTCGCTAACTGGTACGAGCGCGAAGTCTGGGACATGTACGGCGTCTACTTCACCGGCCACCCGGACCTGCGCCGCATCCTGACCGACTACGGTTTTGAAGGTCATCCGCTCCGCAAGGACTTCCCGATGACCGGCTATGTGGAAGTCCGTTACGACGACGAGCAGAAGCGCGTCGTTTACGAACCCGTCCGGCTCAATCAGGAATTCCGCAACTTCGACTTCCTTTCGCCCTGGGAAGGTGACGGCGAATACCAGCTCCCCGGCGATGAAAAGGCTTCAGGCGGAGCCCGTACATGACCGAACAACCCTCCGTCCGTAACTTCTCGATCAACTTCGGTCCGCAGCATCCCGCCGCGCACGGCGTGTTGCGTCTCGTGCTGGAACTCGACGGCGAGGTGGTCGAACGCGTGGATCCGCACATCGGGCTGCTGCATCGCGGCACCGAAAAGCTGATGGAAGCCCGCACCTATCTGCAGAATGTTCCTTACTTCGATCGGCTCGACTATTGCGCGCCGATGAATCAGGAACATGCTTTCTGCCTCGCCATCGAAAAGATGCTCGGGATCGCGGTTCCGCGCCGCGCGCAGCTCATTCGCGTTCTGTACTGCGAAATCGGCCGGCTGCTGTCCCATCTCCTGAACGTCACCACGCAGGCCATGGACGTCGGCGCGCTGACGCCGCCTCTGTGGGGCTTCGAGGAACGCGAAAAGCTGATGGTGTTTTATGAGCGCGCCTCCGGCTCGCGCATGCACGCCAATTATTTCCGTCCGGGCGGCGTCGCGAGCGATCTGCCGGTGAAGCTGATCGAGGATATCGGGGCGTTCTGCGACCCGTTCCTGAAGGTCTGCGACGACCTGACGAACCTGTTTCTCGATAACCGCATCTTCAAGCAGCGCAACGTCGATATCGGCGTCGTGACGCTGGAAGAATGCTGGAAGTGGGGCTTTTCGGGCGTCATGGTGCGCGGCTCCGGCGCAGCCTGGGATTTGCGCCGCGCGCAGCCTTACGAATGCTACGACGAGATGGAATTCGAAATTCCGGTCGGCAAGAACTGCGACAATTACGATCGTCAGGTGATCCGCATGGAAGAGATGCGCCAGTCCGTGCGCATCATGAAGCAGTGCGTCGAGAAGCTTCTGGCGCCGGGCGGGCAGGGGCCTGTCGCGGTGCAGGACCAGAAGGTCGTGCCGCCGTCACGCAGCCAGATGAAGCAGTCGATGGAAGCCCTCATCCATCACTTCAAGCTGTTCACCGAAGGCTTCCACGTTCCGGCCGGCGAAGTCTATGCGGCGGTCGAAGCCCCGAAGGGCGAGTTCGGCGTCTATCTCGTCGCGGACGGAACCAACAAGCCCTACAAGTGCAAGATCCGCGCGCCGGGCTTTGCGCATTTGCAGGCGATGGATTTCATGTGCCGCAAGCACATGCTGGCCGACGTGTCGGCGATTTTGGGATCGCTCGATATCGTCTTCGGAGAGGTCGACCGATGAAACTCGACCGGGATCGTCTGCGGGACGTCGTCAAGTTCATCCCCGTTGCGGTGGTGATGTATCTGGTCAGCCGCGTCCTGTTCGACCTGCTGGCCGGGCGACCGCAGTTCTGGGCCTCGGAGGAGACCTTTGTGCTTCTTCTCTGGAATGCCTGCTTCGCCATTCCGTTCATCGTGTTCGCACTGATGGTCGCCTCACAACGCAAGTCATCGGGTAGCTGAGATGACGGTTCGCAGACTGGCCGAAAAACAACCGGCGTCCTTCGAGTTCACAGCCGAAAACAAGGCTTGGGCCGAAAAGGAAATCGCCAAATATCCGCAAGGCCGACAGGCCTCGGCGGTGATCCCGCTGCTGTGGCGCGCGCAGGCGCAGAACGATTACTGGGTGACAAAACCGGCCATCGAGAAAATCGCCGAGATGCTTGGCATGCCGTACATCCGGGTTCTCGAAATCGCCACCTTCTATTCGATGTTCAATCTCGAACCCGTCGGCAGGCATTTCATCCAATTGTGCGGCACGACGCCCTGCGAGCTGCGCGGAGCCAATGCGATCAAGGACGTCTGCCGCTCGCGTATCGGCGACCAGCGGCATGTCACCCCTGATGGCAATTTCTCGTGGCTCGAAGTCGAGTGTCTGGGCGCGTGCTGCAACGCCCCCATGGTCCAGATCAACGACGACTATTACGAAGATCTGACGCCCGAGAATTTCAACAAGCTGCTCGATGACCTCGCCGCCGGTCGACCGGTGCAGAAGGGCTCGCAGGTCGGTCGCATCTCGTCCGAACCTGAGCCCGCCAAGGGCGATACGCTGCTCGATCCGGCGCTTTATGACGGCTCGGTCGTCGGCGCATGGCGCAAGCGTTTCGATGAATCGATGGCGGCCGCAGCCGCCGCCGAAAAGAAGTGAGGGGCCCCGATATGCTCGCCGACCGGGATCGCATCTTCACCAACCTTTACGGCTTTCAATCGCCGGGCCTGAAGGCTGCGCAAATGCGCGGCGCATGGGACGGCACCAAGCATCTTCTGGATCGCGGCAAGGACTGGATCATCAGCGAGATGAAGGCGTCGGGCCTTCGCGGACGCGGCGGCGCGGGCTTTCCGACCGGGCTGAAATGGTCCTTCATGCCGAAGCCTGATCCGGCGCGGCCGTCTTATCTCGTCGTCAACGCCGACGAGTCCGAGCCCGGCACCTGCAAGGATCGCGAGATCATGCGCAACGATCCGCATCTGCTGGTCGAAGGCTGCATGATCGCGTCTTTCGCGATGGGCGCACATGCCTGCTACATCTATGTGCGCGGCGAATATATCCACGAGCGCGAACGCCTTCAGGCTGCAGTGGACGAAGCCTATGAGGCGAAACTCATCGGCAAGGACAATGTCCATGGCTGGCCGTTCGATCTTTATGTGCATCACGGCGCCGGCGCCTATATCTGCGGTGAAGAAACCGCTTTGCTCGAAAGCCTCGAAGGCAAGAAGGGCATGCCGCGCATGAAGCCGCCGTTCCCGGCGAACATGGGCCTCTACGGCTGCCCGACGACGGTGAACAATGTCGAGTCCATCGCAGTTGCGCCGACGATCCTGCGCCGCGGCGCGAGCTGGTTCTCCAGTTTTGGCGCGCCGAACAATGTCGGCACGAAGCTCTTCTGCGTATCGGGCCATGTGAACACGCCCTGCAACGTCGAAGAGGCGATGAGCATTCCGTTCCGCGAACTGATCGACCGGCATTGCGGCGGCATTCGGGGCGGCTGGGACAATCTGCTGGCGGTCATTCCGGGCGGCTCGTCCGTGCGTTGCGTGCCGGCGGAGCAGATCATCGACTGCCCGATGGATTTCGACTCGCTGTCCAAGCTGAAGTCCGGCCTTGGCACTGCGGCGGTGATCGTCATGGACAAGTCAACCGACATTATCCGGGCCATCGCGCGGCTTTCGTATTTCTACAAGCATGAAAGCTGCGGCCAGTGCACGCCGTGCCGCGAAGGCACGGGCTGGATGTGGCGCGTCATGGAACGCATGGTTGAGGGGCGCGCCCAGAAGCGCGAGATCGACATGCTGCTCGATGTGTCGAAGCAGATCGAGGGACACACGATCTGCGCGCTCGGCGACGCCGCCGCATGGCCGATTCAGGGCCTCATCACCCATTTCCGTGGCGAGATCGAAAAACGCATCGATCAATACGCCGCCAACCCGCACAGCGATCCTGTGCGTATCGCGGCGGAGTAGGCGCGATGACCAAGATCAACATCGACGGCAAGGAACTCGACGTCCCGGCGGAATACACGCTGCTGCAAGCGTGCGAGGAAGCTGGCGCGGAAGTGCCGCGCTTCTGCTACCACGAGCGTCTGTCGATCGCCGGCAATTGCCGCATGTGCCTCGTCGAGGTGAAGGGCGGCCCGCCGAAGCCGACCGCATCCTGCGCGATGGCGGTGCGCGACTTGCGTCCCGGCCCGAACGGCGAAGCGCCGGTGGTGCTGACCAATTCGCCCATGGCCCGCAAGGCGCGTGCGGGCGTGATGGAATTCCTGCTCATCAATCATCCGCTCGATTGCCCGATCTGCGATCAGGGCGGCGAATGCGATCTGCAGGATCAGGCGATGGCGTACGGGGTCGATTCCTCGCGCTATCACGAGAACAAGCGCGCGGTGGAAGACAAATACCTCGGTCCGCTCGTCAAGACGTCCATGAACCGCTGCATCCATTGCACGCGCTGCGTCCGCTTCACGGCGGAAGTCGCCGGCACTGGCGACATGGGCGCCATCGGTCGCGGCGAAGACATGGAGATCACCACCTATCTCGAAACCGCGATGGGTTCCGAGCTTCAGGGCAATGTGGCCGACCTGTGCCCGGTGGGCGCGTTGCTGCCGAAGCCGCAATCGTTCCGCGCGCGTCCGTGGGAACTCGCCAAGACGCAATCCATCGATGTGATGGACGCGCTCGGCTCCAACATTCGCGTCGACTCGCGCGGCCGCGAAGTCATCCGCATCCTTCCGCGCGTCAATGACGCCGTGAATGAGGAATGGATTTCCGACAAGACGCGCCAGATCGTCGATGGACTGAAGACGCAGCGTCTCGACCGTCCCTATCTGCGCAAGAACGGTCGTCTGACGCCGGTGTCGTGGAACGAAGCCTTTGCGGCCATAGCCGCGAAGGTGAAGGCGGCCTCGCCCGGCAAGATCGGCGCGATTGCGGGCGATCTCGCCAGCGTCGAGGATATGTTCGCGCTTCAATCGCTGATGCAGGCCCTCGGTTCTCCGAACCTCGATTGCCGTCAGGATGGTTCCCGGCTCGATCCGAAATATGGTCGCGCGTCCTATCTGTTCAACGCGACGGTTGCGGGCATCGACGAGGCGGACTCGCTTCTCATCGTCGGCTCCAATCCGCGCAAGGAAGCGCCGGTGCTCAACGCCCGCATCCGCAAGCGCTGGCTGCGCGGCGATTTTGCCGTGGGACTCATCGGCCAGCAGGCGGACCTGACCTACTCGTACAAATATATGGGCGCTGGCCCGGACTCGCTCGATCCGCAAACCTGCAAGCCGCCGGAGGGGTCGAAGAAACCGATGCTGATCCTCGGCGCCGGCGCTCTCGCGCGGCCCGATGGCGCTGCGGTTCTGGCGCGCGCGCTTGAGGTGGCGAAGGCCGCTGGAGCAATCACGCCTGAGTGGAACGGCTTCTGTGTGCTTCATACTGCGGCCTCGCGCGTCGGTGGTCTCGATCTCGGTTTCGTGCCGGGCGAGGGAGGTCTCGATGCAACCGCGATGGCGAAGGGCGGCGTGGACGTTTTGTTCAATCTCGGCGCGGACGAGATCGACATCGCGCCCGGCGCTTTCGTCATCTATCAGGGCACGCATGGCGACCGTGGCGCGCACCGCGCTGACGTCATCCTGCCGGGTGCGGCCTATGTCGAAAAGTCCGGCACTTATGTGAACACCGAAGGCCGCGTGCAGATGGCGGACCGCGCGTCCTTCCCGCCGGGCGATGCCCGCGAGGACTGGGCTGTGCTTCGCGCTCTCTCCGATGTGCTCGGAAAACGCCTGCCGTTCGATACGCTGAACGCTCTGCGCGCAGCTCTCTATAAGGCGCATCCGCATTTCGCCGCGCTGGACCTGATCCAGAAAGGCTCGCTCGGCGACATCCCGGCTGGATCGCCCGACAAGACTGCCTTCGTCAACGCCATCGACGATTTCTATCTCACCAACCCGATCGCCCGCGCCTCGGCCGTCATGGCCGAATGTTCCGCGCTGGCCAAGGGCCGTGTCGCGCAAGCGGCGGAATGAGGAGCCCACGCAAGTGACGGACTGGCTGATCCCGCTGCTTATCCTCCTCGGCAAGAGCCTGCTGCTGCTTGTCGCGCTGCTGATCTTCGTCGCCTACATTCTTTACGCTGACCGCAAGATCTGGGCGGCGGTGCAGATGCGTCGCGGGCCCAACGTCGTTGGTCCGTGGGGCTTGCTGCAATCCTTCGCCGACATGTTGAAGTTCGTGCTGAAGGAGCCGGTGCTGCCGTCGGGCGCCAACAAGGGCGTGTTCATCCTGGCGCCCTTCGTGTCCGGCATGCTGGCGCTCGCCGCATGGGCGGTGATCCCGGTGACGGACGGCTGGGCCGTGGCCGATCTGAACGTCGGCATCCTTTACATATTCGCCATCTCGTCGCTCGGCGTTTACGGCGTCATCATGGGCGGCTGGGCGTCGAACTCGAAATATCCGTTTCTGGCCGCGCTTCGCTCTGCGGCCCAGATGGTGAGCTACGAAGTCTCCATCGGCTTCGTCATCATCACGGTTCTTCTCTGCGCCGGATCGCTCAACCTCACCGACATCGTGCGCGCGCAGGACACAGGCCTCGGGGCGCTGGGGTGGTACTGGCTGCCTCTGTTCCCGATGTTCGTGATCTTCTTCATCTCGGCGCTGGCTGAAACCAACCGTCCGCCGTTCGATCTCGTTGAAGCCGAATCCGAACTCGTTGCGGGCTTCATGGTCGAATATTCCTCGACCCCCTACATGCTGTTCATGCTTGGCGAATATGTGGCGATCATGACCATGTGCGCGCTGACCACGATCCTGTTTCTCGGAGGCTGGCTCTCGCCCATTCCGTTCGCGCCCTTCACATGGGTGCCGGGCGTGATCTGGTTCGTCCTCAAGGTCTGCCTCGTCTTCTTCATGTTCGCGATGGTGAAGGCCTTCGTGCCGCGCTACCGTTATGACCAGTTGATGCGGCTTGGCTGGAAAGTGTTCCTGCCGATCTCGCTGTTCATGGTCGTCCTGGTGGCCGGCGTGTTGCAGGTCACCGGCTGGGGCGGGGCGAATTGATGGACGCCAGCGGGGCCACAATCGGCGCTTTGGCGGGGCTCGGTTTCGGGCTGGCCGAATATGTCGTGGTGACCCGCATGATCGGCCGCGCCATCGCGGCTGAAACCGCGCAGGGCGCAGACCTTGCGGGGATCGGGAATTTCGAACGGCGGATGCGGCCCATCAAGGTCGCAATGCTCGCCGGCGCCTTCGTCGTCATGCCGGCCGTCGGCTATGTCGTCGGCGATACGTTCGGCCCATAGGTAGACACATGAAGCTCGAAGCCGCAGCACGGTCGCTTTTCCTCAAGGAGTTCATCGGAGCTTTCTGGCTCTCGATGCGCTATTTCTTCAAGCCGAAGTCGACCATCAACTATCCGCACGAGAAGAACCCGATTTCGCCGCGCTTCCGCGGCGAACATGCCTTGCGCCGCTACCCGAACGGTGAGGAACGCTGCATCGCCTGCAAGCTCTGCGAGGCCATTTGCCCGGCGCAGGCCATCACCATCGAGGCCGCGCCGCGCGGCAATGACGGGACGCGCCGCACCACGCGCTACGACATCGACATGGTGAAGTGCATCTATTGCGGCTTCTGTCAGGAAGCCTGCCCGGTTGACGCCATCGTCGAAGGGCCGAACCAGGAATTCGCGGTCGAGACCCGCGAGGAACTCTACTACGACAAGCAGCGACTGCTCGATAACGGCGCGCGCTGGGAACGTGAAATCGCGCGCAACATCGCGATGGACGCTCCCTACCGGTAATATTTCAGCTTCGTCCGAAAGGGCGAAGCCGCAGAGGATGAACGAGATGGTGGCCGCGGCCTTTTTCTATCTGTTCTCGACGCTCATGATCGCTTCGGCCTTCATGGTGATCGCGGCGCGCAATCCCGTGCACTCCGTGCTGTTTCTTATCCTGGCTTTCGTGAACGCTTCCGGTCTCTTCATTCTGCTCGGCGCGGAATTCCTCGCCATGATCTTGGTGGTCGTTTACGTCGGCGCAGTGGCGGTTCTGTTCCTCTTCGTCGTCATGATGCTCGACGTGGACTTCGCCGAACTCAAGCAGGGCTTCCTGCAATATCTGCCCATCGGAGCGCTGATCGGCATCATGGTGGCGATTGAACTCGTGCTGGTGATGACCGGCTGGGTGACTTCGGACGCCGCCATCGCCAGCGCCAGCGCGCCTGCCCCGGATGATGTTTCCAACACGGCCGCGCTGGGCCGCGTCCTTTACACCAAGCACTTCTACTTCTTCCAGGCGGCGGGTCTTGTGCTGCTCACCGCCATGATCGGCGCCATCGTGCTGACGCTGAGCCACAAGCCCGACGTGAAACGCCAGAACATCGCCGACCAGAATGCGCGCGATCGCAAGACCGCCGTCGAACTCAAGAAAGCGCCCTCGCGGGCCGGCGTCTGAGGAGCGAAGAATGACCATCGGCCTCACGCATTATCTCTCGGTCGCCGCGATCCTCTTCACGCTCGGCGTGATGGGCATCATCCTGAACCGCAAGAACATCATCGTCATCCTGATGTCCGTGGAGTTGATCCTGCTCTCGGTGAACATCAACCTTGTGGCCTTCTCGTCGTTTCTCGGGGATCTGACCGGGCAGGTGTTCTCGCTCTTTATTCTGACAGTCGCGGCCGCCGAGGCCGCCATCGGTCTCGCCATCCTCGTCACCTATTATCGCAATCGCGGAACCATCGCGGTTGAAGACATCAACGTTCTGAAAGGCTGAGCGGCGATGTACAGCGCAATCGTTTTCCTGCCACTCGCGGGCTTTCTGATCGCCGGTCTCTTCGGCCGCCAGATGGGCGCGCGTCCTGCCGAACTCATCACCACGGGATTGTTGTTCCTGTCGGCGATCTTTTCATGGATCGTTTTCGTCGAGGTGGGGCTCGGCCATCAGCCCGTCACCGTGCCGGTGCTGGGCAACTGGATCACGTCAGGCGCGCTGAAGATTGACTGGGCGCTCCGCATCGACACGCTCACCGCCGTGATGCTCGTCGTTGTCACCAGCGTGTCGTCGCTCGTGCACCTCTATTCCATTGGCTACATGCACGAGGACCCGAGCCGCTCGCGCTTCTTCGCCTATCTGTCGCTGTTCACCTTCGCGATGCTGATGCTGGTGACAGCCGACAACCTCGTGCAGATGTTTTTCGGCTGGGAAGGCGTCGGCCTCGCGTCCTACCTGCTGATCGGATTCTGGTACGAGAAGCCGTCAGCCAATGCTGCGGCCATGAAGGCTTTCGTGGTGAACCGCATCGGCGACTTCGGCTTCGCGCTCGGCATCTTCCTTGTGTTCATGCTGACGAATTCGGTGGCTTTCGATCAGGTCTTCGCCGCCGCGCCGGGTCTTGCAGACAAGCCGATCCACATCTTCGGCCTCAACGCCGATGCCATGACGGTCGCTTGCCTGCTGCTCTTCATGGGCGCGATGGGCAAGTCGGCGCAGTTCCTGCTGCACACGTGGCTGCCGGACGCCATGGAAGGCCCGACGCCGGTTTCGGCGCTCATTCACGCCGCCACCATGGTGACGGCGGGCGTCTTCATGGTGGCGCGTCTCTCTCCGCTGTTCGAGCAGGCGCCCGCCGCTCTTGCGGTGGTGACCATCGTCGGCGCCACGACCGCCTTCTTCGCCGCCACGGTTGGCCTGGTGCAGAATGACATCAAGCGCGTGATCGCCTATTCGACCTGCTCGCAGCTCGGCTACATGTTCGTGGCGCTCGGGCTCGGGGCCTATTCGGTCGGCATCTTCCACCTGTTCACCCACGCCTTCTTCAAGGCGCTGCTGTTCCTGGGCGCAGGCTCGGTCATCCACGCGATGCACCACGAGCAGGACATGCGCAACATGGGTGGCCTGCGGAAAGAGATTCCCTTCACCTTCTGGATGATGACCATCGGGACGCTGGCGCTTACGGGCTTTCCGTTCACGGCGGGCTATTATTCCAAGGACGCCATCATCGAGGCGGCTTTCGCTGGCAGTGCGCATTCCTCAGCCGCGCTATACGGCTTCCTGATGACGGTCATCGCGGCAGGTTTCACGTCCTTCTATTCGTGGCGTCTGGTGTTCATGACCTTCTTCGGCGAGCGCGGCGCCAACGCCGTGCACGATGAACATCACGCTCATGGGCATGAAGACCACGGCCACGAGCATGCTCCGCATGAATCGCCGCTTGTCATGCTGGTTCCGCTCAGCTTGCTGGCGTTCGGGGCGCTTTTCGCGGGCCTCGTGTTCAACGGCGCCTTCATCGGCCACGGCGTCGAAGAGTTCTGGAAGAAGTCGCTCTATACCGGAGCTTCAAACCACATCCTGCACGAGATGCACGCCATTCCGCATGTGGTTGCTTACGTGCCCTTCGTGATGATGGTGCTGGGATTTGCGCTGGCCTACTACATGTACATCGTGTCGCCCGGCACGCCGAAAGCCATCGCGCGGCAGAACCCGCTCATGTACCGCTTCCTGCTCAACAAGTGGTACTTCGACGAACTCTATGACTTCCTCTTCGTGCGTCCGGCTTTCTGGCTCGGCCGCCTGTTCTGGAAGGGCGGCGACGGCAAGATCATCGACGGACTTGGGCCAGACGGGATTTCAGCCCGTGTGGTTGACGTGACCAACCGCGTCGTGAAGTTGCAGACCGGCTATGTCTATCATTACGCCTTTGCGATGCTGATCGGTCTGGCGGCCATCATCACCTGGTACATGCTCGGAGGCGTCCGCTGATGTTCGGCTTCGGGATTCTCACCGGTCTCATCGTTCTGCCGCTCGTCGGCGCGGCGTTCATTCTCGTCCAGCGCGGCGACGATCAGGCGACGCTCGGCAACATTCGCTGGGCGGCTCTTTCGACCACGCTCATCACGTTCCTGCTGTCCCTCTGGGCCTGGAAGCTGTTCGATCCCGCGACCGCGAACTTTCAGCTTGTCGAGCAGAAGGCATGGCTCGGCTCCACGATCATCTACAAGCTTGGCGTCGACGGCATGTCGATGCCCTTCGTGCTGCTCACGACGTTCCTGATGCCCTTCTGCATCGTCGCCTCGTGGGAAACCATCACGACGCGCGTCAAGGAATACATGATCGCGTTCCTGGTGCTCGAAGCGCTGATGATCGGCGTTTTCTGCGCGCTGGACCTCGTGCTGTTCTACCTGTTCTTCGAAGCAGGCCTTATTCCGATGTTCCTCATCATCGGCATCTGGGGCGGCAAGCGGCGCATCTATGCCAGCTTCAAGTTCTTCCTCTATACGCTGCTCGGCTCGCTGCTGATGCTGCTGGCCATCATGGCCATGTATGGCGTCGCCGGCACCACGGACATCACAGTCCTGCTGAAAACGACTTTCCCGTCGTCCATGCAGAAGTGGCTGTGGCTGGCCTTCTTCGCGTCCTTCGCGGTGAAGATGCCCATGTGGCCGGTTCATACCTGGCTGCCTGACGCGCACGTCGAAGCGCCGACGGCTGGCTCTGTCATCCTCGCCGGCATTCTGCTGAAGATGGGCGGCTACGGCTTCATCCGCTTCTCGATCCCCATGTTCCCCGAAGCGTCGCACTATTTCGCGCCGCTCGTGTTTGGCCTCTCGGTGATCGCGATTGTCTACACCTCGCTGGTTGCGCTGGTGCAGGAGGACATGAAGAAGCTAATCGCCTATTCGTCCGTCGCCCACATGGGTTTCGTGACGATGGGCCTGTTCTCCATGAACCAGCAGGGACTGCAGGGCGCAATCTTCCAGATGGTGTCGCATGGCCTCGTGTCAGGCGCGCTCTTCCTGTGCGTCGGCGTCGTCTATGACCGCATGCACACGCGCGATATCGCCGCCTATGGCGGGCTCGTGCAGCGCATGCCGATCTATGCGGTCGTCTTCATGGTCTTCACCATGGCGAATGTCGGTCTGCCCGGCACGTCAGGTTTCGTGGGCGAGTTCCTCACGCTGATCGGCGCATTTGGAGCCAATCCATGGGTGGCCTTCTTCGCCACCAGCGGCGTGATCCTGTCCGCCTGTTATGCGCTTTTCCTTTATCGCCGCATCATCTTCGGCGTGCTTGAGAAGCAAAGCCTGAAGAACATCGCCGACCTGACGCCGCGCGAACTCGCGCTGCTCGTGCCGCTCGTGCTGCTCACGATCTATTACGGCGTCAATCCGGGACCGATTCTCGATGCCTGCGCGGCTTCCGTGCAAGGTTTGCTCCGGTCCTATGAGGCGGCGCTGGCGGCGACCAAGACTGCCGCGCTTATCCTGAACTGAGGCTGAAATCATGACGCCGCTGTCCTTCGCCTTTGCGCACAGCCTCCCGGAAATCCTTCTCGCCATCGGGGCTCTCTGCCTGCTCATGCTGGGCGTCTTCAAGTCGGGCGGACGCGACTGGATCATCAGCGAACTGGCGATTGCGATCCTTGGCGTCGCCTTCCTGATGATGTTCGTGGAACTGAAAGAGCCTGCGCTCGTATATGACGGAGCCTTTATCGACGACGCTTTCGGTCGATTCATGAAGGCGCTGGCGCTCGGCGGCGCGCTGATCTCCCTGCTCATGTCGCGTGAATTCATGGCGCGCGAAGGCATCGACCTTTTTGAATTTCCTGTGCTGGTGCTGCTCGCCACGCTCGGCATGTTGATGCTGATCTCCGCACATAATCTGATTGCGCTCTATCTCGGGCTCGAGCTGATGAGCCTCGCGCTCTATGTCATCGCCGCATTCCATCGTCACAACGTGCGCGCGTCTGAAGCGGGCCTGAAATATTTCGTGCTCGGCGCGCTTTCGTCCGGCATGCTGCTCTACGGTTCCTCGCTGCTTTACGGCTTCGCCGGCACTGTGTCGTTCCCCGGCATAGCGGCTGCCCTCAAAGGCAACGTGCATCTGGGCGTCATCTTCGGCCTCGTCTTCGTCATGGCCGGCCTCGCCTTCAAGATGTCGGTCGTGCCGTTCCACATGTGGACGCCGGACGTCTATGAAGGCGCGCCCACGCCCGTCACCGCCTTCTTCGCTTCCGCAGCCAAGATGGCGGCTGTCGCCGTGACAGTGCGGATCATCATCACCGCCTTCCCCGGCATTGAGGGCCAGTGGCGGCAGATCATCGTCTTCATGTCGATCCTGTCGATGGCGATCGGGGCCTTTGCGGCGATTGGTCAGACGAACATCAAGCGCCTGATGGCTTATTCGTCCATCGGCCACATGGGCTTCGCGCTCGTGGGCCTCGCGGCCGGCACCGAGAAGGGCGTCAACGGCGTCCTGATGTATATGGCGATCTATCTCGTCATGACGCTCGGCACGTTTGCGGCGATCCTCTCCATGCGCACGGGCGGCAAATATGTGGAGTCGATCCACGATCTCGCGGGCCTGTCGCGCAGCCGCAAGGGCATGGCGTTCTTCCTCGCCATGATGATGCTGTCGCTAGCCGGCATTCCGCCGCTCGCAGGCTTCTTCGCCAAATGGTACGCCTTCGCGGCGGCCATTGATGCGGGACTTTATCCGCTCGCCGTCATCGGCATGCTGTCGAGCGTGGTCGCCTGCTTCTACTATCTGCGCGTCGTCAAGATCATCTATCTCGACGAGCCCGCAGCGCCGTTCGAAGGCGTCAGCCGCGAAGTCACGGCCGTCATGTATCTGGCCGGCGCGGCTGTGGTTCTCTACTGGGTCTTCCCCGGTCCGCTCGTTTCGGCCGCGACCGCCGCCGCCAAATCGTTGTTCTGAACGGCATGAACCTGCGGCTTTCAAGAAGCGCCGAAGCCGCAGGCTTTTCTGTCGAGTTTCACGACACCATCGGCTCCACCAATGACGAAGCCATGCGGCGCGCCATGCTCGACGCGCCCGACCGCCGCTGGTTCGTGGCGGGCGAGCAGACCAGCGGGCGCGGCCGCCACGGTCGCCACTGGACTTCCCCGCGCGGCAATCTTTACGCCAGCCTTTTGCTGGTCGATCCGGCCCCGCTGGCCCGGACTCCGCAACTGGGCTTTGTCGCAGGCTTGGCACTCGTTTCCGCCGTGCGTCCGTTTCTGGCCAACGATCCGCGTCTGGCGCTTAAATGGCCCAACGATCTTGTCCACGAAGGCGCGAAGCTTGCCGGCATCCTGCTTGGCGGGTCGCGGCTTCCTGACGGACGCTTTGCGTGTGTGATCGGCATGGGGGTCAATTGCGTGTCGCATCCCGAAGGTCTTGCGTACCGGACGCAGGACCTTGTGAATCTCGGGGCCTCCTGTAATTGCGTGGATGTTTTCGAGGCTCTTTCGGTGCAAATGGCGCGCTGGCTCGACAAATGGGGCAGGGGAGATCATTTCGACGCCATCCGCGCCGCATGGCTGCACAATGCCGCTGGCGTGGGCGGGCAAATTCGTGTTTCTGTCGGGCAGGAAAATCTCGAAGGCATTTTCGAAACGATCGACCAGCAGGGCAGGCTTGTGCTCAGGACGCCGCAGGGAGCCCGCATCATTGAAGCGGGCGACGTGTTCCTGCCGGGCGCCCGCAAGCCCCTGCGGGTCGAACAGGAAACCTGAATGACCAACAACAAGAACGACGAATTCGTATTCCTCCCGCTCGGCGGCCTCGGCGAAATCGGCATGAACGCAGCGCTCTACGGCTTCGGCCCGAAAGCAAAGCGCAAATGGATTCTGGTCGATCTCGGCGTCGCCTTCGCGGGGCCGGACCTGCCGGGCATCGAACTGATCCTCCCGGACATCGCCTTTGCGCAATCCATCCGCAAGGATCTGCTCGGTCTCGTCATCACCCACGCGCATGAAGACCATATCGGGGCCATCGCGCATCTGTGGCCGCGCCTCGGCTGCCCGGTCTACGCGACCCGCTTTGCGGCGTCCCTGCTGGAGGCCCGCCGCCTGTCGGAGCCCGGCGCTCCGGATGTTCCGCTGCATATCGTGGGGGCGGGGGCGACGCTGGAACTCGGTCCCTTCTCGGTCGAGTTTGTGCCGGTCTCTCATTCCATTCCGGAAAGCTGCTCGCTGGCGATCCGCACCCCGCTCGGCACGGTCGTCCATACGGGCGACTGGAAGATCGACCCCGGTCCGGTCGTCGGCTGGCAGACCGACGAGGCGCGCTTCAAGGCGATTGGCGATGAAGGCGTTCTGGCGCTGATCTGCGATTCCACCAACATACTGCGCGAAGGCTCATCGCCGTCGGAGTCCGAGGTCGCCGTCAAGTTGCGCGAATTGATCGCCACTGCGACGGGCCGCGTGCTGGTGACCACCTTCGCGTCGAATGTCGCGCGACTTCGCACCGTGGCGGAAGCCGCAGCAGCCGCAGGCCGCAGCTGCGTCCTCGTCGGGCGTTCCATGGAGCGCGTGGCGGAAGTGGCCCGCGAATGCGGCCATCTCGACGGTCTGCCGCCCTTCCTTGGTCCTGACGCCTATGCGCGCCTGCCGCGCGACCGGATCGTGGTTCTGGCCACCGGCTCGCAGGGCGAAAGCCGCGCCGCCATGGCGCGCATCGCCGAGGACGGGCATCCGGGCGTCAAGCTGGCGCCGGGCGACCGGGTGATCTTTTCTTCGCGCCCCATCCCGGGCAACGAGAAGTCCATCAACCAGATCCTCAACGGTCTCGCCCGGCAGGGCATCGAGGTCATCACAGATCGCGACGGCCTCGTGCATGCGTCCGGCCATCCGCGCCGCGACGAGGTGCGCCGGATGTACGAATGGGTGCGGCCGAAACTGGCGATCCCGGCCCATGGAGAGGCGGTTCACATTGCCGAACATGCCAAATTCGCCCTGGAGCAGGGCGCGCAGACGGTCATCAAGACCACCAACGGCGACGTCGTGCTTCTGGCGCCCGGCAATCCCGGCCTGATCGACGAGGCTCCGCACGGCAGGCTCTATACCGACGGCAACATCATCGTCAGTTCGGACGATGAGGCGATCCGCCAGCGCACCAGGCTGGCTTTCGCGGGCGTCATCTCGGTCGGCATCGCCATGACCTCGAAAGGGGAACTGGCGGGAGATCCCGACGTGGTGATGGAGGGCATTCCGGCCCGCACCGGGGCGGGCAAGCCGATGGACCAGATTGTCGACCGCGCCATTTTCGAGACCCTCGACACCATGCCCAAGCCTCGCCGCCGCGACGCCGACGCCGTGTCCGAAAGCATCGAAAAGGCGATCCGCAGCGCTATGCGCAACGTCTGGGGCAAGCGGCCCGTCGTGCATGTACTGGTGATGATGGTTTGAGGAGACAGGGATGATCGGGCGGCTCAATCATGTGGCGATCGCCGTGAAGGATCTGGCCAGGGCCAGCGCCGTTTATCGGGAGACGCTGGGGGCGAAGGTCTCGGGCCCGACGCCGCAGCCCGACCACGGCGTCACGGTCGTCTTCATCGAATTGCCCAACACCAAGATCGAGCTGCTGGAACCGCTGGGCGAAAATTCCCCCATCGCGAAATTCCTCGAAAAGAACGCCGACGGCGGCATGCACCACGTCTGCTACGAAGTGACCGACATCATCGCCGCGCGCGACCAGCTCAAGGCGAAGGGCGCGCGCGTTCTGGGCGACGGCAATCCGAAGATCGGCGCGCACGGCAAGCCGGTCCTGTTCCTGCACCCGAAGGATTTTGCCGGGACGCTTGTGGAACTCGAGCAGGTGTGATCCTAGATTTTGCAGAGTTGAGCAGGGCGCAAGCATGACCATACCGATGGGGATCGCGATCTATTTCACCATGTGGTGGATCGTCCTGTTCGCCGTGCTGCCCTTCGGCGTGCGCTCCCAGCACGAGGCCGCGGATTACGCTGGCGGCACCGACCCCGGCGCGCCTGTCGCGCCTCGCCTGCTGGCGAAGGCTATCGCCACAACGCTGATTTCAGCCGTCCTCTTCGGACTGCTGTGGACCTACATCAACTGGTCCGCCTGATCGCCCGATCTTTCACCCCGCGCTATTGACCCGCCCGACCGGGGGGGCTACTCAGGCGCACCCTCGTGAGAGCGCGTAGCTCAGCCGGTAGAGCATCTGACTTTTAATCAGAGGGTCTCGGGTTCGAATCCCGACGCGCTCACCACTATTATCAATGACTTAGAGGTGGAAACTCGAATTT